>CAUJEM010000001.1 GCA_963169915.1 Myxococcota bacterium
CATCTCGACCAAGAGCTGGTTGAGCGTCTGCTCACGCTCGTCGTGACCGCCGCCGAGGCCGGCGCCACGGTGCCGCCCCACCGCGTCGATCTCATCGATGAAGATGATGCACGGAGCGTGCTTTTTGCCCTGCTCGAACAGGTCTCTCACGCGGCTGGCGCCGACGCCGACGAACATCTCCACGAAGTCCGAGCCGGAGATGCTGAAGAACGGGACCCCCGCCTCCCCGGCGATGGCGCGCGCCAGCAGCGTCTTTCCGGTGCCGGGCGGCCCCACCATGAGCACGCCCTTGGGGATGCGGCCCCCCAAGCGCTGGAACTTCTTGGGGTCACGCAAGAACGCGATGATCTCCTCGACCTCGTCCTTGGCCTCGTCGATGCCCGCCACGTCCGCGAAGGTGATCTTGTTCTGCGCTTCGCTCAACAAACGGGCGCGGCTCTTGCCAAAGCTCATGGCCTTACCGCCCCCCGCCTGGAGCTGGCGCATGAACAGGTAGAACATGACCAGCAAGAACAGCATCGGCAGCAGGATGGTCAGCGCCGTGGCAAAAAACGGGTTCCCCTCGTCCTTGTCGAAGGTGACCTTCACCCCGGCGTCGATGAGCGTCTGGGCGATGCTGTCGTCCCGCTGGGGTCCGATGCTGAAGCCGCGCTCCGGGGGACCCTTGGACTCCGGGTTGACGATCTGAAAATTATACTCGCGGTCTTTGACCTCGACCGCCTCCACGTGGCGTTGGTCCTTGGGCGCCTTCACCAGCGCGATGAACTCGCTGATGGGCATGCGTTGCTTCTGGGGCCCCTCCGGCTGAAGAAATTGCCAGATTCCCAAGAAGGCGACGATGAGGACGACCCAGAGCAGCAGGGTCTTGTGCGGCTGCTTCACTAATACCTCAAGACGAACGAACGAGAGCGGAGGGCCCATCATGGCACCGACGGCCCCTGCCGTCGATGCGCCTCAGGGCGCTAGGAGCATCACTTAAGCACGCCGGCTCGCGCGCGCATCCCCGAAACTTGCCAAAGCTTTTTCCTCGGCGCCGTCGCCGCTGGCCAGCTCCACCACGACGTCCCTCCCCGCCGCGAGGCGGAGCGCGCAGTGGCGCTGACCGCGGCGCTGCGCGCGCTCGAGCTGCCGCTGCTGCGCACGCGTGAGCAGCAGCTCCTCCCCCGTGGACGTGAGCCAGCGCGGCGCCGGGAGCGGCCCGGCGGCCACGAGATCGTCCGCGAGATCGCCGAGGTGCTGGACGACGCGGGGATCGAGCTGCTCGAGCAGCGGCAGCAGCTCCGCGCGGAGCCGCGTCCGCAAGAAGCGCGGGTCCTCGTTGGAGGGATCTCGGGCGTAGGGGATGGCGTGGCGCGTCAAGTGCAGCAGGACGTCCTGCCGCCGGGCTCGGAGCAAGGGTCGAGCAAAATGGCCCTGGCGCGGCGGCAGGACCGCCAGCCCCCGGGGCCCCGCGCCACGGAGCATCCGGCTCAAGAGCGTCTCGGCGCGGTCGTCGGCGTGGTGGCCCGTCACCACGATGGCACCCCCGAGCTGCTGTCGGCGCCGCTCGAGGTGCTCATGGCGCAGCGCGCGGGCGCGCGCTTGGAGGTTGCCCCCGGGCGCGAGCACCCCGCGGGTCCGCTCGAAGGGGACGTCCCAGCGACTCGCCAGGTCCTCGGCGAGCCCGAGCTCCTGCTCGGCCTCGGGGCGCAGCCCGTGATCGACCCCGTGGGCGTAGAGCTCGAGGCGGTGACGGTCCCGGCAGCGGGCCAGTGCGTGCAGCAGCGCCATGGAGTCCGGCCCCCCCGAGACCGCCACGAGGAGCCGCTGGCCCTCGAGCTGGCACTCCCCCGCGACCGCGCGCCGGACGAGCGTGGACAGGCTGGGGGCGTGAGAGCTCGTCACGTCAGCGGCGCCGGAGGCCGGGGGCCGGGGGTCGCGCCAACATCAGCCGAGCTCGAAGCTCTTGCAGAAATTCAGCGCTGCGCCGAGGTGGAGCGAGGCCTGACGGTGCTCCTCGGTGGGAAAACCGAAGGAGCAGCCGCGCGTGACCGGCTCGAAGTGCTGGCAATCCGTGCAGCTGAAGCGAAAGCTGGTCCGCAGCGCCTCCTCCCGTAGCTGGAGGTCCACGAGCGTGATCACGGCGCGCATTGGAGCAGGGCCCAACCACCGACGGCGCGGAGGTCCGGGGCGCTGGCGCCGGTCACCCAGACGATGGCCACTCTGCCACTGCCCGCTGCCATGGAGGAGTACACCCCGTCGAAGGCGTCGAGCGGGTGCGGGCCGATGGTCCCCACGAAGGTCTGGTGGGCGGACGGGCTGGTGGGGAGGACGTTGGCGGCGCCAGCCAAGCGGAACACCTCCATGGCGCCGGCGCGCGAGCCGAGCACGATGAGGTCACGCCCGACGGTGACGAGATCGCCTCCGGTGAAGGTGGCGTCTCCGACCTTGGCGGCGCTGCCCAAAGCGCCCGTGGCGTCGACGAGCTGGACCGAGAGCCCGGTGGGCTCGGCTCCGGCGTCGAGGGCCTCCGCGTCCGGGCTGACGGGCTGGAGCACCACCAGGCTGCTCCCGACGACACCGAGCGACTGCCACGCGGCCGCGGGGAGGGTCGCGGTGCCGCTCACGTCCCCCGAGCCCGCCGGGCCGACGGCGAGCTGCCCCGCGCGCTCCACCTTGGCGAGCTCGCCGCGCAGCGCCGAGGTGCCCGCGACCAGCGGCGCGGTGCTCTCTCTCTGCTCGAAGCCGATCCTGATACTGGCACCGCCCGCGAAGCGCGCCCCGTCGAGCTCGACGAACCGCGCCGCGGCGGGTGAGAGCCCGACCTTCGCCAAGAAGCCGAAGGCCGAGCGTGACGCCGTGGTGGACGGCCCCAGCGCGTGCCGCTGCGCCAGGCTCAGCTCTCCGAAGGCGCCGCCGGCGATGATGTGTAGCGGCTCCGTGGGCCTGCCGTCCGCGCCGAGCGCGGCGAAGCCCACGGTAGCGCCCGAGCGCGCGCACTTGGAGACGCCGACGGCCACGACGCCGCGGTCACCCAGCGACCGGAGCCCCACGCCCCCCGTGTCCGACGGGCTGGCGCAGCTCTCCACCGCGATGTCCGAGGGGGTCCCGAGCTGCCCCGCGAGCGTGAGCGGCATCACCCGGACCCGGTCGATGCCGGTGGTCGTGTCGAGCTCTCGGTACGCCACGAGGAAGCCCCCTCCGTGCGCCGTGACGACGGCGTTGGAGAGCTTCACCTGCGCGGGCCCCGGGGAGGGCAGCAGCCCACTGGAGACCAGGGACAGCTCACAGCCGACGCCAGCGTCCGGCGGCGGGGCGTCCTCCGGCGCGTCGGTGGGCGCGTCGGTGGGGGCGTCCGTCCCGGCGTCTCCGGGCGTGCCGGTGACGCACTTGCCCTCGCGGCAGGTGAGGCCCTCGGCGCAGCCCGCGCCGGCGTAGAGGGTGGTGCAGCGCTCGGCGTCGCCCGCCGCGAAGTTTGCCACCGAGACGGTGACGCTGCTGCTCTTCTCCAGGTTGGCCTTGGCGCAGCCGAAGCCCACCACGCCGCAGTCGTCCCCTCGCACGAGGACCCCGAAGCCGTAGGTCTTCTTCTCGAGCTCCCCCACCGAGGGGAGTGACTCCGTGGAGCGCACGACCGCCCGATAGATGGCGCGCGAGGTGTCTCCGCGCGTGAAGTCCTCGATGCTGGGGCAGCCATCCTCGAAGATGGCGAGCTCCGTGTACGTGGAGGAGTCCCGAAACGAGAGGTTGTCACCACCAGCGGGGCAGTCCTGCAGCGTGATGCTGACACCATCGGCGGCGCAGGAGCTCGCCAGCACGGCGCCGAGGCTCAGTAAAGATAGGGCGGAAAAGCTCTTGACTCTCATGATCCCATTTTCACGCGTTGGGCGGTGGTCTGGCCGGAGACGATGGTAACGCTCAAGCTCTGCTGGGGGGCTCCAGATTTTTTCAGCCGCACCCCGTGGCTCCCGGGTGGGAGCGGGTGGCGCAGCACCGGCGAGGGGCCGAGGTTGCGGCCCCCGACCACCACGGCGTCACAGAACGGATCGCAGACTACGGTGAGGTAGCCCGGGGCGCCAGCGGCGGGGACCGAGGGCTTGGCCTCGGCGACGCTCGCCCCTGGCCCGACGAGCTTGTCCGGAGTGGGCGGCGCAGGCTTGGTGGGCGCCGCGACCGCGCGCGCCGCGGCCGGGACCAGCGCAGCGACGGCGGGCGCCCGCTCCACCGCCCGCGGCTCGGCGACGGGCGCCGGGCGTGCTTCGGGCGCCGCGACGCTGGGCGCCGGCGAGGCGGCGGGCGCCTCCGCCAGCATCGCCGCGCTGCCCGTGACGGCGGCGGCAGGAAGCGCCGCTGGCGAGGGGGGCGCTGCCTGAGCGGTGACCGTGACCGTGACCGGCGAGGACCGCTCCCGCGTGCGGTCGGCGAGGACCACCAAGACCCCAGCGACCGCCAGCGCGCTGACCGCCGCCAGCACCCACACGACGGGGCCGAAGCGCGGGCCCGCGGGCGCCGACGCTACCGCGGGCACCGCGGGCACCGCCGGCGCCATCACCGGCGCCGGCTCCCGGATCATGACGCTGGCGGTGTGCTGGGCGTCACTCCGCGGCGACGCAGCAGGGCGCGGGATGGTGACCTGGAGCCCGGGGCCCTCCAGCGGGCTGACGCGCACCGAGGTCAGCGCCTCGTCCTCTTCGTCGTAGGCGGCGCCGGCGAGCACGCCCGGCGCGAGCCCGAAGCTGGGCAGCGGGGGGAGCGCCGCCGGTGGCGGGAGCGGCGCGCGCGGGCTCGAGGCAGGCGCGCGAGACACCGGAGCCACCACCCGCGTCGCTGCGTCCTCGTCCTCCTCGTAGCCGTAGGCGGCGGCGCGGGCGCCCGGCGCGACGGCGTCGACGTCGGTGAGCATCGACACCTCCTCCGTGACGTCGATGGCCTCGAGCTCCTCCATGGCCGAGGTGCGCGTGACCTCCGCGGCGCGCTCGAGGTAGGCCTGCCGCGTCTCGAAGCGCTGGATGAGCATGCTCTTCAGGTAGCCGCCGACCTCGTCCGCGGTGACCAGGTGACCGATGCTGATGACGAAGCGCTGCAGCTCGCGCGCGAAGTGCCTCGCCGTGGGCCAGCGCGCTTCCGGGCGCGGCTCCAGGGCACCCATCACGATGCGCTCGAGCGCCAGCGGATAGCCCGGCACCAGGCTCGACGGCTTCGGGACGCGACAGGCCTGCACGCGCGCCACCGTCTCTAGGTCCGAGTCGCTGCGGAACAAGCGGCGCCCGGTGGTCAGCTCCCAGAGCACGACGCCGAGTGCGAAGACGTCCGTCCTCCGGTCGATCGCCTCGCCGCGCGTCTGCTCGGGGCTCATGTACGCCACCTTGCCCTTGAGGATCCCCACGTGCGTGTCGCTCAACCGACCGCGCGCCTTGGCGACACCGAAGTCGACGACCTTGACCCCACCCTCGAAGGTGACGAACAGGTTGTGTGGGGACACGTCGCGGTGCACGAGCCCGAGCGGCTGGCCGTCACGGCCTCGCAGCTCGTGCGCCGCGTGCAGCCCCTCCGCGGCGTCCGCGCAGACCTTGGCGGCGATCTCCGGGGGCATGGGCGCCGCGCCGTCCTCGATGAGGCGCAGCACCTCCCGCAGCGGCTCGCCGTGGAGGTACTCCATGGCCAGCCAGTAGGTGTTGCCGGCGCGCCCCAGGTCGAACACCTGCGCGACGTTGGGGTGCGAGATGCGCGCGGCGATGCGCGCCTCGTCCAGGAACATGTCGATGAACTGGGCGTCTTCGGCCAAGTGCGGGTGAATACGCTTGAGCGCCACCCACTTCTGAAAGCCGCCGGGGCCGTCCGCGCGCGCCAGGTGCACGGTGGCCATGCCACCGACGCCCAGCTCGTCCACGATCCGGTAGCGCCCGACGAAGGCCCCCGCGCCAGCGAGCGTCGAAGGCTCCGCCATGACTCAACGCGTCCAGGAAGGCGCGCCGACGTCGGCCTCGTTGCTGGGCAGGAGCAACACGGTGGCGACCACGGCGACCACGGCCACCGCGACGCCGCCGCCCACGAGCCAGGGCGTAGACCCGCTGAAGAAGCCCCCTTCCTTCTTCTTGTCGTCTTTGGCGCGGCGCTCCTCCTCTTTAGTGGGGGCGAAGGGCGACAGCTCCTCCTCCGCGCCGTCCGCTGCCTTGCCCTTCACGCTGATCTTCTGCTCCGCGATGGCCCAGGCGTTCTTGTCGTCGTCGAGCGCGCGCGCCACGATCTTCAGCTTGGCGCCGCTGGTCGCGACGCGCTTGGGCACGCTGAACTCGATCTGCGCGCCAGACGGCTTGCTCTGCCGCCAGCGCTTCTTGGTGGCCAGATCTTCCACCTCCAAGCTCACCTCGGCGATGGTGGTGGTGTAGGCCTCCGGCAGCACGGTCACCACGGTGAACTCCTTCTTCGCCGGGATGACCTCCTGCGCGCTGATGGAGAGTGAGAGGTAGTCTCCCAGCGCCGACACCTCGCCGCGCGCCTTGTCGACGAGCTGCTGGGCGAGCGGCCCGCTGTCGGCCGAGGGGACGAACTCAGGATCGATGGTGACGGCGACCCGGAAGGACTCCAGCGCGGCCTTCTCCTCCCCGAGGGCCGCCTGCACCGCCCCGATGCGAGAGTAGGCCAGCACCACCTCGTCCGGCTCGAGGCCGCCCTCCTTCACCGCCTGCTGGTAGTGGGACATGGCGACGTCCAGCTCCCCTTGGTGCCACGCGGTGTCCGCCTTGCCCAGGCTGGGCGGCGCCGCGGCGCCAAGGGAGGCCGCCGTGAGGCTGGCAGCGAGCAGCGCCGCGCCGAGGCGAGAGCCGCGACGGTGATGGAGCAAGGTAGAGCGTTGGAGCTGACTGGGCATTCGTGGACCTGAGCTGAGCGGGCCCGGGCAGTATGCCCGAGATCATCTTGGAGCGCACACACGCATCACCGTCCCCGTCATGGGAACGGCTGCGCCGGCTGCCCTCGCTGAAAAAAGAAGCGGAAGCCCCCCTCCACCCAGCTCCGCTTGGCCTCCGGGACCACCCCGTCGGCGCCCTGATCTCGCGGATCTGCGAAGAAGGCGCCGAAGCGCGCCTCGGTGAGGCGCTCACCGCCGTCCTTCTCGTTGGGGTCCCCGCTGAAGAGCGCGCGGAAGGTGATGGTGCCGTCCAGCGCGTAGAGGCTGCTGTTTTGCTGATGGCAGGTGTCGTTGAGGTAGAGCGAGAGGCTGACCTTCGCCGGGTCGGCGTCGGGGCGCACGGGGACCCCGGGCGGCGAGACGCCGCGCGGCAAGGTGACGCGGAGCTCCTCCCCCAGGTGCTCCTCGCGGATCTGTGCGACGTCCGTGACGAGGACGCTCAGCCCGTCGCTCACCTCCTCCAGGTTGTCGCCACGCTGCACGCGGATGTCGAGCTGCTGTCGAAAGGGGTTGGCGCCGAAGAAGGTGGGCTCGAGGTCGAACGGCCCGTTCCAGCACTCCGCGACGTAGAGCCGCTCGCTCTTGACCCAGCCCGTCCCCTCGCCCGTGGAGCAGCCGAGGGTCGCGAGCCCCACCGCCAAGACCCAACGCGCGCGCCTCATGCCGGCAGCTCCTCGGCGCCTTGGCTGGCTCGGATGACGCCCCCCCCGAGCACCTGCTCGCCAGCATAGAAGACGGCGTACTGACCTGGGACGACCGCGATGACGGGGTGATCGAACCGTACCTCCGCCGCGCCGGGCGTGGCGGCTTCGACCAGCGCGGGGTGGCGCGCTCCATGGTAGCGCACGGCCACCTCGCAGCGCAGCGGCAGCTCCACCCCGGCGCGCAGCGTCAGCTCCTCGAGGGAGGCGGCCTGCACCGCGAGTCGCTCACGGTCCCCCAGCTGCACCGTGCCGAGCGCCGGATCCAGCCTCACGACGTAGCTGCGCTTGCCGACCGCGACGCCCAGGTTCCTGCGCTGCCCCAGGGTGAAGGCGTGGACCCCCGCGTGGGTGGCGATGGGGCGTCCGTCCTCGTCCAGCAGCTTGCCGGGGCGCAGGCGCTCCCTCGCGCGCTCCGCCACGAACTGCGCGTAGCGACCGTCCGCCACGAAGCAGAGCTCCTGGCTCTCCCCCTTGTCCGCCCCGGGCAGGCCGAGGGCCGCCGCCTCCCGACGCACCTCCGCCTTGGTGGCCTCGCCGAGGGGAAACCTCAGCCGCGCCAGCGTGGCTTGGGGGAGCATGTGCAAGAAGTAGCTCTGATCTTTGCGTGTGTCGTGGCCCTGGAGCAGGGTCAAGACACCCTCTCGCTCCACGATGCGCGCGTAGTGGCCGGTAGCGAGCCAGCGCGCGCCCAGCCGGTCGGCGAGCCCCAAGAGCTCCGGGATCTTCACCCCGCGATTGCAGCGGACACAAGGGCTGGGCGTGACGCCCTGCAGGTAGGCCTCGACGAAGGGCGTGACCACCTCCGCCTCGAACAGCTCTCGGCGGTCGAAGGTGTAGTGGGGGATCCCCAGCGCGTCGGCCACGCGCCGCGCTCCATACACGTCCTCCGGGGCGCAGCAGCGCCCCCGCGCCGAGCCATCATCCGGGTAGTCCCAGAGGTGCAACGTGGCGCCGATGACCTCGTGGCCGGCCGCGAGCAGGCGCGCCGCCGCGACGGACGAGTCCACCCCGCCGCTCATCGCGACCAAGACGCGCTCTCGGCTCATGGCGCCGGAGCATACCCCAAGGGCGCGGCTAGACACCGGTTCAGCCGCTCCCCTGGAGCACGGTACGGACGGAGGAGCCCGCGCGGTCCACGAGCTTGGCGGTCAAGTCGACCACCTCACCATAGCGGTAGATGCCGGCTTGGAGCGCGAGCAGCTCCGTGGGGGACGGAGACGCGCTCAGCCGCCCCTGCACGACGCCGCGCACCAGCGCCTCTCCCTGCTCGAGCCGCGTGCCGACCGCGCCGAGCAGCTTCTGAAAGGTGGCGCCACGCTCGGCGGCGGCCCCCGTGGCCGTGGCCCTCACCGGGGGCAGCCCTCCCCCGCGCACGCCCTCTTCACGGACCACGATGCCTCGTCCTAGCTCTACGGTCATGGCCCGGCGCTTCGGTCGGGTGGCGGAGTCGTTGCGTCGCGGTCGCGAGCCGAAGTATCGTAGGGGCAATGCCTACGGACTCACCGGAGGTGCTCGCGCGCTTCAAGGAGCACCTGCCCCTCGTAGACATCATCACGCGACAATTTCTAAGGACCATGGGGCGCCACGCGGCCTTCGACGACCTGCAGAGCTTCGGGCGAGAGGGGCTGCTGGACGCCGCTCGCCGCTTCGACCCCGCGCGCGGGGTCCCCTTCCGTAGCTACGCCAACTACCGCATCCGCGGCGCCATCGTCGATGGGCTGCGCACCCTGGCGCACCTGCCGCGCCGCGTCCACGAGCGCCTCGCGGCGGAGAGCGCGGCCGCGCAGTACAGCGAGGGTGCCGTCGAAGATCTGGAGGCCACGCGGCGAGCGATGCCGACCTCGGAGAGCGCCGAGTCGGCGCTGAGCGAGCACCTGGCGGGGATGGCCACCGCCATGGCGCTCGGGATCGTCGCCACCCCGGGCCGCCCTGGAACGGATGAGCTGACGTCCGGCGCCGCGCCGCCCAACCCCGAGCACGCCTTGGCGCGGGCGCAGCTGCTCGAGCTCGTGAAGGGCGCCATCGCGGAGCTCCCCGAGCAGGAGGCCACGCTGGTGCGGCGCCACTACCTCGAGGGAGATCGCTTCGACCACGTCGCCGCCGAGCTGGGGCTCAGCAAATCGTGGGCGAGCCGCCTCCACACCCGCGCCATCGGACGCCTCGGCCAGCGCCTCCGCTCGCAGCGCTGAGGCGCGGCGCGCGCGCGAGGTGCGAAGCGCGGCATTCCATGCCAAGCTTGCCGCGGCATGTCTCCCGGCGCGCAGCGCGCAATGACCTACGTGATGGCGGTCCTCGGGAGCCTCACCGTGCTGTGGTACGTGCGCAGCACGGGGATGCTCCAGCCCGGCGCGGCATGGCTCGAGCTCAGCGACACGGAGTCGAGCGTCTTCGGGGCTTCACTCGGGCTCTGCCTCGGCGCCGCCACGCTGCTCTCGACGCGCTGGCTGGTCGGGCGCTTCGGGTGGGCCCAGCGGCTGCACCAAGATCTTCGCCCCTACGCGCGCAGCCAACACCCGGTCAGCTTGGCGCTGGTGGCGCTCGCCAGCGCGCTCACCGAAGAGCTGCTCTTTCGTGGGCTGCTCTTGCCCTGGATCGGGCTCGTCCCGCAGGCGCTGCTGTTTGGCCTCGTCCATCAGGTCTCCGGTAAGAGCCGCCTCGCGTGGATGGGCTGGGCCGCGCTGATGGGGCTGCTCTTGGGCGCGCTCTATCGCCTCACCGGGTCCCTGCTGGGGCCGCTCCTGGCGCATGGGGTCGTCAACCTGGGCAACCTGCTCTACTTGCGGAGTCACGACCCCGCGCCGCGGGCGCGCGCCCTCGGCGGTCTGCTGGGGCACCGCGGCTGAGCGTCCCCTGCGTCGCGCCCCGGCGAGGCGCGCTCGGCACGTCCTGCTCGCGGCCACACCGGCTTTGATGCTAATTGGTCGATGACGCGCCCTCCGACCATGTCCGCGCCCACCTCGCACGCCCAGCAGAAGCGCTCACGGATCCTCATCGTGGACGACGAGCGCTTCATCCGCGACGTCCTCGCGGAGTTTCTGTCCATGGAGGGCTACTCCGTCCAGACGGTGGACGACGGGCAGAACGCGATCGAAGAGCTCGGCCGCCAGAGCTATGATCTCGTGCTGAGCGATCTGAAGATGCCCCGCCTCGGCGGGATGGATCTCCTCAAGGCCATCTCGAGCCACCACCACAACACGCTCACCGTCATCATGACGGGCTTCGGCACGGTGGAGACCGCCATCGAGGCCATGAAGGAGGGCGCGTACGACTACGTCCTCAAGCCGTTCAAGGTGGAGGAGGTCCTGCACATCGTGCGACGCGGTCTGGAGAAGCAGCGGCTGGCTTCGGAGAACTTGCGGCTCCGTGAGGCGCTCTCGCTCTACAAGATCAGCGAGGCCATCAGCGCCAGCCTGTCCCTCGACGAGGTGCTCACCACGCTCGAACAGGGGGCCCTGCAGGAGCTGGGTGCGGACGTGGTGAAGACCACGCTCGACGACGGCCAAGGGGGGTGGGCGGTGCGCGCCACGACGACCTCGGCGCGCGCCCCGGAGCAGGCGGACTTCGGGGAGCTGTCCGCGCGCGAGGTGCTCGAGCGCCTCGGGAGCGGCGAGCCGCTCATGCTGCACGGCCCGAGCGCGCTCGAGCTGTACGAGGCCACGCCGGAGCCGAGGCCGTCGAGCGTCATGGTGGTCCCGCTCAAGATGCGCGAGCGACTCATCGGCTGGACGGCCGCCAGCTCGCTCGAGCCCACCCGGCGCTTCGACGAAGGGCAGCGCAAGCTGCTCACCCTGCTGGCGTCTCGCGCCGCCGCCGCCATCGAGAACGCGCGGCTCTACGAGGACCTCCAGGCGACCTTTCAACAGACCATCCAGAGCCTCGCCACCACCATCGACAAGATGGACCGCTACACGGCGGGGCACTCCGAGCGGGTCTCCGTCTACGCGAGTAAGCTCGCCGCTTGGCTGGGGCTCGACGACGCCCGCATCGAGATCGTCCGGCAGGCCGCGCTGATGCACGACATCGGCAAGGTGGGCTGCGTGCTCAACCTCCACAAGACCGGGAAGCTGACGCCGGAGGAGTACGCCGCCTTCCAGCAGCACCCTAGTAACGGCAAAGACATCCTGGAGCCCATCCGCTTCTTGGAGCCCGTCGTCCCCGGCGTCCACCTCCACCACGAGCGCTGGGACGGGCGCGGCTACCCCCTGGGGCTCACCGCGCAGGGCATCCCGCTCATCGCGCGCATCATCGCCGTGGCGGACGCCTACGACGCCATGACCAGCAACCGCTCGTACCGGCTCGCGATGCCTCACGAGGTCACCATCGACGAGATCGACCGCTGCGCCGGCACCCAGTTCGATCCCGACGTGGCCGCGGTGTTCACCGAGAACATCGAGGCGCTCCGTGACGAGCTCCGCGCCGCCGGGCGCCACGTCCCGGAGTGAGCCATGCGGGAGCTGAGCGCCATCTGGCTCGGGCGCCGCGCCTACGGGCCCGTCTTGGAGCTGCAAGAGCGGCTGCTCGCGGCGCGGCGTGAAGATCGCGTCGGCGACGTCGTGCTGCTGCTCGAGCACACCCCGGTCGTCACCCTGGGGAGGGGTGCCCACCTCGAGCACGTGCTGCTGGGTGAAGAGGCGCTGCGCGCGCGCGGCGTGGAGCTCGCCACGACGGGGCGTGGCGGTGACGTCACCGTCCATGGCCCCGGGCAGCTCGTGGCCTACCCCATCGTCAAGCTGGCGCCCGAGCGCTGTGACGTGCGCCGCTGGGTCGGTGACCTGAGAGAGACCATGGCGCGCGTGGCGGCCGCGCAGGGCGTCGACGGTGGGGAGCTGCCCGGCAAGCAGTACATCGGCTTCTGGGCGGACGCGGCCAGCCCGGGGCGCTGGCCCGGCGGAGAGCAGGCTGCGCGCCCCGTGAAGCTCGGCGCCATCGGCGTGCGCTTGTCCTCGTGGACGAGCTGCCACGGCTTCGCGCTGAACCTGAGCACCGACCTGTCGCTCTTCTCGCTCATCGTGCCGTGTGGCATCAGCAGCTTGGGGGTCGGCTCGATCGAGGGGCTCACCGGGCGCGCGCCCACGCCGAGGGCGGCGGCGCAGACCGCCTACGACGCCCTCGCCGAACGGCTGGGAGCACGGCAGCAACCGCTGCGCTATCGCGACGAGCAGCCGCTCGCGCAGCTCATGGCGGAGCTGGGGCTCGGCGCCGACCCGGCACGCACAGCGCCGTGACGAGCGCGCCGAGGAGCCCCAACCCCGTCGCCAGCACGAGCGCGCCGAGGAGCAGCTCGAGCGGGGCGTCGCCGAGCCGCAGCGCGTGGAGCGACAAGCTCGGCGCCGGCCGCCCGAGCAGCCACGCGCCCAGCTTCAGCTCAGCAGCCAGCAGCAGCGGCGCCAACAGCGGGTTGGAGACGTTCGTGGCCACGTAGGCCACGAGGACGTCCAAGCCGAGCGGTAGACCCACGAGCGCGCAGAGCGGCAGGTGCAGGCCGTAGAGCGGAAAGCACCCGATGAAGAGCCCCACCCCAACGCTGGCCGCCGCGCGCCCGCGCGTCAGCTGGCCGCCGCGGAGTCGCTGCCACGCAGCGCGGAGGGCCGCACGAGCTCGCTGCGCCACGCTCACGCCAAGACCCCGCTCTGCTGGGAGCGCTCGAGCGCGGTAGGACCCTGCTCATCCATACCCCTCCCAGTGTGCTCCAAGCGCCGACCGGGACCAAGGGGCCCACCCCGCGCCGGCTTGCTCGGCTCCTGGGCGCCTGCTAGGGCAACGCACGTGTCGACGCCCTCTCCGCCTGGCGGGCCGCGCCTCATCGGTCGCGTCACCGATCCTGCGGTGCTCGAGGACGGGAGCTTGGATCCCAAGCTGGAGCTGGAGGACGCCCCAGCAGGCCCGGCGCCCGAGGGCAACCACGAGCCAGAGGACGCCGCGCTCCCCACGCTGGATCCGAACCGCCCGCGCGGTGCGGACTTTCGCGCGCGGCTGCTCGCGCGCGTGGAGGCGGCGCGCACCGTGCCGGAGGACGACGAGGAGGGGGCGCCCACCGAGACGAGGGCCACGGGCCACGGGGCTAGCGAGGCCCAGGGCCTCGGTCCTGCCTCGGCGCGCCGCTCGCCGCGCAGCCCGCGCCGCCCAGGCCTCTCGCCCAACCTGGTGGCAGCCCTCGGGACCTTGCTGGGCATCGCCGGGGTCTGCTCCCTGGTGGCCCTGGCCATGCGCCTGGACAAGGGCAGGGTCTCGGCCCTCATCACGCCGCCTCCCACCGCCAGCGCCACGGCCGAGCCCATCACGGCTCCGAGCGCGCCCGCCCCAGCGCCCAGGCGTGAGCGCGTCAGGGTCCCCGGCCCCTGGCGCATCGCCGACGACACCAGCGGCAAGCGCAAGCTGAAGGGCCACTGCGGGGGCGCGCCGTTCCTGAAGGCGGCCACGGACACGGGCGTCGAGCTCAAGCAGGCCTACCGCATCATCACCGCGATGAAATCGGTGCGAGATCTCGACAAGTGCGGGCGCAACGACGAGTTTTTCGCGCTGGTCGACGCCGCCAAGCGCGTGGTGGCCTTCGAGTACGTCGTCAGCCGAGAGGAGGTCTACCAAGCCCGCGAGGGCGCCGACGGGCTGCTCAAGGCCGCCAAGCTCGATCTCAAGGTGGAGCGGGAGCAAGTCCAAGCCGCCCTCGCGCTCGGTGACGGTAGCGTCGCCGCCAGCGCCGAGCGCGCGGGCCTAGATCCTTCCATCGACGTGGCCCTGCGCAAGGCCTTCACGGGCTTTCTCGGCCTCGAGGGCGCGGCCGCCGGGGACCGCCTGCGGCTCATCGCTCAAGAGCTGTCGGTGCTCGGCGAGTTTGCGCGCTACGCGGGCGTCGAGGCCGCGGAGTATCTCCCGCGAGATCCCAAAGAGCGCCCGACACGGATCTACTACTTCAACGGCCGCTCGGAGCGCGGCTACTATGACGCCGAAGGTCGGACGCCCTCGGACGGGGGCTGGGCGTACCCGCTCAAAGAGCCTCGGATCACCTCACGCTTCAACCCCAAGCGGGTGCACCCCATCCTGAAGAAGCCCATGCCCCACACCGGCACGGATTTCGGCGCGCCGAGCGGCACCCCCGTCTACGCCACGCTCTACGGCACCGTGACCCACATTGGCCCCTTGGGGCCCTGCGGGAACACCATCAAGATCGAGCACCCCGGCGGCATCGAGAGCGGCTACTGCCACCTCTCTCGCTTCGAGGATGGGCTCGCCGTCGGGCAGAAGGTCAAGCGGCTGCAGCCCATCGGTTACGTGGGGACCACGGGGCGCTCCACCGGGCCGCACCTCCACTTCTTCGTCAAGCGCAACGGCGCGTTCTTCGACGCTCAATCCCTCAATTTCGGCTCGCTGCGCAGCCTCGCGGCCTCCGAGCGGGATCTCTTCCAGCAGGCCAAGGCGCGCTACGACGCCGCCCTGGACGCCATCGCGTTGCCGCCGCAGCTCACCGCTCCCGCAGCGCCCACCGCCGCCCCGGACGCGCTGGAGGACTTCGACAACCACGAGCTAGCGCCGAGCCCAGCGTCCACCCTCCTCCCCACTCCGGGCGCTGGGCCCGCAGCCGCCGCCCCAGCGCCTGCCGCACGCCCCGCTGGCGGCCCGTCCATCTTCTTGACCGACGAGGACCTGCTCAAGCAGCAGGGCCTCTCCGACGACGGCGAGAGCGCGGAGTAGCGCACGGCGCCAGCCGCCGCGCGGCCGCGCGCGGCCGCTCCCTCACCTAACGCGGTTCACCGCGCGCGGCCGAGGGCCGCGCGCGCGGCGGCCCGGCGCTGCGAACGCTGAGCACGAATTCGCTCCCGGAGATCCCGGGGCTCTCCACGGTGATCGCGCCGCCGTGGGCTTCGGCGATGTGCTTGACCAAGGCGAGCCCGATGCCGCTGCCCCGCACCTGACGCCCCGCCGCGGACTTGCCGCGGACGAAGCGCTCGAAGATCCGCCGCCGGTCCTCCGGCGCGATCCCCGGCCCTTGGTCGATGACCCGCACCTCGATGAAGCCTCCGCGCTCGCGCGCCGTGATCGTGACCTGCTCGCCGTCGGGGGCGTACTTCAAGGCGTTGTCGATCAGGTTGATGACCGCGATCTCGATGGCGCGCTCGTCCAGGTTGGCCGGCGGCAAGTCGGGCGCGACGTCCAGCACGAGCCGCTTGCCCTCGCGATCCGCGCGGAGGTGACAGGCGTCCACGGCCCGCGCCAGCACCTCCCCCACCTGCCGCCGCGAGAATTCATAGCCGGCGTGGCCGCGCTCCACCTTCGCGAAATCCAGCACGTTCTCGATGAGCGCGCCGAGGCGTTCGCTCTCGGACACGATGATCTGCAGGTATTGCTGGCGCTTGGCCTCGGTGTCCACGCGCCCGCTCTGCAGCAGCTCACCGAACATCCGCACGAGCGAGAGCGGCGTCTTCAGCTCGTGCGAGACGTTGGCGATGAAGTCGCTCTTGAGGTGAGCGAGCTTGCGCTCTCGCGCCAGGGCGAGCAAAATGACGACCAGGCCACCGAGCGTCACCGCCGCCGAGAGCCCCACCAGGCTCATCTCTAGCACGCGCCGCCGCGCCGCCGCCTCCGCCAGCTCCTCCGAGGCCGAGAGGCTGACGTTCACCGTCCACTTGTAGAGCGTCGAGTCGAAGGCGCGCCCCACGGTGAGGCCCCCGCGGCTGAGCGGTGGCCCGAACACGATGCGCCCCTCCTCGTCCACCACGTTGACGCGGCTCTGCTGGCGGTCACCCCGCTCGGCGAGCGACGGAAACAGCTCGTGGACGATGCGCGCGACGTCATGCCACGCGACGACGAGGTAGCGCCGGCCGTCGGCGTCGCGCTGCCAGTAGCTCACGAGGTAGCTCTGGTCACCGAAGCTCCGGTGCAGGTGGCGGAGCTCCCCGCGCGGCGGCTCGAGCTTCAGCTCGGGCAGGATGGAGCGGATGAGCAGCCTCCGGAACCGCTCGTCCTCGGGGCCCGCGGCGCTGCGCGACGCGAAGCTGATGACGGGCTGGTCCTTCGCGCTGAGATCGACGATGAGGGTGGCCCGCACCGTGGGCGTCTGTCGGGCCGCGATCTTGAGCCACTCGGCGCTGCTCACGTCGCGCTCCTCTGGCACCATGAGCTGCACGAGCACGGCGTCTTGTTCGACGATCCGTTTGTCGAGCCGATCGACCTTCTCGCTCACGAGCGCCAGCGTCGCCTCTACGACGGAGCGCTCCCTGAGCCGCTCGAGCTGAAATCCGCTTCGGAACGTGATGCCGGTGAGCACGAGCACGCTGAGCACGAGCGCGGGCAACAAGAGGAACGTGATCCAGCGCTCGCGCCTGCTGCCTTCGGCCACGGCCCCACGATAGCGCGACGGCGGGGCTTCGCCCGCACGGCGTGGCCTGGCTAAGCTCGATGCCGGGCGCCGGGCTGGCGCGCGGACGCCGCCGGGTGCAGCACGTCGTCCGCGAGCACCAGCGGGCGGGAGCTCAAGAACTCCGCGAGCTGCTCGCAGACGTAGTCGAGCGCGTTGAGCTCCGCGTCATGGTACGGCTCCTTCCCCGCTGGATTGACCAGCTCGATGAGGCCCAAGTACCGACCCCCTTGGTGCACGGGGCCGCAGAGCGCGCTCTCGGGCGCCACCTGCGCCTTCGCCCAGCGCCCGTCACGGAAGCGCTCGTCGGCGTCGATCTGGGGGAGGTGGAGGGTGCGCTGCCGACGCATCACGTCCCGGAACAGGGCCGAGCTGTCCGGCGTGCGGTGCCCCACGATGCTGGGCGACACCCCGGCGCCACGGACCACCACGAAGGCGCGCTCGTCGATGCCGAACACATGGATGAGCGCCGCCTCGGAGGGCAGGGTCTCGCCCAGGATCCTCAGCACGAACTCCACGCCGCTGACCATGTCCGGCAAGAAATGGAGCTGGTGCATCTGCTCGAAGAGGTCGCCGATGAGATCTTCGTTGGGCCGACGCCGACGCCCCTGCACGATGGGGAGCCGCTCGGCGGAGGGGCCTGCCGCGAGGGGGGCCGGCTCGGCGGCCGTAGCGGCCGGCGGCGCCGCAGGCTCCGGGGGTGCGTCAGCCGCGGACGCAGCGCTCCTCGGGGGCTCGGCGGGCCTGGGCGCTGCGGCCTCGGGCGGCACGGCGGCCTCCGGGGCCGGGCTGGTGGGCGCGGACGCCGCCGGCGGGACCGAGGCCGTGGCGGCGCCGGCGTCACGCGCCACCTGACTGGGAGCGGGCAGCGGCGTCACCGCGCTGGCCGTGGGCGCCTCGCTCGCCCCCGTGTCCGCGACCGTGGGGGGCGCGACGCTCGGGGCGATGATGATGGTCGGCTCCACCGCGACCGGCGGCGCCGATGGCCGAGGGACGCTCTCGGCCGTGACGGCAGGGGCGCTCAGCGTGGGCTCCCCACGCCAGTCCTTCCACGACAAGCTGAGGAGCGGGCCGCGCTGTGGGCGCTGCTCGAAGACGTGATCGAAGGCCGCGAGCTGGAGGTATTTCCCGGCGGGCCTGGCGGCGAGCGCCGCGCAGAGCTGCGCCAAGGCCTCACGCAGCAGCCCCTCGACCGCGGCGCGCTCCGTGCCGGGCTCCACGGCGAGCATCAGCTCTCGATAGAAGATGGGCGTCGTGGCGGTGGGCTCCTCCACCCGGTCCGACAGGACACGGAAGCTCACCCCGGCCAGGGGCGAGGTCAGGGCAAGCGGCGCCGAGGGGGTGGCCACTACCGACTCGGCCGCGGCGCTGGGGCGAGCGCCCTCGGCCGCCGCGGGGGGCTCCAGCGCCGCCGGGGTGTCCTCCCCGGTGTGGAGCGGCGCGTCGTCCGGGGCTTGCCGGACCTCATACCGGAGCTTCGACTTCGGCTCGACCGCCCGATAGCCGCCGGCGGCCCGCTCGATGGCGAACTTGCTCAGCGGGGTCGAGTCGTTCCGCAGCTTGCGCGCCGCCTGGAGCGCGGCCTGCCACTGCGGCGCCTCCAAGCAGAGCTTTGCCGGCGGCGTGGTGGAGTCGTCCACGCGTGAAATTTCAACGTACCAACGCATTGTCGATCAAAGGCTCCGCGCCGTCGGGGGCGGTAGTAGAGCGCCAAGCTCCGCCTCAAGCAAGCGCCTCGGCGCCCGGTGGCCACCAGCGCTCACTCCCCCCGAAAGCGGGATCGCTTGCAGCCAGCGCACGGCCAGTCCGGTATGGTGCTGGGCAGCCCCCTTGGGGCTTTTAGCCCCATTGCTCGAAAACCATGTCACTGAAATCACTCGGTGAGCGGCTCAGGCCCCTCTCACGCTTGGAGCCCGTGCTCTACCTGGCCTGGGCGGCAGCCTTGACGCTGCTGACCGCGCATCTGTTCTACGCCTCCCTCCACGAGCAGACCCGCCTCACCGAGGTCAGCGCCGCAGATTTCCCAGCGACCGCCCGAGCGGCCAGCGAGTGGTCGGCGCCCCTGGACGACGTGTTCATCCACTTCGATTTCGCGCGCTCCATCGCGCGCGGTCACCCCTTCGAGTGGTCGGAAGGCAACGGCTACTCGAGCGGCGGGACCAGCATGGCCTACCCCTTCGTGTTGGCGCTCGGGTACTGGTCGTGGTCCGGGTTTCGGCAGCTCGGGCTGATGGTGTGGGCGGCCATCCTCGCCGCCACCTGCACCTTCGCGCTGCTGCTCGCCGCGCGGCGGCTCTTCCGTCGGCTGCCCACCGTCGCCAGCTACTTGGCGCCGCCGCTGGTGCTCGGCGTCGGCGCGCTGTCATGGTCGCTGTTCAGTGGGATGGAGGTGGCGTTCTTCCTCGCCGTGTGGGCCGGCGCCTACGTCGCGTGGGACGATCTGGTGGCTGGGGTGCCGCGGCGAGGCGCGCCACGGCGGCCACTGCTCGCGGCCGGGCTGCTCGGCGGGTGGTGTGCCCTGCTCACCGCCACGCGCCCCGAGAGCGCGCCCATCGTCGCGCTGTTCGGGCTCACGGCGGGCGTCGTGGTGGCGCGCCGCTCGCGCTGGCCACGCGGGCTCGCGGCGGTCGTCCTCGTGGGGGTCCCCGCGCTGCTCACGCTGGTGCTGCACGCCCTCGCCAACCGGCACTACACGGGCGAGACCACGGCGGCCGGAGCGCTCGTGAAGCTCGAGCTCTACCACCCGCACCTGAGCCCGAGCGAGGTGTGGGACCTCTATCGCTTCCACGTGCGCTACCAGATCGAGCGGGTGACGGAGTACCACCTCGCCGAGCCCGGCAAGTTCGGCTGGCTCGTGTGGGCCCTCGGGCTGTTCGCGCTCATCCCTCGCGCGACACGACGCCCCGCCGCGATGCTGTGGGGTAGCGCGGCGCTGTGGGTGCTCGTGGTGGCGACCAACGGACAAGTGCGCTGGCAGAACGAGCGCTACACCATGCCGGCGGTCGCCTGGCTCATGCTGAGCGCGGCGCTCGGCGCCGGCGGGCTCCTCACGCTGCGCTTCGCAGTGGGGCGTCGGGGCCGCTGGCTTCGCCTCGCGGGGGCGGGCGGCGCGCTGCTGGCGCTCGGCCTCGGCGCCTACCACCAGGCGCCGCGCTTTCGCGACCAGGTGTGGTTTTTTGGGCGTGCCGCGCGCAACATCCGTGATCAGCACGTGCGCACGGGGCGGCTGTTGCGCCACGCGGGGACACCCCCGCCGCGGCGGGTGCTGGTGGGGGACGCTGGCGCGATCCCCTACGCCTCCGACCTCCCCGCGCTCGACATCATCGGGCTCGGAGGGTTTCGTGGCTTGCCCTTCGCGCGCGCCACGCGCCTCGGGCTCCCCGCCGCGCTCGAGCTCATCGAGGGCTTGAGTCCGGCGGAGCGCCCCGATCTGCTGGCCCTCTACCCGAGCTGGTGGGGAGCGCTCCCGCTGTGGTTCGGAGAGCGCGTGGGGGAGGTGCCCGTCACGGGAAACGTCATCTGCGGAGGCGCCAGCAAGGTGCTCTACGTTCCACGCTGGGAGCGCTTCGGCCGCTCGGGCGTCCCGTACAGCCTGCGCCCCGGCGAGCGGGTCGTGGACGCGCTCGACCTCGCCGACCTCGTCTCGGAGCGTCGGCACGCGCTGAGGTTGTCGGTGCCCCGCGCCGGCGCGGTCACCATGAAGCTCCTCGCCGATCCCAGCGACCCGAGGAGGGAGCTGTGGGACGGCGGGCGGGTGCTGGGTGGCGCCGTACAGCTCGACGCCGTGCTGCGCGGGCCTAGCCCCGGCCGCGCCGCGCGCCTCGTCCTGCGCACCGCCCCCGCCGCTCCAGCGAGGCTGCGGGTGTCGCTCGACGGGGTGACGCTCGGTGAGCCGAGCTTGGAGCCGGGGAGCCGCTGGGTCGAGCCGAGCCTGCCACTCCCGGCGAGCTCCACCTCCGGCCCGCGCGCGCTGCGGATCGAGCCCCTGGCGGGCGAGGCGAGCCTCTTTCACGTGTGGCTCCTCGAGGACGAGGGGGGCTGAGCGGATGCTGGCGGGGTGGGGCGCACCTGCGAGCGCGAGCGCTTGGCTGGCCCTCGCGCTCGGCGCGCTGCTGCTCTTGGCGCGACCGCTCGTCCCCGCCCGACTCCGGCGCCGCTGGGGAGCGGCCCCGCTCGCCCTCGAGCTCACGGGAGCCGCGCTGCTCGCCGCGCTGCTGTCCGTCCTCTACGTGCAGCACTACCTGCGCGGCGGCCCTCGGATCATCGACGCCACCAGCTACTACCTCGAAGGCAAGGCGCTGGCGCACGGGCTGCTCGCCTTCACGCCGAGCCTGCCGAGCGGCGCCTTTCGCGGCCGCTTCCTGCTCAGCACACCGAGCGAGCAGCTCGCCGTGCTCTTCCCCCCGGGCTATCCGGCGCTGCTCGCGCTCGGCTTTCTCGTGAGAGCCCCGCTCCTGGTGGGCCCGGCGCTGGCCGCGGCGCTCACCGTCAGCACCTTCGCGCTCGGTCGAGCGCTGGGCTTCGGCCCCCGCGCCGCCCTGCTGGCCGCGCTCGTCGGCGCGCTCAGCGCCACGCTCCGCTATCACACGGCGGACACCATGTCGCATGGCCTGGCGGCGCTGCTGCTCAGCCTGAGCCTGCTCGGGGCGCTCGGCCAGCGGCGCTGGAGCGCCCTCGGCGGCGGCCTGGCGCTCGGCTGGCTCTTGGCGACCCGACCGGTGACCGGCGGCGTCGTCGCCCTCGGGGTGCTGCTCGTGCAGCGTCGTCACCCCGGGCGCCTCGGCCTGCTCGCGCTCGGGAGCCTGCCGGGGCTCGCGCTGCTGCTGCTGCATCAGCACGCCGCGACCGGCGAGTGGCTCGGCTCGACGCAGCTACGCTACTACGCGCTGGCCGATGGCCCCCCGGGCTGCTTCCGCTACGGCTTTGGCGCGGACATCGGGTGCTGGTTCGAGCACGGCGACGTCCTCGAGCGCCACGGGGCGGGCCACGGGCCCTGGCAGGCACTGCGCACCACCACGAGCCGGCTCTATGTCCACCTCGCGGACGTCGGCAACGCCCCCTGGCTCGCGCTGTTGCTGCCGGTGGCGCTCGTCGTGCAGTGGTCCAGCGCGGGCGCGCGCCTGCTCGGTGGGCTCGTGCTGGCGCTCATCGCTGCCTACGTGCCGTTCTACTTCGACGGGAGCTATCCGGGCGGCGGCGCGCGCTTCTACAGCGAGGCGCTCCCCCTCGAGCACCTGCTGCTCGCGGGGCTCGCGGTGCGCTGGCGCCGCGAGGCGTGGCTGCCGCCGCTCATGCTGATAGGCTACGCGCTCCACGCCAGCCACACTCACACCGCGCTCCAGCAGCGGGACGGCGGGCGCCCCATGTACGAGCCCGAGATCGTGGCCGCCGCGGGGGTGCGCCGCGGGCTGCTGTTCGTCGAGACGGACCACGGCTTCGCGCTCGGCCACGACCCCAGCGTGCGCGACGCGGCCACGGGGCTGGTGGTGGCGCGCCGGCGCTACGACGCGCACGACTGGGTGCTCTGGCGACGCTTGGGGACCCCCCCGAGCCACCAGTACCACTTCGATCTCCAGGGGCTGAGCGCGCCCTCGGTGGAGCGCCTCAGCTTCCCTGCCGAGCTGGACCGCCTGCGCTTCGAGGCGGAGGCGGAGTGGCCGCCGCTGGCGGTGAGCGGGGGCTGGGCTCACCCGCAGCACCTGGCGCCGGCGTGCGTCTCCCGAGGCGCCGGGCTGCGCCTCCGCGCGACGGGCTCCCACGACGCCGCCCGAGCGCGCCTCGAGCTGGCGGTGGCGCGACCGGGGCGCTACCGCCTCATCGCCCACTGGGCCGCCTACGGTGAGCCACGCGCCTCGGTCGGGCTCCACGCCGGAGCCGCGAGCGCCTCACTGCAGGCCCATGACTTCGCCCGAGACCCTTGCCCCAGCCTGCTGGCCGGGGAGCACGACGTGCAAGAGCGATTGGTCGTAGAGGCCTGGGCCACCGGCGACGCGGTCGTGCTGGACGCGCTCGAGCTCCTGGCTCGGCCGAGCGCCGGCCCCTGACCGCCCCTGGTGCCCTAAGGCAGAAAATCGTTGACGATTCTCGGGCCCGCCGGCACAATCGCACGGTACTGGGAGGCTCCATGACCAAGAGCGAGCTCATCGAGGCCATCGCTGCCCGTGGTGACCTGACGAAGGCCAGAGCCGAGCTCGTCGTCAATTGCGTCTTCGACGCCATGACCGAGGCGCTGCAGCGCAACGAAGGCATTGAAATCCGTGGCTTTGGCAGCTTCACGGTGCGCCCCTACAAGTCGTACGACGGGCGCAACCCCCGGACGGGGCAGTCGGTGACGGTGCCAGCCAAGCGCCTGCCCTTCTTCAAGGTGGGCAAGGAGCTGAAAGAGCTGGTCAACGCCAGCCGCCACGTCCCCATCACGGGTGGGGACGACGACGACTACTAGCCGCCTCGCGCCCCCGCGACAGCCACGGGGCCCATGCGCTAGCTTGTGCGCGTGCTCGACGCCGAAACCCAAGCCCAAGAGCTGCTCCGCGGTGTAGTAGAGGTCCACCAGCGCGAGGAGCTGCTCCAGCGCCTCGCCCGAGGGCGGCCCCTGAAGGTCAAGGCCGGGTTCGACCCCACCCGCCCCGATCTCCACCTGGGGCACACCGTGCTGCTGCAGAAGCTCCGGCAATTCCAGGTCTTGGGGCACCACGTCGTGTTCCTCGTCGGCGACACGACGGCCATGGTCGGGGATCCCACCGGCCAGAACGACGCTCGTCCGCGGCTGACGCGGGAGCAGGTGCTGGAGGCCGCAGCGACCTATCAAGAGCAGGCCTTCAAGGTGCTCGACCGACAGCTGACCGAGGTGCGCTTCAACAGCGAGTGGCTGGCTCCCCTCTCGCTCGAGAAGGTGATCGAGCTGGCGGCCAAGCGCACGGTCGCGCGGACCCTCGAGCGGCGCGACTTTCGCGAGCGCTTCGAGCAGCAACGGGACATCCACCTGCACGAGCTGCTCTATCCCTTGCTGCAGGGCTACGACTCCGTGGCGCTCGAGTGCGACGTGGAGCTGGGCGGGACCGATCAGCTCTTCAACCTGATGGTGGGGCGTGATCTGATGCAGCGCTACGGGCTCACCCCGCAGATCGTCTTGACCGTGCCGCTGCTGGAGGGGCTCGACGCGAAGATGACGGAGCAGGGCCACATCATCGGCAAGAAGATGAGCAAGTCTGCGGACAACTACGTGGGCATCACCGAGCCGCCGCAGGAGATGATCCGCAAGCTGATGCAGCTCGATGACACCGTCGTGTGGCGCTACTTCGAGCTGCTCTCCTCACGGAGCCAGCCGGAGCTACAGCAGCTTCGGTCGTCGCTCGGGCCGCTGGAGGCGAAGGCCGAGCTGGGCTTGGAGCTGGTGGGGCGCTTTCACTCCCCGCAGGCCGCAGCGCAGGCGCTCGAGGCCTTCCGCGCTACCTACTTCGACGCGGGCGTCCCGGAGGACGTCCCGGAGCGGACGCTGCCGTGCTCCGACGCGACGCTGTGGTTGGCGCGCGCCCTGGTCAGCGCTGAGCTGGCGCCCTCCACCAGCGAGGCGCGCCGCCAGATCCAAGCCGGGGGAGTCGAGGTGGACGGCGTGCGCGTGCGCGACGAGCAGCATCAGCTCGCGCGCGGGGGGCGCTACCTGCTGCGCGTCGGCTCGAAGAAGCGACGCTTCTGCTACGTCGTCATCCCGGCATGAACCCGCTCGGGCGTGCCCCGCTCCTCGGAGCGCTCCTCCTGCTCGGCTGCGGCGCCGGGGCTCCCGCCGCGCCCCCGCCTCGGGAGCCAGCGCCCGAGGCCCCGCTCCACGAGGGGCCGCTCACGGACTACGTGCCCGCCGCGGGGCTGCGCTGGCTCTGCGTGGCGCGGCTCGAGCAGCTCGCTCAGACTCCCTCGGTGGCCCAGGCCTTGGGGCCGCTCTTTCCCGCTCAACGGCTCGACGCCTTCGCGTCGATGACGAGCGTGGACTTGCGCAAGACGCCGGTGGCGCTCGCGGCCGGCTTCGATTTCGCCACGCTCTACGTCGCCGAGGTGGGAGCGCTCGGCCCAGCGATCGAGACGCTGTTCGAGGAGCGCCTCGTCGCTGGGCGTCAACATCGCCAGCTCCACCCCCGGGTGCAGCGCTGGACCGGCCTCGTCGGCAAGACCCCACAGACGCTCGTGAGCGTCCGAGGGCGGCTCGCGGCCGTCGCGGTGGGCGATCCTACCCCGGCGCGCGTGGTCGCCGGCTACGCCCTGGGTCGGCTGCGCTCGAAGCCCGCGCTCGAGGGCGCGGCGCTGTCCACGCTGCCGCCACGCCTCGGGGAGGCCCCGCTCGTGTTCTTGGCGCCCGGCCCCTTCAGCGACGAATGGCTCGACGGCGCGCAAGGCCTCCTCGCCTCGGCGCTCGCGCTCGGGGTCAGCGCGACCCCAGACGCCGACGGTGGCCTCGCGGTGGAGCTGATCTTGGCGGGAGACTACGCTGCGGCGTCGCGCGCCGAAGCGCGGCTGGGCGCGACCTGGGCCTCACTCGCCGCGAGCCCGCTCGGTGGGCTCTTGGGGCTCGATCGTCCGCGCCGCGCCGCCACGATCGAGCGCGTGGACGAGGGCTTGCGCATGACGCTCACGCTCGATCTCCAGGCGCTCGGCGCTGGGCTCCATCACGCGGTCGGCGCGGAGGTGCGTGAGCTCATGGCGTCAGCGGCCCGTAGGGGCCATGATTGACGCCCTCTGCGGGTCGGGTGTAGCTTGCTACCCAGTGAAGCGTCATCCTCGTGTACCGAAGGTCCTGAAGCCACCTCCGGTCACCGGAGCACGGGCACGCGCCGCCGCGCCCTCCTCGCGGAGGGAGCCGTGAGCGGCGCAGCAGCCGCGGGCAGCTTCTCGGTCGGCGACATCGCGGTCCACCCCAAGCACGGCGTGGGCCGCATCACGGCCATCGAGGACAAGGACTTCGGGGGGACGCTGACCCCCTGCTACGCGCTCGCCATCATCGACGGAGACTTGAAGGTGTTCGTGGCGGTCGAGGCGGCCTCGCGGGTGGGGCTCCGCCCGGTGATGAAGCCCGCGGAGGCCCAGGTCATCTTGGACATCCTGCGGACGCCGGAGGTCGCCGTCGACCTGCAGCCTTGGAATCGTCGCTTCCGAGCCTACACGGACATGCTCAAGAGCGGGCTGGCCACGGAGATCGCCAAGGTGCTCCGGGACATGTACCGCCTGAAGTTCGACAAAGATCTGTCTTTTGGTGAGCGGCGGCTCCTCGATCAAGCGCGAGCGCTGCTCATTCAGGAGCTCGCGCTCGCCCGTCAGGTCGACCGCGCCGCCATCGAGGCGGAGATCAGCCAGATCTTCTCCGGCTGAGCGCCGCGTGGTCCGCCCATCCGGGGTACACTCAGGGCATGCGCATCTACACGAAGACCGGTGACGACGGCACGACGGGGCTCTTCGGAGGCCTTCGCCTCCAGAAGGACGACGCCCGGGTCGAGGCCTACGGCACGGTGGATGAGCTCAACGCGGTCCTCGGCGTGGCCCGTAGCCTCACCAGTGAGCCCTCGCTCGGTGAGCGCCTCGAGCACATCCAGCGTGATCTCTTCGTCCTCGGCGCAGAGCTGGCCACGGCGCCCGGGCGTGAGGCCAAGCTGACGCTCCCGCGCCTCGGCGCAGCCGACGCCCTGCGCCTCGAGCAGGAGATCGACGAGGCGACGACCACCCTCGCCCCGCTCAAGAACTTCGTGCTCCCCGGCGGCGCCGCCCTGGCGGCGGCGCTCCACCACGCGCGCACCGTGTGCCGGCGGGCCGAGCGGCGCCTCATCACGGCGCGGCGCGAGAGCCCCATCGGCGAGGCCTTGCTGATTTATCTCAACCGACTGAGCGACTGGCTGTTCACCTACGCGCGCGCCGCCAACCAAGCGGCGGGCGTGGCCGACGTCCCCTGGGCCCCTCGCGGGCTCTCCGGAGAGTAGCCGGCGCCTGGCGCCCGGAGTCACCGCCATGCCGCTGCGACGAATCGCCGTCCTCGGAGAGCCGATCCTGAGGCGCGTGGCGGAGCCCGTCTCCCTGGACGAGCTGGGTAGCCCTGCCCTCGAGCAGCTCATCGGTGATCTCATCGAGACGATGCGCGACGCTCCCGGCGTCGGCATCGCGGCGCCTCAAGTCTACGAGTCTCGCCGGGTGGTCGTGCTCGAGGTCGCCGAAAATCCGCGCTACCCGTGGCTCGGATCCATCCCGCTCACGGTGCTCATCAACCCGGTGGTCACCCCGGTGCTCGCCGCGGGGGGCCTGCCGGAGCGGCCGGCGCCAGGCGACGGCATCGTCATGTACGAGGGCTGCCTGTCCGTCCCTGGGCTGCGCGGTCGCGTCCGCCGGCCGCGCCGCGTGCGCGTGACGGCGCTCGATCGGCACGGAGCCGCGGTGGAGCGAGAGTACGAGGGGCTGCAAGCCGCCGTCGTCCAGCATGAGCTGGATCACCTCGACGGCGTGCTCTTCATCGATCGCGCCGACCCACGGAGCCTGTGCTACGCGCGCGAGTACGAGCGCCACGTCCCGGCGCAGGAGCGCGCGCTCGACGAAGCCCACCCCCCGGCGAGGGCGCGATGATCCCTCGGCTGGGGGACGTCATCGGCGGGAAGTACCGCATCCTGCGCGTCATCGGCGAGGGGGGCATGGGCGTCGTGTTCGAGGCCCGCCACGAGCTGCTCGGGACGCCCGTGGCGCTGAAGTACCTGCACGCCGAGCTCGCTCGGCGGCCGGGGCTGGCCGCGCGGTTCCTCCAGGAGGCGCGCGTCGCGGCGAGCGTCCAGAGCCCGCACGTCGTGCGCGTCACGGACGTGGAGCAGCCGGCGGACACCTCTCCCTTCTTGGTGATGGAGCTGCTCACGGGGGAGTCCCTGCAGCAGCTCCTCGACCGAGAGCAGCGGCTACCGCTCGAGCTGGTCGTCGACCTCGGGCTACAGATCCTGGCGGGGCTGGAGGCGGCGCACGCGCTCGGCGTCGTCCACCGCGACCTCAAGCCGGACAACGTGTTCATCGCGCAGGCGCCCGGCGGGCCGCTGGTCAAGCTGCTGGATTTCGGCATCGCCAAGCTGCGGCAGAGCAGCGAGTACCAGCAAGGTTTGACGCGCCCCGGAGCGCTGCTCGGGACCCCCGAGTACATGGCCCCCGAGCAAGCCTTCGGGGCCGAGCGCGTGGACGCGCGCGCCGATCTCTACTCGTTCAGCGTCATCGCCTACGAGCTGCTCACCGGGCATCGCCCCCTGCAAGACGGCGACGTGTCCACCCTCTTGCACCGGCTCAGCACCGAGCCGGTGCCTCGCTTGGAGCTCGAGCGCCCCGACGCACCTCAGGGCTTGGCCGCGCTCCTCCACCGTGGGCTCGCGCCCAACCCGGAGGAGCGGCCGCGCAGCGCGGCCGAGTACCGCATCCTGCTCGCGGGCTTCGCGGGCGCGCTGAGCCACGCGGGGAGGATCGCGGCGACGCCCGCGCCGCTCACGCCCGCCCCACCGGGGGCCATCACCTCGCCGCCCGCCTCCGTGCGGGAGCGCTCCGTTCCGCAGACGCTCCCGCCCGAGCCAGCGTCCGCGCCGCCGCTCGCCCCCCGGGCGCCCACCTCGACGCTGACCGCGGATCCTGCGCTCGGCCCGGCGACGGCGCTCGCGCCTCCACCGCTCGCGCCGGCGAGCGCCGCTCCGCTCCACCCGGCCCCGCCCCCAGGGCTCGCGCAGCTCACGCGGCCGCACGGCGCGCGAGGGGCCGCTGCGCCACGCCGCCGCCGGGGCGCGCTGGTGGTCGCGCTCCTGCTGCTCGCGCTCCTCTCGGGGGGAGCGCTCGTGGTGGCGCTCGCGCTGCGGCGGCCAGCAGCGGAGCCCACGCCCTCACCGGAGCTCGGTCTAGTCCCCGCGACGCCCACCACGGCAGCACCTCCGCTGGAGAATGAGCCGCTCCCCACCGTCACTCCGCCCCGCAAGACGGCGCCGCGCGTCACCACCGGCCCCGTGCGCGGGCCCGGCGACGCCGGCGCGGACGCCGCGACGAGCGACGCCGGCAGAGCCGATACCGTGGGCCTGCCGGGGCTCCCACCGCTGCCGAGCGGGTTCCCACCGCTGCCCACCGCCCTCCCCAGTGGCTTTCCCAACCTCCCCGGCTGGCCGGCGCCGCCATAGCCCCGCGCGTCGGCGTCGCGCTCGCGTTTCCTCCGCGCGCTCCTACACTCCGCGCCGTGCCTGCCTCCCCTGCGTTCGTGCGAGAGTTCTCCGAGAGCCTCCCCCCCGCGTACCGCGACGCCTTTTCAGAGGAGGTGATCGCCACGCACGCCTCACTGGCGCTGCGCCGTGAGGGCCAACCCGCCGCCGTGGCCGCCTTCGACGCGCCCAGGAGCGGCGGGCAAGGGCTCTGCATCATCGCGAGCGATCGCCCGGGGCTGCTCGCGCTGATGGGCTCGGCGCTCGTCCGCGCGTCCCTCGAGGTCATCGACGCCGTGGCGTACACCCGGCGGACCCAGACCGGCGCGGTCGAGGCGGTCGCGCTCTTCTGGGTCGCCCCTACGGGCGCCGAGCCCGAGCAGCTCGCGCAGCGGGTGGAGGCTCGCTTGCTCGAGCTGCTCACGCAGGGGCCGCGCTCGGTCGTCCCACCTCCTGCCGCCAGCGCCCCGGGCGCGGTCACGACCGTCCGCTTCTTGGAGGACGCGAGCGGCGCGCTCTGCACGCTCGAGGTCGAGACCCAGGACCGCGCTGGGCTGCTCTTGTCCCTCGCCAACGCGCTCTACGCCCAGCGTGTCCAGATCGTCGGCTCAGACCTGCGCACGCGCGACGGCAAGGCCTTCGACCGGTTCGACCTCACCGAGCTCGACGGCAGGCCCATCGGCCCTGAGCGCCGCCTGGCCATTCAGATCGCGGTGTTGAGCGCGGTTCAGCCCGGGGCCTGAGCCAGCGCCTCACGGTAGCAGGCCAGGGTCTGCTCTGCGGCGCGGCGCCACTGAAACTGCTGGGCCTGCTCGAGGCCCCGTCGTCGGAGCTGCTCCCGGAGGGCCTCGTCCTTGCTCAAGCGGCGGAGCTGCCGGACCAGATCGGCGTGATCCGTAGAGACGGCGTGCAGCGCAGCCTGTCCGGTGACCTCCCGCAAGGCCGGGGTGGTGGACGCCAGCACGGGGGTACCCAGCGCGAGCGCCTCGAGCGCCGGCATCCCGAAGCCCTCCAAGTGCGAGGCGAAGAGCAGCGCGTGCGCGTGCGCATAGAGCGTCAGCAGCGCCGCGTCGCTGACGAAGGGGATGGTGATGAGCTTGTCTCGGGCGCGCCGCGAGGAGAGCAGCCGGCTCATCTCGGTGTCGATGCGTGAGAAGCGCCGCACCAAGACCAGGAGATGCTCGGGCTCGTCGGCCGTGGCCTCCAAGAACGCCCGCACCATCCCCGCGTGGTTCTTGTACGGCGAGCCCTGCCCGACGATGAGCGAGTAGCGCTTGCCGTCGGGGACGAGCCCCGCCAAGGCCGCCCGTGGCCCGCCTGCGCCCGGGTAGTAGCGCTGGTGATCCACCCCGTGCCGGATGGTCCGCAGCTTGGACGCCGCCGCGGGGTACACCCGTGCTGCGGCCGTGCGCGTGGCCTCCGTGATGGTGATGACGCGCCGCGCGCCGCGCACCGCTCGCCCGATGTTCCAGCGGTACCAAGCGGCGTTGGCCCAGCGCTCCGGCAGGAAGGCGGAGGCGAGCGCCGGCTGCTCCACCCACATCAGGTCGTGCAGCGTGACCACCCAGGGCAGCCTGAGCCCGAGCGGCACGAGATCCGCCGGAGAGTGATAAAGCTCGATCCCTCGTCCAGCGAGCGCGCCCCCCATGCGAAACACCGTGGAGAGGCTCTTGGTCTCACCCGGGAAGATCACGCGCTCGGCCCGCGGGTGCTCGACCACCAAGCCTCGAGACTGTGGGTGACAGAGCAGCGTGAGCTCGAGCGAGTCGTCGAGCGTGAGCAGCTCTCGCACCAAGGCGTCGACGTAATTGCCGATGCCGCTCTTCCGAGGGACGATCGTCCGGGCGTCGATGGCGACTCGCACGGTCCCTCAATAGCACTCGCGCGGCGCGGGGCGGCGCCGCGCGCGTCACCGCGCGCGCGTCACCGCGTCGAGCTGCCGTGCGTGGTCGTGGCCCGGAGGGAGGGCGGCAGGGGGGGGCGCCCCGGGGGCGGCCGCACCGCGGGTGAGCGGCGCGTGTTCGCGCTGGCCTCCGGGAAGCGGCGCTCCGCGTGCGCGCCGTAGGCGTCGTGGGCGGGGCGAAGATCTGCCGTGACGATGAGCGGCTCGGCCTCGGTGAGCGGCTGCGCCAGGGCGAGGCGCCAGCTGAAGCCATGCTTGCCGCGCGGCAGCGCCGTGAGCGTCTGCCGCGCCGTGCCGCTCAGCAGCGTGGCACCGCGCGGCAGCCGGACCTCGAGCTCGATGGGGTCCGTCGACGGGCGCTCGAGCAGCAGCGTGGCGGAGACCGCCAGCTCCCGTCCGTCCGCCTCTGGCGTGGGTCGCGAGAGCAAGAGGACGAAGGGCGCTTGCATGGGTCCGTGCGCGGCTTCGCTGGTGGGCTCTGCGGCCTCCGCCGTGGGCGCCACGGACGGGGGCGCGCTGCGCGCCTCCGGCTCGACGGGGGTGCCGTGGCTGCAGGCGGCCGCGAGCGCGAAGACTCCGAGGGAAAGAACGTGTTTCATGGTGCTGCTCGCTCAGTTGCAGGTGACGTCCGTGGGCGACCACGGGTAGCGGACCGGACCCACGACGTCCGAGATCTTCCCGGCGTCCGCGAAGTTGCCGCACACCAGGGCGTCCAGGTAATCCACGAAATCTACCGTGCGGTAGCCGCGGTTGGGGCCGACGTTCAGCCGAGGGTGCGCCATCACGCTGAACATGGCGTCGTCTCCCAGCCCTTGTGGCGACTTGGCGCCGGCCGAGGCCCAGAGCGACCACATCATGCTGGCCACGACGTTCTCGTTGATGGGATCCGTGAGGAGCGCCCCGGCGCCGGGCTTCACCAGGTTACCGCCCGACCAGGCCTCGCTCGCCAGGTTGACCCAGAAGCCCGTGCCGTTCTGCATGGTGAAGTAGACGGGGTCGTTGGACTCTGGGCTATCGGAGATGTTGGTCTGGCCGCTGAAGGTGGCCCAGGCCTCGCTGTACGCCAGGCCCGGACTGGAGGCCTCGTCCACGTAGTGGGGGCCGCCCTCTCCAGGTGAGCGGGACCAAGACTGCATGGCCCAGTGCCCCAGCTCATGGTTGAGCGTGCTGCGCGACCAGTGAGACTCATAGTCCCACTGCCCGGGCTTCAGAGTGCCGCGACCGCTGATGGCGAGGCTGGTGTCGTAGTGATCGGCCTGTCCGTCCCCCTGCCCGACGTCCACCTGGGCACCCCCGAGCTGCGGCGGCAAGAAGCAGTTGCCGCAGTCGAACTTGATGCCAGGCTCCTGCGCGCCGTCCCCGCCCTTCCAGAAGATGGCCAGGCTCAAGGGCTCCGTGTCCGCGAGATCCGTCATGCCGCCGAAGCGGAACTTGTCGTAGATGGCCCACTGGAAGATGTGCGCCGCGCCCGAGCCGTCCGCCTCCAGGATGGTGGTGCCATCGGCGAGATCGATGACCGGCTGAGCGCAGGAGGCGGTGTCCGTGCAGAGCTGCCAGCCCCAGTACCAGTAGTCCTGGGCGCGCTGGTGCGAGGCGTCGCTGCTCTCCGCCCGCACCACGGCGATCTGCGGCTCCCCGCGCACGCTCCAGGCCACGGGCCAGAAGTACACCACCGCGTCGGGGCTGGGCTGCCGCGTCAGCTCGATTTCCCAGCTCCCCGCCGGGCTGGTGTCCCCCACGCTGGTGAGCACCACGGGACCGATGAGCTCCTGCTCACCGGAGCCGTCCTCCTTCAGATCATAGATGGCCGTGAGGAAGTTGACCGCGGGCTCCGAGCTCAGGGTGCTGGAGTACTGCGTGGGGCGCGTCCGGTCGTTGGGCTTGCGGTACTGGTAGCGGAGCACGCCCTTGGCCACGATGCCGCTCCCTGCCTCCAGGCTGATGCAGGCGGCGCCTCGGCCCGTGGTCCCCGCGCAGAGCGACGCCCCGCAGCTCGACTCCACCCAATGACCGGCGACGCAGGTGCGCAAGGTGGTGTCGTCCTTGCACTGTGACGCGCCGTCCAGGCAGTCCCCCGTCGGGGCGCAGCGGGCGTAGTCACCGCTGTCGTCACACTGCGTGTTGGCCGGGCAGGTGACCTCCTTCACCGTGGGGGGCTGCCCGATCTCTCCGCTGTCCAAGCAGCTCTTCAAGGTCGTGACGCTGGCGCACACACCGGTGGTAGGGACGTCACCGCAGCCCTCGCCCGTAGAGCCTGCCGCTCCCGCGCTCCCGGCGGCGCCGCCGCTCCCCGCAACGCCGCCGCTCCCGGCGGCGCCCGCAGCTCCAGCCGCTCCGCTGCTCCCCGCCTGACCTTCAGGGTCCGCGGGCTGGAGCTGACAACCCAAGGGCAGCAGCCCGACGGCGCCGTAGAGCGCGCTGAGCGTCAGGAGCGAGGGGCGGTAGCGTCGAGGTGTCATCGAGAGGTCCTCAGGCAGTGGTGAAATCACCAGCGCCGCCAGCGAGGCAGCGCGCTCAACCTGGTACGCCCCACCGCAGCGCCGAATTCCTTTCAGTCTAACATGGGGCGCCTGGGGCTCAAGGGCATCCAAGCCGCGGCCACCTCGACGCCGGGCGGCTTCCGCTCTAACCTGAGCGCCGGAGTCATGACCATGAGCTCGAGCTGGCGTTGGTGGGCAGGGGCGGCCGCGGCGCTGAGCTTGGCGTGCAGCGGTGAGTTCGAGGTCCAGGCGCCGGTCGACGGGGGCTCCGGCGGCTCATCGGGGAGCAGCGGCTCATCGGGGAGCAGCGGCTCATCAGGAAGCGGCGGCGCCTCAGGGGCCGGGGGGACGGGAGGGGTGAGCGGCGCTGCGGGAGCCGCAGGGACGGGGGGCTCCGCTGGGACGGCAACGGAGGGGCAACCCTGCGAGCCGGAGGGCGCGCAGGCCTGCCTAGGCCACGCGCAGCAGGAGCGCCTGATTTGCCGCGGCGGCCAGTGGGAGCCCAACGGCTCCTGCGACCTGAACGAGCGCTGCGACACCCGGCCGGGGAACGAAGGGCGCTGCGAGCCCGTCGTCACGGAGTGTGAGGGGCGGATCCCGGGCAACCTCTACTGCCGTGGGCTCGAGATCCGAAAATGCGGTGTGGACTTGGTCACGAGCTCCGCGGTGGAACAGTGCGAGGGAGGGTGCACCGGGGGCAAGTGCGTCGAAGACTGTCAGCTCGGGGCGCAGCGCTGTCAGGGCCTCCAGCCCGAGAAGTGCCTGGGGCAGGGGGTATGGCAGCCCGTGGGGAGCCCCTGCGTCATCGCGTGTGAGGCTGGCGGTTGCTCGACCGAATGTACCCCCAACGCGCGCCGCTGTCGTGGCAATCAGCCCCAGGGGTGCAGCGCGCAGGGCACCTGGGAGGACGACTCCGCTCCGTGCGACAAGTACAGCTCCTACTGCAACGGCGGGCAGTGCGTGCCGTGTGAGCGTGGCACCGCCAACTGCGACCTGGTCGCAGACAACCGCTGTGAGGTGCAGCTCCAGCTCGACCCCATGCACTGCGGCGGCTGTGGGCTCGCCTGCGATGCTCCTCCCCAGGACTCCTGCTACGACAGCCGCACCTTGATCCACTATGGCAGCCTCGGGACGTGCGAACCGACGGGCTGTCAATACGTCCCTACATATGACCTATGCCCCGGCGGCTACGTCTGCAACGAGCACCAGTGCGTCCGTGGCTGAGCGCCGTGCGCCGCTCACTCGAGCCGCGCCGTGGCGCGGCGCTACGGCTCACGCTCCCCAGGGCTGCTCCCTCCTTTCCCACGAGGTCGTCGCTCACGCTCGACCCGACGCTGAGCCCAGGATGAGCCCCCTTCCATGACCGAGGCTCGACGCCCCAAGGGCACTCAGCTCCTCCCGCGAGCGAGCGTCACGCCGGCGCCCCAGCCTCCCGGCGTGGCCCCCACGGTGGTGGACGGCGTGCCCCTCGCCGCTCCCAAGACCCAGCCGGGCGACCTGGGCTCCCCGCCACCCTGGCAGGCGCCTACCCCCGGAGCGCCCGCGCGCTCCCCTGCCGTCTTCCCAGCACCGGCTCAGCCACTCACCCCGCCTCCGGCGCCCGTGGCGGGCTTCAGCAGCTTCGGGGGCGGCGCGTGGCCAGCTCCCACGCCGCCGCTGCGAGGCGCCTCCGGGCTGCGCCCTCCCCGTCGCGGCGTCTCGGGCTGGCTCATCGCCGGGGGCCTGCTCGGCGTCGGCGCGCTGCTGCTCACCGCGGTCGCGGCGGGCGCCTTCTTCTACTTCACCACGACGGACCGCGGCGCTGAGCCGACGCCCCTCCTGCCCACCCAGCCCACGCCGGCGCCGCTCACCGTCGCCCCCAGCGAGCCGCCCAGCGCTCCCGCAGAGCCTCCTGCCACCGCCTTCCCCGCGATCCCCGACCCGAGCGATCCGACGGTCCCTCCGGTGAAGCCCATCACGCCGTCGAGGCCACTCCCACCGAAGACCACGACGACCAAGACGCAGACGCCGCCCAAGACCACCACCGCGCCACCGACCACCACCACGGCGCCGCCCAAGACCACCGCCACGCCACCGGCCGGCACCACCGCCGCGCCGCCCGTGAAGGTGACGCGCCCGCCGCCGCGCCCGCCGGTCTACAAACCGGGCGGCGGCTGAAGCTCCTGCGTGCCACGCCAGCGTCACTCGCGCAGCGAGCGGCGGCCGCGCTAACGGAGCCGCCGCGGCGCTCGCCCCGCGGCCTTCAAGCGGGCCAGCTCCTCCCGGATGACCTCCGCCGTGGGGGTCATGGCGCGCGCCACCTCGCTGGGGCTGCCGCTGGCGATCACCTCGCCGCCGCCGCGCCCACCCTCGGGGCCGAGCTCCACCACGTGATCTGCGCCGGCGATGACGAGCGGGTGATGCTCGATGACGACGAGCGTGTCCCCACGCGCGACGAGGCGCTCGAGCACGCCCATCAGCTTCTCTACGTCGGCCACGTGCAGGCCGGTGGTCGGCTCGTCCAGCACGTAGAGCGTCGGCTCGTGGCGCGCGGTGGCCGTCAGCTCGGAGGCGAGCTTGAGGCGCTGCGCCTCACCGCCGGAGAGCGTGTGCGAGCCTTGCCCCAGCCGGACATAGCCCGCGCCCAAGTCCACCAGCGTCCGCAGCGGCTCCGCGAGCCGCGGGTGCGCCACCAGCAGCTCAGCGGCCTGCTGCGCGCTGAGCTCGAGGAGCTGCCCCGCAGACAGGCCCAGCCAGCGCACGTCCAGGGTGCGCGGCTCGAAGCGCTGGCCATCGCACGCAGCGCACACCGTGGTGACGTCGGGCAGAAAGCTCATCTCGTGAGTGATGACGCCCTGCCCCTCACACACCGGGCAGCGCCCACCGCGCGTGGAGTTGAAGCTGAAGCGCGCCGGTCCGAAGCCCGCTGCGCGAGCCTCTGGCGTCTCGGCGTAGAGCGCCCGCAGCGTGTCCCAGAGGCCCAGGAAGGTGGCCGGGACCGAGCGAGGGGTCCGCCCAATGGGCGACTGATCCACCGCGAGCGCGCGGCGCAGGTGCTGGTGCCCAGTGAGCGCCGTGAAGGGCCCCGGCGGCGGCGTGACCAGCCCGAGCGCCTCCCGCAGCGCTGGCAGCAGCACGCCGCGCACCAAGCTGCTCTTGCCCGAACCGCTGACGCCCGCCACCACGTTGAAGCGCCCGAGGGCGAGCCGCAGATCGACGCTGCGCAGGTTGTTGGCGCGCGCCCCCTCCAAGCCGAGCCACGGGACGCTCGAGCCCGTGGCGAGCGGCGTGCGCAGCGGCGCGGGGTGAGCGAGCGCGCGCCCCGTGGGTGACAGGGGTGAGGCGAGCACCTGCGCCGGGGGCCCCTCGGCCATCACCTGACCACCGTTCACGCCGCCGGCCGGGCCGAGATCGATGAGGTGGTCGGCCGCCAAGATGGTGTCCAAGTCATGCTCCACCACCAGCACGGTGGAGCCCAGCTCCACGAGCCGCCGCAGGTTGCCGAGCAGGCGGCGCGTGTCGCGCGGGTGCAGGCCGATGGTGGGCTCATCGAGCACGTAGAGCGCGCCGGAGA
>CAUJEM010000002.1 GCA_963169915.1 Myxococcota bacterium
CGGCGTGATCGATCCCACCAAGGTGGTGCGCACGGCACTGGAGAACGCCGCCAGCGTGGCCGGCCTCATCCTCACCACCGAGTGCGTCATCGTGGACCGTCCGAAGCCTGCGGCCGCGCCCGCCGGCGGCGGCGGCATGGGTGGCATGGGTGGCATGGGCGGCATGGGCGGCATGGGCGGCATGGGCGGCATGGGCGGCATGGACGACTTCGGGATGGACTGAGTCCGTCCCCGAGCCCCGGTGCGGCGCCTTCGCCGCACCGGCGCCGTCCACCACAGGGCGCCCTCGGGACGCTTCGGCTCTCAGCCAAGCGCTCCGAGGAGCGCCCTGACCCATTTCGCAGGCCTGCGCTGCTAGGGCGGGAAGCCTGGGGGCGCTCCTCCCGTGCGCTCAGCGGCCGCGTCACCCTCTAGGGGCGCGGGAAGGGTCCAGGGCAGCCCGAGCGGGAGAGCCATCAGCGCCCGTGCGTCGAGAGCGCGCCGGGCAGCGCCCGCGGCACGCCAAGGTGCGCAGTTGACATAATCTATCTTATCGGCGTTCCGTGGACGGGACATTGGTGGGGAAATCCCACCTTGGACCGAGGGCGCTCCCTCAGCGTGGGCCTTGCACCGACAGGCTCAGCAGCTTGCCGTGGTTGGTCACCACGAAGGCGCGCTGGCCGTAGCTCACGGGGCGCATGGAAACGCCGTCGCCCGTGTGGAGCCCGTCGATGACGCCACCGTCCCGCGGGCTCACGAGGAACAGCCCGAGCTGGGAGGCGCCGAGCAAGAGCGCCCCCTGGAGCGCCGTAGGCGCCGTGACGCCGCTGCCCGGGAGCCGGCGCTGCCACCGGACCTCGCCGCTCTCCGGATCGAGGCCCCAGAGGCCGCTGGTGCCGGTGGCGGCGATGAGCGTGCGGCTCGCCGGCTGGGCCGGCTGGTCGCTGGTGGCGGGGCGCGCTGGCTCTTGCCACAGCGTGAGGCTGGTGAGCCCCTGGACCGCGGGGTTGCTCCACACCTGCTGACCCGTCTCGGCGTCCAGCGCGACCAGGCCCCCCGCGTAGCTGCCCACGGCGACGGCGGGCCCCGACTCGAGCTCCAGGGCGACCGGGGTCGCGTCGGCGTCTAGGAACGGCGGAAGATCCCCGAGGCTCGCGTCCTCCGCCTCGGTCGTGAGATCCACCGCGGGCCAGCGCTCTTCGCCGGTGTGGGCGTCGTAGGCGATCGCCGTGCCGTCGCTGAAGCCGACGTAGACCCGCCCCAGCCAGACGAGGACCCCGGAGTGCGCCGCGATCTCCATGCCATAGGCTGGCGTGCGGTGCTGGCTCCACAGCAGCTTGCCGGTCCGGGCGTCGAGCGCCAAGACGGTGTCGTTGGCGTTGACCGCGAAGAGGACGCCGCCGCTGAGCACCGGGCGCTGGGAGACCTCGGCGTTGGTCATGAAGCGCCAGAGCAGCGCGCCATCGCGCGCCGCGACTTTGTAGAGCGCGCCGTCGTTCGAGCCGAAATACACGACGTCTTGGGCTGGGTCGTAGAGCGGCGCGCTCTGGACGAAGCTGAGCGTCTGGAAGCGCCAGAGCGTCCCGCCGGTAGCGGCGCGCAGCGCGTAGAGCCCGCCGTCGCTGGAGCCGACGAAGAGCCTTCGCCCGGCGACGTCGAGCTCGGGCTGCCCCACCTCGTAAGGCTCACCGCTGCGCGATAGCTCATCCACCATGGAGCGGGAGTACACGACCCCGAGGCTACCGCTCGGGCGGTGCTTCCAGAGCGGCAGCTCTGGGCTGGCGGCTTGGAGCGACACCTCGCTGCAAGCCAGGCTGACGAGGCCGGCAGCGAGCAGCGTCGCTCGCCGAGCGCTCACGGCGCGTCCCCGGCCGGCGCGCCCGAGGGGAGCGGTAGCGGGTCCGTGGGCTTCGGGATCTGGGACACGCTCTTGCCGAGCTTGTCCAGCAGCTCCTGCAGCTTCGAGGGATCTTGCTTGATCTGCTCTTCGAGGGCCCGAAGCTCGGCCTCGGAGTATTTCCCGAGCCCGGCGCCCGCGGGAGCCACCGCGGCAGGATCGAGGATGCTCGCGAGCTCACGCGCCGCTTGTTGGACGTAGGTAGTGACGAGCAGTCCGCTCTTGTCCCGCTTCTCCTCCACCTGGGTGAGCAGCTCCTTGGCCTTCGCCTTGTCGCCCTTGACCACGGCGAGGCGCGCTTGATGCAGCAGGCCGAGCGCCGCCATCCCAGGGATGTCCGAGTTCTGGAGCTCTTGGAAGGCCTTCTGTGCGCCCTCGCTGTCCCCCTGGGCCTCGAGGCTCAGCCCGATCCCTTCCAGGCTGCGCGCGCGCACGTCGGCGTCCTGGGCTGCGAGCGGGCTGGCGCGGACCTCTTCATAGGCCGCCTTCGCTTCGGCGTACTTGCCTTGGTCATAGAGCACGCCCGCGAGCCCGAGCTTGGCGAGCCCGGTGGCGCCCAGCTTGGGCTGCCCCGCGGCCGCGGCGGAGTAGCCGGCGCTGGCGGCGAGCAGGCGCTTCTCGTCCGTCTCGAAGGTTGTGCCGAGCGTCTCCTCGCCCGCCGCGGGCGCCGGGCCGACGACCGCGAGCTCGGCCTCGAGCCCGGTGAAGAGCTCTGCGGAGCTGGCCTGCGCGACCTTGCGTTGTTGGTAGCTCCAGCCGAGCCACCCGAGGCCCGCCAAGACCGCGGCGACGGCGGCGCCTTGGAGGAGCCGGGCGTTGCGCTTGGCCCAGTGAGCCAGCCGCGCGCCCGAGCGGGTGAAGGCGTCGTCGACGAGCTCACTGGCGTCGAGCCCAGCGGCGGCGCTGCTCGCGCGCCGGGGTGCGGCCTCGCCCTTCGCTTGGCGCGCCGCGCGAAGCCGAGCGTTCTTGTCCTTGGGCGCTGGCTCCTCCGCGCTCCCGCGCGCCTTCGCGGCGCGGCGCTGCCGCCGGTTGGGCTTGCTGGTGGCCTCGGGGTCCTCCTGCTCCTCTCCGGACGCCGCCGTGGCCTTCGCGCTCGACGCGCCCTCGGAGGCGGCGCGCTCCGTGCGCTCGGCGCCGCTCTCCGCGGCGCGCGATGAGCGGTCTTCGGGCTTGCTGGCGTCACTGCCCTCGGCGCCCTGGGCCTCGGCGCCCTCGGCCTCCGCGGCGGCGGTCTCGTCTCGATCACTCACGGCGCGCTTGATACCACGACCACCGCGCCAACCCAGCAAATCCATCCCAGGGGCGCACGGCGCAGGCTCAATCCTCGGGGTCTCCCGGACGCCACGGGCGCGGCGGGGGCGGCGCCAGCTCATCGGCGAGCGGGACCGCCGCCAGCGCCAGCAGGTCCACGGCGCCCTCGGCGTACACCACCAGCTCCAGCTGCTGCCCCGGTCGCGCCGAGAGGCTCTCAGGGAGGGTCGCTTGCAGCTCCAGCTCCCCGGCCTCGGCCGGGACGCTGAACACGACACTCTTCAACAGATCAATTCTTGGGACTTCTCGCTGTTTTATAGGCTTACCTCGAAGGTCATACCTGACGGTACCGAGGCGCCCCCCGACCCGCAGCATCACCGGGCTTCGCCCCGTGTGCGCCACCCGGACGAGCACCCGCACCCCCTGCCCATTGCCGCCTCGAGGCACCACCACCCGCGCGGCGGCCCCGACGCGGACGTCCTGACGGAGCGGGCCCAGGCTCCGCGCGCTGGGTCCCCCGACCCGCTCGAGGATGCCGGCGCGCAGCGCGAGCCCGAGGCCGTCCGGGAGCGGATCCGGGGTACCCAGGAGGCGCACGAGCGGCGCCACGAGCTCTTCGGTGGCGCCGAGCTCGACCAGGGCCGTAGCGATGGCGACGCGCGCGCTCTGGTAGCGCTCCTTGGCGAGGGCCCGCGCGAGCGGCACCCGGGCGACGGGCTCGCCGATCTCCGCCAGCGCCCGCGCGATGAACGGACGGAGCCGGACGTCGTCCAGGGACTGCACCAGCGGCCAGACGGCGTCCTTCGAGCGGAGGCGGCCGAAGGCGGTCAGCAGCTCCTTCGAGCGCTCGAAGTCCCGCGCGGTGGGCTCCTTCCACCAGGCGATGAGCAGGGCCTCCCCCGCCCGGTCTCCGGACTCCGCCAGCGCCAGGGCGGCCCAGCGCCGCCAGGAGAGCTCCTCGGCGCCGAGCAGCTCCGTGGTCAGGGCGGCGCCTTGCCCCAGGCGCGTGAGCGCCAGCGCGGACCACCAGCGCACCTGCTGGTCTTCGTCGCGTGACAGCGCGAGCCGGAGCGCCTGGGCGCTCTCCGGGCGTCGCAGCATGAAGCTCAGCTCCGCGGCCTTGCGCCGGATGACGACGTCGCTGTCGTCGAGGAGCGCCGCCAGCTCCTCGGCGGCGTCGCCATCGCCCGAGAGCCCGCGCAAGATCGGCGCCGGCCAGCCTCGCCCTTCGGCGCGCAGCCCTTGGGTCTCGTAGTGGCCGTGGGAGGCGCTCAAGGTCCGGAGCCGCCGCCGCAGCTCCTGGAGACGCGCCGGCTGGGCGCCGCTCAGATCCTGAAGCTGGCGAGGATCTCGGCTCAGGTCGTAGAGCCGGCACGCCCCCAGCTTGCGCGCGCACACGAGCCGGTCCGCCCCGACGGCGAGCAGCACCTGCTCCTCGGTCTCCGCCAGCGCGAGCCCCTCGTCCCTCCCCTCGCCTCCCGCGCCAGGGGGCGACTGGAGCAGCGGCCCGAGGTCTCGCCCGCGCAGCCTGGGCGGGCGGGGAATTTGGAGCGCCCCCAAGACGGTGGGGAGTAAATCGATGGTCTGCACCGGCACGTGGACCACCCCCGGGGCGATGGCCCCCGGGGCGAGCACGAGCAGCGGCACGCGCACCTGCTCCTCGTACACCGAGGTCCCGTGGTAGCGGCCCCCGTGCTCACCGAATTCCTCGCCATGATCGGCGGTGATGACGATCACCCCCTGGGGGCGTCGACGCCGGAACGTGCGCACGAGCTCGCCGATGGTCCGATCGGTCGCGGCGATCTCCGAGTCATAGCGGTCGACGTCCCGGTCGCCGAAGGGATGCTCGGGGTGAGCCACGTAGGGCTCATGCGGGGAGAACAGGTGAACCCAGGCGAAGGCCCGCTGCTCGCTAGGGAGCGTGTCGAGCCAGGCCCGCACCTGCTCGACGCGGGGCGAGCCCTCGAGGAACTCGACCTTGCGGTACTCGAAGCCGAGGTAGTCGTCGCGGAACGACGCGAAGCGCTCGGAGTCGATGAAGAAGACGGCCGGAGGATAGAAGCCCGCCGTCCGATAGCCGTAGGTGCGCAGCAGCCGGGCCCAGGTGTCCGAGTCCGCCCCCGCCCCCTGGAGCAGCAGCGGGCGGAGGTACTTGCCAGTCATCAGCGAGGTGATGGAGTACGAGGTGTGCGGCGTCGGGCAGTAGGCGAACTCGAAGCGCACCCCCTCGCGCGCCAGCGCGTCGAGCTCCGGTGTGGTGGGGCGGGCGTAGCCGTAGCTGCCCAGGTGATCGGCGCGGAGCGCGTCGACCGTCACGAGCAGCAGATCCCGCCCCTCGAGGTTCACGGTGGGGAGCGCGCCGCTCGCCCGCGGGGCCTCGCAGCCAGGGCTCCCCACCGGACACTCCGGCTCGGCGGCGAGCGGCGGTGGTGCCAGCTTGGCGGTCCAGGCGACCGCGTGGGTGGCGATGGGTGCGCGCTCGCTGAGGATGAGCCGGTAGTTGTCGAAGCCCGCCAGCAGGCGCGCGCCAGGCAGGAGGCCGAGCGCGGCGGCGAGGAGCGCTGCCACGAGCGCCGCCGCCCCGAGCTTGAGCCAGCGTGGCGGCAGCGGGGGCACGGCGAGGGCCAGCAGCGGCGCCAAGCCGACGGTGGCGACCGCCAAGCCCAAGTGAAAGCTCGGGTAGAGCCGCACGAGGGCGAGCCGATTGACGAGCTCGAGGGCGAGCAGCAGGCCGAGCAGCCCGGAGGCGAAGGCCCGCGGCGCCTTGGCAGCGGCGCGAGCCACGGGCACGCAGACCGTCCACGCCACGACGGCGGCCATCGCCCCGGACAAGAGCGCGAAGCCGGGGCGCAGGAGCGGCCCGGCGAGGTGCCGCCCGCCCCCCACGCCCCACCCTACCCCGCCCACCGCCAGCCCTACGATGAGCGCGAGCGTGCCCCGAGCCGAGCGGACGCGCGCCGCCGCGAGCAGGGCGGTGAGCAACACCCCACCGGCACCGGCGAGCGCCGCCAGACACACCAGCGCCGGCAGCAGCCCGAGGCTGCCCAGGACCAGCTCCCAGGCGTTGACGAGGCTGACCCGCTCCCAGGTCAAGACGACCACCAGCTCGAGCGAGACGACCCCGAGGGCCGCCCAGAGCCCCACGAGCGCCCGAGAGCTCATGGTGGCTCAGCGAAACCGGACGCTGACGATCTCGTAGCGTCGCTGGCCGCCGGGCAGCGCCACGGTCACCTCGTCGCCCGGCTCTTTGCCGATGAGCGCACGCGCCAACGGCGCGGAAATACTGATGGTTCCCTCGTCGATGGCCGCCTCCTCGGCGCCGACGATCTGGTAGCTGACCTCGTCCTCCGTGTCGCAATTGAGCAGCGCTACCGTCGCCCCGAAGCGCACTTTGTCCCCGCTGAGCGTCGCGGGGTCGATGACCTCTGCCCGAGAGAGCTTGTCTTCGAGGTCTTTGATCCTCGCCTCCACCATGCCTTGCTTCTCCTTGGCGGCGTGGTACTCGGCGTTCTCGCTCAGATCTCCGTGCTCGCGGGCGACGCCGATCTCGCGGCTGATCTTGGGGCGCTCCTCCTTGAGCCGCGCCAGCTCCTCTTTGAGGCGGGCGACCCCTCGGGGTGTCATGGGGAAGGGCTCTACGGCCATGGCTGTTCGAGGTTTTAGCCCTTCGGCCCGCTGACGCAAGCCGATGAGCCGTGGCCTTGCAGCGCGGTGAGCGGACCAGTAGCTAGCCAGTGATGCGTGCCGGCCTCGCCCCCTTCGCGCTCGCGCTCGTCACCCTCGCGGCGCCGCTCGGCTGCGCTCCGGTGCGCGCGCCGGCCAGTCCCCTCGAGTACACCGAGAACGCGCGCCGCGCCTACGACCAGGCGCTCGAGGCCTTCTTCGATCACGACTGGGAGACCGCGACGCTGCTGTTCGAGGGCGTCCGGCGGGACTTCGGCTACAGCCGCTACTCGCGCTTGGCGGCGCTACGGCTCGCGGACATCGACTACCGCCAGAGCAAGTTCCCCGAGGCGATCGGCACCTACCGGGCCTTCATCCAGGATTTTCCCAACGACCCCGAGGTACCCTACGCTCGCTACAAGATCGTCAAGGCGCTCTACGAGCAGGCGCAGCCAGGGCTCCTGGTGGGGCCGCTGGAGGAGCGTGATCTGGCGGTCGTGACGGACACCTACGTCACGACCACGGCATTTCTTGGGGAGTACCCCCACTACCAGCACGCCGCCGAGCTGAAGCACGTGCTGGAGGTCGTCACCGGCACCCTCGCGCGGCACGAGCTCTACGTGGCGCACTTCTACCGCCGCGAAGGCAACTTCAAGGCCGCCGTCGCCCGGATCCAGTACTCACTGCGAGAGTACCCTCGCTCGGGGCTGGAGCCGGAGGGGCTCGTGCTGCTAGGGGAGACCTACATGATGATGCAGGAGCGCGCCAAGGCTCGGCAGGTGCTCTCGGAGATGCTCGTGGCCTACCCGGAGAGCGCCTTCATCCGTCCGGCCAAGGGCCTGCTCGCCCTGCTCGGTGGGCCGGATCCCCGAGTGCGCGTGGCGCCTGGGGCGGATCGAGCCCCCACGCTCAGCGACGCCGCGCTCGGGCACGCCAAGCGCGCGCCAGCGGAGCCGGGGCTAGAGACGGACGAGGCTCCCCCCGCTGGAGATCCATGAGCGAGGCCGCGCCGCTCTCCGCGGTCAGCCCGACGGTCCTCATCGTCGACGACGAGAAGAACATCCGGCGCACCCTCCAGCTCGTGCTGGGCGGCGAGGGCTACGAGGTGCGCGAGGCCGCGAGCGCGGAGGCGGCGCTCACGGAGCTACGGCGCGCCAGCCCCCCCATCGATCTCGCCATCATCGACCTCAAGCTCCCCGGGATGACGGGGCTCGAGGCGCTGCAGCGGCTACGCTCCGACGACCAGACGCGAGAGCTGCCCGTCATCGTGATCAGCGGGCACGCCACCGTGGACGACGCGGTGGCCGCCATCAAGCTCGGCGCGACCGACTTCTTCGAGAAGCCGCTCAACCGCGAGCGCATCCTCGTCAGCGTCCACAACTCCATCCGCACCGCCCGGCTGTCGCGCGCCGTGGAGCAGCTACGCGGCGAGCTGGAGGCCCGCTACGAGATGATCGGCGCCTCCGGGCAGATGCAGCGCCTCTTCGGGGACATCGACAAAGTGGCGCCCACCAAGGCCAGCGTCCTCATCACCGGGGAGAGCGGGACGGGCAAGGAGCTGGTCAGCCGCGCCATCCATCGCCTCTCGCCCCGCAAGGACGGGCCGTTCATCAAGGTCAACTGTGCCGCCATTCCGCGTGAGCTCATCGAGAGTGAGCTGTTTGGCCATGAGCGGGGCTCCTTCACCGGAGCGCAGGCGCGCAAGCGTGGGCTGTTCGAGCAGGCTCACGGTGGCACGCTCTTCCTCGACGAGATTGGGGACATGGATCTCGCGGCGCAGGCCAAGGTGCTGCGCGCGCTGCAGAACGGCGAGGTCGTCCGGGTAGGCGCGGAGCACGCCATCCACGTCGACGCCCGGGTGCTCGCCGCCACCAACCGGGACCTGTCCAAGGCGGTGGCAGACGGTGGCTTCCGCGAGGATCTCTTCTTCAGGCTCAACGTCTTCCCCATCCGCGCCCCGGCGCTGCGCGAGCGCCTGGACGACATCCCCCCGCTGGCCGAGGCCTTCATCGAGAGCTTCTGCCGAGAGAACGGCCTCAAGACGAAGAGCATCGAGGCGCCGGTGCTCGAGGCGCTCCAGCGTCGCCGCTGGCCTGGCAACGTCCGTGAGCTCAAGAACGTGGTCGAGCGCGCGGCCATCTTGTCGGGCGACGTCATCACCATCGCGGATCTCCCGGAAGATCCTCACGAGAGCCCGTTCGAGGACGAGCTCGAGGGCGCCGAGCCGAGCCCGGGCGGCGCGGCGCCGGTCGGGCTGCGCCCCCTGGGCGAGCGGGTGTCGCTGCGGGAGTACCGTGACGCCGCCGAGCGGCGCTACATCCTGGAGACGCTGCGGGCGCTCGACTGGAACATCTCGAAGGCGGCGGTGAGCTTGGGGGTAGAGCGCACCAACCTGCACAAGAAGATCCGAGCGTACGCCATCAAGCGCCAGGAGGGCGAGTGAGACGCGGCGGGCTCGTGGGTCCAGGTAGCCCCGCCCCGCGGCGGGTCGGCGGCGCGGCGCCGGCGGTGCTCGCGCTGCACGGCTTCGGGGGCACCCCGCGCGAGGTGGATGGAGTCGTGGACGTCGCGGCGGCGCTGGGCCTCGCCGCACAGGCGCCGCTGCTCCCCGGGCACGGAACCCGCGTGGAGGAGCTCGCCGCCACGCGCTTCGCTGACTGGCTGCGCGGCGCGGAGGAGGCCTTCGCGGCGCTGGCCTCGGAGCACGGGCGCGTCGTCGTCGTGGGGCTGTCCATGGGCTCGCTGCTCGCGGCCGAGCTC
>CAUJEM010000003.1 GCA_963169915.1 Myxococcota bacterium
CGCCACCGCCGGCACCTGCAACCCGGGCACCGGCTCCTGCTCCTTCGCGGACCTCGACGGCGACGGCGTCACCTGCGACACGGACTGCAACGACGCCGACCCCACCATCTACCCCGGCGCCCCGGAGTGCAAAGACGGCAAAGACAACGACTGCAACCAGCTCAAGGAGGACACGGTGGACTGCGTCTGCTACGCAGACTCCGACAAGGACGGCTACGCCCTCGCCTCGGCCAGCTCCATCAGCGCCTCCACCTGCCCCTCGGGCTACACCAACCGCAAGCCCGACAGCAACGACCCCACCACCCTCGACTGCAAGGAGGGCAACGCCAGCGTCTTCCCGTCGCAGACCACGTACTTCCAGTCGAGCTACTGCGCGTTTTTCAGGTTCGGGCCTCCCCCCAACTTTGAGCCGATCTGTAACAAGTACAGCTTCGACTACAACTGTGATGGTGCGGAGACGCAGCACTACACGGCCAAGGCCAGCTCCATTTGCTCCGTCTTCAGCGGCCCTCTCTTTGGCTGCAAGGGCAGCGGCTGGGTCGGGGACGTGCCCGCCTGTGGGGCGTCCGGCACCTACAAGAGCTGCTCCTACAACAAGCTCTCGCAGTCTTGCACCTCGAGCACGGCGGCGCGCGTCCAGGACTGCCGCTGAGGCTCGCGGGAGCTCACTGCGCCAGCCGCAGCAGCCGCTGAGCCACGCGGGCGGACGGACTCCGGAAGGCCAGAGCGCTGGCCCCCGGGGGGGCGATCCGCCCGCGGCAGGCCGGGTGGACGGCGCACCGTCAGCGCTGGTAACCTCTGGCGGATGAACCAGGGGCGAGGCTTGGGACGGTGGCGGTGGAGGGCGCTGGGGTGCGCCGGCGGGGTCGCTGCGCTCGCGGCAGCTTGCGGAGGGGACGGCACGGCGGCTGGGCCGCGTGACGCTGGCGTGGCCGGCGATGCCGCCCAAAGCACGGACGGTGCCAGTGGGGCCGCGGGAAGCAGCGGTGAGGCCGGGACGAGTGGCGGCGGCGGCACGGCGGGCGCCGCAGGCTCCGGCGGCTCCGCAGGCACGGCGGGCGCCGCAGGCTCCGGCGGCAGCGGTGGCTCGAGCGGTGGCTGCTCTACGAGCGTCTGCACCAGCCCCCCCGTCGCGGCCGTCCCCGCGAGCTGCCCCACGGGCAGCACCTTCGAGGCGGCGCTCGGCAGCGAGTGCAACACCACCTGCACCGCGGGCGGCGGCTGCACCTACGGCACCGTGGCGCTGCCCTGCCCGGGCCCGGGTGGTGGTAGCTCACGGCTACCGCAGCGCTGGGCCTATCAGGTCAAGCTCCGCCAGTACCTGATGAGCCTGGCCCAGGGCGACTTCGACGTCCCCAGCGGCGGGCTCGGCTTCAACCCGAACGCCGCCATCTCGGACGACGATCTCTACCGCCTCTGGATCGGCGCCCACTACGACACCGAGACGGGCAACCTCCCCGCCGCCTGGCTGCTCACCAAGGTCCCCTCGAGCAGCTTCTTGCTCTCCTCCATGGAGTCCACGTCACCTCCCCGGGTCCACCCCGGCGCCAACGCCGCCTCGGAGGCCGTGGGCGCGCTCTTCTACGGAGACTGGAGCTACGCGGGCAACCCCTACTACCAAGCCCCGGGCGTGCTGCGACGGATCTTCGCCATCACCGCCGCAGATCTCATGCTGATGGATGAGGCCGTGAGCAGCGGCAACGTCAACGTGGACGACGCCAGCGGCGCGCTGCTCAACTACGGCTACGTGGGCGCGCGCATCAAGGCGGAGGCCAGCCTCGATCCGTGCGTGCGGGCCGCGTACCTGGTGGGGCTGCGGCGTCTCTTCGACGCCTTCGAGCCGCGCAACGTGGGCAACGGCAACGGGGACATGCTCATCGCCCAGCCCGCCGGCTACGCCTTCATGGCGGAGGCGCTGGCAGACGCTCCCACGCGCGCCCGCGCGGAGGCGAAGGCCAGCGCGCAGATCGACGCCATCTGTGATCCCGCAGGCTTCTGCACGCACCAGGGCGGCGGCTATGATCCTTATTACGAGGGCTGGACGCAGAACCACGTCTCCATCGCCGCCAAGGTGGCCGGCTGGCCCCAGGTGGTGAGCTTTGCTCGGGCGGTGCACGACCTGCGCGCCTACAGCTCACTGCCGCAGCCGGAGCAGGTGGGCGACCCCTGGGCGCTCGCGCAGCCCTGCCTCGGTCCGTCGGCCTTCTCGCCCGCTACCCCCTGGGGCGCCTGCCACTTCGGGGGGGACTACCGCTACGGCCGGGACGCCACCACCGCGGACCTGACCCCGGACGCCCTCTACCTCGTCGCGGGGGGGCTGCCGGGCACGCCCAGCTTCCCCACCGTGGCGCAGATGAAGGCCGACGTTGCCAGCTCACGAGGCTTGACGCGCGCTTGGCAGTTCGCCTCGGACGGCGCCACCAGCTTGTCACCGTGGACCGTCCGCCACTACGCGCGCGGGCTCTCCGCCGGCATGATGTTCTACACGCCGGGCACCTACGCGCAGCGCGCCAGCGCGCTCGCCGCCACCCCGGAGCTGAGCAAGCTGCCCGTGCTGCGCACCGGCAACTACCTCAAGCTGCTCGGCTCCAGCAGCGGCGGGCACACCCCGCAGCTCCTCGCCGCAAAGTTCGGCGGCGCGGAGCCCTTCTCCGCCGTGCTGCACACCGGCTTCATCGACACGCAGTACGCCGGCGCGGGGCTGGGCGGCGGACAGCTCGTGGCCTTCTGGGGCAAGGCGCAGGGCTCGGCGCTGCTCGGCTGGAACATCGGACGCAACTACACCTTCGGTGAGACCTCGCCCGTGCGCTGGCTCGACTGGTCCAACTGGACGAAGTGGACCGCGCACGTGGTCAGCGGTAGATCCGGCGGCACGGTGTTCAGCTCCGGTCGGCTGGAGGCGCCCAGCGTCAGCTATGACCTGAGCACGCCCAACGTGGCGCTCGTCACCGTCTCGGGAGATCTCCGGCGCCCCCCCGCCGCGCAGGCGGCGCTCAGCGGCAGCGTGCTCTACTCCCGCACCTTCCGCGTGGAGGCCGCGGGCGTCACGGTGCACACGAGCGTGGCCCCCTCCGGCGCCGCCCCCACGGTGGACGAGCTGTACGAGCTCTTCCCCGTCTTTCTCCGCTACGCCGGGGAGACGGAGCCGCCCTCCAAGGTCAGCTTCCGCACCCAGGGCAGCGCCACCTTCTCGGAGGCGCCGCTCGGCGTGGAGACGCCCAACGTGGCCGCGGTGCGCATCACCCGCTACGGCCGCACGGTGGAGCTGAGCTTCACCGCCCCACGCCCCATGAAGCTGCTGCTCAGCGACACCCCGCTCCCCCCCAACCTCGGCTCCCTGGGCTACAGCTCCGCCACGCTGCTCGTCAACCTGGGCGCTAGCGGCGGCCCGCTCACGAGCAAGAGCACGGAGTACACCATCAAGGTCCAGTGAGTGGCCTCACCGGGGAGCGCCCTCGCGCTGCCCGTCAGCGGCGCTCGAAGGCGCCGATGTCCGGGGCGCCTCGCTGCGGGATGGGCGTGCCGTCGAAGTCCACGCTCAGCCCGACGTCCACGCCTCGGTCGAGGCACGGCGAGCCCGCCTGTAGGCGGAAATCATGCCCAGGTCCATCCACGAAGAGCGGGCTGCCGACCACCGACGCGCCGCTGACGCCGAGCGACCCCGCGGTGGCGGTGGTGTCGTAGCAGTGGTTCGAGCTGACGAAGGTGGCGTTGTTGCTGTAGAGTGCGACGCCGCCGTCCCCCGCGCGCGCGTGCAGGTTGTTCCGCGCCTCCACCGGGCTCCGGCTCGCGCCGATGTGCCGGCCGGTGACGTGATAAAACACGTTATTATACACCCTCGTCCCTGCCGGCACGCCCGCCGCGTTGGTGGTCACGTACACGCCGTCCGTGCTGTCGTAAAACAGGTTGTGGTGGATGAGGTTGTCGCTCGTGAGCCCACCGGTGATGCGCACCCCCATGGGGGTGTCCTCGAAGCGATTGTAGCGGGTGACGATGCCACGGCCGCGCTCGATGTAGAGTGAGACGGGTGCGCCTGGGCTCCCCCGGAAGGTGCAGTGCTCGATGACGCCGGAGGCGCTCTCCGAGCCGGCCTCGCTGCTGTTGAGGATGAGCGCGAACTTGTTGCCCGTGGTGCTGCGATCGATGGTGGTGTGGTGGATGTGAAAGCCGTCGTACAGGCCGTTGAGCTGGATCCCGTCCCCGCTAGACACCGACTGATCCGTGTTCACGCGGTAGCGGGTGTTGACGTCGTAGATGTCGCCGTAGCCTACCTCCAGGCGGGTGATGAAGTGCAGGTACATGCCGTCCAGGGCAATGTCGTGGATCTCCGTGCCCAGCACGCGTAGGCCGTCGTTGTACCAGCCATACACGCCGAAGCCGCCGTTGTTCGGCCCGTAGGCGGAGTGCAGGTGACAGCCCGTGATGGTGTTGTTCTTGGTGTAGCTGCCCGACGTGCCCTGCACGCGCACGAGCGCCCAGGTGCTGGCGCCGCCCTCGATCTCCAAGTTTTTCACGGTGGAGCCCGAGGTGCTCTCGAGCAAGACGGCAGAGCTGCCGCCCGTGTACCGGAACAGCGGGCGCGCGCCGCTCCCGTAGGCGCCCAAGATGACGTTGCTCCTGCCTCGCACGGTGATGTTGGAGGAGGAGGTGTAGGTGGTGCCGCGCTTCTGTACGTAGGCGGTGTCGTTGCTGAAGCTGACGCTCGTCCACGAGGCGTAGGGGTTGGCGAGCGAGCCGTCCTGGTTGGGCGCGGTGTTGGTGGGGTCGATGTGGATCACCCTGGAGACGCCGCTCAGGGTGTCGTCGTCCGGATCCGGCGCCCCGGTGCCCCCACTCCCGCTCGCTCCCCCACTCCCGCTCGCTCCCCCGCTCCCGCCTCCTCCATCGGCTCCTTCATCCCCGCAGCCCGCCACCGCGAGCAGCGCACACCCCAAGACCACCCTGCCCAAGAGCCCTTGAAACCTCATGCGCACGAGCTTAATCGTCCGCGCCGCCGCCGTCACTCTCTCGCGACGCGAGCGCGCCGCCCGTCGCCCTCAGGGCGACCAGGCGCCCTGAGGCAGCCCGCTGACGGCGTCGAAGCGGTGGGGCTCCAGCCCCGCGCCGCTGCTGAGCACGCTGGGCTCAGTGGCCAGCCACGTGCGGAAGGTGAAGGGCACCCGCGTGCCCCACGGCGCGTCCGGCGGGAACGGTGGCAGCGACGGCGCGTAAGGCCCCAGCACGCCGCCCGCGGCCAGTAGATCCGCCACGCCTTGGAACTGCGGATCGATGAACACGGTCCCGAAGAGCATCACGTCCGCGAGCTCCGGGTAGGTGCTGGTGCCGATGAGATGGCGCTCACTGGGGGCGTAGTACCGCAAGAAAAAGACGTTGTCCTCGAGGCGCACGCCGAGGCGGCTCCTGTCCACCGTCAGGAGCGTGATGTTGGTGGGGTTGCCCAGCTCGTCTTGGTAAGACTTGACCGCGAGGCTGTCGGTAAAAATATTCTTACGGATGAGCGCCGGCTCCGCTGCGGTGTTGCGCAGCAAGAACGCCGTGATCTGCGGGCGAGCGAAGACGCAGTGCTCGATGAGCAGGTTGGGGCAGCCTTGCAGATAGTGCCCTTGCAGCTTGTTGCCGTCCACTACATTGCTGAGGTGCAGCCCGTCCACCTCGCGCGCCACCACCAGTCGATCCGGGGTGGTGCGGCCGTCGGACAAGACCCTCGAGATGAGGATGTCTCGGCTGGCGAACAGGTTGAACTGCCCGCTCATGTGCAGCGTCCACTCTTCACTCTCGGAGAAGAGCTGCCCCTGGTTGGTGAAGAAGAAGTTGTCGAAGCGCAGGTGCTGCTTGCTGCCCACGATGAAGCCCATGTCGAGCTGACGCTCCGCGCCGTCGAGCTCCACGCGCTCCCCGGGCTGCCCCTGGAAGCGGATGGGCGCCGCGGCGCTGCCCGTCGCGCGCAGGCGCACCGTCTCGGAGTACACGCCGCCCGCGATGAGCACGGTGTCTCCCACGTTCACCAAGTCCGCGGCGCGCTGCAGCGTCCGTAGCGGCTCCGCCGGCGAGAGGCCGGTGTTGGCGTCGCTCCCGGTGGGGCTCACGTGGTAGGTCCGGGGCGGCGCGTCGACGGCCAGCGTCCGAAACTCGAGCAGCGTGGGCTCGAGCGTCACCGGCTCCGCGTCGATGACCACGGCCTCGGGGATGCGCAGGGCGTCGAGGCGCAGGGTGTAGGTGGTGTTCGGGGTGAGCCCCGTGAGGCTGAAGCTCGCGAAGTGCTTGGCTTCCAGCGTGGCCTGGTGCTCCACCTCGCGGGTGGGCCCCCAAGACAGCGAGGTGACGGCCGGGTGGGAGGTGAACCACTCGATGTTGGCGGTGGTGGCGCTCACGGAGTGGACCCGCGGCCCCTCCAAGAGCCGAAGCCGCTCCTTGGGGATCTGGCGACGGTACGCGCCCACGATGTTCCCGAGCGTCCCGCCGCCGAAGAAGGCCGCGGGGTGGGCCAAGCCGAGGGAGCCCCCGCTCGGGAGGAAGCTCGGCGTGAGCTGCTGGGAGGCGAGCTCGTGCCCGGCCTGGACGCTCTGCGCGGAGCCCGCAGCCGGCGCCACCCACCACGCGCCGTCGCGCTGCGTGAAGCTGTTGTAGTCACTGTAGCCCACCGCCTGCGCCGAGAACACCTCGAGCGCCGGGCCACGCGGGTTGTCGTAGAGGTTGCCCGCGAGGTGCGCGTCGACCGAGCACGGCAGGGAGACGGCCGCCCGCGTGAAGCCGCTGAAGGTGGACTGCGTGACGCGCAGCGCGGCGGTGTTGGTGGCCGTGAGCGCCGTGCCGTGCCCGAGAAAGACGCTGGCCTCGAAGCGAACGTGCTCGCTCTGCTCGACCACCACGTCCTCGGCGAAATGGACGCGCTCGAACCAGACGTGCTGGCTGCCCGTCAGCCGGAGCTTGCCCGAGAGCACCGCTGGCGCGCTGCCTCGCCCACGCAGGACGATGGGCGCTTGCTCGGTGCCGTGCAGCTCCAGCGTGAGCTCGCCCGAGTGAAGCCCTGGGCTCAGGTAGAGCGTGTCGCCGGGCGCCAGTCCCTCGGTGGCCTTGGCGAGCGTCGCGTAGGCCTGGTCCACCGAGCGGCCGTCACCTGCGTCGCTGCCCTCGGGTGACACGTAGCGGACGGCGCCGTCGTAGGGGAAGGCGCCGCGGTCACTGCCGTCCGGGGCAGCGCCGATGAAGCGCGAGCGCGCCTGCAGGCGAAAATCGAAGTTCTCCGGATCCGCGAACTCCCGCTCGAGCTCGAGCCCGGGCTCGGTGGAGAGCTGGATGCTGTCCGGGCCGGTGCTGCGGCCGCGCCCCGTGATGCCGTGCCGGACGTTGCTGGTGTTGTCGAGCACACCGAAGGCCACGGAGTGCTCGTAGTAGTTGACGTTGCTGTCGGTCTTGATGCGAAAATCACTCCGGCCATTGCCCCACGCGAGCGAGTGCCGGATGAAGCTGGCGTTGGCCTCGCCGAGATCCGAGGTGCCGCCGCGCATGGCGATGCCCGTGGTGGGGTTGAGGAAGGCCACGGAGGAGCGCACCTCGTCACGGCGGGGGTACAGCAGATCGATCCCTCCCGTGCTGTCCCCGAGCCCCGCGCCGGCGTTGCCCCAGGCGGCGGAGTGGGTGATGAGGTTGTCCCCTCCGTCCAGGCCATACTCGTTGGACAGGCCAATGCCGCGCCCGTTCAGGTAGGCCTGGCAGTGGCTGATGGTGCTGCGGCGGCCGTTCTTGATGAAGATGCCGTAGGTGCCCCACAGCGTCCACTGCTCGTAGGGCAGCCGGCCGGCGCTGTTGAAGCCGGTGGCGGCGAGGCCCTCCACGCGCACTCGCTGCGGCGTGTCCAGGTAGAGGCCGTGGGTGCCCACGAGCCCCAAGGTGTAGGCGTGCTCGGCGGCGGGAAGCGTGTCCGTGGTGGAGAGGTAGAGCTTGCCCGCCGCGCGGTCGTGGAAGAAGCGGCCAGGCGAGTACTCCAGCTCCGCCAGGGTGGGCACGCGGGACAGCACCTTCAGCGTGTCCAGCTCGTTGATGCGCTGGAGCTCCTGAGCCGAGCCGTGGTCCGCCACGTACACCCTGCGGAAGCCAGGCAGCGGCGCGAAGCGCGGCGCCGGCACGTCGCCCCGGAGCAGCACCGTCCCCGGGCGCTCCGCGCGGATCACCGTCTCCTCGTCCAGGCTGCCCAGGTGGTCCGCGACCACGGGGCCGAAGTACTCACCGGGCCCGATGACGAGCGTCTGCCCCGGCTGGAGCGCGCTCACGCCGCGCTGGACGCTCGCGAAGGCGGTGGCGTAGCTCTTGCCGTCCGCGTCGTCCGAGCCATCTCGGCGCACGTAGTAGTCGCCCGCCGGGCGCTCCGGCACGCGCCCGCTCGGATCTTGGCACTCCAAGCCGCCGCCGCCGCTGCCGCCGCCGCCGCCGCCGCCGCTCGCTCCCCCACCGCCGCTCCCCGACCCGCACGCCAGCAGCAGCAGCGCCGCCCCCATCCGCAGCCACCCGCTCGCTCGTCGCATCCTAGACCCTCGCCGGCAAGGCTAGCGGTGGGCGCGCGCGCGTCAACGCGGTGAGGCGCGCCCGGGGCTCAGCGGTTCTGGCGCCAGCAGCACCCCGGGGTTCATGATCCCTTGTGGATCCAGCGCGCGCTTGGCGCCGCGCAGCAGCTCGAGCGCGAGGGGGGCGCTCTGCTGCTCGTAGTACGGGCGGTGATCGCGCCCCACGGCGTGGTGGTGCGTGATGGTGGCGCCGTGCTCCACGATGGCCTGAGAGGCCGCGTGCTTGAGCGCGTCCCAGTGAGCGAGCTGCTGCCCGAAGCGAGAGGGCGCGATCACCGTGTAGTAGGGCGCCGGGCCGTCCGGGTAGAGGTGCGTGAAGCGGCAGGTGACGAGCCCCTGCCCCGTGGTCTGCTCGAAGGCGCGCGTGAGCGCGGCGCGGAGGGCGGCGTCCAGCGCCGGGAAGTTCTGCCAGGTGGTGCAGGTCTCGAAGGTCTCGAGGACGAGCCCGCGCCGCACCAGCTCGTCGCGCAGGTACGGTGCCCGCAAGAACGACGCCTTCCACTGCTCGGCGTCGTCGCCGCCCGCGCCCTGCTCGGCGACGCGCTCCCGCGGCCGACCCGGCGCGCCGCCCGCCGCGCGGCACAGCTCGAGCGCGGCGGCGAGCTGGTGGCCCTGCGGCGTGACGGCGGACTCGAAGCCCAGCAAGAGCAGGTGACGCTCGCCGTCCCCCGCGCCCATGAACAGCGCCTCCTCCCGCTGGATGAGCCGCGCGTTGGCCGGCAAGAGCGCGCTCTGCGCGAGCTGGCGGCACGCCTCCGCGCCGTCCTCGAAGCGCTGGAAGCCCACGCTGCACGAGGCGCGGTAGCGCGGCGACCGCTGCACGCGCAGCCACGCCTCCGTGATGACGCCGAGCGCCCCCTCGGAGCCGAGCCAGAGCCGCTCCTCCTGCGGCCCCGCGCCGTTGCCCGGCAGCCGCCGCGTGGCCAGCACGCCGCGCGGCGTGACCACGCGCAGCGCCTGCACGAAGTCGTCGATGTGGGTGGGGCCCGTGGCGTAGTGGCCGCCGGCGCGCGTGGCGATCCAGCCGCCGACGGTAGAAAACTCGAAGCTCTGCGGGTAGTGCCGCAAGCAGTAGCCGTGCGGAGCGAGCTGCGCCTGCAGCGCCGGGCCGTACACCCCGGCCTGGACGCGCGCGCTCTGCGAGGCGTGGTCCACCTCGAGCACGCTCGACAGCTCGGACAGATCCAGCGTGACCACGCCGGCGTAGCGGGCGCGCTGCTCCGCGCGGAGCTCCACGCCGCCCACCACGCTGGAGCCCCCGCCGTAGGGCACCACCGCGACGCCCTCCGCGGCCGCCCAGGCGAGCAGCCGCTCGACGTGGGCCTCATGGCGCGGGTACGCCACCAGATCCGGCGCTGGCGAGTAGTCTCCGCCGAGCGCGCGCACCACGTCACGGAAGGCCTTGCCGTAGGTGTGCGCGGCGCGGTGGTAGGGCGCCGCCGTCAGCCACTCCGCCAGCGCCGCCGGCGGCTCCAGGCGCGGCGGCGGCAGCGCCAGTGTCTCCAGCGTGGGCACCGGACAGGGCTCCGCCAGCGCGGCGCCGAAGCGCTGGCCGAGCAGCGCGCTGGCCATGGCGAGCAACGGCTCCGACACCGCGGCCTCGGCGCGGCCCCAGCCCCAGAGCTTGCGCGACGTGTCGAAGCTCATGGCGCTGCTCCGGCGTGGGCGCCGCCGCGCCTCACTGGATGGGCGGCGGCGCGATGATGGCGAGGTTGAGGCCCGCGGGGTAGTAGTAGCTGGTGTAGTTGCCGTAGCCGGCCACGTGCAGCCCCACCGGCTCGCTGGCCACCAGCAGGTGCGCCTCCTGGTTGGGGCTCAGCTTGGCGCGGACGATCTCATAGCCGGTGGCGATGGGCTGGCGCGGCGCGGTGACGGGCTGGCCGTCCAGCGTGAGGGTGGTGCCCACCGGGGCGATGATGTCCGCGTAGCTCACGTCGTAGTCCGTGGGCGCCAAGAACACGTACTTCTTACGGTACTGCTCCACCGCCACGTGGAAGGTCTGGGAAGGATCGCCCTTGCTATTGGCGCCGGCCATCGGGTTGATCTCGCCACCGCCCAGCATGAAGCTGGTGACCATGAACTCCTGGGTGCCCTCCACCTCGAAGCTCCCGGTCACCTTGCCGAGGCTCACCATCTGCCCGGCGTTGATGACGCTGGGCGCGCCGGCCGGCGGGGCACCGCGGTAGGTGAGCTGGGTGCCGTCCGCGTTGCCGATGAGCCGCACCACGTGCCCGGGCACGCCGCCGCTCGGCCCGGTGGGGCTGGCCACGAAGTAGCGCCTGCCCAGCGTCTCTGCCGGCAGCACGGACTCCTCGATGTGATCGCAGGCAGGCTTGTTGTTGATGATGGTGCAGCCGTTGCCCACGATGACCTGCACCGGCCGCTCCGCCTTCACGAGGGAGCCGCTGAAGTCGATCGCTGGCCCGCCCTGGGTCTCCTTCGGGCCCACGAGCTGCAGCACGTCTCCGCGGTTCAGGCTGAAGGTGCCGCTGCTGGCGGCGCTGATGCCGCCCCCCGCCACCCAGCGCGCGTTGCCGCGCCCGGTGAAGGTGAGGCTGGTGTTGTCCTCCACGGCGGTGATGGTGACGAAGGGCGCCGTGCCCCCGCCCATGGCCCCAATCCGGTAGTTGCCGGTCATGGCCGTGGCCGGCAGGAGCAGCGAGGCGTCGTTGGAGTAGCTGAAGCAGCCGATGGGGCTGCCTTGGTCAGCGCAGACCCGATTTCCTGAGCAGGTGCTCCAGTCCTTGCCCGGCGGGCCGCCGGCCGGCTTATACTCCAGCGCGTTGAACTGGTACACCGTGACGGGCGTGGTGGTCTGCAGCCGGAAGGCCTTGTTGCGCGCCAGCACGCTGGTGGTGATCTGGGTGACGCTGCCGCACTCGTTGGACGGCTCGCCCTTCAGCTCCGGCACCCACGGCAGGTAGATCTTCGCGAGGCCGTTGGCCGGCACCGGCTGCCGCGCCACCTCTGCGCCACCCAGCGTGACCACCGCTTCGGTGTCCGTAGCGCCGGCGTTGGCCACCACCACCGCGAAGTCGAACACGTTCCACACCGCGTTGGCCGTCACCGTGGGGTAGAAGTCACAGCCCAGGTACGTGCGGTGCTCCGCCGCCTCCGCGCAGGTCTCCGGGTCACGGCTGATGCCGCCGCCCGTACCGCCGCCCCCGTCGATGACGAGGCCGCCGCCGGTGCCGCCGGTGCCGCCGGTGCCGCCGCCCATGCCGCCGCCCCCCGACGTGCCCGCGCCGCCCCCGGCGCCGCTGCCCGCGGCGCCGCCCTCGCCCTCGTCGTCACCCGCCGTGGTGGCCGAGCAGCCCGCGTAGAGCGCCGCCGCCACCATCACCCCCATGGACCCACGGAGCACGCGCCCCGAAGCAGAATCAAGGAACCGAGCCATGGCGCTAGGGTGACTCAAGCCGCCCCCGCTGCCAAGCCCCACCGGCTTCCTGGCCGCTGCTGCGCGCCGGCGCCGGAGCACCGAGCGTTTGCGCTGGCCTGCCGCCTCGGGGACACTGTGCCCGCGCCGGACGCCAAGCCTCGTGAGCCACTCCCCCTCCGCCGACCCCGACGATCGCACCGATCCCACCTTGGGCTCGGTCACGCTCAGCCCGGCGCCCGGGGAGACCCTACCGCCGGAGTCCGGGCTGGCGCCCGCCTCCGCCGCCGAGGCCGAGGCGCTGAGCGAGCAGCGGACGCTCTTCGACCCGCAGACGCCCCCGCCCGCCACCACCCACTCCCGGCTCCGGCACGCGCTGGGGCTCCCCTCGGACGAGAGCGCCCACGCGCCCCCCGTCTCGCTCCCCGCGCCGGCCAGCCGGGCCGCCAGCGCCCTGCTCGGCAGCGTGGTGGACGGGCGCTACGTGGTGGAGGAGGCCATCGGCGAGGGCGGCATGGGGCTGGTGTTCAAGTGCCGCCGCACCGTCATCGACAAGGTGGTGGCCATGAAGGTGCTGCGCGCCAACCTGGCGCAGGACAGCGAGGCCGCCACGCGCTTTCTCACCGAGGCGCGCGCCGCCAGCGCCATCGGCAACCCACACATCGTGGACGTCATCGACGTCGGGACGCTGCCGGACGGCTCCACCTACTTCGTGATGGAGCACCTCGAGGGGCGCACGCTCACGCACCTGCTCCGGGACGCGGGGCCGCGGGACTGGCCGCGCCTGCTGGAGCTGTTCCGGCAGATCTGCGAGGGGCTCGCGGCGGCGCACGCGGCCGGCATCGTCCACCGGGACTTGAAGCCGGACAACCTGCTGGTGACGACCCGCGGCGAGGCAGACTTCGTCAAGATCTTGGATTTTGGCATCGCCAAGATGACCAGCTCCGAGAACAAGGTCACGCGCGCCGGCAGCGTGTTCGGGACGCCGCACTACATGTCGCCGGAGCAGGCGCGCGGCGCCGCGGTGGACCCCCGCGCGGATCTGTACTCGCTGGGCGTCATCTTGTACGAGCTGGCCACGCGGGACGTGCCCTTCGACCACGAGAGCGCGCTGGTGGTGCTGCAGCAGCACCTGAACGACGCCGTGCCCAGCTTCGCCGAGCGCGGCGCGCCCGAGCCGCCACCGGGCCTGGAGGCCATCGTCCGCAAGTGCCTCGCCAAGCAGCCGGCCGAGCGCTACCAGTCCGCCACGGAGCTGGCGGAGGAGCTGGGGGCGCTGAAGGCGGGGGTCCTGCCGCGCGCCGCGACGGAGCTGGAGCACGCGGCGGAGGAGAGCCGGCCCAGCGTGCTCGAGGCCGATCGGCGCGCTGCGGGGCTGCACCGGCCGTGGTGGCGCCGCGCGCTGCCGGCGGTGGCGGCGCTGGCGCTCTTGGGGGGAGGCGCGTGGGCCGCGCCGCTCGTCGGGAGCTGGGTGCAGCCGGCGCTCGAGCCGGCCAGCCCCGGGCTGATGGCGGCCTTCGAGCGCGCCGCCCCCGAGGCCGGCGGCGCCCAGCCCGCTCGGCGAGCCAGGCGCGTGGCGCTGGTGCTCTCGCCCATCGACGCGGAGGCCTACGCGGACGGCAAGCTGCTGGGCGCCATGCCCGTGGAGGTGCCCGTGCCGCCCGGGACGCGCGTGCTCGTGGAGGTGCGCCGGGAGGGCTACGCCAGCAAGCAGGTGCTGCTGACGGACGCGCAGCGCAAGGCCGTCATCGTGAAGCTCGAGCCGCTGGCGGGGGTGCGCCCCGTCAAGCCGGTGCCCACGGAGCTGCCCGCGGGCTTGACGGAGGACCTCCAAGACGCCGAAGAGCTCCCGGCCACGCCGGCGGGCAGCGCGGCGGCGCCCGGTAGCGCGGCGGCGCCCGGCAGCGCGGCGGCGTCCGGCAGCGCGGCGGCGCCCGGCAGCGCCGCACCCCCGAGCAGCGCGGCCCCGCCGCCGGCCAGCGCGCCGCCCGCTCACACCGCGGCGCCCCCCTCGCCCAAGGTCGATCCGCTGCCGCCCCCCAGCTCGCCGGAGCCAGAGCCGGGCGGCCTCGACTGAGCCCTGCGACGCGGGCTCAGCCGCTGACCGGCGCCGAGGCCGCGGCGCGCGCGCGCCGCTCGGCCGCGTGCGCGCCCTGCTCGTCCCGCTCCACTTGACCGTCCTTCATGCGCACCACGCGCGGCATGCTCTCCGCGAAGCCCGGGTTGTGCGTCACCACGATGATGGTGGTGCCGTGCCGGCGGTTGATGTCGAAGAACAGCTCGTGGATGGACTCGCTGGTGGCGCTGTCCAGGTTGCCAGTGGGCTCATCGGCCAAGAGCAGCTTGGGCTCCAGGGAGAGCGCGCGCGCCACGGCCACGCGCTGCTGCTCACCGCCGCTCAGCTCCCCGGGCCGGTGCGTGGCGCGGTGAGCCATGCCCACCTCCGTGAGCAGCGCCGCGGCGCGCCGCTCCATCTCCTTCTTGCTCCGGCGCTGGATGAGGCCGGGCATCATCACGTTCTCCAGCGCCGTGAACTCCGGCAGCAGGTGATGAAACTGGAAGATGAAGCCTATCATCCTGTTGCGGACGACCGCGAGGCGAGCGCTGCTCATCTTGGTCAGCTCCTCTCCCGCGAGGCGCAGCGAGCCCGCGGTGGGCAAGTCCAGCGTGCCGATGCAGTGCAGGAGCGTGCTCTTGCCGGCGCCGCTGGGCCCCACGATGCTGAGCACCTCCCCCTCCTGGATGGTGAGGTCGATGCCGCGCAGCACCTCCAAGGTGCGGCCCATGTGCTCGAAGCTCTTGTAGAGCTTCTCGATGACGACCAACGGTTCACTCATGCTCTTTGCCTGACCCTGCTGGGGCGTGCCCGCCGCCCCGTGGCTCACTCCCAACGGATGCCCTCCACGGGGCGCAGCTTGCTGGCGGCGAGCGCGGGGTACACCGTGGCCAAGGTGGTGATGACCATGGCCGCGAGCGCCACCAGGGAGTAGTCCCCGAAATCAACCGAGATGGGCAGCCGGTCCACGTAGTACACGTCAGGATCCAGCCGCACGCCGAAGTACTTCAAGCCCACGGCCATGGAGACGCCCGTGCTCACCCCGTACACGGTGCCGATGAGGCCGATGATGATGCCCTCGGCCATGAACACCCGCAAGATGGCGTGATCGCTCGCCCCGATGGCCTTGAGGATCGCGATCTCTTTGCTCTTCTCGGTCACCATCAAGAGCAGCGTGCAGATGATGCAGAAGCTGGCCACCGCGATGGCGATGCCCAAGATGATGAAGCTGCCAATCTTCTCCACCTTCAGCGCGCTGAAGAGGTTGCGGTTCATCTCCTTCCAGGTGCGCACGCGCAGCTCCGGCAGGCTGGCCACGGCCGCCTTCACGCCGGGCTCCACCTCCTCCACGCGCTCCGCGTCGCTCACCTTCACCTCGATGCCGGTGATGGCGCCGCCCAGATCCAGGAACTCCTGCGCCACCTCCAGCTTCATGTAGGCGTGGGTGGCGTCGTACTCGTACATGCCGCTGTAGAAGATGGCGGCCACGCGAAACTTACGGCTCCGCGGCAAGATGCCCATCGGGCCCAGATCCCCCATGGGGCTCACCAGCGTGACCTCGTCCCCCACGTACAGGCTCATGGTCTTGGCCAGCTCCCGGCCGATGACCACGCCGGGCAGGGTGTCCTTGGCCACCACGGCGGCCACCTCCGGCGACACCTTCTCGTCGTTCTTCAGCTTGGGCAGCTCCGGCAGCTTGCGGTAGAGCGTGCCGTCGCTGCCGATGCCGATGGGCGTGTCCGGGGGCAAGGCGGCCAGGGTGGCCTCGTCGTCCAGCCACCGGAAGTCCCCCACGTCGATGTTGCTGAGCAGATCGATGACCGAGCCGATGCTGGACGTGTCCACGCCGCGCACGATGACGCCCGCGGTGTTGATCTGGCTGGAGGCCATGGCCTCCCCTTGCGCGATGGGAGAGGCGCCCGCCACGCCGGGCACCAGCCGCACGGCGTCCAAGGGGTCTCGCCAGGCGGGGATGCCGCCCGTCTGCACCGTGTCCACCCGGATATGGGCGTTGTTGCCCAAGATCTTGCGCTTCAGCTCCGCGCCGAAGCCGCCCATCACGCTGACCACCGCGCACAAGGCGAAGCTGGAGACGCCCACCCCCGCGATGCTGAGCAGCGAGATGACGGTGAGGAAGCCGCTCTTGCTGGCGCGCACGTGGCGCGTGGCCACGAAGGGGACGAAGCCGCTGCCCTCGAAGCGGTTGAGCACCCAGGGCAGCGCGCGCGTCAAGAAGCCCAAGAGAAAGCCGGTGAAGCACAGCGCCGCGCCGCCGCGCACGAGCTGGTGCCACATCACGAAGTAGCTGCCGCGCAGCTCAGGCAGCCGCAGCGACCAGCTCCCGAACACCACCAGCCCCACCAGGTTGAGCACGGTGACGCCCGTGAGCAGGCTCCTGCGGCCGCGCTGCCCGAGCCGGCGCAGCCCCCAGGCGACGAGCGACAGCAGCGCCAGCCCCAGCACCACGCCGAGCGCGATGCGGCCGCCCATCCCGAGCGCCAGCCACAGCTTGGCGAGGAGGGAGGGCTCCGCGAGCGCTGGGGCGCCGGCCGGCTCGGTCACTCGGTCTCCGGGCGCAGGAGCGGGAAGGCGATGACGTCTCGGATGGAGGGCTGGCTGGTGAGCATCATGGTGAGGCGGTCCACCCCCAGGCCGAACCCGGCGGCGGGCGGCATGCCGTGCTCGAGCGCGCGCACGTAGTCCGCGTCGTAGTCCATGGTCTCGTCCGCGCCGCGCGCCTTCTTCGCGACCTGGTCGCGGAAGCGCGCGGCTTGATCGTCCGGATCGTTCAGCTCGCTGAAGGCGTTGCACAGCTCCCGGCCGTGCACGAACAGCTCGAAGCGGTCGGTGAGCGAGGGGTCGGCGTCCTTGCGGCGCGCCAGCGGCGACACCTCGAAGGGGTAGTTCAGGATGAAGACCGGCAGGCTCTTGGCGCCGTCCGACGTGCGGTAGTCCTCCGCCAGGAAGGGCTCCACGAAGAACTCATAGGCCAGGAACAAGCGCTCCCCGCTCGACTCCGCCGCCACCAGCGCGCGGCGCAGGTTGCCCCAGTCCACCCGCCGGCTGCGCTCGCTGGTGCGCGCCAGCTGCTCCACGCGCTGCCCCGCCGCGAGCTGCTCCGGCGTGGGCGTGGCGCCCGCGCCAAGCGCCAGGCTGGGCAGCTCCTCCAGCAGCGCCGCGGGCAGCGCCGCGCGCCCCAGCCCGCTCAGCACCGCCTCGCGCATGTCGAGCCGCGCGAAGGGCTCCGCGAGCGAGAAGGGGCGCGCCTCGAGCCAGCGCTGGTAGTCCGCCCCCTGCCCCAGCGCCTCCAGCCGCGCCCCCAGGTGCGCGTCCACCGAGCGCAGCAGCGCCTCCGTCTGCGCCAGGAGCGTCTCGTAGGTGGCGTAGGCCTGGTAGTATTCCAGCATGGAAAACTCCGGGTTGTGCCGCGTGGAGATGCCCTCGTTGCGGTAGCAGCGGCCGATCTCGTACACGCGCTCGAAGCCCCCGACGAGCAGGCGCTTGAGGTACAGCTCCGGCGCGATGCGCAGGAACAAGTCGAGATCCAGCGCGTTGTGGTGCGTGCGGAAGGGCTTGGCCGCGGCGCCGCCCACCAGCGTGTGCAGGGTGGGCGTCTCCACCTCCAAGAAGCCGCGCTCGTCCAAGAACGCCCGCAGCCCCTGCACGATGATGGAGCGTGCGCGTAGCACGCCGGCCGCCTCCGGCGTCGCCACGAAGTCCACGTAGCGGCGCCGGTAGCGCTGGTCCACGTCCGTGAGGCCATGCCACTTGTCCGGCAGCGGGCGCAGCGCCTTGCCGAGCAGCCGCAGCGCGGTGAGCTGCAAGGACAGCTCGCCCGTCTTGGTGACCATCACGCCGCCGCGCGCCTCCACGTGATCGCCGAGGTCCAGCTCCGACAGCCGCTCGAAGTCCTCCCCCAAGACGTCCAGCTTGGCGAAGAGCTGCAGCTCCCCGCTGCCGTCGCGCAGCCGCAGGAAGCTGGCCTTGCCGAAGCCGCGCCGCGCCATCAGCCGGCCCACCACGAGGTAGCTCCGGCCCTCCCCCAGCCGCTCCACCTGCTCGGGCTGGTAGCGCTCCGCCTCCCCGGCCTCCCGCGCCGGGGCGAAGGCCGCGCGCAGCGCGGCGAGCGAGGTGCGCGCCTCGGCCCGTACGTCGTTGGCGTAGGGGTCGCGGCCCGCCGCCCGGCTGCGCGCCACCTTGTCGCGACGGGCTGCGATCAGCGCGTCCTCCGCGCCCTGGCTCTCGGCTTCGCTCATGGTCCTGGGCGGGGCGACTTAGCGCGGCGAAATCTCCGCGTCGAGCCTACCGCCGCCAGGAGGCGCTACAACTCCGCGCGGGAGCGTGCCATAGCTTGGCGCCATGGCGACCGACCCGCGCAGCGTCCACGCCGGCCGCCTCGGCCGCTGGCTCTGGGCCGGGCTGCTCCTGCTCCTCGGCTGCGTCTGGGCGTCCACGGCGGGCGCCCAGGCCAGCCCCACCCCGGCGCCCTCGGCCGCTCCGGCCGGCGCCGCCCCGCTCGAGCAAGTGGCGCCGGACTCGCCGCGCGCGTCCATGACGCAGTTTTTCATGCTCGCGCGCGCCAACCAGTGGGCGGCGGCGGCGCGCTACCTGGACGTGCCGCCGGGCAAGAGCGGCGCGCTGCTCGCCGAGCAGCTCAAGGCCGTGCTCGACCGGCGCCTGTGGATCGAGCTGGAGGAGCTCTCCCCGCTGGCCACGGGCGACACCCGCGACGGCCTGGCGCCCAACGTGGAGGAGCTCGGCAAGGTGCAGGTGCGCAGCGGCAGCTTCCCCGTGCGCCTGGTGCGCCGCGCGGCCCAGCCGGACGCGATCTGGGTGTTCACGCAGACCACGCTCAAGCACGTGCCGGAGGCCTACGCCAGCCTGGATGATCGCTGGCTGCGCGAGCACCTGCCCGACGCCCTGATGCAGGCCGGCCCCAAGGAGCTGCTGTGGTGGCAGTGGGTGGCGCTCGTCCCGCTGTGGATCGCCGCCTGGTACGCCGGCCACTTCCTGTCGTGGCTGAGCTTGCGCTTCGTCCGTCACGTCAACCGGCGCAAGGGCGAGCCCCTGGAGGACGCGCTGCTCGTGCGCTCTGGACCGCCCGGCACGCTCGGCTTCGCGCTGCTGCTCGTGATGTTCGCCCTGCCGTGGCTGGGGCTGGTGCCGCCGGCCGAGTCCTTCCTGCTCGGGCTGCTCAAGGCGGGGCTGCTCTTGGCGTTCTTCTGGCTGGCGCTGCGCACCATCGACGTGGTGGTCGACCGCCTGCTCGATCACGGGTCCGCCAAGGGCAGCGCCACGGTGCGCTCGCTCGTGCCGCTCACCTCGCGCATCGTCAAGCTGCTGTTTTGGGCCATCGGGCTCATCGCGGTGCTCTCCGCGCTCGGCTACCCCGTCGCCAGCCTGCTCGCGGGCCTCGGCATCGGCGGCATCGCCCTGGCGCTCGCCGCGCAGAAGACCGTGGAGAACCTGTTCGGCTCCATCTCCATCAGCGCGGACAGCCCGTTCCGCGTCGGGGACTACGTGCGCTTCGACGGCGTGGAGGGCGACGTCGAGGCGCTCGGCCTGCGCTCCACCCGCATCCGCACGCCCGATCGCACGCTCATCACCATCCCCAACGGGAAGCTCGCGGACCTGCGCATCGAGAACTTCGCCGCGCGAGATCGCTTCCGGCTGCGCACCGTGGTCGGCCTCACCTACGACACGTCCCCGGACGCGCTCCGCAAGATCCTGAAAGAGCTGGACGACGTGCTGGTGGCGCAGCCCCAGCTCGCCCCCGGCCACCGCATGGTGCGCCTGGCCAACCTCGGGGCCTCTGCGCTGGAGATCGAGGTCATCGCCTGGTTCATCGCGTCCAGCGCGTGGGACTACTACGCCATCCGTGAGCGCGTCTTGCTCGCGTTCATGGAGGTCGTGGAGGAGGCTGGGGCGTCGCTCGCCTTCCCCACCCAGACGCTGCACCTCGTCCACGACGAGCCCGCGCCCGCCCCAGGCGGGAAGGAGCCAGGCTAGTCCGCCGACTGCGCGCGCGTGGCGACCAGGCGCTGCTTCTCTCCGTCCGCGCTCATCAGCAGGTACGCCTCGATGAACGAGTCCAGGTCTCCGTCCAGCACGTCGTCCACCTGGCTGCTCTCGTGCTCGGTGCGTAGGTCTTTCACGAGCTGGTAGGGCTGCAGCACGTAGCTGCGGATCTGATTGCCCCAGGCGATCTGCCCCTTGGCGGCCTCGTAGCGCGCCTTGTCCGCCTCGCGCTTGGCCAGCTCCATCTCGTACAGCTTGGCCTTGATCATCTTCAGCGCCATGGCGCGGTTCTGGTGCTGGCTGCGCTCCGCGCGGCACACCACCACGATGCCCGTGGGGACGTGCGTCATGCGCACGGCGGTCTCCACCTTGTTCACGTTCTGCCCGCCCTTGCCGCCGGCGCGCATGGTGGTGGTGCTGAGCTCCGACTCCTTGACCTCGATGTCGATGGCGTCGTCGGAGTCCGGCGTCACCTCCACGGCCGCGAAGCTGGTCTGGCGCCGGGCGTTGCCGTCGAAGGGGCTGATGCGCACCAGGCGGTGCACGCCGACCTCCGCGCGCAGAAAGCCGTAGGCGTTGGGGCCCTCCACGGTGAAGGAGGCGCCGTCGATGCCAGCGTCGTCGCCGGGTTGAAGATCGATGACCTCCGTCTTGAAGCCGCGGCGCTCGCACCAGCGCAGGTACATCCGCAGCAGCATCTCGCCCCAGTCTTTCGCGTCCGTGCCGCCGGTGCCCGGGTGGATGCTGACGATGGCGTTGCCTTGGTCCGCCGGCCCGGTGAGCATGCGCTGCAGCTCCGCCTTGCGCACGCGCCGCTCGAGCTGCTCGGCCTGCTCGCCCACCTCCGCGAGCGTGGCCTCGTCGGACTCCGCCGCGGCCAGCTCCAGCAGCTCCACGTAGTCCGAGGCGTCCCGCTCCAGCCCCTCCACCAGCGTCAGCTTTTCGCTGATGGTGGCGCGCTTGCGCAGGAGCGTCTGCGCCTTGGCCTGGTCGTCCCAGAACTTCGGGCTGCTCGCCAGCTCGTCCAGCTCCTCGAGCTCTCGCTTCAGCTGACGAACGTCAAAGAGACCCCCTTAGCGCAGTGATGCGCTTCTGGAGGCCCTCGAGCAGGTTGCGGGTGTCGGCGAGCATGACCGCGCCCCCTTAGCCACAAGCCGCGCCCGGCGCCAGGCTCTCCCGCGCGGCTTCAGCGCAGGCGCGCATTATTTCGAGAAAACCAGCCGCCCGTGGCGACGTCCAGCGCCGCCTCCGCCTGCTCCAGGGCGAGCTCCCGCAGCGCCTGCTCGGCTGGCTCCAGGCCCGCCTCCTCCGCCGCCAGGCGCGCCCGCTGCCACGCGAAGAGCAGCTCCAGGGTCCGCTGCGTGACCCGCGCGCGCGCCTGGGCTCGGGCGTGCCGGAGCTGCTCGAGCCGCAGCTCTTCGCCCGCGAACACCAGCCGATCGAGCCGCCAGCGCAGGCGCCCCTCGTACACCAGGGAGGTCGCGCCGGTCTGGGTGAAGCGGTACGGGTCGGTGGTGGTGGGCGCGAGGCGTAGCGACTGATCGGTGGTGCGGCCACCGCGGAGCTGCAGCTCCGGGAGCGAGGCGGACCAGCGCGCGCGGCCGCCCAGCGCGTCGAGCCTGCGATCCGTGGCGAGCCCGGCGGCGCGCAGGGCGGCGCGCACCGTCGCGCGCGCCAGCGGCCCGAGCGGCGGCGCCGAGGACGGCCGGGGGCGCGCCGACGCGGCCCGCACGAGCAGCGCGCCGAGCGGCAGCTCCAGCTCGACGAAGGCGTAGGTGGCGAGCCGCTCCTGCCCCACCCGGAGCGCGCCGGCGCGCACGCCGAGCCACGCGCTCGCCAAGCCCGCCGAGGGCGAGGCCGACGCCGCGGCCACGGACACGGTGGACGCGAGGGTGAGGACACTGAGGGCGAGAGGGCGCAGCCGGGCCATGGGCGGCGCAGTCGGGTGGCTCGGCGCGGCGGTTGTCAGCGCCGCGCGCGCTCAGCGGCCTTCAGGCGCCTCGGGCGCGAGCACCGCGACGGCGACGGGCCGAAAGTCCTGACCAGCGAGGACGCCGAGCGCGGCGCAGGTCCAAGCGTCGGCGGGCACCATGGGCAGCGGCGTGCAGGAGCGCGAGGCGCCGCTGGGCAGCTCCTGCTCCAGCAGCTCCACCCCGTGCTCCGCGGGGCGACGGATCTGCAGGCGGAGGCGCAGCAGCCCCTCGAGCTCCGGGCCGTACTCCACGTAGGCGAGCGGCGCGGCGCCCGACCGGAGCAGGACGAGGTGCTCGAGCGGCGCGCCTCCCTCACCGGGGCTGTCGACCGCGGGCGCGGGCGCGGGCTCCGCCGCGGGCGCGGGCGCGGGTGCGGGTGCGGGCGCGGGCGCGGGCGCGGGCTTGCTGGGGGCCAGGCGGGCGAGCAGCGCCTTGGCGGCGGCGTGCTCGGGCTCCTTCGCGAGGACGTCGTGCAGCACGCTCCGAGCGCGCTGCACGTGGCCCTGGGCGACGTAGATCTCCGCGAGGGTGACGCTGGGGACGGGTGCGGGGGCCTTGGGCGGTGGCGCGGCGTCCGGGACGGCGCGGATGAGCTTGGCCGTCGCGGGCAGGTGCAGCCCCTGCTCCACCACGCTGGCGAGCAGATCTCGCGCGACGCCGAACCAGCTCCTCGGCGGCTCCCGCTCGATGCGAGGCGCCTCCCGCTCCTTGAGCAGCGTCTCGAGCTCCGCGCGGCTGTGGAGCTCGGGGCGCTCGACCCCGAGCTGGCGCGCGCGCTCCTCCAGCGCGGCCCGAGTAGACGAAGGGGAGCCCATGCGCCTCATATAGCCCTGGGGGCTGGGCGGCGGGAAGGGCCCCCTCTGCCCGCGCGCGCGGCGTGGTGCTAGGCCGCGCGCCGTGTCCCGCGGGGCGCCCTCCACTCATGCCGCGCGGCTGCAGCTCGTGCTGGCCGCCGCGCTGTTCTCCACGGGCGGCGCGGGCGTCAAGGCGACCACGCTCAGCAGCTGGCAAATCGGCGGGCTCCGCTCCCTCGTCGCGGCGGTGGCGGTGGCGGTCATGCTGCCCGTCGCGCGCCGCGGGCTCGGGCTCCGTCCGCTGCTGCTCGGGCTGGGCTACGCCTGCACGCTCGTGCTCTTCGTCAGCGCGAACAAGCTCACCACCAGCGCGAACACCATCTACTTGCAGAGCACGGCGCCGCTCTACGTGCTGCTCGCTGGGCCGGTGCTGCTCAAGGAGCGGCTGCGCCGCACCGACCTCTGGTTTCTCGCGCTGGCGGCGCTCGGGCTCGTGTGCTTCTTCGTCGGGCGCGAGGCGCCCAGCGTCACCGCGCCGGATCCAGTGCGCGGCAACGTCCTGGCGCTGCTCTCCGGCGTCACCTGGGCCTTCACCATCATGGGGCTACGCTACCTGTCGTCACGCCCCGGGGCGCGGCCGGGCGAGGTGGAGGCGTCGGTGGTCCTCGGCAACTTCATCGCGTTCCTGCTGTGCTCACCCGGGCTGCTGCCGCTGACGCTCGGCACGCAGGACGTGCTGGTGCTGCTCTACCTCGGCGTGTTCCAAGTGGGCCTGGCCTACGCGCTCACCACGCGCGCGGTGCGCTCGCTCCCGGCGCTGGACACCTCGCTGCTGCTCCTGGTGGAGCCGGTGCTCAACCCGGTGTGGGCCTACTTCTGGCACCACGAGGTGCCCGGGCCCTGGGCCTGGGCCGGCGCGGCGCTCGTGCTGCTCGGCACGGGGGGCAAGGCCGTCTACGACGCCACGCGTCAGCCCGCGCGCGGCTAGCGCAGCTCGAAGCGTAGCCCGGCCGCTCGGAGCCGCTCGAGCAGGTGCGTGCCCAGGGCCACCGCGGGCGTCAGCACGCCGCCCCCGGCCTCGAGCGGATCCCGCGCCAGCGCCAGCGCGCTCTCGCCCAGCATCTTGGCGGTGGCGCTGTAGCCGGGATCACCATCACCGCCCACGCGGGCGCGCAGCGTGGGCCCGCGCTCGGTGGTCGCGAAGAACTCCAGCTCGAAGCCGCCCTTCGCCTGGCGCTCGCGGCTGGGCCCCTCCCCGGGGTGGGGGAGGCGCCGGGCGAGCAGCCGCCGGGTAGGGCCGAGGCCAGCCGCCAGCAGGCCCGCGCCAAGGCCCAGCGACAGCCCGAGCGCGCGCGTCAGCCCGCGCGGTCCAGCCCCGAGGCTCATGGACTCCGCGTAGCTGAGCTCACGGCCGTAGGCGTAGCTCAGCAGCGCGTTCGAGCGGCGCACCACGCGCGTGTTGACCGCCGCCATCACGAAGGGCCCCGTCCAGCACCGGAGCGCCGGCTCATAGCGGACGCCGAGCTGGTCGCCCCGCTCGGTGTGCGGCTCCGCGCCCCGCTCCGGGCTCAGCGCGTAGGGATCCAGCAGCAGGCGCCGGATCTCCGCGCTCCCTGCGGCGGCCTCCGCGACCCCCAAGATGGAGGCCAGCGTCCCCCCGGACGCGCCGCCGCGAAGCTGGGTGACCACCATCTTCACCTCCCGCAGCCCGCCGAGCCCGAGCCGCCGACTCTCCTGCGAGAGCAGCAGCACGCCGAGCTCCGACGGCACGGAGTCGAAGCCGCAGGCATGGACGATGCGCGCGCCGGTGGCGCGCGCGCGCTCGTGCGCCACGTCGATGCTCCGCCGGATGAAGTGCACCTCGCCCGTGAGATCGCAGTAGTGCGTCCCCGCGCTCGCGCAGGCCTCTACCAGCGGCAGGCCGTAGCGCGCGAAGGGGCCGACGGTGGTGGCGACCACATGGGCGCGCGCCGCCAGCTCCGCGGGCGCGGAGGCATCGGCCACCAGCAGCGGCACGCCCCGCGCCGCCGAGGGCAGCCCCGCGCGCACGCGCTCGAGCTTGGCGAGGTCACGCCCCGCGAGCGCCCAGCGCAGCGCCCCGCCCGCGAGCGCCAAGTACTCGGCCACCAACCTGCCGGTGAACCCCGTGGCGCCGAACAGCACCACCTCGAACTCTCGCTCCGCCTGCATGGCGCCGGAGCCTAGCCAAGCCTGCCCCGGGGCTCAGCAAAAACCGCCCGCTCAGTACCAGCCGGGCGCGCGCGGCTCCGGGCGCACCTCGGCGGTGGCGGCGCGCGCCGCCTCGAGGTCCAGCGTGAGCTGCGCGCGCAGCGCCTCCACGCCGTCGAAGCGACGCTCCTCGCGCAGGCGCTCGAGCAGGTGCACGCGCAGCCGCGCGCCGTAGAGCGGCGCGTCCCAGTCGAACAGGTGCGCCTCGCACGAGAAGCCGGCCTCGAGCGTGGGCCGGACGCCGAGGTTGACGACGCCGGTGCGCAGCGCTCGCACCGGCGGCTCTCCGGCGTCGCCCAGCACGTCCACCACGCAGGCGTAGACCCCGTGGGCGGGGAGCATCTCCGTGAGCTGTCCCAGGTTGGCGGTCGGCACGCCGAGGGTGCGGCCGCGCCCCTGACCGTGCTCCACGAGCCCCTCCACGGAGTGCGGGCGCCCCAGCAGCCGGGTGGCCGCCGCTACGTCCCCGCTCGCGAGGGCGTCCCGGACCCGGGAGCTGGAGAGGGGCCCCTGCGCGTCGGCCAGCAGCGGCTGCGCCCACACCTCGTAGCCATGGCGCGCCCCCAGCGCGCGCAGCGTCTCTACGCCACCAGCGCGGCCCCTACCGAAATGAAAGTTATCGCCCACGCACACCTCGCGCGCGCCGAGGGCGTCCACCAGCACCTGCTGCACGAAGGCCTCCGGCTCGAGCGCCGCCAGCTCCAGCGTGAAGGGCTCCACCACGACGTGGAGCGCCGCGCTCTGCCGGGTGAGCAGCTCCAGCTTGCGCGTCAGCGCCGTCAGCGTGGGGCGCACGGCGCGCCCGAGCACCGCGGAGGGGTGCGGGTGGAAGGTGAGCACCACCGGCTCGAGGGCGCGCTCCTCGGCCTGCGCCACCAGCGCCTGGCCGAGCGCCTGATGCCCACGATGCACTCCATCGAAGTTACCGATGGCGACCAGCGTGCCGCGCGCCGGACGCGCGAAGGCGCGGGCGCCTTGAACGATGCGTAGCGGGCTCACGTCGTCGCGGCTCTTACTACGAGCGCACGCCTCACGAAAGCGCGGGGGTCGCCCGTGAGGCTCGCGTGACACGATTTCTCCGCGCCTGCCAGGCGGCGCGCGCGCTCGACGCGGACGAGAGCCGCCCCCCGGGGGGGGAATGCTCGCGAGGGCTTGCCCTCGGGCGTCGTCACGCCTACGGCTCAGGCCTTGTCCCCCGAGCAAGCCGTCGCCGAGGCGCAGCGAGGAGCGCTGCGCCCCGTCTACCTCCTCCTTGGAGAGGAGCGCCTGCTCGCGCAGGAGGCGCTCACCGCGCTCCGGGCGGCGGCGCGCGCCGGCGGCATCGCCGGGCTCAACGAAGAGCAGCTCGACGCCGCCGAGGTCACGGTGGACGCCGCGCTCGCCGCCGCGCGCACCCTGCCCATGATGGCCAAGCGCCGCCTGGTGGAGGTGCGCGACGTCGAGCGCTGGGAGGACGCCGGCAAGGGCAAGGCGCCGAGCGAGGGCAAGCCACGCCTCGGCCCGCTGGATCGGCTGGCGGACTACGTGAGAGACCCAGCGCCGAGCACGGTCCTGCTGCTGCGCGCGGGCAAGCTGGATCAGCGCCGCCGCCTCGTCACGCTCGCCAAGCAGCAGGGCTGCGTGGTGGACTGCGCGGCCCTGTCGAACCAAGCCTTGCCGCGCTGGGTGCAGGCGCGCGTCCAGGCGCGCGGCCAGCGCATCGCGCCGCACGTGGCGGAGCTGGTGGCGGAGCTGGCCGGGCCGGAGCTGGGCGCCGTGGCGGACGCGGTGGAGCGGCTCAGCCTCTATCACGAGGAAGGCGCGGACATCACGGAGGACGCGGTGGCGGAGTGCGTCGTGCGCCTCCGTCCCACCACCGTCTGGAGCCTGGCGGACGCGGTCGGCCGACGGGACGCCGGGCAGATCTTGGCGCTGCTCAGCCAGGTCCTGGGAGATCCGCGCGACGCCATCGCCCTCGTCGGGACCTTGGCCTTCACCGCCCGTCAGCTCATCAAGTTCGAGGCAGCGCTCCGCCAGGGCGCCGCCGCGCCGGAGGCCGCGGCCGCGGCGGGCGCGCCTCCCTTCCGTGCCGCCGAGCTCAAGCGCTCGCTCGAGCAGCTCTCGCGCGCGGACCTCGAGCGCTGGCTCGAGCTGCTCGCCGGCGTGGACGCCGATCTCAAGGGAGGCTCCCGGCGCCCGGCGCGCGCCATCGTCGAGCACGCCCTGCTGCGCTGGTGTCAGCCCAAATTGTTGAAAACACACGGTCCTCTGAAGCGCCAGGGGCACAATCGCCGCGCCGGTGATTGACCCGCTCGGCCCCCGAGCCCAGATTGCCGCCGCTCGGCGCCCTGGGTCGAGCCCCTCCCCGTAGCTTCGGCGTCCGCCTTGGGGCGGCGTCGGGGACTCGGTCAGCGTCGCCATGCAGAGCCCTCCCCCGACGATCTCCGACCACCGCCTGAGCCTCCTCGCAGAGGCCCCGCTGCCCACGCGCTTCGGCTCCTTTCAGCTCTACGTCTTTCGCTGGGAGGACGAGGGGGAGGCGGCGGCGCTCGGCCTCAGCAACGAGCACATCGCGCTGGTGATGGGCGACGTGCGTGGGGGCCAGCGCGTGCCGGTGCGCGTCCACTCCGAGTGCATGACGAGCGAGGTGTTCGGCTCGCTGAAGTGCGACTGCAAGGAGCAGCTCGAGCGCTCACAGCAGATGATGGCCGAGCACGGCACCGGGGTGCTGCTCTACCTGCGCCAGGAGGGGCGCGGCATCGGGCTGGTCAACAAAGTGCGCGCCTACGCGCTGCAGGCCGCCGGCGCGAACACCATCCAAGCCAACGAGCTGCTCCACCTGCCGGTAGAGGCGCGCCACTACGACATGGCCGCCGCCATGCTGCGCCACTTCGGGGTAGAGTCCATCGACCTGATGACGAACAACCCCGCGAAGCTCGAGGGGCTGGAGTCCTTGGGGATCCAGGTAGAGGGCAGAATTCCAGTGCTCATCGACGCCAACCCCTACTCGCGGGGCTACCTGGAGGTGAAGCAGGCGCAGATGCACCACGAGCTCCCTCAGGTGTCGCGGGGGGGGGCTGGCGCGCGCGTGCGCGTCAAGTCCTAGCGCCGCCCACGCATTGCCCATTGGCGGAACCTGGCCAGTGGCCGTATGCTGCGCGGCATGTCGAGGCTTCTTTCGCTGGGTCTGCTGGGGTCGGCCGTCGTCGTCGCGCTCGCGTGCTCGAGCACGGGGGACGGAGGGGACGATGGGCTGTATGCGGGCAGCGGCGGCGGCTCGGCCGCCAGCGCCGGCGGCGGTGGTCGCTCCGGTGGCGGGGGCAACGGCGGCGGCAACGGCGGGACCGGCGCGGCCATCAACATCGGCGGCAGCAGCGGCTCCGTCACGGATCCAGACGCCGGCTGCGCCACCTCCAGCGGCAAGGCGGACATCGTGCCGCCCACGCTCATGCTCGTGGTGGACACCAGCGGTTCCATGGGAGATCCGCCGCCCGGCGGTGGCGGCAGCAAGCTGGCGCTCACCAAGACCGCGCTGGTCACCGCCCTCGGCGGCATGCCGGACACCAACCACGTGGGCCTCTACAACTTCCCGAACACGGCGCCGCTCGGCGCCAACTGCACGAACCCGAACTTGCGCGTGCCCGTCGCGCCGCTGGATCAGCAGCAGCGCACGAGGCTCACCAACCAAATCAACAGCCTCAGCGCCCTCGGCGGCACGCCCACGCAGGAGGCCTTCCGCGTGGGCGCGGACGGCGTGGCCAACTACAGCGCGCCCGGGCAGCGCTTCGTGGTCTTGCTCACGGACGGCGACCCCACCTACGGCCCCAACTGCGTGGGCACCGGCTCGCAGAAGATCCCGCCGGCCCAGCAAGACGCGCTGGTCAACGCCGTGCAGGCGCGGCGCGCCAGCGGCATCCGCACCTTCGTCATCGGCTCGCCAGGGAGTGAAAACTCGCGCGACGTCCTGTCTCGGATGGCGCGCGCGGGCGGGACGGACACCCCCGGCTGCAGCGACACCGGGCCGAACTACTGCCACTTCGACATGACCACCGCGCAGAATTTCGGTCAGGCGCTCAACCAAGCGCTGCAAGCCATCTCCGGTCAGGCCCTCACCTGCTCCTTCGCCATCCCCACCCCCAGCGACGGCCAAGAGATCGATCTGGGGCGCGTGAACGTGGTCTACACGCCGAGCGGCCAGCCTGCCGAAGAGATCGGCAAGAGCAGCAACAACTGCCAGAGCGGCTGGACCTACAGCTCGGACAACTCCCGCATCGAGCTGTGCGGCGCGGACTGCGATCGCGTGAAGGCGGATCCGGGCGGCCGCGTGGACGTGGTCTTCGGCTGCACCACCAAGATCCAGTGAGCTGCTCCGGAGGGGGGAGCCGCGCCGCGCGCCAGTGACCCTAGCGGCCGGCGCGCTCGGCCTTGGCGCGCTCGGCAGCCGCGCGCATCCGCGCGCGCAAGCGCGAGGCGTAGCCCGGCTTGTTCTCTTGCTTCACGCGGCTGAGCGCCAGCGCGTCCGCCGGGACGTCCTTGGTCACGGTGGTGCCGGTGGCCACGTACGCGCCCTCCCCCACCGTGACGGGCGCCACGAGCTGAGTGTCGCTGCCGATGAAGGCGCCCGCGCCGATGACGGTGCGGTGCTTCTGAAAGCCGTCGTAGTTGCAGAAGATGGTGCCGGCGCCGATGTTCGCGCCGGGTCCGACCTCACCGTCGCCCAGGTAGGCGAGGTGGTTGGCCTTGGCGCCGGCGCCCAGGCGCGTCTGCTTGGTCTCCACGAAGTTGCCGACGTGCGCGCGCTCGCCCAGCACCGAGCCCGGGCGCAGGTGCGAGAACGGTCCCACCTGGGCCTCGGCCTCGACCACGCTGTCGGTGAGCACGCTGTACGGCAGCACGGTCACGCGCTCCCCGAGCTGGCAGCGCGTCAGCACGGCGCCCACGCCGATCCGCGCGCCGCGCCGCGCCACGGAGCCCGCGCGCAAGCACGCGCCGCTCTCGACCTCCACGTCCGGCTCGAGCGTCACGTCGTCGTCGATGAGCGCGCCCGCTCGCACGGTGACGCCCGCGGCCGCGTGGCGCGCCGCGATGCGCCGGTACAGCGCCGCCTCCGCGGCGACGAGCTGCGCGCGGTCGTTGACGCCGAGCAGCGCCTCGGCGGGGCCCTCCACGGCCACCACCGCGCCGCGCGCCGCCAGCCAGGCCACCACGTCCGTGAGGTACAGCTCGCCCTGCGCGTTGTCGTCGCGGAGCTGCGCCAGCGCCGCGCGCAGCTCCGGCACGCGCGCGGCGTAGACGCCGGCGTTCACCTCGCGGAGCTGGCGCTCGGCGTCCGTCTTCAGGTCCCGCTCCTCCCGGACGCCGAGCACCGCGCCCTCCGCGTCGCGCAGCACGCGGCCGTAGCCCTGAGGTGAGTCGAGCCGCGCGGAGAGGAACGCCAAGGAGCGCCCCTGCTCGAGCGCCGCGCGGAGCTGGCGCAGCTCTTCCTCTCGCAGCAGCGGCGTGTCGCCGCACAGCACGAGCACCTCGTCAGCGTCCACGGCCGCGAGCCCGACGCGGGCCGCGTCGCCGGTGCCGCGCGGCGTCGCCTGCTCCACGCAGTGGACGGCCACCCCGAAGACCGCCCTCAAGTGGGCGTCGAGCCGCTCACGCTCCGGCCCTCCGGTGACCACGACCACGCGCGTGACGCCCGCCGCGAGCGCCGCGCGGATGGGGTACTCCACCAAGGGTCGCCCCGCGGCGCGGTGCAGCACCTTGGGCAGCTCGCTCTTCATGCGTGACCCGCGGCCAGCGGCCAAGACAATCGCGGTGATCGACATGGAGTCGCTTCTTAGCGGGACTCGTTCACGCTGGCGATGCGGTGCCGCAACGCGCCGACGCAGCGTGTAAGCAGGGCGCGCGCTGACGCACGAAGACGGCGCCGCGCGTCACTCGTGACGAGTGACGTCATCGCCCGAAAGGCCGTATCCTCGTGCGATGCGAGGGAAGCTACGTCGAACGCTGCTGGTGCTGGGGACGCTCCCGCTCACGGGAGCCTGCGGGTCCAACTTCGATGAGGTGCGGCGCGTCCCGGAGCGCGCCTCGCTGGGCCAAGAGATCTACACGGTCTTGTGTGATCGGATCGGCGCCGGCGCGCTCACGGAAGATCTCAGCGGCGCTTCCTATCGAGCGCTGTGCCATGGCGACTCCACCGGCGCCTACGCGACCACCGTCGATGAGTCCCTCCTGCCCTCGCCGGACTCGCTGGCAGATCCCGCGCTGCGCGTGCGCGCGCTCGCCACGCGCCGGCTCGCGGTGTCGAAGCTCGAGGCCCTGGCGCGACGCCGCGTGGAGCTGGTGGAGGCGCTCGACGCCACGCTCGTCGACACCCCGCTGAGCGACCCGCTGGGCAAGGGCCCGCCCGTGAGCGGGCACGAGGCGCTGAGCCAGCTCTTGCGCGCGCTCGTGCCGCTCTACGAAGACAACCCCATCGATCCCGCCGCGGAGCCGCTCATGCCGTCGGTGACGCGCGCCACGGCGCGCTTCTTCGCGGGCCTCGGCGGCCCTGGCCACGACGACGACCTCTACACTCACGCCGTGGACGCCGCGCGCGCCGAGGCCGCGCAGCAGGCGCTCGCCAAGCTCAGCGGGCGCGCTGGCTACCGACCCACGCGCGTCGCGCTGGGCGCGCTGCGCCCCACCCTGGCCTACCCCGGGCTGCGCTCGCTCGCGCAGGTGCTCACCCCGCGGCTCGCGCCGGGCGGTGACTGGCGCGCGGCCTTCCAGGACGTGCTCGGCTCCATCAACTCGGAGCTCGACACCTCCGAGCAGGCCGCGCTGCCGGTGCCGTGGAAGCTCGCGGACCCAGGGCGGCTGCAGCCCAACCGACCGCGCACCACGGTGGAGGTCGCCGCCGCCGCGCTGCTGTCGTCGTCGCCCGCCTACGCCGTCGCCGGGGCGAGCGAGCGCTTCATCACGCGGCGCGATCCTCGCGGCTGGGCGGTTCCGGCGGGCGCCATCCTGGGCGTCTCGGGCAGCCTGCCCGCGCCCTTCGCGGACACCGACGGCGACGGCTACGCCGACGTGGACGGCCTGGGGCGCTTCCTCGACGCGCAGGGGCAGCTCGCGAGCGCGCCCTCGCCCTTCGTCATCCCGGGGCTCGCCGACGCGGCGCAGCGCGACAGCTTCGGGCGTGCGCTGCAGAGCGACGGCAGCGTGCAGTACCAGACGCTGAACACCAACTCGCTGCTCGTCACCGCCATCGCTCGAGAGCTCGTGCCGCTCATCGATCCCGAGGGCGGCAACGAGTCGCTGGTGGATCTGCTGAGCGGCGCGTGGCTGATGTACGGCGAACCCATGAAGCGCCCGGCCAGCTTCAACAGCCAGGGCTACGGCAGCTTCGACGCCTCGCGCTCCCCCATCGTGGCGCTCTTGCACGCCACCGGACAGCTCCTGGCGCACCCGCGCAGCGACGCCACGCTGGCGCTCTTGGAGCGGCTGTTCACCGAGCACAAGCCCTTGATGGCGCGCATCGTCAAGGCCGCGCTGAAGCTGCGCGAGGTCTCCAACGCTCACCCGGAGGCGAAGCTGGCCCCGGAGAACCCTTTCTGGGACGAGTTCGCAGAGCTGGCGGTGGTGCTGCTGCACAAGCCCGCCGTCTTCAAAGATCTGCTGCGCGCCTTCCAAGACCCGCGCGTCCACACCACGCTCTCGCGCGCCTTCGGCAAGTTCGCCCAGTACCGGGACATCATCACCTACGATCCGCAGGATCTGAACGGTGGGCTCCTCAACCTCTCCAGCGGAGACAAGAGCCCCCCGCACCTCCCGGTGGACCGCCGGCAACCCGACACCATCGTGGGTGGCGTGGATCAGCGCAGCATCTTTCACCGCACGCTGCAGATGATCCACGACATGGACGGGGTGAACGCCTGCAACAAGAAGGGTGCCAAGCTGAAGATCAAGCTCGGCGGGCTCAACTTGGACTACCCGCTCATCGGCACCTACGACGAGTGTGAGGTGCTGCGCATCCCGAACATTGGCCTCGTGTACCTGGACGCGGTGCTGGACGACGTCTACCACCGCAGCCCACGCCAAGGGGTGCTGAAGATCGAGGACGGCGTGCTCAACCTGCTGGTGAGCGCCATCGGCGGGCTCGTCAACATGGACGACGCCTTCCGGCAGTCGAGCGGCCTGACGGGCATGTCCCTCGCCCCCACCGCACGTGCCTTCGACCGGCTGGTGTTCTTCGGGACGACCAGCAACAAGTTCGATGGCTTCTTCGGCCCCGCCGGCATGCCGGACCGGGACCCGGAGGTGTCCGGGCGCAACAGCCTCACCAACAGCTTCATCAGCAACCTGGTGGACCCCATCTCCACCAGCGTGTGCCCCACCCGCACGGTGCGCGGGCTGGCCATCCAAGACTGCACGGAGACGCCCGGCGGGGACCACTCCCCGGCAGATCTGCTGCGCCTCCGTAACCTGGGGGGCATCTTCCAGTGGGAGCAGTACGACTTTCTCACGGGCGTGGCGCCGCTGGCGATGGCCTTCGACAAGCACAATGAGAGCCAGCTCTTCCTCGATCTGCTCCAGGTGCTCTACCGCCACTGGCCCAGCGAGAAGCACGGCAAGGAGTGCAGCAAGAAGGGGAGCTGGCGCAAGGACGCGCCAGACTATAATCCGCGCTACTGCCATGAGTCCGGGCTGTCGCGCTACGAGCCCATCTTGGTGGAGCTGTTCGAGGGTGAGCTGCTCCCGGCGGTGGGAGAGCTGCTCACCATCGTGGACCAACCCAGCTACGTGACGGACGCCCGCGGCAACGGCGCTGGCGTCAACGGCATCGACCTCGTCACGGAGCTGGCCGTCGCCTTCATGGACCCAGACTACGCCGCCAGCGTGGGCATGGTGGGGCTGGACGGCAAGGCGAGCACCACCTACGCGGACGGCAGCGTCAAGCCGCAGCTCACGCCGATGGATCTGTTCGCCAACACCCTGCGCGACATGGACCGCCGCACGGCCACGGACGAGGCGCGGCGGCTCCGCTGGCGCAGCGCCCGCTCCAAGCTGGTGGACGCCTTCATGGAGACCAGCGGCTCCGGCTCCAGCATGCGCTTCACGAGCAGCGTCATCTCCGAGGGCGTCCCCACGCTCCTGCGCGTGCTGCGGGAGCAGCTCAACGCCAACTGCCCGGATCGGGAGCAGGGCGGCGGCTGCGAGTGGGCCAGCAAGACGCTCGCCCAGAAGACGAAGGACACCTTCGAGCGACCGAGCTTCGGCACCGCGGTCACGCTCGTGGATTTGCTCGACCACGAGCCGAAGGCCAAGCTCGAGCTGCAGCGGTTCTTGCGGCACCTCCTGCACGCCGTGCTCGGCGACGACGCGGAGGCCGCGACGCTCACCTCCATCGTGGATTTGCTCCAGATCTTGGACGACGAAGAGAACCTGCCGCCGCTGTTCAACGCGGTGTCCTTGGCCGCGGCCCCGCGCACGGCGCGGCTCGGCGGCGAGGAGGCGCCCGGCGCCGCGGACCGCGTCGTGGAGCTGCTCAACGCGCTCACGCGCGAGACGGACGAGAGCGGCGCCGCCGTCCGCAACCCGTACGATCCCTACCACTACGTGGACCTGCTGCTGCGAAACCTGGTGACCCCCATGAACCCGCTGGACGCCAACAGCCTCGCACCCATCGAGGTCATCTTGGACGTCATCGCCGAGGTGAACCGGGAGGACGCCAGCCTGCCGCGCGGGCAGCCGCTCACTCCGCGAGACTTCCAGCTCGTGTTCAGCACCATGCGGGACTTCATGAGCAGCCGCACGCGAGGCTTCGAGCAAATTTACGAGATCATGCGCCACCGTAACGGCAACTGAGGTAGCCCATGAGAGCTCGAATCTTCGCTGCGGCGCTCGGCGCCAGTCTGCTCGCGGGCGTCACGGCCGAGGCCGCGGGGCTCTACTTCTCTGACCGCGGCGTGCGACCCCTCGGGCGCGGCGGGGCCTTCGTCGCCGGCGCGGACGACGGCGGGAGCATCACCTACAACCCGGCGGGGCTCGCCTTCGCCGGGCGGCAGCTGCTGCTCGACGGCTCCTGGCTTCGCTACAACAGCACCTACCAGCGCCGCGCGCTCGTCCAGCAGCGAGACCCGAACACCGGGGAGCCCACCGGCGCGGAGTACGAGCAGGTGTTCCCGGTGGTGGAGGGCTCGAGCCCCATCTTGCCCATCCCCACCGCGGTCATCACGCACGATCTCGACCTCAAGGGCTTCAACTTCGCGCTGGGGGCGTGGGCTCCCTACGCCGCCATCACCAGCTACCCGGAGCGCCTCGGCTCTCAGCCCGCGCCGCAGCGCTACTCCCTCATCACCTTGGATGGGTCTGCGCTCGCCATCTTGGGCGCCTACGGCGCGTGGCACAGCCCCGACAAGACGCTCGCGCTCGGCGCCGGCGTCGAGGCGCTCGGCGGCTACTTCCAGGCCAGCGTCGCGTTCAGCGCCTGCCTGCCGGATCGCTTCTTGTGCGCGCCGGAGCAGCCGGATTTCGACGCCTACTCACGGCTGCGCGTCGGCCCCATCGTCGCGCCGTCCGGGGTGCTGGGCGCCATCTACGCGCCCATGGAGCTGCTGCGCCTCGGGCTGTCCTTCCACTTGCCGGTGTGGATCGACTCCCCCGCCACCACCCAGGTGAGGCTGCCCACGTCGGCGGTGTTCGACGGCGCCAAGCAGGACGGCGACGAAGGCCAAGTGACCTTCACCCTCCCCTGGACGCTGCGCGCCGGCGTGGAGCTGCGCCCGCTCGAGACCACGCGCGCGGAGCTCAGCTTCGTGGTCGAGGCCTGGGGCATGCACGACGAGATCCGCATGCAGCCCAACGGCATGGCGCTCACGGGCGTGCAGGCCTTCCCGCCGCGCTACTACATCTCGCCCATCGCGCTGCAGCGCGGCTTCGAGGACACCTACAGCATCCGCCTCGGCGCCGAGCATGATCTCGCCTTGGGAGGCTACGGCCTGACGCTGCGCGCTGGCGCCATGTTCGAGCCGAGCGCCATCCCCAAGAAGTACCTCAGCGCCACCACGGTGGACTTGGACAAGCTCATCGTCAGCTTCGGCGGCAGCCTGAAGATGGGTCACTGGCGCTTCGACGGGGTGGTCGCGCAGGTCATCGGCTTCGAGGAGCAGGTCGGGGTGCGTGAGGCCGCCATGCCCGTGGTCAACCCAGTGCGCGCCAACCCCACGGGAGATCCGCGCAGCATCAACGCCGGCACCTACAACGCCAGCGCCACGGTGCTCGGCGTGGGGCTGGTGTATCAGTTCGACGGGGCGGCTAGCGCACCCGACAGCGGGCCCGCCGCGCCCAGCGGCGCCGCGCCCTAGCGCTCTCAAGTGCCGGAGGTCACCGGCGGGGGCAGCTCCGGCAGGGACTCCGGGGAGCCGGCGACGACGGGCGGCAGCGGCGTGACGTCCGCCGTCCCCGCGGGCACCTGCCCGGGCACCTTGGCGTAGACGATGATGCTCTGGCCCACCTTCAGCTTCTTCGTGCGGGAGAAGCGGTTGATGCGCTCCATCCAACCGACGCTCATGCCGTAGCGCTGTCCGATGGAAAAGAGCGTCTCACCCTCCGCCACCTTGATCACGATGCGGCGCTTGCCGCTGAGCCCCTCGAAGTAGTCGATGAACTCCGGGCTCCCGGCGACCAGCACGCGCGTGCTCGCCTCTCTCACGTAGCGCACCCCGCTGAGGCTCTGCGACGGTGGGACGAAGACCTGGAGCACCATGTCGGACTGTAGGCGCGCGCTGGGGTCCAAGGCGTTCCAGAGCAAGAGCTCGTGGCTCCCCACCCCGAAGGCCTGAGCTATCCGCGCCAAGCTGTCGCCCGCCACCACTCGGTAAAACACCCGCTCTCGGCCAGCGTATCGGAACTGACGCGCCGGCACGACCACCACCTCTTCGGTGTCCGCGCCAGGCTGCGCGCCAGCCTCCAGGCGCGGCGCGAGCAGCACCGTCCCAGGCTCCAGCACCTCCGCGGCGCCGATGCTGTTGAGCCGGCGCAGCGCCGCGGGCGTGGTGCCGCGCGCCGCCGCGAGCGTCTCCACGGTGTCCCCCACGCGCACCACCACTAGATCTCCCGCAGCGTCGGCGCTCCCCGCGAGCCCCTGGCTGGCGAGGGCGCCGGTGCCTGGTGGCAGGCGCACCTTGTAGCTCAGCGTCGGGCCACTGGCGGGAGGCGTCCTCCCCGCGAGGTACATCGGGTTGAGCTGCTCCACCACGCGCGGCTCGAGCGCCGCCGCCCGCGCGACCTCGCTGAGCGTCGTCCCCGGCGCCACCCTCACCACGTCGAAGCTCTCGGGTGGCTCGGGAGTGATCTGGTCGAGGCCGAAGGCCTTGAGGTTACGCATGACCACGGCCGTCGCCAAGATCTTGGGGACGTAGAGCGTGGTCTCCCACGGGATGGCGGCCTCCAGGCGTGAGAGCTCCCAGAAGTCGTTGCTGCTGAACCTCCGGACGGTCCGCACCAGGCCGCCGTGGCCCATGTTGTACCCCGCCATGGCAAGCTCCCACGTGCCGAAGCGTCGGTACAGATCTCCCAAGTACAGCGCCGCCGCCTCCGTGGCCCGCTCGGGATCCAGCCGCTCGTCGACCCAGCGATCGACCGTGAGCCCGTAGAGCCGGCCCGTGGCCGGCATGAACTGCCAGAGCCCCGCCGCCCCTGCCGGCGACGCGATGGAGGGGTTGTGCCCGCTCTCGATGAGCGACAGGTACACGAGATCCGTCGGGAGCCCGTGCTTGGCGAGCTCCGCGCGCAGGGCCGCGGAGTAGCGCCCGAGCTTGCGCGCCCAAATCTTCGCGATGGCGCGCCCCTTGGGATCGTCTCGGTAAAACTCGAGGTAGCGCACCACGCGCTCGTCGAAGCGCACGGGCAGGTCCGGCAGCGTCAAGGTGCGGAGCCACTCCGCGTTCGTGGCGCTCGAGTCCGTGACGCCCGGCGGCGGCTCGGCGCTCACGCTCGGGGGGAGCCCGGAGGGGTCGACCCGCGAGTCGTCGTGGGCGATGGGGGCGTCCCAGCTCCAGCCCGGGACGAAGCCCCGCAGCGGCCGCGCGAACAGCGCGCGCTCGGACTGACGGAGCTGGCTCAGCTCTGGATCGTCCACCCCCGCCGCGCGCTGCTCGGCGCTGGGCGCTCCGGAGAGCTGCTGCCGGACGGCGGCGCTAGGGACGGCGCGCGGCGCGCCGGGGGGCAGCTTGGCGCTGGGCTTCTTCGGCGGCTTGCCCTGCTGGTGGGCGGGCCCGGTGGGCGCCCTGCTGGTGGACCGGGGCTGGCTCGCGCTCGGCTTGGGCCCGGCGGGCGGGCCGGCGGGCGCCGCGGCCGTGGAGGGGCTCCCCGCGTCCACCGCCGGGGCACCCGCCTCCGCGCCGCCGGCGCTCGCGTCCTCCGACGCCGCCTTCGAGCCCGCCCCAGCCTCGGCCGCGTCGGCGCCCACCGCGCCGCCGTCCGGCGCGCCCGCCTCCCCCGGCGCCGCTCGGGCGACGCGGCCGACCAGGCCCAGGCAGAGCGCCAAGCCGAGCGTGGTCCAGGGGAGCGGTGCACGCATGGGCGTGATCGTTACAGGCTCGCCTGGGTTGGGCAACTGTACGGCGGTTTTCGGCTTGCGCGAGCGCCCACGAGCTGGAAAGCCCTGCAGATGGAACCTACCCGCGTGGAAGTCGACACCATGGGCGCCCTCCCAGTCCCCGCCGAGCGGCTCTGGGGCGCGCAGACCCAGCGCAGCCTGGAGCACTTCAAGATCTCGGGGGAGCGCATGCCGCAGGCCCTGCTCGACGCCTTGGTGCACGTCAAGCGCGCCGCCGCGGAGGTCAACGCGGCGCTGGGAGAGCTGAGCCCAGCGCTGGCGGGAGCCATCCAGCAGGCCTGCGACGAGGTGCTGGCGGGCCAGCACGCCGAGGAGTTCCCGCTGGTCGTGTGGCAGACCGGCAGCGGCACGCAGACCAACATGAACGTGAACGAGGTGCTCGCCAACCGCGCCAGCGAGCTGCTCGGAGGGGTGCGGGGACAGGGGCGCATGGTGCACCCCAACGACCACGTCAACCACGGGCAGTCCTCCAACGACGTGTTTCCCACCGCGATGGCCGTGGCCGCCAGCGCGGCGCTGCAGACGCGCGTCTTGCCGGAGCTGCGGCGGCTGGCCGAGGTGCTGGAAGATCGCGCGCAGCGCTACTCCCGGCTCGTGAAGCTGGGGCGCACGCACTTGATGGACGCCACGCCGCTCACCGTGGGGCAGGAGCTGTCCGGCTGGGCCGCGCAGCTCCGGCACGCCGAGCGCCACCTCACCGCCTGCCTGCCGCACGTGGCGGAGCTGGCCATCGGGGGCACGGCGGTGGGCACCGGCCTGAACGCGCACCCGGAGTTCGCGGCGCGGATGGCGCGCGCGCTCTCCACCGCGACCGGGCTGACGCTCACCAGCGCGCCGAACAAGTTCGAGGCCCTGTCGGCGCACGACGCGCTGGTGACGGCGCACGGCGCGCTGAAGGCGCTCGCCATGGCGCTGCACAAGATCGCCAACGACGTGCGCTGGCTCGGCTCGGGCCCCCGCGCCGGTCTCGGTGAGCTGAGCCTGCCGGAGAACGAGCCGGGCAGCTCGATCATGCCGGGCAAGGTCAACCCCACGCAGTGTGAGGCCCTCACCATGCTCGCCGCGCGCGTGCTCGGCAACGACGTGACGCTCGGCTTCGCCAGCGGCAGCGGCGCGCTGCAGCTCAACGTCTACAAGCCCGTCATCATCTTCTCGTTCCTGGAGAGCACCCGCCTCTTGGCCGACGGCTGCGCGAGCTTCCGGCGGCACTGCATCGAGGGCATGCAGCCGAACGAGGAGCGCATCGCGCACCACCTGGAGAGCTCGTTGATGCTGGTCACCGCGCTGAGCCCACACATCGGCTACGACGCCGCCGCCAAGATCGCCAAGAAGGCGCACGCCGAGGGCACCACGCTGCGCGTCGCCGCCGCGGCGCTGGGGCTCGTCGCCGCGGAGGACTTCGACCGCTGGGTGCGCCCCGAGGACATGGTCGGCGTCGAGCTCGGATGACGCTGTGCTAGGCTCGCGCCAGTGATCGAGCGCCGTCAGCTAGTGCTTCAGCGCGGGCTCCTGGTGGCGCTCGCGCTGGCGGCCTCGGCCTACGGCCTGTGGGCGCTGCGCGCGGTGCTCACGCCGCTGCTGCTCGCCTTCGCCATGGCGTACCTGCTCAACCCCGTGGTCACGCGGCTCGAGCGCTGGCGGGTGCCCCGCGCGGCGGGCGTGCTGCTCACGGTGCTGGGGTTCTTGATCCTCGTCACGGCGTTCTTCCTGCTCGTCATCCCGGCGGTGGTCCGAGAGCTCGTCACCGCCGCCCAGGCCTTGCCGGCGCAGCTCCAGGCGCTCCTCCAGCGCCTGGAGCCCTGGCTAGAGCGCGCCGGGGTCCGGCTCCCCCACGACACGGGGGAGGTCATCCAGTGGCTCAGGGGGCACGCTGGCGCCAGCTCCGCGCTCCTGCTCCCCGCCGGCGGCGTGCTCGGGAGCATCGCGGGCAGCGCCTTCGGCGCGCTGGGCGCCGCGGTGGGCGCGCTGGTGGTGCCCATCTTGGCCATCTACCTGCTCAGCGACTTCGATCGCCTGCTGGCGGGCGCCGGGCAGCTCATCCCGCCGCGCTACCGCGCCCACACCACCGCGGTCTTCCGGGAGATCGACGCCATCCTGATGCAGTTTCTGCGAGGGCAGCTCACGGTGATGGGCATCTTGGCGGTGCTCTACGCCGGCGCCTACAGCGCGCTCCGCGTCCCGCTCGCGGTGCCCATCGGGCTCGTCGCGGGGCTCGTCAACTTCATCCCGTACGTGGGCGGCGCGTTTGCGCTCGTGGCGGGGCTCGGCATGGCCTTGCTCAGCGGCGGGGGCTGGGAGCAGCTGCTCGGGGTGCTCATCGCGTACAGCATCATCCAGACGCTCGAGGGCTTCGTCATCACGCCGCGCATCGTGGGGCAGAGCGTCGGGATCGCGGAGGTGTGGGTGCTCATCGCGCTCTACGTCGGCGGAGAGCTGTTCGGGTTCTTGGGCGTGCTCTTGGCGCTGCCGGGCGCGGCGGTGCTCAAGATCCTCATCCAGCGCGCGCTCAGCAGCTACACGCAGTCCGAGCTGTTCCTGGCTGGCGCGCCCCTCGACACCCCGCTCATCGTGCCGCCCCTGTCCGTGCCCCCGGAGCCGTCGCCCGCCGAGCCCGGGCCCGGGGCGGTGCCGAGCGAGCCCCCCACGCCGCCGCCGGACCTGCAGCTCCCCACCTCCCCGCCTGCGCCAGCGGGCCCTGGAGCACCGCCCGATGAGAATGCTCCACTGGCGCCGCAATCCGCGGCGTCAGTGGACCCCTCCAGCACGCCCGAGGCCTTGCCGTAGCCGGCGCAGCGCTCTCATAACCTCCTCATGCTGCACGGAGTCCACCGCCGCGCGCCCGAGGAAGACACCGCCGTCAGCCTGCTCGTGGCCTGCCACCAGCGCATCCGTCATTTCACGTCCCTCGCCGGGCGCCTCGCGGAGGCATCGGACGCGCCGGCGCGCGACGTGGCGGACGCCGCGCAGCGCATCCATCGCTATTTCTCCATCGCGTTTCCGCTCCACGTCGAGGACGAAGAGCAGAGCCTGCTCCCGCGCCTGCGCGGCGCGGCGCCCGAGGTGCTGCAGGCGCTGGAGGCCATGCAGCGTGAGCACAGCGACCACGAAGCCGCCGTCGCGTCCCTGCTGCTCGTGACGCAAGCGCTCATGGCCGCCCCAGCGTCGCTGCCGCAACGTGCGGCGGAGCTCCGCGGCGTGGCGGAGCGCCTGACGGGGCTCTTCGAGCCACACCTCACGCGTGAAGAGACGATCCTCTTCCCCGCGGCGCTGCGCCTGCTCGACCGGGACGCGCACGCCGCCGCCTGCGCAGAGTACCGCGCCCGCCGCGTCGATCGCGGGATCGTGGCGGTGAGCTGAGGTGGGCGGCGCCGGCGCGGCCGCGTCGCGGCGCGCCCCAGAGCGCAGCCTGCCGAGCGCTCCCGGGCGCCTCCCCTCCCCGTCGCCTCAACCCTCGGCGACCAAATACCCTTCCTCGCGGATGGCCGCGGCCAGCGCCGCGCGGGGCTGCGTGCTCCCGGTGACCTCCACGCGCTCCGCCTTGCGATCCACGCTGACCTTGGCGCTGGAGTCCAGCCGCTGGATGGCGCGCTTGACGGAGGCCTCACAGTGACCACAAGTCATCCCGGTGACAGAAAAGATCTCGCTCATGGCTGGCTCCTTCGGCTCAGGGAGGGTGCGCTCCTTCACCGCGATGTCAAGGGCCACCAGGCGCGCGGCGCCGAGCTCGGCGCCCGGCCAGCACCCCGAAGGCGACCATGAGCAGCGCTGAGCGGTCCCTGGATCTGGGCATTGGTGGGATGACCTGCGCGTCGTGCGTGGCGCGGGTGGAGCGCGCGCTCGGCAAGGTGCCTGGGGTAGAGCAGGTGAGCGTCAACCTGGCCACCGAGAGCGCCCGTATCACCTTCCAGCAGGGAGACGCAGCGGAGCTCGGCCCCGTCGTGCGCCGCGCGGTGCGCGACGCCGGCTATGAGCCGCGCGCCCCGGAGGCCGCGCTGGAGCCAGAGCACGGCTCGAGCTGGGCGGGCTTCGCCCCGGTGGCGCTCGGCCTGCTGCTCTCGGCGCCGCTGATGCTGCCCATGGCGCTGATGCCCTTCGGGGTGCACTGGATGCCGCCGGCGTGGGCGCAGTTCGCGCTCGCCACACCGGTGCAGTTCTGGCTCGGCGCGCGCTTTTATCGCGGCGGCTGGCACGCGCTGCGGGCCCGTGCCGGCAACATGGATCTGCTCGTGGCCACGGGGACCACCGCCGCCTGGGCGCTGTCGGTGTGGCTGTGGCTCACGGCCCCGCCCGGCCACGCGCCACACCTCTACTTCGAGAGCGCGGCGGTCGTCATCACCCTGGTGCTGCTCGGCAAGTGGCTGGAGCTGCGCGCCAAGCGGCAGACCACCTCCGCCATCCGGGCGCTGCACGCGCTGCGCCCGGAGCTGGCCCACCTCCTCGAGTTCGATGAGGAGAAGGACCTCCCGGTGGAGGAGCTGCGCCGCGGCGATCGGCTGGCGGTGCGCCCCGGGGAGCGCCTCCCCGCCGATGGGCTCGTGCTGGAGGGCGCCTCACACGTCGATGAGTCCATGCTCACGGGCGAGCCGCTGCCGGTGCCCAAGGCCGTAGGTTCGGCCGTCACGGGCGGCTCCATCAACGGCGACGGGCGGCTGGTGATGGAGGTGACGGCGGCCGGCTCGGAGAGCGTGCTCTCACACATCATCCGCCTGGTGCAAGACGCCCAGGCCGCCAAGGCGCCCGTCCAGCGCCTGGTGGACAAAGTGTCCGCCGTGTTCGTGCCGGTGGTCATCGGGGCTGGGCTGCTCACCTTCCTGGCGTGGTGGCTCGCGGGCCTCGGGCTCGAGACGGCCATCCTGCGCGCCGTGGCGGTGCTGGTCATCGCGTGCCCTTGCGCGCTCGGCCTCGCGACGCCCACCGCCATCATGGCGGGCACCGGCGTGGCGGCGCGCCACGGCATCCTCATCAAGGACGTGGCGGCGCTCGAGATCGCGCACCGGGTCCGCACCGTGGCCTTCGACAAGACGGGCACGCTCACGCGCGGGCAGCCTCGGCTCTTGGCGCTGTGGCCTGCCGCGAGCACCACTCTGGAGGCCGCGCTCGCGCTCGCGGCCAGCGTGCAGAGCGGCAGCGAGCACCCGCTGGCGCGCGCCGTCCTCGACGCCGCTCGCCAGCGCGGCCTCGGCGTCGAGCCCGCGCGCGACGTGCGCGCCGTCCCCGGGCACGGCACCGAGGGCCGCGTGCGGGGCGAGCGGGTGCTCATCGGCAGCCTACGCTGGCTCCGCGAGCTGGGCGCCGAGCTCCAGCCGCTGCTCGAGCTCCAGGCCGGGGACCCCCGCGCGGAGGGCGCCACGCTCTCTGCGCTCGCCGTCGCCTCGGAGGGCGACGGTCCACCCACGGCGCTCGCGCTGCTCGCCTTCGGTGACGAGCCCAAGCCCGAGGCGCAGCGCGCCATCGCGCGGCTGCACGCCACCGGCGTGCGCACGGTGATGATCTCCGGTGACAACCGCGCCGCGGCCGAGGCCATGGCGCGCCGACTCGGGATGCGCGTGGAGGCAGGGGAGGTGGTGGCGGAGGTGCTCCCCGGCGACAAGGCGCGGGTCGTGCGTGAGCTCCAAGCCGGGCGCTTTCAGCGCGGCGCTGGCGCGAGCGCGCCCGAGGCCAGGCCGGAGGTGGTGGCCATGGTCGGAGACGGTGTGAACGACGCCCCCGCGCTCGCTGCCGCGGACGTGGGCATCGCCATGGGCAGCGGCACCGACGTGGCCATGCACGCGGCGGGCGTGACGCTGATGCGCGGCGACGTGGGGCTGGTCCCCGCGGCGCTGGAAATCTCGCACCGCACCCTCCGCAAGATCCGCCAGAACCTCTTCTGGGCCTTCGTCTACAACGTCATCGGGATCCCGCTGGCGGCGCTGGGCTACCTGAGCCCCGTGCTGGCTGGGGCAGCCATGGCCTTGTCCTCGGTCAGCGTGATGAGCAACGCGCTGCTCTTGCGGCGCTGGCAGCCGCCGCCGGGCTGAGGGCCGCGCGGCGTGCGCCGGCAGCGGCCGCGCTCACGAGCGCAGCGCGCCCCAGAGCAGCACCCCGAAGCCGCCCACCTCGCCCACGATGAGCACCAGCATGTAGGCCCACACCAGCGCCGGGCGGAGCCTCCAGCGCCCGAGCGTGAAGGGCCGGCGGAGCTGGTTGTCCGTGTCACCGAGCGCTCCGTGCACCACGTAGGTGAGCACCGCCGAGGCGAAGAGCCCCATGGTGACGCCCACCGTGAGCCGCGTCTGCTCCGGCGTGAGCACGGAGTACGGCACGAACTCCCGCAGCAGCAAGCACGCGAAGGCGTAGAGCAGCGCCGCGCGGTGCGCGATGTCCACGTAGGTCGGGCTGATGCCCTCCGGGGAGCGCATGATGCAGCCAAATTTCCAGACCCCGGTCAGCAAGCCCGTCAGAAAGAACAAGCCCGCCGCGATCAAACACAACTTCTCAGCGGTCACTCGCTCCTCCTCGCTCGGGGTCGCCCCCCAGCCCTAGCACCGCGGCGCTCGGGCTGTCACGCTGGCGCCGGCTCCCGCGGGGCCGCGGCGCGCGCGGCCGCTCACTGCGGCCGCACGTCGAACAAGTCCCAGGCGGGGGTGTGGTTGTTCTCCGCGGCCACCTGCGCCGTGACGTAGAGCGCAGGGTAGGTCTGGGTGATGGCGCCGCTGGCGTCCGTGGTGATGCCCGCGATGAAGAGCTGTGGGTTGTCGCCGTCCCGCCGGGTGGAAGAGAAGACCACCCAGTAGTAGCGCGTGCCGCCGAGCACCTCCACGCTGGGCGCCCAGCGAGGCCAGGAGTTCATGAGCCCAGGGCTCACCTGCCCGGTGCACGCCGGGGGATCATTGGCGGCGAGCCGCGTGGCGGCCCCCCCCTTGGAGGGCACCACGAACACCTCACCCGTGGGCTCATTGTAGCTGTCCGCCCAGGTGCCGTCCGCCTCACGGCGCGGCGCTGCACGGTTGAACGCGAGCAGCGCGTCGTCCGAGGAGACGACGGGGTAGTACTCCCAGTAGTCCGGCTCGCTCGCTCCAGGCAGCGGCTTGGCCTCACCCCCTTGGCGGTTGGCGTACGGCACCGTGTAGATGTCCATGGTGGGGTCCGCGTCCGTGATGCGCGCGATGACGCCCTCGCTCGCCACCGCCGAGGAGACGTAGGCGATGGTGGAGCCGTCGTGCCACCAGCTGGGCGACGTCACGCCGCGTGGATCACCCGTGCGCGCGAGCAGCCCCCAACCGCCGGTGGTGTTGGTGGCGTGCAGATCCGTCCAGGCCAGCTCGGCGCGGCCACCCGTCTCCACGGGCGCCTGAAAGACCGAGAGGACGACGGCGTCGGCGCTGGAGTAGTGCGCCCGGGAGACGACGGGCGCCGACTGCTTGTGGCGACCGAGCAGCTGCAGCGCCGTCGGTGTGGCCACGGCCTCAGGGGGAGCGCTCCCCTGGCCATCCACGCTGCGAATGTCCACGCTGCGCGTCCCCGCGCTGCCGTCGCGCGTGTAGACGGTGTGCTTGCCATCGGGGGACGAGACGTGGCAGGCGACGCAGGTGGTGTCGCCGCCCACGATGCTGGGCGTGAGCACGGTGGTGACGGTGGCGTCACCGATGGTGAAGCCCTTGAGCGCGGTGCCCTTGCGATCGGCCGCGCCCGTGGTCCAGTACACGACCGAGCCCGGCGCCGCGACGGGGGCGAGGTGCACCACGCTCTCCGCGCTGGCGAAGGGTCCTGCGCCGAGGCTCCCCGCCTGCAAGCTCGCGCCGCGCAGCGACACCTCGAGGTCCTCTCCCGCGCTGTGGAGCGTGAGCCGCATCCACAGGTTGGGCGTGATGGTGTACGAGCGCTGCGTCGTGTAGACGACCAAGGCGCGCGCTTGATTTCTGATCTTCAGGCGCAGCTCGAACACGTTCTGCTCCGGGGCGGCGGACCACTCGAAGCGCAGCGGCGTCCAGTTCTTGGGCACGAGCGCGCCGGGCGGAGGCTCGCTCAAGCAGGGGCTCCCCGAGGTGGCCGACGCGCCGCCGAATTGTGCCGGGAGGTCTTGCGGCAGCCCGTCTTCCAGCTGCGGCTCGACCGGGAAATCTTCGAACGAGCCCTGCCCCGCCGTCCCCGCGCTCCCGCCAGTGCCTGCGCCGCCGCCGCTGCCCGCCGAGCCCGCGCTCCCGCTAGAGCCGCTAGAGCCGCTGGAGCCGCTCCAGCCCGCGCCCTCGCTGCCTTCGTCGCTCTTCGAGCAGCTCACCGCCAAGGCGGTGCAAGCCGCGACCGCCCCCACGACCCACTGGATCCGCGCCATGCGCCAACGATACTCGGCGAGCTCGGCGCTGACAACGCGACCGTCCCTCCGACCTGCGCTCGAGACCGCTGCGGCAGGTGCTCAGCGCCGTCACGCCGTGGCTCAGAAGGTCCCAGCGATCGCGAACCGGAAGAACGGCCCCGACGCGCTGAGCTGCCCGAGCTCCAGCGCCGAGGTGCGCGCGGGCGCCCGCGAGTCCTCCGGGGGCTTCAGCGACAAGCTCATGCGCTGCGTGATGCCGTAGCCGCCATCGGCCACCACCCAGAACATCAGGGGCACCCGCGGGCCGCGCAGATCCAGCGCAGCCAAGGCCGCGCCGGCGCTGCCGTCGAAGGCGAAGCGCCAGGCGGTCGCCTCGAGCGTCACCCCGGTGCTCCCCTCCTCCAGGCTGGCCGCCTGGTACTGCGCACCGACGCTGGGGCGCGCGAAGACGTAGAGCCTCGGCAAGACGTGGTACCGCAGCTCCGGCCCCGACGTGAGCCGGTGCGTGTTGAGCAGCGTGCTGGCGCCGCGCGCCGTGCCGGCCGCCCCGCCGCCCTCGTAGGCGAGCGTCCAGCCCAGGGACCACGCTTCACGGAGGCTGAAGGCCCACGAGGCGCCGAGGCCTCCTCCCGCGAAGGTATCGTCCGTGGAGAAAGGATCGAAGCCGCTGTCCTTGATGAAGGACGTGCGCATCCCGATCCAGAGCTGCCACGCCGGGGGCTCCGCCGGTGGCAGCGGCGCCACGACCGCCGGGCGCTCCGCGGCGGGGCCTGGCGCCGCTGGAGCGGGGGCGGCGCGCTGCTCCGGTGAGGGCTCAGGGCTCACCGGAGCGGGCTCGGGCGCCGCTGGCGCCATGGACGGCGCGGCGGGCGCGGGCTCCGGCGCCTCCCCCGCTGGGACGACACCCTCTGCGGCGCCAGGCGCCGGCGCCTCGGCGCCCGGCGGCGGCGGGGGACTCTGAGCCGCAGCCAGCGAGGCGCTGAACCCGGCCGCCAGCCACCAGCGCGCCGCGCTCACGGCAGCCCCCCGAGCCACAGCCCCGAGAAGAACCGGCTCCGCGCGGTGTCCGGCTCCAGCGCATCGAGCACGGTCGCGCCGAGCGAGGTCTCCCCTGCTTGCTCGCTCGCGTGGAGCGCGATGACCGCGCGCCCCTGATCCCGCCGCGCCACGTCGTACACCGCCAGCACGTCCCGCTCCACGTCGAGCGAGGTGGGGTGGAGCGTGGAGAGCAAGATGCGGGCAAAGCTCCGGGTGCCGCTGCGCAGCGCCCACACGCGCTCACCATCCGGGGAGACCGACAGTGAGAAGCCCGACGCCTGCGTGAGCATGGGGAAGCTCTGGCGCTGGTTCAGATCCAAGACGTAGAACTCCGCGCCCTTGGCGCTCTCCAGCAGCTTCAGGTGGGCGTTCTGCTCGCCTGGGATGTCCGTGACCTGCGCCACGGCGATCCCGATGTCGTAGTGGTCCACGCTGCGGTACGGCGTGCCGCTGGTCTTGCCGAGCGACCAGAACGCGATCCCCGCCGTGGAGGGGCTCCACAGCAGCGCCACGTCGCTGCCCGCCGGCTGAGCCGCCAGGTCTCCCGTGACGCGCGTGAGCCGCGAGAACGGCCGCGGGAAGCGCACCGTCTCCGGGAAGCTCGAGCTTGGGTCGATGAGGGTCGCCCGGCTGGCGGTCGGCACCAGCGCGGCCAACCGCAGCCCGCCATCGGTCTGGACGAAGGCGATGCTGGACGGGACACCGCCCACGTCCGCCACGTTGACCAGCAGCTTGAAGGGGCGCGCGTCGCCCGCCGGAGGCTGTCCGAGCTCCAGCAGCACGACGTTGGGATCGTTCTCGAGGCGCACCGCGATGCGCGCCCCCGCCGCTCCGTCGTGGACAGCGACCTCGGCCGGAGCGCCGGTGGCGCCGCTCGGCGTCTTCGGCAAGAGGACGGTGACCTCGTCGCGTGTCAGATCGGACAGATCGATCAAGGAGACGTCGCGCTCGGTCTCCACGATGAGCAGGCGCCGGGGCGGGCCGTTCGGGACCGTCAGCTCGCTCGTGAAGGTGAGCCGCTCCGGCCGTCCCCCGAAGCTGCGTACGGTCTTGGAGACGGGCGTGGAGCTCGGATCTTGGAGGTTGACGAAGATGAGCTCGTTTGGGTTGACGACCAGGCCGCCGGCGTCGTGCACGACCGCCCACTGCCCCTCTGGATCCAGCGCGATGCCTTGCAGGGGGTCCGTCAAGGAGTAGCGCGCGGTCACCTTGGGCTGCACGCCGCCGTCGATCACGGTGAGCGAGGGGTGCTCGTCGTCCGGGTGCAGGCGGGGCTGCACGCCGCGCGAGAGCACGAACAGCGTCGAGCGGTCGAGCGAGGGCTCGATGGCGACGATGTTCTTGCCGACACGCAGCGGCGTGTTGGCGAGGCTGAGCTCCGACGACGCCGACAGCATCATCACGCGGTCCAGCGCCGGATCCGCCACTGCCACGGCGCCGCTCAGACCGACGCTCTCGATTGGAAGCCGCGTGCTTGCGTCCCAGCGCGCTGGGCGATCACCGCAGCCGGTGAGCGCCCCGAGCGTCAGTCCCATGAGTATGAGTCGTTTCAAGAGCGCTCCTCTCACTCTACCACCTTGGCGCCCAGCTCGAAGCCGGTCAGCGTCCGAACCTCGCCCGTGTCGAAGCCGATGAAGGTGATGCGGCCTTCCGGGTGAAGCTGGACCACGTAGCCCTTGTTTGCGGCGGCCACGACGCCGGCCGCGAGCGGCGGGCTCGCCAGCGGCTCGTAGTCCACCTGCTGAGCGCCGAGCCAGACGTGGTACACGCCGTACTGCCGTCGCGCGTCCCCACGCACGGTGATGAGCGCGTGCTCACTCAGCGCGCCCGGCTGGAAGGCTACCGCTTGCGGCGGGGCGTCCGTTCCCACGAGCTTCGGGGACAGCGCCTGCGCCGTGGACAGCACGGAGAAGGCGCCCGCCTTCGCGCTCCCCGAGGGCACGCCCTGCAGCACGATGGCGTGGCGCGCGTCCGGCGCCGGAAACACCGCGCTCACCGGGGCTCTCATGGCCACCACACGCTGCGCGAGGTGCTCGGGGCCGGAGGACAGCGTCACGATCCCTAGCCGATCACTCTCGACGGCGTTGGTGTAGAGGAGGGCCACGCTGGAGTCGTAGCTCAGCGCCACGCTCCCCACGGTGGCGTCTTGGAGGCGCACGCTCTCGATGCGCTCGGGCGCCGTGGTCGCCTCCGGCACCGGGAGCACGAACACCTCCGAGCGCTCCCTCACCACGGCGACCGCGCGCGCTCCATCCGCGGAGAGGTCCAGATCCGTGACGCTCCCGGAGAGCGGCACCGCGACCCGCGCGCCCGTCTCGAGCGAGACGAAGCCGACGTCACGGCTGCCGTCCTGTCGCACGAGCGCCCAGGCGCCGCTCGGGGTGATGCTCACGTCGTAGCTGGCAGTGTCCACCAGCGGCGCGTCGCTCAAGGCCACCAGCTCGCTGACGCGCGGGGCGGCGCCCTCCAGCTCGAGGACGGAGACCCCGGGCTCGGTCACGGCGAAGGCGCGCCGCTCGCCCTCGGCGAAGGCGATGCTGCTAGGGCGATACCCCACGCTGAGGATCCGTGAGCGCTCCCGTTCCGGCGTGAGCTCCAGCACCGTGATGTCTTGAAAGCCGTCCGTAGGATCTGCCCGCTCGACCCGCCGCGCGTCCGTCCACGCGATGGCCCAGCGCCCGCTGGGGCTGATGGCCCAGGCGTTCGCGCCACGGTGCGTCTCCAGGGTGAGCTGCGTCAGCGCGCCGCTCGCATCGACGCGAAACAGCGTGGCGTCGTGGCTCCTCGCGTTGAGCACGATGGCGGCGTTGCCGTCAGGATCCGGGACGGCGGCCAGGTAGGTGGGGCCGTCCCCCGCCTCCGCGAGCCGCACCTCGTAGCTGACCGCGTCCACCAGCGCCACGCGTCCGCTCTCGGGGTTCGCCGCCCAGACGTACTTGCCCGTGGCGATGGGGGACAAGAAGGAGCTCTCCAGCTCACGCTCGGGGGCGGTCGCGCCAGCCCCGCCGCCCACGCCGGAGTCCGCGACGCCCGAGCCACCGGTCCCGGCCGCGCCGCTCGTCCCCGCCCAGCCGCCGCCGAGGCCCGCGCTGCCGCTGCTGTCCGAGGCATCGTCGGAATAGCCACAGTGGCTAGACCACAGCGCCAGCGTGACGCCGAGCCCCCCGAGCCCCAAGCGCCAGCGGCTCATGGGCTCCCCTCCACGACCTTGGCGTCCAGCTCGAAGCCCGTCAACGTCCGCGCCTTACCGTCCGCGAGACCGACGAAGGTGATGCGCCCCTCGGGGTGCTCCTGCGCCACGAAGCCCAGCCCAGCGGCGGGGACGAGCCCCGTCGCGAGCGGCGGGCTGGCGAGCCTCAAGGCATCCACGCGAAGCTCCGGGAGCCACACCAGGTAGGTGGCGGCGGCGGACGTGGTGGCGCCCCGCACGGTGATGAGCGCGCGCTCGTCGTTCAGCGCCACGCCCAGCGGCTCCGAGTCCAGACCCTGGATCTTCGGGGGGAGCGCCAGCGCGAGCGGGACGACGCTGAAGGCCGCGACCTTGGTGCTCCCGGCGCTTGGGGCCAAGAGCGCGATGGCGTGACGTCCATCCGGCGTCGGGAACACCGCCCGCACCGGCGCCTTGAGCGCGACCGTGCGGTGCGTGAGGTAGCTCGCCCCTGGCGCCGTGCTCAAGATGGTGAGGTGATCGTTCGGGGTAGCGTTGGTGTAGAGCAGCGCGACGTTGCCCTGCTCTCCGAGCACCACGCTGCCAAAGGACTCCTCCGGGAGCGTCCGCACCTCGAAGCCGCTCGGGTCCGAGAAAATGCCCGGGATGGGCAGCACGACCACCTGACTGCCACCCTCACTCCCGCTCGCCCCTCCTGCACCGCTCGCTCCCCCGCCGCCGCCCGCGCCCGCGGCTCCGCTCGCGCCCCCGGCGCCGCCCGCGCCCGCGCTCGCGCCCGCGACACCCCCAGCCCCAGCGCTCGCTCCCCCGCTCCCGCTCGCCCCCGCAGCGCCCCCGCTCGCGCCCGCAGCACCACCGGCTCCGGCGCTCGCGCCCGCAGCGCCCCCGCTCGCGCCCGCGGCGCCACCCGCCCCGGCGCTCGCGCCCCCGCTCCCGCTCGCTCCCGCCGCGCCGCCAGCGCCCGCAGCCCCTGCGCTCCCGCTCGCCGGCGACCGCACGACCGCGACCGCGCGCGTACCGTCGGCGCTCAGATCCAGATCCGTCACCGGCCCGGAGAGCTGCACCGTCACCCTCGCGCCCCCGGGCAGCGCGATGACCCCGACGTGGCTCGCGCCTGGCTCCCGAACGAGCGCCCACGCGCCATCGGCGGTGATGGAGACGTCGAGCTTGGCCGCGCTCGCCAGCGGCTCTTGCGTGAGCGGCAGCTCCGCCGACACGAAGGGCGACGCCGCGCCGCCGAGCTCGATGACGGAGAGGCCCGCCTCGGTGACCACGAAGGCGCGCCGCTCGTCGTTGGCGATGACCACCCGCGAGGGACGGTAGCCCACGCTCAGGCGCGTGACCTTCGGCGCTGCTCCGGAGAGCTCCAGCACGCTCACGTCCTGGAAGCCCTCGATGGGATCGGCGCGCCCCACCTCCGCGGCGTCCGTCCAGGCCAAGGCGACCTTGCCACGCGAGCTCACCGCCCAGCGGTTGGCGTCGCGGTGTAGCCGCGCGGACAGCACCTCGACCCGGCCGGCCCCGTCCACGGACAGCACGCTGGCGTCCTGACTCTTGGTGTTGACGACGAGCGCACGCTGCAGCTCCGGCCGAGCGGGCACCGGGGCCGCGGCGAGGTACGTCGGACCATGCCCGACGGCGAAGGACCGGACCGCGATCTGCTGCGCGTCGATGAGCGCGACGCGGTCACTGGCGGGGTTGGCCGTCCACACGTACGTGCCCGTGACGACCGGAGCGCGGAAGCTCCCCTCGAGCTCTTGCTCGGGGCGTGAGCCCGCGCTGCCCCCGGCGCCGGAGGCCCCAGCCGCGCCGCCGCACCCCGGGCCAAAGCACCCACCGCTGTCCTGCGAGTCCTGCCCCGGAGCGCTGCGCTCCGCGCGGTCCGCCGAGGCGCAGCGCGTGGTGGCCAGCAGCAGGCCCAGCGGCAGAGCCAAGCACCACCAGGTTGCACGCCGAGCAGGAGCCACCACAGTGGGCTGTTCCTTTGCAAATCACGCGCCACGACCGAAGGCACCTGAAGTAGCTCCGATCTCCTCGACCCGCGGCGGCTGCATCTGACACGGCGGTCATAGCCCGAAGGCCGCTGTGCCACTGGTCCCTCGCTCCCGGCGCGCGACGGGCTTTGCCGCTGGGGTTCGAGGCGAGAGACGCTTCAAGGTCGCCAGGCTTGAACTCGATGAGGGAGAGCCGTCATGATGCGGTTGGATGAAGGTCGCG
>CAUJEM010000004.1 GCA_963169915.1 Myxococcota bacterium
CACCTCGACCCCGTGCTGCTTCCACGGGATGGCGCTGGGATCCTTCTCCGCGGTGATGGCCACGCGCCGGTCTCCGAGGACGAGCGCGTTGCCGTCCACGCCGACCTCCGCGGCCTTGAAGCGGCCATGGACCGAGTCGTAACGGAGCATGTGCGCGAGCGTCTTGACGTCCGTCAGGTCATTGATGGCGACGACCTCCACGTCCCTCTCTCCGCGCTCGAGCAGGGTGCGCACGATGCAGCGTCCGATACGACCAAACCCGTTGATGCCGATCTTGGTAGCCATGCTGTAGTCCTTTGGACGCCGCCGGGGGCGGCGTGAGGCCGCGAGCCTCCCTTGGGAGAACAGCTCCACGGAGGGTGGCGCGGGGCGCGGCGAACGCGCGCAAGCTAGTCCTCGGCGGGTGGAGGGTCAAGCCGCCCAGCGCCCCCGAAAAGCCGCGGTTCCGTGGGGATTCTCGCTGGAGCGGAGCGCCCTCGCGGGCAACGTCGACGGGCGGCTCCACTCGGGCCTAGGCTGGCGTCGTGCAGATCTACGTAGCGCGTCACGCGCAGGCCGTCCCTGAGGTGCTCGGGCTCCGCGACGAGCACCGCTACCTCTCGCTCCGAGGGCGCGACACGGCGCGCGCGGTGGGCAGGACGCTGCGTGAGCGTGGCGCTCGAGTCGAGCACGTCCTCACCAGTCCGCTGGTGCGCGCGGTGCAGACGGCGGAGCTGCTGGCCTTGGAGCTGGACTACACGGAGGAGCTCGTGGTGCTGCCGTCGCTCGCGCCGGGGGGGGCGCCCGAGGCGACCGCGCAGCGCCTCGGTGGTCTGGGCGGCGCGGCGCTCGTCGTCGGCCACGAGCCCAGCGTCTCTGGCCTGGCGGCGCTGCTGTGCCATCACCTCGGGTTCCCTGCGTTTCGCCCTGCTCAGGTGGCGCTCGTGGAGCGGGGTGAGCCGCGCTGGGTCCTCCACCCGGAGACGCTGGAGCTCGAGCCGCTGCTCCTGGCGTGAGGCGCGGACCCGGGCTCGACGCGGCGAGGCGCCGCGCGCCCCGGATGATAAGTCCGGAGACTCGCGCTAGCGTCTCCGGGTCACCGCGGAGGACTCCCTTGCAGCGCACCATCTTCTCCCTCACGTTCGGCGCCGCCCTGGCGCTCGGGGTCTTCGCCTGTGGCGGCGGCAACTCCGCGTACAACTTCGACGCTGGCAGCGACGGCGGCGCCGGTGAAGCAGGCAGCGCGGGGGCGGGCGGTGGTGGCGGGACGTGCATCAACAGCCTCGACTGTCGCGGCGAGCCGGAGGCTCGGACCATCTGCGACAAGGCGAGCGGTCGCTGCGTCCAGTGCGTCACGGCGCAAGACTGCGAGCCGAACCACGACTGCACCAAGAGCGCTTGCGTCCGGTACACGCCCTGCACCAGCTCCCTGCAGTGCAGCAGCCCGGAGGTCTGCGACGGTGTGCGCGGTCGCTGCGTCCGGTGCGTCACGAGCCCAGACTGCGAGCAGGGCGAGACCTGCAGCGCCAACCGCTGCCGCCCCCAGTGCCAGTCGGACAATCACTGCACGCCGCTAGGGCTCTTGTGCGACAAGGCGCAGGGCTTCTGCGTGGACTGCGTGCGGGAGCAAGACTGCGACCCAGGCAAGCGCTGCGTCGCTGGGAGCTGTGAGTGACGATGAGCGACCACTTCGAGCTGCTAGTGCGTGGAGGTCGCTGCGTCACGCCCGCCGGGGTGGTGGAGGCGGACGTGGGCGTGCGAGGCGGGAAGATCGCGGCGCTCGGCGCGCTCTCGGGGGCGACGGCGGAGCGCACGCTGGAGGCCCAGGGCTTGACGGTGCTCCCGGGCGTCATCGACTCTCAGGTGCACTTCCGAGAGCCGGGCCTCGAGCACAAGGAAGATCTGGCGACGGGCACCGCCAGCGCGGCGCTGGGCGGCGTCACCACCATCTTCGAGATGCCGAACACCAAGCCCCCCACCACCACGCAGGCCGCGCTGGAAGACAAACTGGCGCGGGCCCGCGGCCGCGCCTGGGTGGACTACGCCTTCTTCGTGGGCGCGTCCGCAGAGAACGCCGCGGAGCTGGCGCGGCTGGAGCTGCTGCCGGGCGTCGCGGGCGTCAAGGTGTTCATGGGGAGCTCCACGGGCTCGCTGCTGGTGGCGGACGACGAGGTCTTGCGCGCCGTGCTGCGCTCGGGGCGTCGAAGGGTGGCCGTCCACGCGGAGGACGAGCCGCGGCTGGTGGAGCGCGCGGCGCTCACGCGCGAGCCAGGCGCCACCGCCGCGCTCCACCCCGTGTGGCGGGACGAGGAGACGGCGCTGCGCGCGACCCGGCGGCTGCTCGCGGCGGCGCGCCAGACGGGGCGCCGGGTGCACGTGCTGCACGTCACCACCGAGGAGGAGCTGGAGGAGCTGGTCCGCGCGCGCGAGCACGCCACCGTAGAGGTGACGCCCCAGCACCTCAGCCTGGCCGCGCCGGAGTGCTATGAGCAGCTCGGGACGCTGGCGCAAATGAACCCGCCGCTCCGCGGCCGCCGTCACCAGGAGGCGCTCTGGCGCGCGGTGGGGAGCGGCTTGGTCGACGTGCTGGGCTCCGACCATGCGCCACACACCTTGGAGGAGAAGGCGCGCCCCTACCCGGACAGCCCCTCGGGCCTGCCCGGGGTGCAGACCCTGCTGCCGCTGATGCTGGACCATGTCCACGCGGGCAGGCTCGGCCTGCTGCGGCTGGTGGATTTGCTGTGCCATGGCCCGGCGCGCGTCTACGGCCTCGCGGCCAAGGGGCGGCTCGTGCAGGGCTATGACGCGGACCTCACGCTCGTGGCGCTCGATCGCCAGCACACGCTCGCGAACGCGGAGATGGCCACGCGCGTCGGCTACACGCCCTTCCACGGCCGGCGCGTCACCGGCTGGCCGGTGGCCACGGTGGTGAGGGGCCGGGTGGTCATGACCGAGGGGGAGCTGCTCGGCGCTCCCGTGGGCGCGCCAGCGCGCTTCACGGAGACGCTGGAGCAGGCGCGCTAGCGGCGAGGCGCTCGAGCTCCGCGCGCAGCAGGCCCGGGAGCTCGAGGAGCCGCGGCCCCACCGAGGAGACGTGGGGGCTGAGCACGGCGCCGACGTGCCCCTCCTGGACGGCGCGCAGCGCGGAGAGGCCGGCCCAGTCTCTCACGAAGCGGGCGCGCGCCGCGGGCGCCTCGGCGAAGCCCGCCGACTCGAGCGCGACCACGTAGTCGGGATCGAGCGCGAGGACGCCCTCCACCGAGAGCCTGGGCAAGCCCTGCGTCAGGCTGGCGGCCGCGTTGCGATAGCCCGCGGCCGCCAGCGCGGCGCCATGGAGCGAGCGCTCCTTGACGTAGTAGACCTCGCTGGGGGGACCGGGCGCGTCGCGGAGCACGAGCAGCACGCGCGGCGAGGAGGCCGCGCTCGTGCTGCGCAGCTCGGTCGTGAAGCGCTGCGCGAGCGCGCGCGCCTCCTCACGGCGCGCGGTGTGCTCACCCAGCGCGAGGACCCCGCGGGTGACGTCCTCCAGGCTGAGCCAGGGCAAGGTGAGCACCGGCGCGAGCTGCTCGAGCTCGCGGCCGACCCGCGCCTCCATCAGCTCGGTGACGATGAGCGTAGGGCGCGCGGCGGCGATGCGCTCGTAGTCAGGGGTGAGGCTGGTGCCGATCCGGGGTAGCCGCTGCGCCGGCGCCGAGGCTTCGTAGTAGTCTGGCACGCCGACCACCGCCGGGCCCGCGCCCAGCGCGTAGAGCGTCTCGGTCATGGCGGGGCTCAGCGCCACGAGCCGCGCGCCCGAGGAGGCGGCGGGCGCCGCCTCGCTGGAGCGCGCGCGCCGCCAGGACGACAGCAGCAGCAGGGCGAGCAGCGACGCGACGACGCCGAGCAGCAGGGCGCCCTGGGCAGTGCGGCGCATGGTGGCTCAGGCGAGGGTGAGGACCATGCCCTCACGCGCGACCAGGGCGCCGCTCCACTCGGCCTTGGCCTCCGCCTCGATGCGGCGCATGGTGGCGTCGTCGTGATCGGGGTCATGATGGAAGATGGCGAGCTGGCGCGCGTGCGCCGCCTGGCAGAGGCGGATGCCCTCCTGCCAGGTGGAGTGACCCCAGCCGACGTGCGCGGGGTACTCCGCGTCCGTGTACGTGGAGTCGTACACGACCAAATCCGCGCCCTCGATGAGGGCCAAGATGTTCTGGTCCGGCGCGCCAGGGGTGTGCTCGGTGTCCGTGATGTAACAGAAGGACTTGCCGGCGTACTCCAGCCGGTAGCCCGTGGCGCCGTTGGGGTGGTTGAGCCGGCAGGTGCGCACGGACAGCCCGTCCCCCAGCTCGAAGCTGTCCCCGGCGTCGAAATCTTCACAGCGGAGGTCTGCGCGCAGCGCGTCGAGCGGCACCGGGAAGTTGGGCTGCGCCATCTGCCCAGCGAGCACGTCTCGGACCCCACCAGGGTGCTCCCGGAGATGGCCGGCCATGACCCTGAGCTTGAAGTTGGCGCTGTAGCCCGGGGCGAAGAACGGGAAGCCGTTGATGTGGTCCCAGTGCGTGTGAGAGAGCAGCAGGGTGGTGCGCGTGAGCCCCTGCTTCATGAAGTCCTGGCCGAGCGCGCGCAGCCCCGTCCCGGCGTCCAGCACCAAGCGCCGCTCACCGACGTAGACCTCTAGGCAGCTGGTGTTCCCGCCGTATTCCACGTGGTCCGGCGTGGGGCAGGCGATACTGCCGCGCACGCCTCGGAAGCGAACTGCGAATGAGCCAGCCAAGCTAGCGCCAGCATGGCACGCAGAGCCCCGCCTCGGCAATCACCAGCGTAGCGTCCGGCGCCTCAGCCGGTGAAGGCCCCCATCCGCCTGAAGCGCGCGTAGCGGTCCTCGCGGATGGCCTCCGGGCCGAGCTGGTCGTAGCTGGAGAGGGCCGCGTAAATGCTGCGGTCGAGCAGGCGCGCGGCCTCGTCTGGATCTTGGTGGGCGGCGCCAGGGGGCTCCGGGACGATGGCGTCCACGACGCCGAGCTCGAGCAGACCGCGGGCCGTCAGCTTGAGCCTCGCGGCGGCCTCCGGCGCCATGGTGCCGTCCTTCCAGAGGATGGCGGCGCAGCCCTCGGGGGAGATGACGGAGTAGTACCCATACTCCATCACGAGCACCCGGTTGCCGACCCCGAGCGCCAGCGCACCGCCAGAGCCGCCCTCCCCGATGACGCTGGTGATGATGGGGACACCCAGCGAGGCCATCCGCTCGAGGCAGGCGCCGATGGCCTCGCTCTGCCCGCGCTCTTCGCCCTCCAGGCCGGGGTAGGCGCCGGGCGTGTCGATGAAGGTGAGCACCGGCAGCTCGAAGCGGTCCGCCAGCTCGTAGAGCCGCAGCGCCTTACGGTAGCCCTCCGGGTTGGGCATCCCGAAGCGCCGTGACAGGTTCTCCTTCGTGTTGCGCCCCTTCTGGTGCCCCACGATGGCCACGCGCCGGCCGTGATAGCGGCCGAGCCCGGCGACGATGGCCGCGTCGTCCGCGAAGCGGCGGTCACCCTTCAGCTCGATGAAGTCCGTCACCAGCCGCTGCACGTAGTCCAAGGTGTAGGGCCTCCCGGGGTGCCGCGAGAGCTGCACCTTCTGCATCGGGCTCAGCTCTGCGAACACCTCGCGCGCGAGCGCGCTGGCCTTCGCCTCCAGGCGCTCGAGCTCTGGGGTCAGGCGAGGATCGGCGCTGGCGAGCGCTCGCAGCTCCCGCACCCGAGCGATCAGCTCGGCGACGGGCCTCTCGAACGCCAGGACGTGCGACATCTCGGGG
>CAUJEM010000005.1 GCA_963169915.1 Myxococcota bacterium
CGTGGACAACAACGGCACCGGCGTCCGGGACGAGAACGAGCCCCTCAGTCGGGCGGGGCACGAGCCCTACGACGACGTGGGGACGGACGGCATCGCCAGCGTCAATGAGCCCGGCTACGTCCCGGGCGTCAACGAAGATCCCAACGGCGACGACTGGCACCCGCAGTACAACCCCACCGGGACGGAGAACAACCTCCGCTTCGACGAGGGGGAGCCCTACCGCGACTACGGGCTCGACGGCGTCGCCAACACCGCCAGCAGCCCGTACGATTTCGGCGAGGGCAACGGCAAGTACGACATGGCGCCCGGCCTCCGGACCATGCTCGAGCGCGACAGCCGCACCGTCATCGAGCAGCTCCCGAGCGCCACGCAGCCCAAGAAGCTCGACGACGCGGCGATGCGCCGCGTGGATCTGTGGACGGACGGTGGGACGCGCGACCTGTTCAACTTCGCCGTCGACGCCTCCAGCCTGGCGGGCGCGTGGATGGGGCGCGGGCGCATCGTCCACTACTACACCTCGTTCGGCCTCATCCCCGGGCAAGATCCGACCAAGCCCAAGGACTTCATCGGCGGCTTCACGCGCTGGAGCGATCTCCCGGGCGGCATCATGATCCGCTACGGCAAGATCGACCCGACGCCGGCGGACATCACCAACGGCAGCGGTCAGCACGTGGGCACCGGCACGGAGATCGCGTTCCGGCTCCAGTCGGCGCTCTACTACATCTCGTCGCGCTGGCCGGACGCGCCGCACACCCTGGACGAGGCGTCCACCACCAACCCGGCGCCGGATGCCAACGACGACCTCATCAAGGGCAACGTGGACTTCGACTTCACCGACTCCCTCGGGCGCAAGGGCCCGGTGAGCGTGAACCTCCCGCCGGGCTACGCCAACGCCGATCTGCAGGCCAAGCGCTACCCCGTCATCTTCCTGCTCCACGGCTACGGCCAAGAGCCGCAAGATCTGAAGGCGGCCCTGCTCTTCCTCTCCAACTGGATGAACAGCCCGTTCGACGCCGCCGGGCAACGCCTGAGCAAGGCCATCGTGGTGTACGTGGATGGACGCTGCCGCGCCGGCCAGGGCGGTGACGAGTGCATCCGCGGGACCTTCTTCACCGACAGCGTGCGCCCGACCGGCCCCAAGATGGAGGTGTGGTTCAACGAGCTGTCCGACGAGATCGACCGGCGCTTCCGGACGATGGGCCCCTCCGAGGTGGACTGGACGGAGTAGCCGCTCAGCGCTGGAGCTTGGCTGCCATCTGTGCGCCAAGCTCCACGGCCCTCATCGACGCGCTCTCCACGGCGTCGATGAGGGTGCGGCGCAGGCCGCCGGACTCCAGGGTGTGCAGCCCAGCGATGGCGGTGCCCCCAGGGCTCGTCACCATGTCCTTCAGCCGCCCCGGGTGCTCCCCCGTCTCCAGCAGGAGCTTGGCGGAGCCGAACACCGTCTGCGCCGCGAGCAACAGGGCGGTGTCGCGGTGCAGCCCCACCTTCACGCCGCCGTCGGCCAGGGCCTCGATGATGAGCATGACGTAGGCGGGGCCGCTGCCGGACAGCCCCGTGACCGCGTCGAGGAGGCTCTCCTCGAGCACCACGCTGCGCCCGGTGGCGTCGAACAGGAGCTTGGAGAACTCTACGTCCTGCGCCGTCGCGTGCCCGCCGGCCGCCACCGCCGTGGCGCCCGCGAGGACGATGGACGCGGTGTTCGGCATCGCGCGCACGACGCGGGCCCCCGCGGGGAGCCTCGCCTCGAGCGCGCGCAGCGGGACCCCGGCCGCGATCGAGATGACCAGGGTCTCCGGGCGGAGGTGCTCCCCTAGCTGATCGAGCACGCGGTCGATGACCTGAGGCTTGACCGCGATGACGACCGCGTCCGCCCAAGCCACGAGCGCCGCGTTGTCGGTCGTCGTGGTGATCTGGTAGTCACGCTCCAGCTCGACGAGGCGACCACGATCCACGTCGCTGGCGCGGAGCCGCTCGGGCGGCACCGTCCCCGAGGCGAGCAGCCCCCGGATGAGCGCCCGCGCCATGTTGCCCGCGCCCAGCATCGCGATCTTCCGCTCTTGCATGGCCGCTTGCTCTAGCTCGCCGGGGGCACGCTGCAAAGGGCTCATCGCCCAGGCGGCCGTCCTTGGGGTGCTCGACCACGCCACGCGCCACCCGAGCGCTCACTCGAGCTCGAAGCGGTGCTCCTCGTAGCCGTAGGCGTTCGGGCGCAGCTCGATCACGGTGTGCAGCGGGACGCTCGCGTACGGGCACTCCTCCTGGGGCCGCCCGGTCAAGTAGACGTACAGCGCGCGGAGCACGGCCTGATGCGCCACGACGAGCACCGGCCGGGTCTGCCGCTCCAGCTCCAAGATCACCGGCTCGAGCCGCTGGATGACGTCGGCGTAGGACTCCCCGCGGGGGTAGCGGTAGCGGAGCTTGTTCGCGCGCCGCGCCGCGAACTCGTCCGGCATCTGCTCCTCGATCTCCCCGTAGGTCATGCCGTCGCAGATCCCGGCGTCGATCTCGTCGAGCGCGCGCCAGGCGTGGGCTCGAAAGGACAGCGCGCTGGCGGTGGCGATGGTCCTGCGCAGCGTGCTCGTCCACACCACCGGGACCTCCCCCGGCTCGAGCCGGCTCGGGAGAAAGCGCGCCAAGGCCTTGGCGTACTCGCTCCCCCGGGCGCTGAGCCAAGCGTCCCCGCCGATGCGGCCGAGGACGTTGAACTGGCTCTCACCGTGGCGCGTGAGCCAGATGCGCCGGCGCGCGGCGTGGAGGTTCATCAAGAAATAGACGAGCCGCGCCCCGACGTAGCTCTCCACGCGGTTGACGACCACCTTCCGCCCGACGTCCACCAGCTTGACGAAGCTATGGGCCTCGTCGAGCTCACTGAGCGGCTCGTAGCTGCTCTCGTAGTAGGCGATGCGCGCGCGAAAATCCCTGACGGCCTCGTCCGGGTCCATCCCGGCGTAGTCCGGGCTGTGCAGCTTGGTGTCCCGCACGTTCGCCTCGATGACGCCGGCGTCCTCACACAGGCTCTCCACGAAGATGACGCGGACGCCCTCGGCCTGGCAGCGTGACAGCACCTGCTCGCGCCGCGCGCGCTCGTGGTTGGTCGCGTCGTAGAGGGCGACCTCCCCCTCGCCCCGGAGCCACTCCAGCAGGTCCTCCAAGGCCTCCAGCGCGAGCTCGGTGCGGACACGCACCGCCTCCCTAGCGCGCGGATCGAAGAACTCCGCCGGCATCTTCACGAGCCCCCGCGCTCGGCGGTAGCTGCCGACGTTGAAGCTGCGCGTGCGGTACCCCAGCCACGAGAGGTACCGCACGATCTTGGTCGTGATGTAGGTCTTGCCTCGCGCCGGTAGACCCACCATCACGAGGGCCAGCTTCGGGCTCTCCAGCTCCGCTGCCATGCCGCCTCAGAGCCAGCCCTTGAGCTTCTCCAGGAAGCTCTTGGTCTGCGGCTGGACGTCCTCGCCCAGCTCTTGCCCGAGCTGCTCCAGCAGCTCCACGGCCTTCGGCGTGAGGCGCGTGGGCACCTCGATGACGACCTGCACCCGTTGATCGCCGCGGCCGCCGCGGAGCCGATGCGGGATGCCCTTGCCCTTGAGCTTCAACACGCTCCCGGGCTGGCAGCTCGGCGGGACGCGGACGCGCGCCTTGCCCTCCAGCGTGGGCACCTCCACCTCGCCGCCCAGCGCCGCTTGGACGAAGGTGATGGGGACCGAGCAGACCACGTCGTCGCCCTCGCGACGGAAGAACGCGTGCGGCGCCACCTCGACGGTGATCTCCAGGTCTCCCGGGGCGCGCTCCGGCCGGGTGCGGTGTCCGCCGCGCTCGACGAGGCGCGTCGCCCCGTCCTCGATGCCCGGGGGGATGGTGAGCTCGGCGCTGTAGGTGCGCTCCGCCACGCCCTGTCCGCTGCAGCGCGGACAGGGGACGCGCGGCAGCCGCCCCGTCCCGCGACACCTCGAGCACGCTCGCTCCACCGCGACCGGCAAGAGCGCCTGCTGGAAGCGGACCTTGCCGCGCCCGCCGCAGGCGCCGCAGGTGTCCACGCTGCTCCCCTCCGCCGCGCCGTCTCCCCGGCACTCCTCACACACGTCGGCGCGCTCGTAGGTGAGCGTCTTGGTGCAGCCCGCGGCCGCCTCTTCGAAGCTCAGCTTGAGCTTCTTCTTGATGTCGCCGCGATCGCCAGCGCGAATGCCGAGGGCACCGAGCAGGTCACCGAACAGCCCGTCGATGCTGCCGAGATCGACGAAGTCCGGCATGGTGGCGCCCGGGGCTCGCCCCCCCGGCGTGAAGGCGGCGGCGCCGTAGCGATCCCACGCGGCGCGCTTCTGAGGATCCGACAACACCTGGTAGGCCTGGTTGACCTCGGTGAAGAGCGCGTGCGCTCGCGGATCCTCCGGGTGTCGATCCGGGTGATGGGCCGCCGCCGCCCGCCGGAAGGCGCTACGGATTTCCTGGTCGGTCGCTTGGCGCCCGACACCGAGCACGTCGTACGGGTCCCGCACCCGCCGCGGCATAGCACCATTCCCCGAGAGCGTCCCCACGGAGCCGCCGCCCTTCGCTTGGCAGGACGCCGAGGCGTCGGCTACGCTAGCCCCACTCATGGGTGACAGTACGGGTAGTGATCGTCGGCAGGAGCTGCGCGCCGCCATCGAGCTGAAGGTGGAGTACAAGCGCGTCAACACCTTCCTCGCGGACTACACGCGCAACATCTCACGGGGCGGGACCTTCATCGGGACGAGCCGACCGCTGCCCATCGACACCGAGTTCGTGTTTGCGCTGGGCGTGCCCGCGCTCGCGGAGCCGCTCCGGCTCCGCGGCAAGGTGATGTGGGTGACGGCCCCGGAGGACGCCAGCAAGGCCAACCCTGCGGGGATGGGCATCGAATTTCAGTACGCGGACGACACCGAGCGGCGGGAAAAAGAGGCGGCGGTGGAGCGGCTGCTGATCGAGCAGTTCGGCGAGACGCTGGCCCACAAGCTGCTGGGCAAGCTGGGCGCCGGAAAGCCCTGAGCGCTCAGGGCAGGCGGGCGTCCGACGGGAGCGTGGGGCTGAGCGGCTTGGCGCAGAGATCGCGCGCGACGCCGACCTCCACCAGCTCGATGCCGCCGCTCTTGGCGACCTCGCACAGCTCCGCCGGCGGAGGTTGCCCTTGGCGCGAGCGCGCCATCGCGACATAAAAATCGGCCTCGATCCGCTGGACCTCCGAGCGCGCCGCGGCCCGCAGCCCTGCGTCGTCGAGCTTCCGCCGGCCCCACGCCGCCAGGTGGCCCACCCACGTGCCCTCGTCGCTCACGCGCGCGAGCGCGCTGGCGACGCTCCCGTCCGGGGTGATCCCGAGGCGGCGCTCCGTCAAGAGCACCCAGAGCGCGGCGTACACGAGATCCTCGTCCCCCAAGTTCACCTCCACCGCCCGCTCCAGCGCGCCCCGCGCCGCCGTGAGGTCCCCCTGGACGAGGGCCCGGCGGGCCGCGTCCAGCGCCGTGGCGCTGAACTGCTGCGGCTCACCCCGCGAGGCGTCGAAGGCGCGGCGGGTCGCGGCGCGGCTGGCGGCCCGCTGGCCGTAGTGATCCAGCAGCCGCGCGAGCAGCCGCTCGGCGCGCGCCTGCGCCGCTGGCGCGGAGGCCTGCCGCTGTAGCTGCAGCGCGCTCGTGAGCGCCCGGCCCAGCGCCTGCTCGGCCACGCCCGGCTGCCCCGCGTCCCGCTCCAGCTCGAACGCGCCGAGCTCCGCCTCCACTTGGCAGCCCAAGTCCGAGGTGCGCTGGCAGAGCCGGACGGACTCCGCGTAGCCGCGGCGCGCCTCGTCGAGCTCGCCGAGCTGGCGCTGCACGTTCGCCAGCAGCAGCACGGCCTCGGCGGTGGGCTCCCGCGCGATCGCCGCGCGAGCGTGGGTGAGCCCCTCGCGGAGCTGACCGGCGCGCACCGCGATGGCGGCCATGACGTAGCGGAGCTGCCCGCTCGACGGGCGAACGCCCGCGGTGAGCCCCGGCTGCTCGGCGCGGCCGAGCAGCGGACCTGCCGCGCTGAAGGTCCGGGCGGCGCTGGCGGCGTCTCCGCGCGCGTCGTCCGCAGCGAGGCTGCGCAGCAGCAGCCCGAGGCAGAAGCTCAGATCTTCGGACGTGGGGTGCTCACCGAGCGCCGCGGTGAGCACCGGCGGCGCGGCGTCCGGCATGCCGTAGCGCACGAGCAAGAGCGCCAGCGGGGCCGCCGCGCGCAGCTCTGCCGGCGAGCTGCGGTAGAGCTCGACGGCCGTACCCCACGCCGCCCCCTCGGCCAGGGAGCGGTCGAGCGCCGCCCCCTCGCCATCATCATCCGCGGCGCCGTCGAAGAGCCGGAACAGGTCCATCCAGGCCTGAGGGTCGTTGTCGGAGGCGGCGCGCTCGAGGCGCTCTCGGAGCCCCTGCGGCACGCCCTCGAGCAGCCCTCCTTGGCGGAGCGCGTCGAGCGCCGCGCGAGGATCACCGTGCCGGAGGTAGACCGCCACCACCGAGGCCGCGCCGGCGCGCAGGGCGCGGTAGGCCTCGATGGCCTCGTCACGCTCGAAGGGGGAGGTGATGGGGGCCTCCCGCGAGCTGATGGTCATGCTCTGGCGGATCCAACCGAAGAGCTCTTCACGCGCGGCCTCGAGCGTCTTGCCCGTCCCCACCAGCAGCGCCCGGCCGACCGCCGCGCGCTGGCGCGTGCCCTGGTACTGAGCCGTCCCGGGCGCGCTGGTGTCGGTCCGCCAGCGGGCGATGGCGCGCAGGTGCGCCTCGACGTCGTCCCGCTCCTGCGACGGCGGCAGGACGCCCCGCAGCAGCCCATAGAGCGTCTCGGCGCGGCCGTCATCGCCCACGCGCGCGTGCTCGTCCGCCCCCGCCTTGAGCGCGGGCCCGCCGCCCACCAACATCTCCGGGCGCAGCTCGCCCAAGCGCGTCAGGTAGAAGGCGCCGGTGAGGGCGCGGAGCCCCGCCTCCCGCTGCCCCTCGTCGAAGCGCGCCGCGGCTCGGTGGAGCTGCCGTCGCACCAGCCCCGCGAGGAGGTTGCTGCGCTCGGCGCTGGGCGCCCCCGACACCAGCACGCGCTGCGCCTCGGTGGCGAAGGCCTCCTCGGAGACCGCGACGGGGCTCAGCGGGGGCTGCGCTTGGCCTGCCGGCGTCTTCGCCCCTCGGCCTTGGGGACCACAGGCCGTGGAGCCCAGGGCGAGGAGCAGCGCGCCAAAATAAAGCCTTCTCATGGGGTTCCGCAGTCTAGGACCGACCGGCGTGCGCTGCCAAAGGCAAGATTCGGGGCGCTGGAGGCTCGGAGCCGGGGCGCTTTGACGGTAGGCTGGGGGCCATCGATGGGATGAGTGAGGAGCCC
>CAUJEM010000006.1 GCA_963169915.1 Myxococcota bacterium
AGAGTCCCCACGTCCTGGCGGCGGCGCTTCGCCGCTGGCGCGTGGCGGTGGAGGAGTCATGATCAGCCCCAACCTGCCGACGCCGAACCCGGCGACCCGCCCGCTGCCGCCTACCCTGCACGCCGCCAAGTGGCCGCCGGATGATGACGACGTGCCCGCCTCGCCTGGAGGTGGTGGCGGCGCTCCCGCCGGTGGCGGCGGCGGTGACGACGGCAACTTCAAGCGCGGTCGCATCAAGCCGCTGACGGCGGTGCTCGCGGTGCTGGCGGTCGGTGGGATCATCGGCGCGCTCGTCATTGGCTTCAAGCAAGACTCCGAGAAGCTCACCGTAGAGCAGGCCGAGGAGCGCAAGAAGGCTATTTTCATTCAGCCCCAGGCCGAGCAGCTCCCCACCTGGCGCGAGCTGTCCATGACCGACCGCAGCGATGAGCTGCGGATGGAGGCGCTCAAGCAGCTCGCGTGGGCCAAGGACCCGGCGGGGGTGGACGCCGCCATCGCCGCGCTCAAGTACCCCACCGATCCCATGCAGGCCATGGCCGCGGTAGCGCTCGCGGAGTATGGCAGCCCCGCGGCGGACAAAGCCAAGCCCGCGCTGCTCGAGGCCTTCAAGAAGGCCGGCCCCGGCGCCAAGCCGCAGATCGCGTGGACCTTGGTGGTGCTCGGTGAGCCAGCGGCCTTCGACGAGGTGCTGGCGCTCTACCGCCTGGGTCACCTGGCGAAGGTGCAGCGGCTCGGCGGCGGCAACGCCTTCGATCCGGAGCTGCTGGTCAAGCTGGTGGATCTGGACAAGCTCGCCAGCCTGGCCGGTGACGAGAGCCCCGGCGTGCGTCAGCTCGTGGCCACCATGTTGTCGCGCGTGGCCGACGCGAAATACACGAGCACCCTCGTCAAGCTCATCCAAGACCAAGATGAGGAGGTCGCGCGCCAGGCCGCGCCAGGGCTCGGGAAGATCGGCGATCAGACCGCTCGAGATCCGCTGCTGGCGCAGCTCAAGAAGGCCGACAAAGAGGGCCGCACCCGGTACCTGGAGGCGCTGCGGGACGGGATGGGCACGGCCGGCCTCGTGCTGGCCCTCGAAGGCGTGGACCTGCCCGACGAGACGCAGGCTTGGTATCAGCGCAAGCAGATCATGGACATGATCCGCGAGCACCAAGACCCGCGGGGGGGTGACGCGCTCTATCGCTACATCGCGAGCAAGCCGCACATCCACTGGGAGACGGAGGCCGCCATCGCGCTCGCGGAGATCGGCGACGTGCGCGCGGTCGGCAGCCTCGCCAAGCGCCTGAGGATGGACCCCACCAAGATTTACAGCGATCAGAACGACATGGAGATGGCGCTCAAGCGGGACGACCAAGAGCGCGTCGTGGCCTCCCGGATGATCGCGGACTTGGCGAGCCTCTACCCGGACAAGGCCGAGCAGATCCGAGTCCAGGCCGAGGACGCGGTGCACTTCTGGATCACGGAGATGCCGAGCCCGCACGCCAACGGCCTGCGCGCGCTCGTGGCGATGGGCAGCACGAAGTACCTCTCGCAGCTTCGGAAGTGGGCGGACCCCGGCAAGCCGCTGCCGAAGGAGGGCCAGCAGCCTCCGATGCCCGAGGAGTGGGTCATCGCGCAGAGCGCGCTGCGCTACGTCGGCCGGATGAAGGACGAGCCGTCGTGGGGCGTGCTGGAGAAGGCCCTCAAGGCACGGCCCGCGGACACGGACGTCACGATGGCCGGGCTCATGCAGGGGGGCAAGGCCATCTTGGGCATGACCATCGCGGCGCTGGGGACGGGCGCCTCGGACGGCATGAGCGAGTGGGGAGACCCCAAGGGCTTCAAGCCCTTGCTCGAGTACGCCGAGGACGCGCTCGGCAACGAGAACGCCCGAGACAAGGCGTGCGAGGCCCTCGCGTGGGTCGCCACCAAGGAAGACATGGCCACCATCGCCAAGAAGGTGATGGAGTACGGTAAGCCCACGCCGCAAGATCAGTTCCGGCGAAAGTGCCTGCTGGAGACCCTGGTCATCAAGCCCATGCCGGGGACCGCCAGCGCGCTGCTCGGCATGTTCACCTCGGACCAAGACATGAAGGTGCGCACGCAGCTCGCGCGCGCCATCGGCAAGCAGGGCGTCGAGGGCGAGGTCGAGTCCAAGCTCTTCGAGATGCTGAAGGACGACGCCCTGGCCACCGACGCGGCCTTGGCCTTGATGCTGGGGGGCAGCACCGAGGTCGCGGCCCGCGCGGTCGCCTCGCTCGCGGACAAGCCGAAGGAGCTGCTGCAGGAGCTCGGCGACAAGTGGTATTGGACCTTCGGCTTCTGGTCGACCGACGATCTCGAGTCCGGGAGGATCTTCCGCTGGGTGGACGCGGCCGTGGCGGTGTCGCGGGTGGAGATCAAGCAGGTGCCGCAAGAGTGGGCGCGGATCCAGCTCATGCGGCAGTTCTCCAACCTGCTCTACGACAACGGCCCGCACAGCTTCACGCGCGTGGTGCTCCGCACGCGGCTCTATCAGATGGCGCAAGGCGAGGACGCGGCGCTGCGCGAGGGGGCGCTGCGCACGCTGGAGTTCATGGGCGAGAAGGGCGTCGTGCAGGCCCTGCGTGACGTGAAGGGGCCCATCGCGGAGCTGGCGCGTCAGGCCTATCAGCGGCTGATGAACCCGAAGGTGGTCACCGGCGTCAACCTCCCGGCGGGCGCCAAGCAGGTGGGCGGCAGCGAGCCTTGAGGGCGCGCGCCGCGGTGACCGGGAGCGTCGGCGCCCTCGCAGGGCTGACGCTCCTCACCGCGACGAGCTGCGGTGCAGAGGTCCCGCGCGCCGCGGGAGATCCGGCGCCCGCGGCGGAGCGGCTGCTCGCCGGGCCCGGCGTGGCGCTCGAGTGGGCGTGCGTGAGCAGCGGCCCAGAGCGCTGCTTCGACGCGCGCGACGACAACTGCAACGGCGTCATCGACGAGGGCTGCGGCCTGCGGACCGGCGCGCTCCAGTTCGTCATCGCCTGGGAGGCGCCCGAGGTGGATCTGGACCTCGAGGTGATGGATCCCGACGGGGCGATCGCGGAGGTGGGCCGGCCCACGGCGAGCGGCCTGGTGAAGGAGCGGGACTGCCCCGGGCGAGAGGGCTGTCAGGGACAAAACCACGAGAACGTGTACCTCGAGGGACGCGCCCTGCGCGGCCGCTACCGCGTGACGGTGCGCCTCGTCCAGCTCGGCGGCGCTGAGCTCCCCGTCCGGGTCACGCTCGGCGCGCGCGTGGGCCCCAAGAGCTACGCCGCGGTCTTGACGCTGACCGCCCCGGACCAAGAGCGCTCCCTCGAGCTCGAGCTCTGACCGGGCGCCGAGGGGAGCGCGCCAACCGGCGCCTTCGTGCGTGGCGGCGTCGTTTGTGCTGACGGTGAGGGGCGCATTCGTGCCATGATGAGAGATCCACGCATGGCAGAAATTCTCGGACGCGTCACGGGTCAGCTCGAGGGTCCTCGAGGCCCGGATGCACTGCACGGCGTCCGCGTCCCCAAGGCCTGGCTCGAGGAGGGCGCCTCGCTCGAGGTCGAGCTACCTCGGCACCTGAGCTGCGCGGCCTGCGAGGGCGGTGGCTGCGACGCCTGTGAGCGCTCCGGCGCGCTCACCCTCCGCGGCAAAGCCGAGCCGCCGGAGCTGCTCGAGCTGCGCTTGCCGGCGCAGCCGGATCTCGCGGGCGCTGCGCGGAGCCTGGTCCTTCGCGTCCCCGTGCGCGGGGGCTTCCCGAAGGAGGGCAGCGGCCGACCGCGCGGCTGCCTGCTGCTCAGCGTCGGGGTCGCGGCCGAGCCCGATCCGGGGGTGCGACGCCTAGAGACGCGGTCGGTGACCACCAGCACGCGGCCCACGCCAACCCCGCGCGCTCTGGAGCCTGCAGGCGCACCGCCCGCCGCCGCGCGCTCGACCGCGGTCAGAGTCGCGACCGTGCTGGTGGTGCTCTGGCTGCTGGGGCTCCTGCTCGCTCGGGCGCTGGGCTGGGGCTAGGCAAGCGCTCGCTGGGAGGCCCCGCCGGGCGGCGGGCCGGGCGGAGGTAGACGCATGGCGCCACGTGGCACTAAAAACGCCGCGCCGCTCGTCCGACTCGGCGTCGGAGACGACACCGCCCTGGATTATCGGCTCGAGCCCACCCCGCTGTTGGGTTGGCGCGAGCCCTTGAGGATAGAGACGCCATGAACCCCCTCGCGATGACCATCGTCCTCGTCTG
>CAUJEM010000007.1 GCA_963169915.1 Myxococcota bacterium
CCGGAGGCGTACCTCACCGACGTGCTCCTCCGGATCCAAGATCAGCCGAAGAGCCGGCTCGCCGAGCTCCTCCCCCATCGCTGGAAGGAGGACTTCGGCGCGGGCTACACCGTCGAGAGGACCGTCACGCCCGGCGGCGCGACCAGAGCGGGCGGGGGGGGCTCGATGAATTACGCGCGCCGCGCGGCACTACACCACCCGGGCGCGCGACGCGCGAGCGGCCGCGCGACCGCGTCGACCCATGCCCGCGCGACGATGTCCAGCGGCTGTGGGCTTCCTTCCCCGGACGGATACGAGGAGACCGACGCCGAGCTCCTCGAGGCGCTCCGGGCGATCGGATGAGCGGGCTGTACCTCCTCGACACGAACGTGGTCCTCGCGCTCGTTCGCGGGAAAGCGCTTGGCGCCTTCATCGATTCGACGTTCGGCCTGAGCGCGGCCAAGCGCCGCCCGCCGATCAGCGTCGTCACCCACGGCGAAGTCCGGGTGCTCGCGAGCAGGAACGGATGGGGCGGGGCCAAGCGCACCGCGCTGCAGGACGCGCTGGACGCCCTGGTGACGGTGGAGGTCAACGTCACGGAGGTCATCGACGCCTACGTCGAGCTCGACCTCTACTCCCAGCAGCACCCCGACGGCGCTCGCACCATGGGCAAGAACGACCTCTGGATCGCAGCGTGCGCCAAAGCCTCAGGCGCCACGCTGCTCACGACGGACAAGGACTTCCACCCTCTCAACCCTGGGCTGCTGACGGTGGAGGACATCGACCCGACCTCGACGCTGCCTTCCTCGAGCGGGACGTAGCAGCGCCCAGGCCCGTCACGAGGGCGTTTCTCCGACCTGCGCGCTCATGATTTCGCCGCCGAGCAGCCGGAGCAGACGGCGCGGATCTTGGAGGAGCTCTTGCTCAGGTCGGTGAGTGGCTGGATCTGCTTCGTGTGGTATGATCCGACGATGAAAGGGTTCCCGAAAGCGTTGGTGGCGCTTTTTCTCGGTGTGGGTACGCTAGGCGCCTGCTCTGAAGAAGAGACCAAGAAGACGGGTCAGGAGCAGCCTACGGACGGCGGCACGGGGGACGCGGCGGAAGGTGGCGCCGGGGCGAGTGGCAGCTCAGCGGCAGGAGCTGGTGGCACCGCCGGCATCGCTGGCGGCGGCGGTGCAGGTACCGGCGGCGTTGCTGGCAGCGCAGGCGCCGGCGGTGCAGGTGCCGGCGGCGTTGCTGGCAGCGCAGGCGCCGGCGGCTCAGGCAGCGGCCTCACCTGCATGCCAGGAGAGGTGCGTGATTTTGCTGCACAGCGATGCCGCCAGTGCTCAGGTGCAGGCGCGGGCGGCGCGGCCGGAGCAAGCTCAGGTGACCCCTACCTGCCGGTCATGGGCTGCAATAAGCTGCTCACGACGCCCCCCACCTACGACGACAGCACCCGCCTGCTCACGGTGACCTTAGACTACCCGCTCGAGATCGTTAGCGTACAGTATGACCTCACGTTGCAGTATCTAGACGCCGCAGGCGCTGAGGGCAGCGAGGGAACTGGCTGGCAGACCTTGGCGCCGACAGACAACCAGCTCAGCTTTGACCTAGCGCCGCTGATCGTCAGCTCTGGCGCAGTCGATGTCACCGGCGTCTCCTTGGTCCTCGAATACACCGACGCGTGCGGCAGAATCAGCAGGTTCGATGAAAACCTTTGTGATCCTCAGTTGTTCATTGACGCGACGACGACCCCGCTGACCGCGTTCTGTGAGCCCCGGGGGTGCTGAGGCGACGGTGATGTCTTCGCGCCAGAGTTGTCTCGCGCCACCCTTCAAGGATTGGGGACCGCCATCGTGACTGAAGGTGCCCCGTCGATTCATCAGCTCTCTGACGTGCAAACCGCGCAGGGTGGGGCGCGCACCAGGATTTGGCTAGCCGTGTAGTGGTGCTTCCCGGTGCCACGATAGCTGCGAATTGGAACCTCTGCGCCCCCTGCCGCATCGACAACGATCGTTACGATGGGTGATCGCGAGGCCGGCCGGCGCTAGACGATCGATCCCGATATTCCCACTGCGAGGCCACGACCCATGCTGGCGGATTTCCCTGTTACGGTCGATTCAACACAGATACTGGTTTACACGGAAAGCCGTGCGGCGCCGGGCCTGCTCTGGACCGACGATCACGTCGCGCAGGGGTTTGCCTGGTCGGACGGCATCGTCTCCTTCGGCGTGCCGGACCACGACGGCGCATCCCGCCTCGAGGTCGATCTGGCGCGTAGCGGCGCACTCGATCCGCAGGCTCTCTGGGCGGTGCAGGTTCCTTTTCATGTCACCGAACCGCTCCGGATCGGCACGGCGTTCGAGACGCATCGCGTCGCCTTGCCGATCGGGCGCTACAATCTCACGTACCAGGCCTTCCCCGGAACGGATGACGTCGCCTATGTCTTGCGGCTGTCCTTCTCGCACAGCGACTCGCCGGAATTTCGCATCGTCAAGAGAGGCGGGGACATCGTCACGGATAGTGTGCTGCGCCGCGACGCGGAACCGGCGACCTAGGGCCTTCGATGGCTACAACACACTGAATTGCCAAGCGCCGCAGGCATCATGACCCCGGACGCCGCGCTCGCGGACAACGAGCCCGCGCTCGCCGCGGCCTCCGTCGCGGGCACCGTCCCCACCGGTCCCGCGCTGCGCCCCCGGACCTCGACGGAGGAAAACCGACGATCGAACCGCGCGCCGAGCGTGGTCCGCGCAGCGCGCGCTAGCCTGCAAGCGTGCCGTGCCTGCGCAACGAGCGGCGGCGCAGGCGAACGCCGCGCAGCGCGCAGGCGTTCATTTCACTGACGCGCGGGGCCTTCCAGGTGAGTCGAGCGCCGACGACGGGGAGGAGGCGCGTCCAGTCGAGCGCGAGCCTGGTGGGGGCGCGCGGGTCGCGCGGCAGGCGCTCGGCGAGAGGTCGCCGCGGGCGGCTCCGTGGTTCGGTTCGCGCGTGCGGTTGGGTCACCCTTCATCAAGGACGTCGAGGATCGCCTCGGTGGGTCGGCCGATGCGCGCGCCACGCGCCGTCACCACCACCGGCCGTTCGATGAGGCGCGGGTGCGCGGCCATGGTCTCGATGAGCTGCTGGTCCTCGAGCGCGTCGCCGCCGAGCTCGGCGTAGAGCGCCTCCTTGCTGCGCACGAGCGCGCGCGGCCCGCCGGCGCCGAGCTTGCTGACAACCGCCGTGAGCTCCGCGACGCTCGGCGGATCGTCGAGGTAGCGACGCACCGTCGGTTCGATACCTCGAGCGCGCAAGAGCTCGAGCGCCTGGCGCGATTTGGAGCAGCTCGGGTTGTGCCAAATGACGACGTCAGGCGCTCTCTCGAGACGGGACATGCCGGTTCCTTTTGGACTAGGGGAAGGCGAACGCAGCCGTGGCCCGACTCCATACGCGATCAGGTCCGCCCCGACCAGCGCCCGCCCCTCGCGCGCCGCGCACGGTCTCGCCGCGACTCGCCGCCCGAGGACGTCGTCACCCCACGAGAAGCGCGACGTCGCCCCGGCCCGCAGGGCGTACTCCCACTCGGCCTCGGTCGGCAGGCGCCGCCCGCACCAGCGGCAGGTCGCGCGCCAGCGCAGCTCTCGGACACCGCCGTTGACGCCTCGAGGTGCCGTGGGCAGCCTTGGTCGGTGCCCCTGCACCTGAGGCTCGCGCTCGCCGTCCTGCTCTCCCTGGGCTGGATGGCTGCGTGCAGCGGGGAGGAGGCCAGCACCCCTCGAGGAGCGTCCGGCTCGAGCGGCTCCCAGCACGGTGGCAGCGCGGGGAGCGCGGGAGGCGCAGGGAGCGGCGCAGGCAGCGGCGCAGGCAGCGCGGGAGGAGCCGCGGGCGCGGGCGGCGCCGTGGATGCAGGCCACGGCGACGGCGGCTTCGTTCCAGAGCCGGGCCCGCGCAGCGTGCTCTACCCCGCAGACTGGACGCCTGGGTATCGCGCCACCCGGCCTGAAGACGGCGAGGAGCTCTTTCTTCAGGACTACTCCTACGCTGGTTATCGCAACAGCGAGGCGCCGCTCCCCCAGGGCGCGTTCCGCCCAGTCTATGCCGTCGAGGCTGACCCTACGGGTAGCACCGACGCCACGGACCCGATCCAAGCCGCGCTCGATCGCGCCGTGGCCAGCCCAGCGGGGGGGATCGTGGAGCTCCCGCCAGGGCTGTTCCGCCTCGAGCGACCGCTCGCCATCCAAGGCTCCAACGTGGTGCTGCGGGGCGCGGGTCCAGACCAGACCAAGTTGTGGTTCGTGAACGGCGGCGGGGCGGCAGCGCCCAACGCCCTGCTCGTCACCGGTAGCCGCTCGCTCGAAGAGTCAGCGGACGCCCGATGGACGATCACCCGCGAGGGCAAGCTCTTCGAAGACTTCGTCGAGGTGCAAGATCCGAGCGGGCTCGCCCCCGGCGACGACATCTCCATCGCCTGGAACATCACCGCGGCGTTCAAGGCCGAGCACAACAGCTCCGCCTACTGGTACCACCTGACCGAGGGCGCCCGGCGCACCTTCTTCCGGCGCACCGTCGCGAGCGTGGTGGGTCGCCGGATCTACTTTCATGTGCCGCTGCGCTACCCCGTCAAGCTGCGGGACGCCCCCGTGGTGCTGCGGGCGCGCTACTACGCGTCGGGTAACGGCGTAGAGCGGCTGGCGCTGAGCACCGCCATGGGGAGCCCCACCGCCTCCTGGAACAGCGGCCTGGATCAGGCCACCGCGATCCGCCTTCGCTTCTGCAAAGACTGCTGGATCCGCGAGGTGAGGAGCTTCGCCGCCAACGGTCACCAGCATCACGTACGCTCCCACGGGATCGCGATCGATCGGAGCCTGCGGGTGACCGTCGCCGACGTTCACCTCGAAAAGGCCGAGCACCTCGGGGGCGGAGGCAACGGCTACCTCTTCCAGCTCTCCCGGACCAACGAGGTCTTGCTGCGCGACTGCACGGGGCTGGAAGGCCGCCACAACTTCAGCCTCAACTGGGACTTCGGCGCCGCCGGCAACGTGTTCTTGCGCATCCGGAGCGCGGGCGGCCTCGTCTGCGGGACCCTGCAAGCTCAGCTCGACGGCAAGTGCAGCCTGGGGCCGGTGGATTTTCACCACGCCCTCGCGATCGCCAACCTCTACGATAGCCCGCAGATCGACGACGCCCTCGAGGTCGGGAATCGCCGTGACTGGTCGACCGGAGCAGGGCAGACGGGCACCATGAACGTGTTCTGGCGCGTCACCGGCGCGGGCCGGGTCTACGCCTACAATCAGGGGATGGGGTATCTGATCGGCACGGCTCCGAGCATGACGACGAGCACCAGCTTGTCCGTCCCCGGCTTGGCGATGGCTCAGGGCACCGAGCCCGAAGACTTCTCGGAGTTCCTCGGGAGCGCAGGCGCGCTCGCGCCGTCGTCTCTGTTCGAAGAGCAGCTCGCGCGGCGCCTGGCGAACTAGCGGCGTCGGGGCGCAGGCGGTGACCGGCGGCTCGGCGCTCGCGGCACCGCTGGCTCCGCTCCGCCGCGGCGCGCCGTGGTGGGCGCCGGCAGCCTCGATACGACACCGACCTCTAGGGGCTCCACGCGGCCCCGAGCGACACCCTGGTCACCGAGGCTGCGCCGAGACGTCATGGTCCCTGAGGCGCGACGGCCATGCCATCGCTGTAGAGGTTGTCCGTCCAGGTGTTGCCGGGCCTCGAGGTGTCGAAGTCGATGATGGTGCGGAGGTTACCGCAGAGCCCGTTGCTGCCCTTGACGAAGCGGTTGCCGATGAAGCGGATGCTCATCGCCTGGTTTCCGTACGGCTTGCTGCCATCGTCCCCGCTCGAGCCGCCGTAGGCGCAGGTGGTCGAGCCACCGTTGCCGCCGCGATAGAAGAGATTTCTCTCGATCAGGTTGTCTTGGATCGGCGCAAAGTCCCCGTAGCCGGTCAGGCCAGCGGAGCATCCGGAGCCCGGCACACGCGTCGCCTCACAGGTGATCGTGTTGTGCCGGTACGTGGAGCGCTGCTCCATGCGCATCCCGCTGAAGTGCGCCTGGCCGTTGGGGTCGCCTCCCTGCGCGTGCACCCAGGAGTCCTCCACCGTGCAGTTGGTCATGCAGTAGATCGAGCGGCGACCGCCGGTGATGTCCACGCGGCGCGCGACGAAGTTCCTGCGCATGAGGCCGGTGTTGAGGTTGTCCCCGACGTGGATGCTGCTGTCGGAGATCGTGAACGACGCCGTGCTCGGCGCGCTCGACGGGACGTCGACCCCACCGTTGATCTGCGAGCGCGTGATGCTCACGTTCGTCGCCCGGATCGAGAGGATGCAGTCGACGGTCTTCGCGTCGATGATGGTGTCGTCCTGAGTGATGGTGCAGGGCCCGGTGTAGGGCGTGAGCGTGACCCCCGCCGGCACGCCCGTGTTGTCCGGGCCGGGCCAGCAGCCCCCCCAGGGGTCGGGGCCGCCCGGATCCCAGGGGCCGCCCGTGCACGTGCCCGCGCCGCCCCCGCTGCCCGACGCGCCCGCGCTGCCCGACGCGCCCGCGCTGCCCGACGCGCCCGCGCTGCCCGACGCGCCCGCGCTGCCCGACGCGCCGCCGCTGCCCGACGCGCCGCCGCTGCCCGACGCGCCCCCGCTGCCGGACGCGCCGCCGCTGCCGGACGCGCCCGCGCTGCCCGACGCGCCGCCCCCGGTACCGGACGCACCCCCGATCCCCGAGCTGCCGCCGGCTCCCGACGCCCCACTCGACCCTGCGGCGGCACCTTGACCGCCTCCACCTCCGGCGTCACTCGCCTCGGAGGAGCAACCCGAGGCCAACGCAAGCACGACGACAGACAGCAACCAACGCCCGGCACCCATGCGTCTAGGATCTAACGGCCAGCCGAAGAAGGCAACTACGAACCCCGGATCCGTGAAGATCACGGGGCCCGTCCGGTCCAAGCGCCCAGGCCAAGGTCCGGCTTGCGGGCGAGGCCGCCCGTCCGAAGCGTGGGGCTCTACAGCGAGGCGCCTGGAGCGTCTATCCTGGAGCGATGCGCCTGGGTGAGCTTCTGTGCGGCGGTGCGCTGCTGGTGGTCGTGGTCGCTTGCAGCACGGGGGACACGGGCGGCGGAGCGGGCGCGGCGAGCGGCGGGGACGCAGGTGGGGGAGGCGAGGGCGCAGCCGCGAGCGCGGGAGCGGGCGGCGCAGCCGGCACTGCGGGTGCAGCGGGCCTCGCTGGAAGGGCGGGCGCAGCGGGCACTGCGGGTGCAGCGGGCGTTGCTGGAACGGCGGGCACGGCCGGCACTGCGGGTGCAGCAGGTGTCGCTGGAATGGCGGGCGCAGCCGGCGGAGGTCCGGGGGCGTGCGGGGCGCGCGTCGTGCAGCCAGCGGCGGACGTGACGGCCGCGCTCGCAGCGGCGCTCGCGGCGGCCTCCGGCGCGACCACGGCGACCGCGCCCGGCGTCGACGCGGCGCAGACGCCCGCTGGGCGAGTGTACCTCGGCCCCGGCACGTACGGCTTGGCGGAGCTCGAGGTCCCGTCGAACGTCCACCTCGAGCTCGATCCGGGGGCGACGATCGTGGCGCTCGCGCGGGCGAAGCACGTCTTTCGACTCGGCACCGCGGGACACGTCTCGAACATCAGCATCTCCGCCGGGGACGGCTGCGGGGGCCGCGGGCTCGGCCGCTCCGCGATGGGCTCCACGATCACGACGACCGGCTTCCGCCACGGCGACCCCACGAAGCCCCACACCTGGCCTGGTGACCGTCCCACGATCACCCTGGCGAACGCGCCCATTCCTTACGACCCGAGCTGGCCGGTCGCGGACATGTTCGTCGTGGACGTCGATCCGCGCGCGACGGGCGCCGACGTCCTCGTGGACGCGTTCTGGATCGAGGACGCGACCGACGTCCGCATCGCTCACGTCTTCACCATCGAGAACGCGGAACGCTACGCCAGCGACGACCCGTCCACGCCGTCGACCGACGAGGCGCACATGCTCGCTCCGAAGGCGGCGAGCCGGCGCGCAGCCATGATGTTCGAGCCGGTCGACGGCGCGACGGTGTCGGACCGCGACCGAGCCGCGGTTCCGCGCCGCATCCACGTCTCCTACCACTACAACATCAACGCGCCGCCGGGGCAGGGCTCGAACCAGGTCCGGTCCTGCATCGACTGTACCTTCGACCGCGTCTTCAGCCACGGCGGCGTCCCGCTGCGTTTCGAGACGGACGGCGTCCGCACCGTCTGCCCACGCAACGACTGCTCCTGCGACGCCGGCGTCACTGGACCCGTCATGGCGGACGGCTCGCTCCAGGGCTTTCTGACCTTCGGCGTCGTCGACGGCGTGGTCGCCTCGAACATCGTCGGCGTGCTCGGCAACGCGGCGGTGCTCGCCAACCCGCACTGCCTGACGAACGGCACGGTGGAGGTGTCCGGCGTGCTCGCCGTCAGCGACAAGTACGCGCTCTCCACCTCGGCGCCGCGAAGCGGCGGCCCCGGCGCGCCCTCTGGCGGCGTGGGCACGTTCCAGAGCTTCACCGTCCGCGACCTGACCGCCTTCGCGGGCGATCAGGCAGAGAACCGCACCACGCAGGGGACCTCCGGCGTCCCCGGGGGCTGGCGCGGCTTCGATCTCATCCCGTCCGTGGCCGCCATCGGCTACCCGAACCAGCCGTTCCCCCTCGCGCTCGCCGGCACGCTCTGCTGGCCGCCCCCGCTCGCCGACGGAGAGCTCGCGTCCGTCGCCGGCACCTACACGCTCACTCACTCCGGCTGCGCCACCACGCTGCCGTGAGCTGCGCGAGGCCCGTGGGCGGCGTGGCTCCTCGGCTCGATGCGTGACGCACGCCGCCGGCCAGGCGGGCCCCCCCCGTGCCGCTGGACCGCTTCCTCTCAACCGCCTCGCCTCCTCGCTCCCCTCCACCACCGGGGGACGAGCCCCTGAGGCGCCTCGGGCCGACGCGCGCCTGGCCCGCGCCGGCCGCCCCTCAGGGGCGCGTCTCGAACCACTCCCAGCCCGCGACCGCGGGCCCGAGGGGGTCGCTCCCGGGCTGTCGCACGGCGATGGTCTGCGCACTCCCCAGCACCTGCACGCGCACCACCCGATCTGGCCACGGGGTCACGGAGGTGCGAACGGACTGCACGTGCGCGCCCGGGGCCCCGCCGGGGAGCGGCGGGCCCGCGCCGAGCGTCGCTTGGGCAAACTGGACTTGAAGCCGCGCCACCAGCGCGTCCCGGAGACGCTGCACCAAGGCCTCCGACGCTTCACCCCCGGCGACGGAGACGTAGAGGACGAGGGGGCGCTCGGTCGGAGCCACCGCAGCGAGGTGTCTCACGGCCGCGTCGATCATGGCGGAGGAGGGCGCCGAGGGCAGGGTGGGGGTAGGGCTTGGGGCCGCGGTCGAGCGTGGCCGCGCGCGGCGCCTGCCACGCCTGACAGGGCGCGCCCTGGCTGCTCTCGCAGACGCTCCCGGACACGTGCAGGTCGAGCCCGCTGGTGGGCATCGGATCGTGATCGTACCGCGCCTGCGCGTGGTGGAGCCGTGACGCTGCGTCTCGACCGCCTGGTCCCGCTGCGCGAGCTCGCCCGGTGCCACCGCAACGCTTCACCTGAAACCTTACGGCTACCGGCGCAGGACTCGGGGTCATCGTGGATCGCTCATCCATCGAGGTGAGGCGCTCTCAGCCTCTCCTCTCTGCCGCGTTACTCACGGCGCACTCCTGGCGCAGCGCCCCGCGAGGTCGTCGTTACGAGTCGACGGGGTGAGGCTGCCGCGGACGCCGGAGGGGAGGTACGAGGCGACGAGGAAGAACGAGCCGCCCCGGCCCACCCGGACGGAGGCTGAGGTGGTGTTGGCACAGTTGTTGCATAAGCTCATTGGGTAGGGGCTCTTGTACCAGTCCAGCGTCCACTCATAGATGCTGCCCGCCAGGTCCGACTGCCCCCAGCGCCCGTTGCCGGCGGGGACGGAGCCAACAGGGGCGATGTTGGTGACGCCGGTGCAGCTCCCCGTCCCGTTCCAGTAGCAGCCGTACACCGCCAGGGCCGCGTTGGCCCCAGGGGCGGTCGGACCCCAGGCGTACTTGCGGTTCTCCGCACCGCCTGCCGACGCGTACTGCCACTCCGCCTCGCTCGGCAGAAAGCCTCCGTCCCAAATGCAGAAGGCGTGCAGGTCGTACCAGGTGAGGCAGTTCTGCGGCAGCCTCTCGTTGGCGCCAGCGGAGGGCGTCCAGGTGTAGTACGACGAGTCGCAATTGAGCACGCTGTCCCAGCTGGCCTTGGTTGTTGGTAGCTGGCTGTTCCAGGAGCTGTCCCACCCAGGCTCGTAACCGCCACCCCAGCCGCTGTTCGAGAGCCCGGAGCCCCCGTTCAGGTGCGTGTGCTTGCCGCTGCCCGCCGCAGGTCGCCAGTTGCCCAGCCAGGCGTTCACAAACTCACGGAACCGCCCCACCGTCACCTCGTACTTGTCCAAGCGGAAGCTGCTGACGGTAGCGGTGTAGCCCGACGCTAGCGTCGTCGTCTCTCCGCCCGTCACCGTGAGGCTCGTGCAGCAGCTCTCGTTCCCACCAGGCCCGCAGTCGCCCTTGCCAGGACCGCTGGTGGCGCAGCTCGGAGCAACGCAGGCCCCGTTACTACAGGTCGAAGCCCCCGTACACGCCTTGCGGTTAGCGCAGGTGGTGCCGCAGGTGGCCGGCGCGCTCAGGTTCACCTCGCAGCCGTTGCTCGCGTTGTTGTCGCAGTCCCGCGTGCCGCCCGCGCAGCCCTGGCAGAGCCCCGCCGAGCAGTACTCCGTCCCGGCGCTGCACGCCGCCGCGTCCTGCCACGTGCCCGTGCCGTCGCACTGCTGCGGCCGAGCACCGCTGCAGCGCCGCGCGCCCGGCGTGCAGCTCCCTACGCACGCTCCGCCTACGCACGCCTGCCCCGTGCAGGTCTCCACCTCCTCCGCCGTCACCAGATCCGCCCCGCACTCCTTGACCGCCTGCCCCTCGCAGAAGGTAGCCCCCGGCGCCTTGCCGGCGCACGAAGGCACCACGGGCTCGCAGACCCCCTGATTGCCGCTGCGCGTGTCGCAGTACTGGCCGCTCGCGCAGAGCCCGTTCGACGTCCACTTGCCTCCGGAGCAGATGAGCAAGCTCCGCTGCGCGTGACCCGCACACGCCAGCGCGCCGCTCGGCGCACAAGGTCCGTCCACCGTCCCCGTCCCCCCGCTCCCGCTCACTCCCCCACTCCCGCTCACTCCCCCACTCCCACTCACTCCCCCACTCCCACTCACACCCCCGCTCCCGCTCACTCCCCCACTCCCGCTCACTCCCCCGCTCCCGCTCGCTCCCCCGCTCCCGCTCGCTCCCCCGCTCCCGCTCGCTCCCCCGCTCCCGCTCACTCCCCCACTCCCGCTCACGCCCCCGCACCCGCTCCCTCCCCCGCCCGCGCGCCCGTCTACTCCGCCAGCGGCTGCCGGCTCCGGCGGCTCCTCGCCGCCCCCCGCCCCC
>CAUJEM010000008.1 GCA_963169915.1 Myxococcota bacterium
GGCACCGCCGCTGCCACCGACCCCGCCGCTGCCACCGACCCCGCCGCTGCCACCGACCCCGCCGCTGCCACCGACCCCGCCGCTGCCACCGACCCCGCCGCTGCCACCGACCCCGCCGCTGCCACCAACCCCGCCGCAGCGGCGCAGCTCGGCGCAGTCGCTACTCTGGGCGCCACACCCTGCGGGGAGCGCTAGCCCGACGCTCAGGGCTGCCCAGAGCCCCACGCGCGCCGCGCGGCCGCTACCGAGCCGCCCCGTCCACCCCAAGCTCCGCTGTGCTGCCATCCTCACCCCACCCACCTTCGACGTAGGGAACCGACCCTCGACGCTAGCCAAGCGCCTCGATAACGCAAGCCTCACGGCCTTTGCGATAGACTCCCTCTCTCGGCGGTGATTCGGGCCTCCGACCCCCATCGAGCTCGAACACACCCCAACGCCCAGCGCTCCTGCTGCCACTCCACACTCCACCATGTCCTCGACACCTCCCGCCCCTACGCCACCGGGCGCCCCGTCACCCCCGACGGGTCCGGCGCTCGTCACGCGGCAGGCGACGCCTCCCACGCCGCGAGCCCAGCTCAGCCGCGCCAGCACCATCCGCTTCATCGTCATCGGCGCAGCGCTCGTGCTCCTGGCTGGCGCCGCCATCGTGTCGCTGAACGCCAGGCACCCCGTGCTCCCCACCGTCTCCCCCGCGGGCTACCTGTTCGAGGAGGGCGAGCGAGAGCGCGGCGACGCCGGCGCGCTCGAGGCCGACGACGCGCTCGGCGACGGGGGCGACGTCGCCGAGCTCGAGCCCCTCGCCGCAGGCTCGGCGGCCGCGGCGAGCGCAGCGCGCCCACGCGCCTCGGGCAGCACGTCCAGCGCCGCCACGCCCGCGAAGATTCCCGCGCCTCCGCTCCCTCACCCCTCCACTCCCTGAGGTCTCATGGCTCGCTCCGTTCCTGCCCCCACCTCATCGCGGCTCGCTTCGCTCGGAGGAGCCGCGCTGCTCGCGGCGCTGCTCGCGAGCTCACTCGCCGCTGGTGCGCCGACGCCGAGCGGCGCGCCGGGCGAGGCCACACCCGCGGCGCTCGCCGAGGCGCGTGACGCGTTTCAGCGCGCGCTGAGGCTCTACGACGAGGAGCGCTGGGCCGAGGCCTCCGAGCTGCTCGAGCGCGCGCTCCAGGTCAAGGAGACCCCGGGGCTCCGCTACCACCTCGGGCACTGCGCGGAGCAGCAAGGGCTCCTCCTGGAGGCGCTCCAACACTACTCACGCTCCCAGGCGCTCATCACCGCTGGCGCCGAGGCGAGCGACGTCCAGGCCCTCCTTCCCCCAGCGGTAGCGAGGGTGCTAGCGCAGCTGGCGCTCCTCAGGCTCCGCGTCACCCCGGCCGCAGAGTACGTCGTCTACCTCGGCGACCAGCGCGCGCCCAGCGGGCCGGAGCTCCCCCTCGCGCCGGGAGCGCACGTGGTACGGATCGAAGCGCCCGGCTTCCTGCCCTGGCAGCGAGAGCTCACCGCGCAGGCCGGTGAGCGACTCGCCTGGGACGTCCAGCTCCAGCCCGTGCCCGCGGCGCCCGCGGCGCCTAGTGCGCCTCCCCGCCACGGCGGGGCCCCACCCCCGCGCGCCGCTGCCGCGGAGACCGGCTGGCCCTGGCGCACCACGGCCCTCATCGGCAGCGCTGGAGTCGTCGTCGTGGGCGGCGGGCTCGCCGTCCTCGGCGGGGTGCGGCGCAGCCACGCCGCGACGGACGTCACGGCTGCCCAGCAGCGGGTGGACACCCTCGGCGCAGGCGCTCCGCAGCCGTGTCACGCGCCCACGGCCGCTCTGGCCTCGCCCTGTCGCGACTTGGCCACCGCCGCCGACGACCGCGACGCGGCGACCCAGCTGCTCACGGCCGGCGTCATCACGGCCGCTGCGGGCGCCGTGGCAACCGCCGGCGTGATCTGGCTCTGGCCGACCGCTCGGCCCTCAGCGGGCGCCTACGCGCCGCGCGTCCACGTCGGCGCCACCCCGAGCGGCGGCTGGCTGCACCTCCAGGCTCACTTCTGATGCGCCGCGCCCTCCGCGGCGGGGGGCAAGAGCCCCGCGGCACGCCGCAGCGCTCGCCAGAGCTCCTCCCGCCCGGCGCCGGTGACCGCCGAGACCCCATGGACGGGCAGCCCCCCCAGGCGCGACAGCTCTCGGAGGCGCGCCGCGCGCTCGGAGGCCCGCAGCTTGTCGAGCTTGGTCGCGACCAGCAGCACCGTCAGCGGCGGACGTGAGGTGCGCGCTGGCAAGGCCAGCAGCTCGAGCAGCTCCCGCTCCTCGAGCTCCAGGCCGCGCCGCACGTCCACGAGCACGCACACGGCCGCGAGCGTGGCGCGCCCGCGCAGGTAGGCCTCGATCACGTCGGCCCAGCGCTCCCGCTCGGCCTTCGAGCGCTTGGCGTACCCGTAGCCCGGCAGATCCACCATCCCGAGCCGCGCGCCGTCACGCAGGGTGGCCTCGAAGAAGCTGAGCTGTCGCGTGCAGCCCGGGGTGGAGCTGGTCCGCACGAGCCGCTGCCGCTCCATCAAGCAGTTGAGGAGGCTGCTCTTGCCGACGTTCGAGCGCCCCGCGAAGGCGATCTCCCGCGCCACGGGCGGCGGGAGCTGCTGCAGCTCCGTCGCCCCCGCGACGAACGCCGCCGAGACCACCAGGGAAGACTCACGGCTCGGGCTCGGCATGGTGGCCCGTCCGTATCTCAGCCCGGCCTGGAGTCAAGCGAGGCTCAGCCGCCGAGCCGGGCACGCCGCGCCCTCCAGCGCCTCCCGAGCGGCGCCAGGGTCGCCTCCAGCTCCGGGAGCCGGAGCGCGGCCGCAAGCAGCAAGAAGCCCACGCCGAAGACCCCGACCCCGACGAGCCCGGGCAGGAGCTTGCCGAGCGTGGTCGTCGAGCCCCCGAGGCCCTGCGCGGCCCAGCGCGCGAGCGCGAGCGCCGGGAGGGTGGCCGCCAAGGTCCGCAGCGCCGAGACCAAGACCTCACGCCCCCGCAGCCGCTGTCCACGCCGCCGCAACAGCCAGAGCAGCAGGCCCAGCTGCACCGCGCCCGCCAGCGTCACGGCCAGGCTGAGCCCCACGTGTCCCCAGGGCCCCCGGAGCGCCAGCGCCGCACCCACGAAGACCAGGAAATCCAGCGCCGCCACCACCACGGGCGTCCGTGTGTCCCCCAGCGCGAAGTACAAACCGAGCACCTGCCGCACCGCCGCGATGACCCACACGCCGAGCCCTTGAGCCATGAGCGAGCGCGCCGTCTCACGCGAGGCCTCCGCGTCGAAATAGCCCCGCTGAAAGGCCGCGGTCACCACCGGCTCGGCGAGGCCGACCAGCAGCGCCGTGGCGGGGACCGAGACGAACAGCGCCAGCCGCAGCCCGTAGGCGAAGGTCTTGGACAATTCCTCCTCTTCTCCGCGCGCCACGAGCTTGGCGAGGCTGGGCAAGGTGGCGCTCTGCAGCGCCATCACGAAGATCCCTTGAGGGAAGTCGCACAGCCGCATCGCCCACCCGAAGCTGCTCTGCGCGCCCTCTCCCAGGCTCGTGAGCATGCTCCGCGCGATCTGCACGTCGAGCACGTAGACGCCGATCCCGAACAGCAGCGGCGCCATGCGTCGCAGGGTGTCCCGCACGCCGGGATGGGAGAGATCGAGCCGCGGGCGCTGAAAGTACCCGACGCGGCGCAGCGCCGGCCACTGCGCCAGCACCTGCAGGGCGCCACCCAAGAGCACGGCGATGCCCAGCGCCACCGACACGTCCGCCCCGTGCGCCACCAGGGTGTCCGGGAGCGCGAACGAGCAGAGGATGAACGCGACGTTGAGCAGCGCCGGCGCGAAGGCAGCCACCGCGAAGCGCCCGCTGACGTTGAGCGCCGCGGCGCCGAGCGCGGCCGTCCCCATGAAGAAAATATACGGGAACACCAGGCGCGTGAGCATCACGGTGCGCTCGAGCTGGACCGGCTCCTCGCGGTAGCCCACCGCGACCAGCCAGACGAGCGGGCGCGCCAGCAGCACGCCGGCCGCGCTCACGCCGAAGAGCAACGCGAGCGACAGCCCGCGCACGGCCCGAAAATACTCCCGCGCGGCCTCCGGCCCCGCTTGCTCCCGCGTGGCGCTCAGCACGGGCACCACGGCGTTCTGGACGGCGCCCTCCGCCAGGAGCTGCCGCAGGTTGTTCGGCAGCGTGAACGCGAGCATGAACGCGTCCACCACGGCGCGCGGGAAGAGCGCCGCCATCACGAGATCCCGCACGAGCCCCAAGACCCGCGAGCCCAGCGTCCCCAGCGCCACGACGCCCGCGCGCCCGGTGAGCCGGCGACGCTCCGCCTCCCCCACGCTCTCGGGAGCAGCGACGGGGGCGCCGGGGCGGTCTCGGGCAGGGGGCGAGGAGCGGGACAACGCCGGGAGCTTATACGCAGCCCCCCAAAAAGAGCGAAACCGTGGCGCGCGGCGCTGCTAGACTGCGCCGCATGTTGGAGTTCAGCAAGGACGGGGACACCGCGGACAAACAGATGCGCGCGGTGATCTTCTATTTGACCACCTTCGGCTACATCGATGGGGACTTCGATCACGCCGAGAAGGACTTCGTTAGGGACTACATCGCGCGCCTGGTGGAGCACCGCGTCGCCGGCGCGGTCGACGCCGGCAACGTGGCGCTGCGCCGAGAGCTCACCCAGCGCTACGTGGGGCATTTCCACGAGGTCTTCGAGGGGATCGACCGGGAGGTGCAAGAGCTGTTCACGGAGGCCGTGGCGGACGGGGAGGACCAAGATCGCTTCGTCTACTCCAAGCTCAAGCTCCGCTGCTTCGAGATCTTCAAGAGCTTCGACGAGGCCGGACAGAACCTCCTGCTCGACGCCATCGACGCGCTCATCCAGGCGGACGGACAGGTGCACCCCGCGGAGCTGAAGTTTCGCGGCGAGTTCGCGGCGCTGCTCGAGGAAGAGCTCGGCGTGCAGCTCGTGGAGGAGGGACGCCCAGCACCGAAGGTAGAGGTCAAGCCCGGCACCCTGCTCAGCCCACACCGCGAAGATCACCCCTTCTTCGCGCAGTTCGAGCAGCACTACTCCGCCGCGCCGGATCTGTTGCTGCAGCAGATCCAGAGCGATTTGGCCCTGCTCGATCGCGCGATGGAGCTCCTGGAGGAGCAGCGCACCGCCGGCAGGGGCAAGCTCGACGGCAAGCACCTCGTCTCGGAGTTCGCAGGGCAAGCGCCCTTCCTGGATGGCCACGTGTACGTCCACCCGCTCGCGCCCGGCCAACGCTACGATCTCACCGTGGTGGGAGATCTGCACGGCTGCTACAGCTGCCTCAAGGCCAGCATCATGCAGGCCAATTTCATCGAGAAGGTGAACCTCTGGCGCGCCGAGCCCGCTCGCCACCCCAAGCCCCTGTTCGTCCTGCTGGGGGACTACATCGACCGCGGCATCTTCAGCTACAACGGCGTGCTGCGGGCGGTGCTCCAGCTCTTCGTCACGGCGCCGGATCACGTCTACGTGCTCCGCGGCAACCACGAGTACTACTTCGAGCACCAGGGCAAGGTGTACGGCGGCGTCAAGCCCGCGGAGGCCATCAACACGCTCAAGCCGCACCTCCCCACCGAGGTGTTCCTCCACTACATGCGGCTGTTCGACGCGCTCCCCAACATGCTGCTGTTCGGGCAGACCTTGTTCGTCCACGGCGGAATCCCACGAGATCTGCTCCTCAAGGAGCGTTACCGTGACCTCTCGAGCTTGAATGATCCGGACATCCGCTTCCAAATGATGTGGAGTGACCCGAGCTCGGCGGACGTCATCCCCGCCAGCCTGCAGGAGCAGAGCGCGCGCTTCCCCTTCGGGCGGCTGCAGTCCCTGGCGTTCCTGCAGCGCCTCGGCTGCCACACGCTGGTCCGCGGCCACGAGAAGGTGGACGAGGGCTTCAAGCGCAGCTTCGACGACGGTCAGCAGCTCCTCATCACGCTGTTCAGCGCAGGCGGCAAAGACAACAGCGATTTGCCGCCGGACAGCGGCTACCGCTCGGTATCACCCATGGCCATGACCATCACCATGGCGGGGGCCGAGAGCACCATCACCCCGTGGCTCATCGACTATCAGCGCTACAATGATCCGCGCCACAACGCATTTTTTCAGGCGGCGCCCGAGCTCGTCCACCGCAAGGACTGAGCGGAGGTCGGGGGCGGGCGCCCGGGGCTTTTCGCCGAGCCGCCGCTTGGCTAGCGTGCCGTGGTGCGCTGGACGTCCCTCGCGGCTGGAGCGCTGGTAGCGCTCACGGCGTGCCAGCCTCGGGAGCCCAAGCAAGAAGCACCAGCGGCCGGCCAGGCGCCAGCGCCCAGCGCCGCGGACGCCGCCCCGCCGCCGCGCGCACCGACCCCGCCCTGCCCGGCGCAACCCGCCCGCCACCTGCTGCTCCTGAGCGTCGACTCCCTGCGAGCGGACACCTCGTTCAACGGTTACTCCCGCGAGACGACGCCGCGGCTCGCGCGGCTCGCGGCGGAGAGCAGCCAGTACTCCCACGCCTACGCCCTCTCCAGCTACACCAGCATGTCGCTCGCGGGGCTGATGGCCGGTCGCTACCCCTCGGAGCTGGACCGGGACGGCAGGACCACGAGCAGCTTCGGGCCGGACAACGTCTTTCTGGCAGAGCTGCTCCAGGCGGCGGGATTTCGCACCTACGGCGCGCACGCCCACGTCTGGTTCCTCGGCGCCACCGGCATCCGCCAAGGCTTCGACGACTGGCGGCTCGTGCCCAGGACCACCCTCAACCCGGCGCGCAGCGGCTCCGTGAGCGACGAGGCCCTCACCGATCTCTTGCTCGAGCAGCTCCGCGCCCACCACGCGCGCCCGCAGCCAGAGCGCTTCTTCGCGTGGGCCCACTACATGGACCCACACTACGCCTACGCGCGCCACGAGGAGCACCGCTTCGCGACCAGCGAGCTTGGGCCCAGCCGCTCGCCGCTGTCGCCGCCGCTGTCGGCCCTCGGGCAAGCTCGCCGGGATCTCTACGACGGCGAGCTCGGCTGGGTCGACGCGCAGCTCGGGCGCGTCCTCGACTACGTGGACGCTCAGCCTTGGGGTAAGGACACGCTCATCGTCGTCACGGCCGACCACGGTGAGGCCTTCGGAGAGCACCCCGGCTACTTCGAGCACGGGTACTATCTCTACGACGTGACCGTCCGCGTGCCGCTGCTCCTGCGGATCCCGGGCGTCGCGCCGCGGCGCCTCTCGGTGAGGCGCAGCCACCTCGACCTGGCGCGCACGCTCGCCGAGCTGCTCGGGGTCACGCCGGCTCCCAGCATGCGCGGCGAGAGCCTCGTACCGGAGCTGTGCGGCGCGCAGGCGCCCGAGCGAGAGCTGCTCATCGATCTCCCCTACACCGACCAGACCCCGCGCCGGCGTGCCCTCATCCACCGAGGGCAGAAGCTCATCGTGAGCGAGACCGAGCCGCGGCCGCTGCTCTACGATCTAGAGGCGGACCCCGCCGAGCAGCAAGATCTGAGCCTGAGCCACCCGGAGCTGCTCCAGCGCCTCCGCCAGCGCTGGGAGCGACTGAACGCGGCGTACCCCGACTTTCCCGCGCCACGCCGCCAGCGTGGCTACTAGCTCCCGCGGTGTAAGGCCCGTGTAAGTGACGGTTGATACGGGGCTCCACGAGCGACGTGAGCATGGCTCGCGCGCTCACGGAGACGCCCATGACGATGACAAAGCGGTTGACGGGATCGCGTCTGGTGATGGCGTGGGCCATCGCGGGCCTACTGTCCTGGTCCGGGTTGGCGAGCGCTCAAGCGGACGCCGGCGCGCAGCACTTCCAGAAGCTCTGCTCGGCCTGCCACTCGATCGGCGGGGGCAAGCGCGTCGGCCCAGATCTGAAGGGCGTGACCGAGCGGCGGTCGAAGGAGTGGTTGGTCAAGTGGATCGCCTCCTCCTCCTCCCTCGTCAAGCAGGGGGACCCGGACGCCGTCGCCCTCTTCGAGGAGTACGGCAAGCTGACCATGCCGGACACCGCGCTGCCGCCGGCGGAGCTCGAGGCGCTCGTCGCTTACCTCGGCGGCGCCCAGGGTAGCGCGGCGCCGGAGCGGCCCCGCCCGCCCCCCTCGGCGGACGACATCGATCGTGGGCTCGCGCTCTTCCAAGGCAGCGCCAGCTTCCAGAAGGGTGGGCCGGCGTGCAGCGCCTGCCACCACGTCTCGCACGACGCCATCGTGGGCGGCGGGGTGCTCGCCAAGGAGCTGACCACCGCCTACGAGCGCCTCGGGCCGTCCGGCCTGGAGGGCATCCTCAAATCGCCGCCCTTCCCCGTGATGGCGCGCGCCTTCCACGGCAAAGAGCTCAGCGCTCAAGAGATCGACGCCCTCACCGCCTACCTTCAGAGCCTGGGCGGCCACGCGCAGTACGCGCAGCCTCGTGCCGACGGCCTCAAGCTCTTGCTCGGGGGCAGCCTCGGCGCGGGGCTGCTGATGGCGCTCTACGCCGCCCTCTGGCGTCGCCGCAAGACCGAGCCGGTCAATCAACGCATCTTCGCGCGCCAAACCCTTGGCGAGTAGCCCCCTGACCTTCCCCTAGCCAACCCGAGGTAATGGCATGAGCTGGATCCAAGACATCGTCTCCCCGCAGACCCGCCAGTGGGAAGAGTTCTACCGTAACCGCTTCCAGCACGACCGCATCGTGCGCAGCACGCACGGCGTCAACTGCACGGGCGGGTGCTCCTGGCAGATCCACGTCAAAGACGGGATCGTGGTTTGGGAGACGCAGCAGCTCGACTACCCGCTGCTGGAAGAGTCCCTCCCCCCCTACGAGCCCCGCGGCTGTCAGCGCGGCATCTCCTACTCCTGGTACCTCTACAGCCCGCTGCGCATCAAGTACCCGCTCATCCGCGGCGCCCTGATCGACGCCTTCGAGCGAGAGAAGGCGGCGGCCAAGGGTGACGCCGTCCTCGCCTGGGAGAACCTCCAGAAAGATCCGAAGAAGCGCGCCGCCTACCAGCAGGCCCGCGGCAAGGGCGGCTTCCGCCGCACCACCTGGGACGTCGCGCTCGAGCTGATGGCCGCCGCGAACATCTACACCGCCAAGAAATACGGCCCGGATCGCGTCTTCGGCTTCTCCCCCATCCCCGCGATGTCCATGCTGAGCTACGCGGCCGGCGCGCGCTTCTTGCAGCTCTTCGGCGGGGTCAACCTCAGCTTTTACGATTGGTACTGCGACCTGCCCACCGCCTTCCCGGAGATCTGGGGCGAGCAGACGGACGTCTGTGAGAGCGCGGACTGGTACAACTCGAAATTCATCGCGGACATGGGCGCGTGCCTCAACATGACGCGCACGCCGGACTGTCACTTCTTCGCCGAGGCCCGCCACAACGGCACCAAGGCGGTGGTCTTCTCCCCGGACTTCAGCCAGGTCTCCAAGTACGCCGATCAGTGGGTGCCGCTGCACGCCGGCAGCGACGGCGCGTTCTGGATGGCGGTCACGCACGTCATCCTCAAGGAGTTCCACCACGACACGAAGACGCCGTACTTCATCGACTACACGAAGAAGTACACCGACAGCCCCTTCCTCGTGAAGCTCGAGAAGGCCGGCAGCCACTACCGCCCCGGGCGGCTGCTGCGCGCCAAGGAGCTGCCGGACTACGCGCAGATCGAGAACGGCGACTGGAAGTTCCTCAACGTCGACGAGGCCTCCGGCAAGCTCGTCGTCCCCAAGGGCAGCGTCGGGCACCGCTGGGACAAGCAGCAGGGGCACTGGAACATGCGGCTCGAGGACTCCGTGGAGGGCCGCCCCTACGATCCTCGGCTCAGCCTCCTGGGCGACCACGAGGCGACCCTGCCCACCGAGTTCGTGGAGTACGGCCTCGATCAGGCCGTGCTGCGGGACGTCCCGGTGCGCTACGTGGAGACCACGTCCGGTCGAGTGCCGGTCACGACCGTGTACGACCTCATCATGGCGCAGTACGGCGTCGGGCGCGGCCTCGGCGGCCAGTATCCGGCGGACTACACCGACAAGGACGCCGCCTACACGCCCGCCTGGCAAGAGATCTTCACCGGCATCGACAGCGCCACGGTGCTGCAGTTCGCGCGCGAGTGGGCGAGCACCGCGGCGGCCACCGAGGGGAAATGCATGATCATCATCGGCGCTGGTATCAATCACTGGTACCACGCCAACCTGATGTACCGCGCCGGCGCCATGGCGCTGATGCTCACGGGCTGCGTGGGCAAGAACGGCGGCGGGCTCAACCACTACGTCGGGCAAGAGAAGCTCGCGCCCGTGGACTCCTGGGGCGCCATCGCCTTCGCGAAGGACTGGCACGGCCCGAGCCGCCTGCAGCAGGCGCCGCTGTGGCACTACATCAACACCTGCCAGTACCGCTACGACGGCCAGTTCTCTCGCTACAACGCCGTCCCGAAGAACGAGCACACGGCGCAGCACACGGCGGACACCATCTATCAGTCCGTCCGGATGGGCTGGATGCCCTACTATCCGCAGTTCAAGGAGAACCCGCTGCAGCTCACGGCCGAGGCGGTCGCCAAGGGCGCCAAGACGGACGCGGACATCACCCAGCACGTCCTCGGGCGCCTGAAGTCCAAGTCCCTCGACTACTCCATCGCGGACCCCGAGGCCGAGGAGAACCACCCGCGCGTCTGGTACATCTGGCGCGGTAACGCGATCATGGGCTCCATGAAGGGCCACGAGTACGCCCTCAAGCACTACCTGGGGACGCACTCCAACGCCATCGGCAAGGACGCGGACGAGCACCCCTCCGAGGTGCAGTGGCACGACGTCGCGCCCGTCGGAAAGATGGATCTCATCGTGGATCTGAACTTCCGCATGGACTCCTCCGCGCTCTACTCGGATCTCGTGCTACCGGCGGCGTCTTGGTACGAGAAGGCCGACCTCAACAGCACCGATCTGCACTCCTTCATCCACCCGCTGTCGCAGGCGGTGGCCCCGGTGTGGGAGAGCAAGTCCGACTGGGACATCTTCAAGCTCCTGGCCAAGGCCACCAGTGACTGCGCCAAGAGGCACCTGCCCTCACCGCAGAAGGATCTGGTGACGAGCCCACTGTCACACGACTCGGCCGACGAGATCACCCAGCCCGAGATCAAGGACTGGTATCGAGGGGAGTGCGAGGCCATCCCCGGCAAGACGATGCACAAGCTCGCGGTCGTAGAGCGGGACTACACCAAGCTCTACGAGAAATACATCGCCCTCGGCGAGGGCGTGCGCAAGAACGGCCTCGGGGCCCACGGCAACCACTTCCACTGTGAGGCGGAGTACGATCACCTCACGCAGTCGCATCACTTCCCCACGGAGCAGATCGACGGCAAGCGCTACCCCTCGCTCCGAGAAGACCACCTCGCCGCCAACGTCCTGCTCTACCTCTCCACGCTCACCAACGGGACCCTCAACGTGCGGGCCTATGAGAACATGGAGCGCAAGACGGGCCTCCAGCTCGCGGATCTCGGCGCCGGCAGCAAGGACGTCCACATCACCTATGAGGAGCTGCAGGCGCAGCCGCGGCGCTACAACACCTCGCCGCTGTGGTCCGGGCTGATGAACGACGGACGCGCCTACGCCGCGTACACCTACAACCACGACCGCCTCGTCCCGTGGCGGACGCTCACCGGGCGTCAGCACTTCTACCTGGATCACGAGCTGTACCTCGCCTACGGCGAGCACCTGCCCACGTACAAGCCCTCACCGCGCCCCGCCGCCTACGGTGATCTCAAAGAGACGCTCAAGAGCGGGGAGGCCATGGCGCTCAACTGCCTGACGCCCCACGGCAAGTGGCACATCCACTCCACGTACATGGACAACCACCGCATGCTCACGCTCTCGCGCGGGATCGAGCCGGTGTGGGTGAGCGAGCAGGACGCCGCGGCGCTGGGGCTCCAAGACAACGACTGGGTGGAGGTCTACAACGACCACGGCGTCTACTGCACGCGGGCCTGCGTCAGCTCCCGCATCCCGCGGGGGGTGTGCATCGTCTACCACGTCCCCGAGCGCACGGTCGGGATCCCCAAGAGCCAGGTGCGCGGCAACCGCCGGGGCGGTGGACACAACAGCCTGACGCGGATCCACCTGAAGCCCAACTACTTGAGTGGCGGCTATGGGCAGTTCTCCTACCACTTCAACTACTGGGGGCCGATTGCACCACAACGCGACACCCACGTCGTCATCAAGAAGATGACGAAGGTCGTCTACTGAAAGGTCCCACCATGGATATCAGAGCTCAAATTTCGATGGTGTTCCACCTCGACAAGTGCATCGGGTGCCACACCTGCTCGGTGGCCTGCAAGAACATCTGGACCGACCGCAAGGGCGCCGAGTACATGTGGTGGAACAACGTGGAGACCAAGCCGGGGACCGGCTATCCACAGAAGTGGGAAGACCAAGACATTTACCAGGGTGGCTGGCTGAAGGACGCCTCCGGCAACCTGCGGCTCCGCGGGGCGGGCAAGGCCAAGGGGCTGCTCAACATCTTCCACAACCCCCACCTGCCCACGGTCGACGACTACTACGAGCCCTTCACCTACCGCTACCTCAACCTCATCGAGGCGCCGCCGGGGGACGATCAGCCCACCGCGCGCCCCGTCTCCCTCATCACGGGGGAGCCCATGGACGTCAAGATGGGGCCCAACTGGGACGACGATCTGAGCGGCACGCCGGACTACGCCCGCAAAGACCCGAACCTCGAGCACCTCAGCCCCGCCGAGCAGGAGGCGATGTTCCAGCTCGAGCGCATGGCCTTCTTCTACCTCCCGCGCATCTGCAACCACTGCCTCAACCCCGCCTGCGTCGCCTCCTGTCCCTCGGGCGCCATCTACAAGCGGGGAGAGGACGGGATCGTCCTCATCAACCAGAAGGTGTGCCGGGCGTGGCGCATGTGCGTGACGGCCTGCCCCTACAAGAAGTCCTATTACAACTGGCACACCGGGAAGTCCGAGAAGTGCATCCTCTGCTTCCCGCGCATGGAGGCGGGCTACGCGCCGGCGTGCATGCACTCCTGCGTCGGACGCATCCGCTACATCGGCGTGCTGCTCTACGACGCGGATCGCATCCACGCCGCCGCCTCCGCGGACACGAAAGATCTGGTGAACGCGCAGCTCGACGTCATCGTCAACCCCTTCGACGAGGAGGTCATCGCGTCGGCGAAGGCCAACGGCGTCCCGGACTCCACCATCAAGGCGGCGCAGAACTCCCCCGCGTACAAGTTCATCAAGGAGTGGGGAATGGCGCTGCCGCTCCACCCGGAATTCCGCACCCTGCCCATGCTCTGGTACGTCCCCCCGCTGCTGCCGGTGATGGCCTCGGTGCGCCCCGGAGATCAGTCGCAGAAGGCCAAGCTCAACGACATGGCCAAGACCTGGACGGACGACTGGCTCTACGACACCAGCACGACCGAGCTGTGGGGCACCGTGGAGCAGGCGCGCTTCCCGCTCAAGTACCTCGCCAGCCTGTTCTCGGCGGGGGACACCCACGCCGTCGCGGACAAGCTCAAGAAGCTGATGGCGGTGCGCATCTACCGACGCTTCAAGACCGTCGGGGACGTCACTGAAGAGCGGATGAAGGCCGCCCTCCGGGAGACCGGGCTCACCCAGGAGTCGGCCGAGGGGATCTTCTACCTGACGGCCCTCGCGAAGTTCAACGACCGCTTCGTCATCCCGCCCGCACATCGGGAGCAGGCGATGGAGATGCTGGAGTTTACCGGGGACGTGAAGGGCAACACCGGCTTCGGCTTCCGGGAGCGCCCCGAGAGGGGGCTGTGACATGAACGCCCAGGACTACGAGCGGTTCGCTCGGCTCTTCGACTACCCGGAGGCGGACTACGCCAGCCTCGTGAGCGCGCTCGCGCAGCGCGGCTGGCAGCTCTCCCCGCGCCTGGGCCAGCCGCTCAGCGATCTAGAGGCGCTGCTGCCGCTGGGAGACGCCGTCGCGCTGGAGGAGCTCTACACCCGCACCTTCACGGTGCAGCCCATCACGAACCTGGAGATCGGCTACACCCTGTTCGGGGAGGACTACAAGCGAGGCGCCCTGCTCGCCAACCTCAGCCGTGAGCACCAGCAGGCCGGCACGGACTGCGGCGGGGAGCTGGCCGATCACCTGAGCAACGTCCTCCGGCTGCTGCCCAGGCTCGAGCCCACGCTCGGCGCCGAGCTGGTGCGGGTGCTGCTCGCCCCCGCGGTGCGGGAGATGATCCGCGAGTTTTCTCCCGAGCGCCTCGCCAAGAAGGAGGCGCTCTACAAGAAGCACCACAAGGCCGTGCTCGAGGCGCCCATCGGCGAGCGCCGCGTCGCCTATCAGCACGCGCTAGAGGCGCTGCAGGCGCTGCTCCAGCGCGACTACGCGCTCCCCGTCTCCCTGCCCATGGCGGAGACGTCCACGCTCACCTCTGCCATGAGCGCCGAGCTGCGAATCGAGGACGAGCAAGACGCCGGTCAGAGCTCCTGTTCCATGCTGTGAGAGGCCACCGCCCATGAACCTGTTCAATCTGTTCCTCTTCGTTGGGCTACCGTACATCGCGCTGGTCACCTTCTTGGTGGGGACCATCCAGCGCTATCGCTCCAAGGGCTTCAAGGTCTCCTCGCTCTCGTCCCAGTTCTTGGAGGGACGCTCGCTGTTCTGGGGCTCGGTGCCGTTTCATTTCGGCATCCTGGTGGTGTTCTGCGGGCACCTCACCGCCTTCCTCATCCCTCGCGGGGTGCTGCTCTGGAACGGCGACCCCTTGCGCCTCATCATCCTGCAGGTCACCGCCTTCAGCTTCGGGCTCAGCATGCTCATCGGGCTGTCGGGCTTGCTCGTGCGCCGCTTCACCAACGCGCGCGTGCGGATGGTCACCACGCGCATGGATTTGCTCCTGGAGCTGCTGCTCTTCACCCAGACGGCGCTCGGCCTGTGGATGGCCTTCAACTACCGCTGGGGTTCCTCCTGGTTCGCCGCGGATCTGTCCCCCTACCTCTGGTCTCTCCTCAGCCTCAGCCCGGACATCTCCGCCGTGAGCGAGCTGCCGCTCGCCATCCAGCTCCACATCGTCAACGCCTTCCTCATCTTCACCCTCTTCCCCTTCACGCGCCTGGTGCACCTCTTGGTGGCGCCCCTGCACTACCTGATGCGGCCCTACCAGCGCGTCATCTGGAACTGGGACCGGCGCGCCATCCGGCACCCGAACACGCCCTGGAGCCCCACGCGGCCCAAGAACACCTGAGGAGAGAGCCACGCCATGAACCTCATCCAGCTGCGACGAGCCCGTAACGCGGACGACCCCCTCACCAAGCAGCCGGAGCGGGGCGTGGAGCAAGCCGGGCTCTCCCCGATGGACCCCCCGGACGCCTACCATCCACCGGGGCTCGCGGACAGCGACCCAGAGAGCTTTCACCCGTACCTGCGCCTGCTGATGCAGGAGCACACCCGCCTGATGACGGCGCTGGAGGAGGTCGAGGGGGTGCTGCAGGCCGCGAAGACCGAGGGCTTCTCGCGAGCGACGGATCTTGCGCTGATGCGCTTCCTCGAGGTGGTCGACGGTGAGTTCATCGGTCACAGCCAAGAGGAGGAGCGGCTGCTCTTCCCGCTGCTGCACCAGCGGCTCATCGCCGATGGCGAGCATAGCCGCGGCGGCGAAGGGCTCACCACGGCGATCGACGTCATGCACGCCGAGCACCTCAAGGCCGTGCAGCACGCCGCCGTCACCCTGAACCTCATCCGCCTCGGGGTCTCCCTGCCTGAGGAGCGCTCGGCGAGGGTCGTCATCGGCGCCGGGCTCCGTGAGGCCGAGAACCTCGTGGAGCTGCTGCGGCTCCACCTCTTCCGCGAAGACAACATCGTCTTCCCCGCGGCGCAGCGCCTGCTCTCCACCGAAGAGCTCGAGGGGCTGCACGAGGCGCGCGCCCTCTCGCAGCGCGGTCACCACGGCCACGACCACCACGACCACCACGGCCACGGCCACCACCACCACCATCACCCCCACGAGGAGTAGTCCTCACGAGGTCACCGCATGACCGAGCCCACCCCGCGCGGGGCTGGTCGAGCCCTCGCGCTCTGCACCTTCGCCTTCGCCTGCGCCGTCATCGTCTGGCTCTTCAATGGCGTGCTCGTCACCTTCTTGGTGGAGCAAGGAGCGGTGGGGCTCCGCCGGTCGGAGCTCGGCCTGCTCATCGGCGCGCCCGTCTTCACCGGCGCCGTCCTGCGCCTACCGGCGGGGATCCTCGCGGACCGCTACGGGGGCCGGATCGTCATCACCGTGTCGCTCCTGCTCGGCGCGGCCGGGGCCCTGCTCGAGAGCCTGGCGTCCGGACTCTTCGGGTTCCTGGGCGCCGGGCTGCTGCTCGGGGTCGCCGGCGCCAGCTTCGCGCCCGGGGCCGCCTACGCCTCTTCCTGGTATCCCAAGGAGAAGCAAGGGACGGCGCTCGGGATCTTCGGCGCCGGCAACCTCGGCGCCGCCGTCACGAGCGTGCTCACGCCGTTCCTGCTGCGCTCGCTCACGAGCCACGGGGAGAAGCTCGACGGCTGGAGGAACGTCCCGCGCCTCTACGCTGCCGGGCTCGCGGTGGTCGCCGTGCTGTTCTTCCTCCTCAGCCCGAGGCAGGCCGCTCGCAAGGCAGGCCCGCCGCGCGGCCTGATCGAGAGCCTGACGCCCCTCCGCACGCTGCGCGTCTGGCGCTTCGGGTTCTACTATTTCGTCCTCTACGGCGGCTTCGTGGGCCTCTCGCAGTGGCTCATCCCCTACTACGTCAACCTGTACGCGGTGTCGCTCACCACCGCAGGCGCGCTCACGGCCGCCTTCTCGCTCCCGCCCAACGTGACGCGCGCGCTCGGCGGCTGGCTCTCGGATCGACTGGGGGCGCGCCGGGTGATGAACTACGCCTTCATCGGCGCTGCCATCGGCTTCGTGCTGCTCTCCGTCCCCCGGATGGACATCCAGATCCCGGGGCAGTCCCTGTTTGCGGAGGCGGACGGGGTGGTGGAGGAGGTGGGCAAGGACTACCTCGTCGTCAATGGAACTCGCCTCACGCTGGAGGCGGAGCCACCCCCGAAGCTCCAGCCCCTGCCCGTGATGGTCTGGCCGAAGTCCAACCACTGGCACACGCCGGTGGTGGCCGTCGGGGAGCCGGTGGTCAAGCGACAGATCCTCGCGAAGGGCGTCACGCACGTCTACTTTCAGGCCAACCTCAACATCTTCATCGGCATCATCGTCATCGTGGGCGGCTTGATGGGGGTGGGGATGGCCGGGGTCTATCGGCACATCCCGGAGTACTTCCCGAACGACGTGGGCGGCGTCAGCGGCATCATCAGCATGATCGGCGCGCTCGGCGGCTTCGTCGGCCCCGTGGCGTTCGGCGCGCTGCTCAGCTCTACCGGCCTGTGGATCACGTGCTGGATGCTGATGGCCGTCATGTGCCTCATCAGCCTGGCGTGGATGCACCAGGTCATTCGGCGCATGCTGGCGCGCGCAGCGCCGGAGCTCCAACACCGCTTCGAAGAGGTCCCCTCCAGCTCCATCGTGGACCAGCACGCCGTAGAGTGCCGTGTCCACGGCCTGCAGGCGGTGGTCTCCGTCACCCACGCGGACGACGGCGCGGATCGCTGCCGCCTGCGGCAGCTGGTGGACGCCCTCGACACCATCGAGTGCCGGCCGCGGGAGCCGGAGCGCCCCGCTTGAGGGCCCGCCGATGAGCCAGCTGCTCTCCTGGCTGCGCCGGAGCACCGAAGAGCTCTACCCCGGCAGCTTGGCGCTGGTGATGGCGACGGGCATCATCTCCAACGCCTTCTTCATGACCAGCCACGACTGGATCGCCGGCGCGCTGTTCGCCGTCAACCTGGTCGCGTGGCCCGTCCTAGTCGGGCTCACGCTGCTGCGCGCGGTGTGCTACGGCGGCAGGCTCTGGCGAGATCTGACGGACCCGCGGCTGGTGTTCTCCTTCTTCACCTTCGTGGCGGCCAGCGACGTGTTCGGCGTCCAGCTCCTGCTGCGCGGGTGGCCCCGCGTGGCGACCGCGCTGTGGCTCATCGCGCTCGGCGCCTGGCTGCTGCTGTCGTACTTCAGCTTCTCCCTGCTCATCTTCAGCAACGAGGAGCGCGGCGCCGGGGTGATGCACGGGGGTTGGCTCATCGCCATCGTCGGGACGCAGTCGCTCGTCTTGCTGGGCACGCTGCTCGCCCCGCACTTCGGCGCCTTCGCGGCGCTCACCTTCGTCACGGTGCACGCGCTCTGGGGCATCGGGCTGACGCTCTACGGCATGTTCGTCACCCTGTTCGCGGGGCGGATCTTCTTTCAGCGAGTCGGCCCGGAGGAGGCGATGCCGCTGTTCTGGGTGGTGATGGGCGCCGCCGCCATCAGCGCCAACGCTGGCTCCGCGCTGATCGTCAGCGTGCCCATCGTGCCGTTCCTGACGGCGCTCCGGCCGTTCGTGGAGGGGACGACGCTCGTGCTCTGGGCCTGGGGCACGTGGTGGATCCCGCTGCTCGTCTTGGTGGGGGTGTGGAAGCACCTCATCCATCGCGTCAAGCTCAGCTACCACCCGATGTACTGGAGCCTGGTGTTCCCCATCGGCATGTACAGCGTGGCCTCCTACCGGCTCTCGCTCGCGGCCGAGTTCACGCCGCTCGTGCTCCTGGCGCGGAGCGTCGCGTGGCTAGCCCTCGGCGCCTGGCTGCTCACCCTGCTGGGTTGGGCGCGGAGCTCATGGCACCAGTGGCAGGCCGAGCGACCGCTCGCCACCTGAGCGGCGCGCGACCTCCCCCTTCAGGGCACCGCGCCGATCGCCTCGCTGCTCTCGAGCTCCCGCCCGCAGTCCCCGTAGAGAGAGAAGCGCTGGCCCGCCGACGGCAGCTCGAAGCGCCACGCTGGCCCCACGCGGGAGCGGTAGTACTCCACCCTCGCGAGCTGCTCCTTGGGCGCGCCCTTGCTGAGCGCGTGGCTCCAGACCTCCGCGACGCCACAGCGAGGCTCCGGTAAGTCCTCCGGGAAGGCGCTGGGGCAAGGCACGGTGGTCTGATCCGGGTCCGCCACGAGCCCCTCGTGGCGGAGATGGACGGTCTGCTTACCGCAGTAGGCCTGGCGCGGCAGCGTCCCCGGCTCCCGTGGGGGCTGAGGGCCCTCGCCGGGGAGGCTCTGGAACACGTACCGCGCCCGGCCCGGCCCCTCGGAGAGATCGATGGTGCCGTCCGCGCGCGCTCCCTCGACGACGAAGCCTCGCAGCACCTTGCGCGGCGTGACGCGCCTGGCCGCCGCCAGGGCGCGGACGGGGTCCACCGCCTCGGGGAAGCCCGTGAGCCCATCGGTGGTGGCGGGCGCCGGCGCGACGCTGAGCTCCGGCCGGGAGGCGCGCTTGGCCCAGAGCGAGAGCCCGAGGGTGGCGCCGAACGTCCCCAGCACCAGCAGCAGACCGATGCGGCGATCGCGCCGACGCTGGCGTTCCAGGAGGGCAAATTCGGCCTCGAGAGGAAGGTCGGTCATGAGCGGCCCGGCTATAGCATGAGGAGATTGCAACTCGACAAAGACTGCGCTAGCTCCCGCTCCCCAGGGTGGCCACGGCCACCACGCTCCCGGACTCCCGGAAGCGGGCGCATAACTCAGCGGTAGAGTGCGTCCTTCACACGGACGAAGTCGTAGGTTCAATCCCTACTGCGCCCACCAGCCTCTCCCCCTCGTCGCTTCCCACCCGACGGGGGGCGGCGCTCGGGGGCGGGCCACGGTAGGCGCTGGCCGGTCATCACCCGCCGCGCGCACACCACGCACTTCAGCGACCTAGCGGCGCCAGCGCGCGCCGAGCTGCGGCACCTCGAGCTCGTCCACGCCGTCCGCCAAGCTCTGCGGCCGCGCGCCGGCGGCGTCCGCCGCGGCGCTGGCCCGCGACGGTGGCGGCACGGTGCGAGGGATGATGGCGGTGTCGGGCTCCTCACCGTACTGGAGCACCGCGAGACGCGCCGGGAGCCCCCCCACGTCCGAGACCCGAGGGGAGAGGATGAGGAAGCGCTCGCTGCTGGGGGACGTCCACACCGGGGCGTCTTCGAGCGAACCGTCCAGCTCGCCGAGCTGTCGGGCCGCCGCCTCGAAGGTGGAGTCTTGGCGTGGGTCCAGGAAGACGACCCACGACGCCTGAGCGAGCGCGGGCGCCGCGCCCGCCAGCGTGCGGCGGCTCCCGAGCAGGCTGATGGCCAGCGGCTGCGTCCGCGACAGCGCGACGATGACGCGCGTCCGTGGGTTGCGAAGCACCGCCACCCGCCCCAAGTGCTTCGCGAAGTGCTGCACGGAGGTGGTGGGGCCATCGATGACTCGCGAAAAGTCCGCCCCCAGACCCCGGAGCTGGGTCTCCCAATACTCCCGCAAGCCGGGCGCCGTGGGTTGCCCGAACGGACAGAGGAGCAGAGCTGCCGGAACCATACCGCCATTTTACTATGGCAGCTCGGTCGTCCCGCGCAAGAGGCTCCGACGATGGGCTCCCCCAAAGGCGGGAACCTCGAGCGGCTGCTGACCTCCAGGGGCTACCCGAGGTCGCGCCCTTGTGGCAGAGAGCCACCTCATGAGCGCCAGGGACGAGACACCTCCGGAGATCCTCCTGGAGCCCGGCGAGATCAGCGTGCTGACGCTGAACCGCCCAGACAAGCTCAACTCCATGACCGAGTCGATGGGGCGCCTGCTCCGCGAGGCAGTCAGCGCCCTCAACGCTCGCGACGACGTCCGCGTGGTGGTGCTGCGGGGCGCTGGGCGTGCCTTCTCGGCGGGCGGAGACATGAGCTTCATCGAGGCCAACCGGCGCCGCAGCCCCGAGCAGAACCGCGTCGCCATGCTCGAGTTCTACGGCATGTTCCTCAGCGTCCTCGATCTGCGCGTCCCCAGCGTGGCCGTGCTCCAGGGCGCGGCCGTGGGCGCGGGCCTGTGCCTCGCGCTGGCCTGCGATCTGCGCCTCGCCGCCAAGGAGGCCAAGCTCGGCGCCAACTTCGTGCGCGTCGGGCTTCACCCCGGCATGGGCGCTACGGCGCTGCTACCGCGGCTGGTGGGCGCCGCCAAGGCGAGCGAGCTGCTGCTCACCGGCAAGCTCGTGAGCGGAGAGGAGGCCGAGCGCATCGGCTTGGTCAACGCAGCGGTCCCACGTCACGAGCTCGAGCAGCTCGTCGCGACGACGCTCGAGCCACTGCGCAGCGCCGGCCCCGTCGCGCTCGCGCAGACCAAGGCGAGCCTCCAGGGCTCGCTCCGCGCCGAGCTGGCGGCGGCGCTCGCGCGTGAGGCCAGCGCCCAGGCCATCGATTTTACGACGCAGGATCTGCTCGAGGCCGTGGAGGCCTTCCGTGATGGGCGCACGCCACGTTTTCTGGGCCAGTGAGGGAATGCCGGCCGCGCGGGTGGCGTCCTACGCTCACAAGATGCCAGGGCCCCGGCTGCTGCTCCCGCTCGCGCTCCTGGTCGTCGCCAGCGGCTGCGGGGCCGCCACTCACGCGGCGCTCCCAGACTACGATCGCCCCATCCCCAGCTCCGAGCCGCAAGCAGCGCTGCGGCTGGAGCTCTCGCTGCCCCCTGGCAGCGACTGCGAGCGGCGCTTCGACCTGGCGCTGTACCGAGAGCGCGCCGTCCGGCTGACGGCCTGGGACGATCGCGAAGGCTGCCGTCAGCGACGGATCACCCTCCACTACCTCCCTCGGCGCCTTGGCAGGCCGGCGCTGCTGGAGAAGGTCCGTGAGCTTGCCGAGCCGGGTAGCGTGAAAGAACTCCCATGACCCACCGCGCCTCTTCCTTCCTCCGCCGCCCGCTCGTCACGCTGCTGCTGGGCACCGCCGGGCTGCTGCCTGCCGCCCTCACCACCTGGCACGCCGCCTCCGCGCAGGAGGGCGCGGAGTCCGCCTGGCAGGCTCGGCAGCGCGTCTTGCGCCAGCTCCCGAGCGACGAGAGCGTGCTCATCAACGTCACCCAGCGAGAGATGCCCGCGAGCCCGGACATCCTCAACCTGGGGCGCCGCAGCACGCGCGCGCTGCAGCGCTGTCTCGCGGACAACGTCGACGCCGCGCTGCGCGCCACCTGCGCCTCACTGCTCGGCTCCGTGGGTGACAAGGCGGCGCTGCCCACCCTCCACACCGCGCTGGAGGACTGGGACGCCGGCGTGCGCCACGCGGTGATCGCCGCGCTGGGGCGCATCCCTCACGTCTCCTCGTTCGAGCCGCTGCTGCGCCTCTTCCAGCGCGCGGACGAGGAGCCCGCCAACCGGGAGCTGGTGCTCGACACCTTCGGGCGCCTCGGTCACGTCAAGGCGGTTCAGGCGCTCCGGGCCGAGCTGCGCCGGAAGGACAGCTCCTTCGCCTGGACGGCGTGGCAAGCGCTCTGGCGTAGCCGGCACCTGATGGCCGCCAGCACGCTGGAGCAAGATCTCGCCTTTGCGCTCGCCAGCGGGAACGACGCCTTGGTCCTCGCCGCGACGGAGGCTGCCGCGGAGGTGCGCTCTACGGCGCTGTCACGGCAGCTCATCCCGCTCGTGGAGCACCCCAACGTCGAGATCCGCAACAAGGCCGTCTACGCGCTCGGGAAGATCGGCGACCCGACGGCGACGCGTGCGCTGCTGGCCCGGCTGCCCCAGGTGCGGGAGGCCCGGATGCTCAACAACATCGCCTTCGCCCTGGAGCGGCTCGATCCCAAGGCCTTCTACCCTGCCGCCAAGCAGCTCATCGAGCACAAGCAAGCCGTGATCCGGCTGAACGCCGCGTACGTGCTCGGCGACGTGCGCCGCCCCGAAGGGCGACCTTGGCTGGAGGCCGCGCTCGCGGACCCCAACGACTTCGTCAAGACCAGCGCGGTCGTGGCGCTCGGCAAGCTCGGCGCGCCAGAGTCCGAGCGCGCGCTGCTGCCCTTCGTCGACTCCCCCAACCCGACCTTGCGCGAGCAGGCCATCTACTCCCTGCACGAGCTGAGCGGCGGCAAGCGAGGCGACCTCGTGTACGACAGGCTCTTTCCGTCACGGGACGAGGAGACTCGGCGGCGCGCCGCGCTGACCCTCGCCAAGCAGCAAGATCCGCGGGTGCGGGACTACGTCCTCTGGTGCTTCCTCTTCAACCAGTGCTCGAGCGAGCAGGTGGGAGGCTATCTGCTCAAGGACGGCTCACCGGAGGTCGTGGACGCCCTGCTGACCAGCTTCGCGCGCGGCCTCGGCACCACCGCCCCGCTGCTCGCTACGCTCAGGCCACCCGGGCTCCGACCCGTCGCGCAGGGGCTGCTGGAGCTCGGGCTCCAGCGCCAAGACGCCTTCGAGATCCGGGACGCCCTCGCGGTGCTGGGCGCCGTGGGGGACCGCGACACCGCCGCGCGGCTCGCCCCCAAGGCCGCGCAGCGCCAGCTGCTCGACCGGCTGCGCTTCAACGTGGCGCTCAGCCGGCTCGGGGACACGGCCGCGGACGCGAGGCTACTCCAAGACCTGGAGCTCGCCCCGGACGACTGGCTGCCTCAGGTGGTCGAACGCCTGGCGCTCATCGCCGAGCCCGCAGCGCGCCAGCGGCTCCGCGGAGAGCTCGAGCGGCGCACCAAGTCCGACAACCTCGCGCTGGCGATGGCCGCCGCCGCCATCCTGCTCCGCTGGGATCCGGACGCTGGGGTCCACCGCTTCCTCGCGGCCCTCGGCGCGCCCAGCGTCCAAGAGCGAGATCTCGCGACGCGCTACCTGGCGCGTGACCGGCGCGTCGAGCTCACCTGGCTCCTCCGTCGCGCCCTGGCGCGTGAGGGGCGCCCCTCCACGCGCGATCGGCTGCGGAGCATCGTCGAACAGCGTGGCTGAGGGCGCGCTGGGCAGAGGGTGGCTCTGGCTCGCTGCCGGCGCCACCCTCGCCGCCTGCGCCTGGGATCCGCTCGCCACCGCCGCCGGCGCCAAGCGCACGCTCGGGCTCGGCGTGTGCGTCGGGCTCGCGGCGGTCGCGCTCGCGCGCCCGCTGCAGCGCCGCGCCGCGCCCTCGGCGGCGCTCCTCGCCTGGCTCGTGCTGGCCACCTGGCTCACGGCGACACTCGCGTGGGGGAGCAGGGACGCCGCGCCGCTCGCCTCGGGGCTCGCGCTGACGGCGGCGGTGGCGCTCCTCGCTACCGAGCTCGAGCCCGCACAGGCCGCGCGCGCAGCGCGGGTCACCGCGGCAGCGCTGGCGGTCGGGCTCGGGGCCTGGGCCACGCTCGGCTTCGCCCTCGGCCAGCGCGGCATGCAGCTGCACGCTGGCCAAGGGAGCCCCAACTGGCTTGGGTTGGCCCTCGCCCTCACGCTGCCCGCCTGCGCGCGCTACGCGCGCCGTGGCCCGGGGCGCTGGTGGTACCGAGCCGGGCTGGTGCTCGGCGCCGGCGGACTGCTCGCCGCGGCCTCACGCACCGCGTGGCTCGCGCTGGCCTCGACCGCCACGCTCGGCGGCTGGCTGTGGCTCTGGCGCCGCCGCCCGACGCTGACGCGCCGGCTCTCGCTCGTGCTCGTCCCCGTGGCCTTGGCCCTCGGCGCGGCCGCGCTGTCGAGCGCTCGGCGCCCAGCGCAGCTCGAGCCGAGCGCCCTCGACTGGCGCGGCTCCCTCGCCGAGCGGAGCTACGTGTGGCGGCTCAGCGGCCGCGCGGCGGTGGCCGCGCTCCCTTGGGGCAGCGGGCTCGGCAGCTTCGACCGCGCGTTCCTGGCCGAGCAGGCGAGCGCGCTCCGAGGGCTCATGCCCTCGGTCGCGGCGCGGCGCTTCTCCAGCGCGACGACCGCTCACCAAGACTACCTCGAGCTGCTCATCGCGGGCGGGCTGCCCGCGCTCTTCGGCTGGCTCGGCGCCCTCGGCCTGGGCGCACGCGCGCTCTGGCGCCAGGGACGCGGCGAGGGCGCGCTCACGCTCGCGGCGCTGGCCGCCTGCCAGTGGGGCGACAGCGCGCTGTTTCAGCCGGCGGTCGCGCTCCAGCTCGGGCTCTGGCTCGGCGTCACGCGCCCCGCGAAGCAGCGCGAGCGACCCCCACCGCTGCGTCCCGCGCTCGGGGCGCTGCTGCTATCGGCGCTCGGCCTCGTCAGCGCCTTGCCCAGCTACCTCGCCGAGCGCTTCGTCACCGAGGCGGGCAGCGCCGAGCCCCCACGCGCGCTGCTCCTCCTCGAGCGCGCCGCGCGCCTCTCCCCGGGGGAGGCTCGAGCGAGCCTCGCGCTCGGGCTCTATCTGCTGGAGCTCGGGCAGCCCCACGAAGCCGAGCTGGCGCTGCAGCGGAGATGGGAGGCGCAGCCGAGCCTCGCCGCTCAGCTCGCGCTCGGCAACGCGAGCCTCCTGCAGGGCGCGCTGCCCACGGCGCGCCGCCGCTACGAGCGAGCGCTCGCGCTCGCGCCCGGGAGCTTCAAGGCCTGGGCCAACCTCGCGCTGCTCGAGGTGCGCGCAGGGGACGAGCCCGCCGCCCGGCGGGCCTGGGAGCGCGCCCGCGAGCTGTACCCTCACCACCCCGCGCTCGCGGACGTCGAGCAGGGCCTCCGGTCCTTGCGCGCGCGCGAAGGAGACGCCGCTGCGCGCGAAGGAGACGCCGCTGCGCGCGACGAGGGAGACAGGGCGGGAGACGATGGGCTATCCTCGGCGCCATGAAGGTCTTGCTCTTCGGCGCTGCGGTCTCCTTGGCTTGGTCGCTGAGCTCCATCGCGGCGGCGGCGCCCCTCATCGTGGACGGGACGAACCCGGCGCAGAGCCAGTGCGCTGGCGGCACCCTCACCAACGGCGGGCGGAGCTGCACCCTGGGCGGCACCCACAGCTTCGACTACGTGGACATCCGCAACGGGGGGAGCCTGGTCGTCCCGCCGTTCGTCTCGAGCCGCGCCACCCAGGGGCACGTGGTGCTCAAGGCGACCGGTCGAGATCCCTCGAACAGCTTCTCCATCCGCGTCGACCGCACCTCGCGCATCGACGCCAAGGGCGCCGGCTATCAGGGCAAGCTGTGTGACAACGGGCCGGGCCCCGCGGCCTTCCCGCTCTCCGGGGGTCGAGGCGGCTGTGGGGTCCGAGACTCCGGGGGCGGCGGCGCCTTCTTCGGCAACGGGGGCCGTGGGACCAAGGACAACCCGCTCAGCTTCCCCGCCGGCTACGAGGAGGACTGCATCGGGCAGGTGAACCCAGCGGGCACCGCGTGCGTGAGCTACTCCAATTGCCAGAACAACGACGGCCTCCCCACCGTGGCGGGGCAGCGCTTCTACAGCTCCATCTACGCAACGGAATTCGGCGCCGCGGGCGGCGATAAAGGCTGCCGCGACGGGGACGGCTTCGGCAACGTCCTGCGCGCAGGGAACGGCGGCGGACGCATCGTGCTGTTCGGCGCCAACGACGCAGCGAACGGGCGCGTGCTCATCGAGGGCAGGCTCTCGGCCGACGGACGCCGCGGCTGCGCCGCGCAGAACGACTCGGCGGGGGGCGGCGCCGGCGGCGGGATCTTCGTCATCGGTGATCAGGTCACGGTATCGCAGTACGCGCGCGTCAGCGCCCACGGCGGCCGCGGCGGCGACAGCCAGCCCAAGTGCCTCCCGTGCAGCTCCAACGCGGACTGTGGGGCTGGGCAGACCTGCCAGACCGCCACGGATCCGCAGAGCGGCCTGAGCGTCTCCCGCTGTGGGCCCTGCAACTGCACGCCGTGCAGCACCAACGCTCAGTGCAACGCCAGCCTCGGACAGACCTGCAAGAATTTGGGCGGCGCGCTCGGCAGCGTGTGCGCCGACGCCTCCAACCAGTGCACCCCGCTCGATCTGGGAGACGACGAGCGGGAGTGCGTGGGCACACAGAACGCCGGGCTCTGCGACGACTGCGGCGGCGGCGGCGGCGGTGGCATCGTGCGCCTACAATCGCGCTCCGCCGCGATCGACCCTCGCGCCATCTTCGACGTGCGCGGCGCCAAGGGTGGCATCTGCTCCGTCTGCGAGGGCGAAGCCGGCGGCGGCATCGGTGAGCTGCAGCTCGACACGGCCTACGTCGGAGAGATCTGCGACGGCTTCGACAACGACTTCGACGGGCAGGTGGACGAGGACTTACCCCCCCTCGCCTGCCCGAGCGGGCCGCAGCCCTCGTGCGTCAACGGGGTGCCCCAGGACTGTACCTACGACGCGCAGGCGTGCCAGGTCCCCGCGGTGGACGCGCGCCCTCGCTTCGCGCTCATCTTGGACTCTAGCGGCTCCATGCTCAATGACCCCGCGGGCAACCCCACCTTCGGGGACGGCTCCTTGGAGTTCCCCGGCGTGGACACCTCCCGTGACGTCGGCAACAGCCCCGGCAACGACTCGCGGCTGTTCATCGCCAAGCGGGCGGTCGCCAAGGTGCTCGCAGCCTTCCCGGAGAGCGACTACGCGCTCGCCCGCTACTACCAAGACGTCGGGGAGAACCGTAGCTGCCAGACCGCCAGCAACTTCGAGTGCGCGCAGAGCTGCTGCAGCTACGACACCCCGACCAACAACGTCGCCCCCAGCTATCCCACGTACTACCCGGACAACCTCTGCCGCCTCGGGTCGCTCTACCCCACCGCGGGCTATTCCTTCGCCGACCCGGGACGCACCACCAGCATCAACATCGGCTGGCAGTCACCCACCGCGGACTGCATCAACTACGCCGGCTCCTGCGGTCCTCCGCGGCGCGGCGCCCAATTTCTGGTGGGCTTCGACAAGCCCATCACCCAGTACCTCAGCTGGCTGGACTTGAAAGAGACCAACTTCCGCGCGGACCAGGCCGAAGGCAACCACTGCGCTGGCGGCGACTGCGAGCTCCGCGCCACCGGCCCCACGCCGCTGGCGGGCTCGCTGCAAGCGGCGCAGAGCTACCTGACGCCCATCGCCACCTGTGACTCCGCCAAGGCCTGCCGCAGCTACGCCACCATCCTGCTCACGGACGGCGCCGAGAGCTGCCAGGGCGACCCCGTCCGCGCCGCCCAGGACCTGCGCGCGGCGGTGCCCGGCAAGGACATCAAGACCTACGTCATCGGCTTCAGCGTGGGCGCGGCCGAGCGCGCCCAACTCAACGCCATCGCCGTCGCGGGGGGCACCAGCGCCCGGGACTTCGGCGCCAGCTCCGACGCCTTCTTCGCGGACAACGAGGAGCAGCTCGCCAACGCCGTCGCCTCCATCATCGCCAGCAGCCAGGTCTTCGAGAAGTGCAATGACCAGGACGACGACTGCGACGGCCTCATCGACGAGGACTTCCCAGACAAGGGGCTCGACTGTGATGACGGTAAGCTCGGGGTCTGTCGCGGCACTGGCGCCTTCGTGTGCAAGGCGGACGGCACGGGCACCTTCTGCGACATCACCAGCCCGGGCGCTGCGCCCAGCGAGGAGGTGTGCAACGGCCTCGACGACGACTGTGACGGCTTGGTGGACGAGGGCCTGGTGTGCAACGGCTGCGTGCCGCAGCCCGAGGTGTGCAACGGGCGGGACGACGACTGCGACGGCCTCATCGATGAAGAGCCGGACGTCTCGACCCACGACCCGAGCGTCGGCGGAACCTGCGGCTCCCTGAGCGCTCCCAACGACCAGGCGCCCTGCCAGCTCGGCACGCTCCGCTGCGTCAACGGCAGCGCGCGCTGCGTCGGCTTCGTGGGCCCCGGCACCGAGACGTGCAACGGCCGAGACGACGACTGCGACGGTCGAGTGGACGTCGACGCCCCGTGCCCCGCGGGCACGAGCTGCGTCGAGGGGAAGTGCGTGATGGAGTGTCAGAGCAGTGAATTCCCCTGCCCCGGCGGCTTCGAGTGCCGCCGCGGCAACTGCTTCCCGCTCAGCTGCGACGACATCACCTGCGACCCCGGTCAGACCTGTGTCAACGGGCTGTGCGTGACCAGCGCCGATGGCGGCGCGGGCACGGGCGGCGGGAGCGGCGCGGGTGGTAGCGCCGGGGCCGGTGGTGGCGCGGGCACGGCCGGGCACGCCGGGACGGGCGCCGTCGACGCTGGGCCGGATGGCTCCGAGACGCCTCCCTCCGACGAGAACTTCCTCCTCAGCACGGGCGGCGGCGGGTGCGCCTGCACCACCGCGCCCACGGGCTCGCCCGCGTGGCGAGGCCTCGGGGCGGCGCTGCTCGCCCTGGGCCTCGTGGTGGGACGCCGAGCGCGCCGGCAGCGTGCGGGAGGTGCCCAGTGAACCGCTGGGGGCTCGCCGCCCTGACGGCGCTCACGTTGAGCACGCTCCCGCTCGCCTGTCAGAACGACGCCTACTGCTTCGGCGGCTGCGACGAGGCCGGCGCGGACGCCGGCGGCGCCGCGGGCGAGGCGGGGACCGCGGGCGCGGGCGCTGGCGGCGGGCTCGGCGGCTCCGGCGGCTCCGTCATCGAGGTCGACGGCGGCTGCCCCGGCGTCGACCTGATGAGCGACGTCGAGAACTGCGGCGAGTGCGGGCATCGCTGCGTGCTGCCCGGAGCGTTCCCCAAGTGTACGACGGGACGCTGCCTCATCGATCGCTGCGCCGCGGGCTCTTATGACCTGGATCCCAACGTCCCGGGCTGCGAGTACGCCTGCCCGTCCCCGGAGATCTCCAGCGAGATCTGCGACGGGCTCGACAACGACTGTGACGGGCTCATCGACGCGGACGATCCGGATCTCGTCATCCCTCCAGGGCTCTGCAACACCATGGCTGGCACGCCCTGCGAGCGGACCATCCTCCGCTGTGACCCCGTCAAGGGCTTCGTCTGCGACTACCCGGCGGAGGTGGAGGCCGTGGACGGCGTGCTCCGCGCGGAGGAGGCCCTCTGCGACGGCATCGACGGCAATTGCAACGGCGTCACCGACGAGTCCTTCGACACCCTGGGCGCAGCGTGCGACGACGGCGCCCTCGGCGTGTGTCACCGCAAGGGGACCATCGTCTGTGATCCGGCCGATCCCAGCGCCACGCTGTGCCAGCTCCCGCCGCCCGTCTCGCCCGGCACCGAGGTGTGCAACAACCTGGACGACGACTGCGACGGCGTCGTGGACAACGACGTCGTGTACGACATGGTGCCGCTCCCCAGCGCCGGCGCCCCAGCGTTCTATGTGGATCGCTACGAGGCCTCGCGGCACGACGCCAGCGCGAGCAGCCAAGGCCGCTCGGGCGCCATCGCCTGCGTCACCGCGGGGGTGCTGCCGTGGACGGCCTCGTCGTGGGGCGACGCCCAGGCCGCCTGCGCTGCGCGCGGCGCGGGCTACCGGCTGTGCACGGCTGCTGAACTGAGCCAGGCCTGCACGAGCGCTGGCACGCAGAGCTACCCCTACGGCGCCAGCTACCAACCGAGCGCCTGCAACGGCGTGGACGCTCGCGCCCCCCTCACGCCGGCGCTCGTCCCGACCGGCTCACTCAGCGGCTGCGTCACCCCCGAAGGGCTCTACGATCTCTCCGGCAACGCGGCGGAGTGGACGAGCACGCAGACCGGCGTCACGAGCACCACCCCGCCCTTCGACATCTACCGGGTGCAGGGCGGGAGCTTCCTGTCGCCTTCGGAGGGGCTCGCCTGCGAGCCCGAGCTGGGCGCGCGCGCGGGCGCGAACGCCATCCTCACGAGCGTGGGCTTCCGCTGCTGCAAGACGCCGTGAGCGCCGACGGCGCCGCGGGCGCCGATCACTCGAGCGGCTGGCCCATGGCCGCGAGCTGCTCGACCAGCTCCCCGGCGTCGATGAGGCGTCGGACGGCCGCGATGTCTCGATAGAGCGGGCGATCTTCGGCGAGCGGAGCGACCACCTGGCGCACCGCAGCGTGGGCCGCCTGGACCCCCTGCCCTGGCCTGAGCGGGAGTCGCTGATCGAGCCCCGCTGCGGCCACGAGGATCTCGATGGCGAGCGAGTGGCTGACGTTCTCGACCACCTGCCGCAGCTTGCGCGCGCCGATGCTCCCCATGCTCACGTGATCTTCCCGCCCGGCGCTGGAGGGGATGGAATCGACGCTGGAAGGGTGACAGAGCACCTTGTTTTCGCTCACCAGCGCCGCGCTCGCGACCTGCGCGATCATGAAGCCGGACTGCAGCCCGCTGTGGTTGGCCAAGAACGGCGTCAGCCCGCTCGAGAGCGCCGGGTTGACGAGCTGCTCGACGCGGCGCTCGCTGATGTTCCCGAGCTCCGCTACCGCCATGGCCGCCAGATCGGCGGCGAAGGCGACCGGCTGCCCGTGGAAGTTGCCCCCGGAGATGATCTCCGCCTCCCCCGCGGGCGTCAGGAACACGCTGGGGTTGTCCGTGGCGCTGTTGCACTCCCGCGCCACCAGCTCGCGCGCCCACGCGAGCGCGTCACGCGTCGCGCCATGGACCTGGGGCATGCAGCGCAGGCTGTAGGGGTCTTGCACCTTGTTGCAGTCGTGGTGGCTCTGCATGATCTCACTGGCCACGAGCAGGCGCCGCAGGTTTCCCGCGACGACGGCTTGGCCCGGGTGCGGACGGAGCCGCATGAGGCGCTCGTCGAAGGGGGCCTGCGAGCCCTTGAGCGCCTCGAGGCTCATCGCGCCCGCGACGTCGGCGACGCGCGCGAGCCGGTGCGCGTCGTGGAGCGCCAGGGCGGCGTAGGCGGTCATGTACTGGGTGCCGTTGATGAGCGCGAGGCCCTCCTTGGCCTGCAGCTGCACGGGTGAGAGGCCCGCGAGCGCCAGCGCCTCCGCGCCGGCGAGGGAGCGTCCGTCGAAGCTCGCCTCCCCCTCCCCGATCATCACCAGGGCCAGGTGTGCCAGCGGCGCGAGATCACCCGAGGCCCCCACCGAGCCCTGGGCGGGGATGACGGGCACGACCCCTCGGTTGAGCATGTCGAGCAGCAAGCGGACGACCTCCGCCCTGACCCCCGAGTGCCCGAGCGCGACCGTCTGCGCCCGGAGCAGCATCATGGCGCGGACGACCTCTTTGGGCATGGCCGGCCCGACGCCGCAGGCGTGCGAGCGCACCAGGTTGCGCTGGAGCTCGCGCACGAGCCGCTGCTCGATGCGGGTCTCCGCCAGCGCACCAAAGCCGGTGTTGACCCCGTAGATGCGCGGCGCGGCGTCTCCCAGCGTGACGATGCGCTCGATGGCAGCGCGTGAGGCCTCGAGCCGCTCGAGCGCTCCCGCGTCGAGCATGGTGGGGCGCTCGGCTCGGGCGACCTCCACGAGCTGCTCCACGGTCAGGGGTTGTCCAACGACGACGGCCTGCGTGACGGACATGACGTCCGCACGCTAGGTCAGCGCCCTCCGCCAGGGAACCCGACCGACGCCGGACGCGGTGCGCTCCCCGAATGACGGGTCACCACCACAGAATAGCTACCCCATAATATTCTAATTGCATCAGAATTTACTTTTGGCGGGCGCGGCGGCATGACCCATGGCAGAAGGCGCCGCATGAAACTCACTCTCTTTCCACTGCTCGTTGCATTGACGCTGGGGGGCTGCGCGGGGACCAGCCCTGAGGCCGCCACGCCCACGGACGCGCCGCGGGCCGTCGCCGCCACCGCGGCGCAGCTCCAGGCGCAGCGCTGGGTCCTCGAGACCGCCACGGACGGCTCGGCGGCGCCCATGAGCGCGCTCTTTGGTGGCGGGGCGAAGCTCAGTCTCAGCTTCGACAAGGAGTCCGTGCAGATCACCGGGGGCTGCAACTCCCTCGGCGGCAGCTACTCCCTCGCCGAGGGCGGTAAGCTCAGCGTCGGCCCCCTCCGCGCCACCTTGATGGCGTGCGCGCCCGAGCTCATGGCGGCCGATCAGGCGATGAGCTCCCTGCTCCCGAAGCTGACGCAGGCCACGCTCGACGGCGAGTCCCGCCTCCGGCTGGTGGCGCCCTCGGGAGAGACGACCGTGTGGGTGGGCTCCCCCACCGCCGAGGCGCGCTACGGCGAGGCCAAGGCCACGCTCTTCTTCGAGGTGGCGCCGGCGCGCGTCGCCTGTCAGCACCCGCTCATCAAGGACCACCAGTGCCTCAGCGTGCGGCGGCTCAGCTACGACGCGAACGGGATCAAGCAGGAGCCCACGGGGGCTTGGGAGCCGCTCTTCGCCGAGATCGAGGGCTTCGAGTTCAAGGAGGGGCAGCGCAGCGTGCTCCGGGTCAAGCAGTACGAGCGCGCCCAGCCGCCGGCGGACGCCTCGTCCATCGTCTACGTGCTGGATCTGGTCGTGGAGTCGGAGCTGGCGAAGCCCTAGCGCGCTCGGCGCGGGGGAGCTCGCTCAGAGCTCCCCCGCCGCCGCGCCGCCCGCCCCGGCCACCGCTCGGGCGAGGCGCAGCGCTCGGTGACGAGCCGCTGGCCAGGGCGAGCAGCTTGAATTACGGTGCGCCGCGATGCGCTACTACGTCAGCGTCGACGGACAACCCTTCGAAGTCGAGATCACAGCCCGCGCCGGCTTGCCCGAGGTGCGGCTGATGACGCCCGGCGATGCCACCGGGCGCGTCGTGGACGCCGAGCTCGTGACGCGAGGCCAGATCCATAGCGTGCGCGTCGGTGGCGCCCTCTATGAGCTGACGCTCGACCGCGCGGCGCCGGAGTACGACGTCACGGTCAACGGGCGGCGCGGCGTCGCCCGCGTGGAGAGCGCGAAGCAGCGCGCCATGGCGAACATGCGCGGCTCCGGCGCAGACGCCAACGACGGCACGCTGTGCTCGCCCATGCCAGGCAAGGTGGTCAAGCTGCTGGCCAAGGTGGGCGACGAGATCGAGGCGGGGGTGCCGCTCGCGGTGGTCGAAGCCATGAAGATGGAAAATGAGCTGCTCGCGCCGAGGACGGGCGTCGTGCGCGAGGTGCGGGTCGCCGTGGGCGACGCCGTCGAGGGCGGAGCGCCGCTCCTCATCATCGAGTAGCGCCGACCACCGCGCGGCTCAGCGCGTGACGTTGACCACCCGGAGCTGCCGTCGGAAGGCCTTGAAGCGCTCCACCGCCGTGGCGGCGCGCGGGTCTTTGTCGAGCAGATCTTTCTTCTCGTCCGGATCCGCGTCCAGATCATACACGCCCAGCGGACGCCCGGCGGTGGCGATGACCTTGAGGCCATGCTCGATGAAGGCCTGCCGCTCGGCGTTGTTCGGCCCCGCCGCCATGTCCACGAACACCACGCGCTCGGCCGGCGCCTCGGCGGCGCCGCCCAGCAGCTCTGGCAGCAGGCTCTGACCGCTCATGAAATCCGTCCCCTCCCCGGTGGGCGCGGGCGCGCCGAAGATACCGAGCAGGGTGGGCGCGAGATCGATCGCGCTGCGGCGCGCGGTGATGCGCCGTCCCGAGCGCCCCGGCAGGTGCACGATGAGCGGGACCCGCACCAGCTCCTCCCACACCTCGAAGCCGTGGCGGAGCAGCCCGTGCTCGCCAAAGGCCTCGCCGTGATCGCTGGTCACAATGATGATGGCGCGGTCCGCGAAGGCGCTCTCCTCGATGAACTTCAGCAGCCGCCCGACGTGTCGGTCCGTGTTGGCGACCTCGCTGTCGTAGAGGGCGCGCGCGTCGCTGCCGAAGTCGAACTCCGGGCTCTTGACGTACTCGGCGTGGGGGTCGAGGTAGTGCGCCCACACGAAGCTCTTGCCCCGCACGTTCTCCGGCACGCCCAGCTGGGCGATGGCGGCGTCGGTGACCTTGTCGGCGAGCACGCCGCGGTCACCCTCCATCTGGAGCTGGCGCGGTGCCGCGCTCAGATCCAAGACGTCGAAGCCACGCCCGAGCCCCGTGTTCTCCTTGAAGTACCAGTGGCACTGGACGCTCACGGTGCGCACCCCCGCGGCCTGGAGCCGCTCCTGGATCATGGTGTCGCTCTTGCCGTAGCTGTTGAAATGGCTCCACCCGCGGTGCGTCTCGCTGCCGTACTTTCCGGCGAGCATCGGGCCGATGCTCTTGCCGGTGTAGGAGGCGAGGGCGTAGGCGCGCTCGTACACCGTGCTGCGCGCTGCCAGGGCGTCCAAGGACCTCGAGACGGGGCGCGGGTTGCCCGCGTAGCCGAGATCCCAGCGGAGCGTGTCCACCGTGATGAGCACGACGATGGGCTCCTTCGGGAGCTCCTGCGCGAGGGCGGGCTTCGCCAGCGGCGCGGGCGCCGGCTCGAAGCTGACCTCCGCTGCGTCTTGGCCCGAGCAGTCCTGGTCGACGCCGTCCCCCGGGAGATCGTCAGCGCCCGGGCGAACGCTCGGATCGGCGTCGTTGCAGTCTCCCCCACCGAAGAGGCGACTGACGCCGTCGCCGTCGGCGTCACCGAGCTTGCGCCAGCGCGGGAGCAGCAGCTTGGAGAGCGGCGCCGAGCGCTCCACAGCGAGGGCGAGCTGGCGAGCCTCCAGCCCGCCGTGCGCGGCGTGATAGCTGAGCCCCAAGGGCGCGAGCCCCAGCGCGAGCAGCGCAGCGAGCGGGAGCCGCGCCAGCGCCGCGGGCGCCAGGTAGGCGCCGGCCACGAGCAAGAGCAACAGCCCTGGGGCTCGCAGATCCAGCTCGTCACGCTTGAGCACCCCGAAGACGCCCAGCGTCCCGCCCGTCCCCGCGCTCGTCCCGCTGCTCACCGCCCACGCGAAGATCGCCGCAGCGACGACGGCGGCCACGGAGGCCGTGACGAGCGGCGACGGCGCCCGCCAGCGCTGCGCGGCGGCCACGTCGAACGCCGCGCGGACGGCCACGACCACGGCGAGCAGCGAGAGCGCGCCACCGAGGCCGAGCGCCGCCGCCGTCACGCCGGCGGGCGCCTCCGTGACGAGCTGCCGTAGCCCGAGGCGCGCGAGCAGGACCGTCCAGCCGAGCGCGCCGAGCACCGCGAGCGGCGCCGCGAGGGCGAGCCCACGCCGCCGCTCCGGAGCCGCGGGCTGGAGCCAGCGCGTCAGCCGCCCGAGCGACGGCGGCGCCTCGGGGTGGAGCGCCAAGCTCGCCAGCCCGACCGCACCGGCGAGCGCCAAGGCCAGCGGCGCGATGAGGCCCATGAGCGCGAGCCACGTCGCGCCCCAGGGCGGAGGCTCGACCGTCGCCTGGATGGCGCTGCGAGCGTCGAGCAGCGCGGCGAGCCCGCCGACGCTGGAGCCGCCCGCGAGCGCGGCGGCCCAGCGCCTCGAGCGCGAGGGGGGGACGGGTGCGGCGGCGTCGGGCACAGGCACGCTCTAGAGGCAGACGCCGGGCTCCGCAACACCCGGGCGACCGCGCGCCCCGCGTGCGCCGACGTGGAGGAGCGCTGCCCCGAAAGCGCTCAGCGCGGCGCGCTGCGCCCTCGCCGCGCCTTGGCGAGGGGGTGAGCGCCGTCGTACACGCTCAGCAGGTGCTCCACGGAGACGTGCGTGTAGCGCTGCGTCGTCGCGAGGCTGGAGTGGCCCAGCAGCTCTTGGATGGCGCGCAGATCCGCGCCGCCCTCGAGCAGGTGCGTGGCGCAGCTGTGCCTCAGCGCGTGGGGGTGGAGATCGGGGCGCCCCGCGCCGCGGGCACCGTAGCGCCGCACCAGCTCGTGCACCTGGCGCACGCCGAGCCGGCGCCCTCGAAGGCCGAGGAAGAGCGCCTTGGGATCTTGGTAGTGGGTCGTGGGGTGACGAAAGTGCTCCCGCCAGGGCAGGTAGGCCTCGAGCGCGCCACGCGCCTTGGAGCCCACCGGCACGAGGCGCTCTTTGTTGCCCTTGCCTCGGACGCGCAGCTCGCCCGCCGCCGCCGCCGTCGCGGCGCTCAGTTCGAGGCCGCACAGCTCCGCGACGCGGACCCCGGATCCGTAGAGCAACTCCAAGATCGCAGCATCTCGGCGCGCGACGGGCTCGTTGGCGAGCGGCTCCGCCAGCGGCGCTTCCATCACCCGCGCGGCGGCGTCCACGCCGAGAAACTTCGGGAGGGGGCGCCGCGCCTTGGGCGTGGCCAGGAGCGCCGCTGGGCTGCGCGAGACCGTGCCCAGGCGCTCGAGGTGTCGGAACAGGCCCCGCACCGCCGCCAGCTTGCGGGCGATGCTGGGCGGCGCCACGCGCCGTGACAGCCCTCCCAGCCAGGCGCGCAGGGCGAGCTTGGTGACGTCCGCCAGCTCGGGGGGCCGGGCGAGACGATCGGCTAGGTGCTGAGCGAGCTGGAGCAGATCCTTCCCGTAGGCCGTGACGGTGTGCGCCGACGCGCGCTGCTCGTACCGCAAGTAGTCCGTGTAGCCCGCGATGGCGCGTCCGAGGCCCCCGGACGCGGCCTGCTCGGGGCACGGGATAGGCGCGACACTCGACACCGCACCATCTTGCGCCAGGGTGGGTAGCTTTCCCAGTAAGCCGCCAACCTAAGCGTAGAGCAGCGCCATGGCCCAGAGCGAGAGCCCCACCACGCCGAGCGCGGCGCTCACGAGCAACGGCCGCCGGCGCACCCTCCCCGCGGCATCGACCGCGCGCCCGGCCAGCAGCCCCAAGGCGAGCAGCACGAGCAGAAAGCCCCCGGTGAGCGCGGCTGCCCAGGGCGGCTCTGGCGTGTCGTCCCGCTCGAGCTCGGCGAGCGGGCCCGGGGCCGGGGGCGCGGCGCCGAGCTCCGCGCTCACCGCGGCGGGCGCCCCCCCGGCGCCCGCCGGCTGGCTCAGGCGCGCGAGGTGACCATTGGCGAGCGCGAGCTCCTCCGCCCGCACTTGACGGAAGTGGCGCGTCTCGAGCGCCGCTCCCCGCACCGCCCTCCAGGCGTCTCGTGCGAGCCCCACGTCGCCGCTGGCCTCTGCGCCTCGTGCGATGGCCAGCAGCCGCGCATAGGCCCGTGAGACGTGCCCCGCGCCCGGCGCGTAGAGCACGGCGGCGCGGCGCGCGTGCAGCAGCGCCGTCGAGACGTCCCCGCGATCGAAGGCCTCGTCCGACTGGAGCATCTCTCGCTCGCCGTCCCGCACCATGCGGCCAGTGAGCGCCGCCAGCCCCAGCACGAGCGCGAGCAGCAGCAAGGCCGTACGCCTCAGCCAGGTGCCCGTCATGCGATGTCACGGCGGCGAAAGAGCCAGGCGCTGAGCGCGAGCAGCACCAGGCACCACGCCGCGCTCTGGAGCATCGCCAGGCCGAGGTATGGCGCGACCGGCGCCGCGCTCTCTCCCGTGAGCAAGGCGCGCGGCGGCACGTACACCATGAGGTTCGGGAAGACCCAGGCCGCTCCCCTGCCCAGCGCGTGGATGCTGGCGCCGAACATCCGCTCTGGAAGCCTCCCCAGGGTGTCGGCCGAGCGCCCCACCAAGAACACCCCCAGCGTGAAGAGGGCAGACAAGAACGGGCTGGAAAACGAGGAGAAGAGGCTCGCCACGGCGATGACGATGGCGACCTCCGCTAGGCTGAGCAGCCCGCTCAAGAGCACCACCCGGCGATCGTCCGGCGCTCCCCCGGCGAGCCAGGCCGCCGCGAGGAGCAGGACCGCCGCCGCGGGGATGGGCAGCCAGGTGCGCGCCCGCGGGGCGCGCCAGAGCACCCCGGCGATCCCTAGCGAGGGGAGCCCGAGCGCCAGCCCCAGCCGGACCGAGCCGACCTGCGCCGTGACCGCGAGCGCCACCAGCGACACCGCCATGTTGGCGCCGATGAAGGTGGCGAGCGTCAGTAAGGTGCCGAAAAATTTCCCGACGAGGTACTCCCAGCGCTCGATGGGGCGAGCCAGGACGGGAAAGAGGGTCTTGAGCTCGAGCTCACGGTGGAGGGAGGTGCCTCCCACCGTGATCGCGACCACCACCGCGTACAGTGACACGCTGGCCGCCCCGAGATCGCTGATGACGCGCAGCGCGCCGCCGAGCGCGAAGGCGCCGACCACCACGGAGTAGAGGACGGTCGAGACCGTCAGGGCAAACAAGCCGTGCAAGAGGCGCGCGCGCACCGCCTCACGGTAGGTGTTGAGCGCGATGACGCCGATCCGAGCGAACATCTCGGCGCTCAATCTAGTCGAGGCGCCCCGCCGACGAAAGCACCCACGCGCTCACGGCTCGGTGGTGAAGGCCTCTAGCTTCCAGGCCCCCGAGGCGCTCGCGTAGCCGTCGATGTGCACGAAATAGACGCCTGGCTCCAGCACGAGATCGAGGAAGCTCCGCTCCGGGAGGTAGCCCGCGGAGCAGGCATCGACGAGCTCCGTGCCTGGACACTCCGGCCCGCGCTTGACCGCCAGCAGCGTGCTGTAAGCGCTCCCTTGCAGGTCGAGCAGGACACGCCGGCGGCGCGACAGCTCGAGGCGGAGCACCTGGTCGCGCGCGCCGACGGGGCCCTGCCCCCCGAGGTCGCACACCACCGGGTAGTCCGCGTTCGCGTTGGCGGTGTTGCCCTCGAAGCTCCCGCCCGTCTCCGGGATGCGCACGGCCTCCTCACAGGTGTCCGCGAAGGCGACCCAGGTGGTCCGGGAGGCGGGGCGCGCCACCGGCGTCAAGGTCACGTCCCCGCCGTAGCTGGCCTCGACGATGGCGCGATAGCTCCCCGCTGCCAGATCTCTCGCGAGCGCGCGCGCGGGGCTTCGGCTCGCCGAACCGCAGGCGAGGAAGCGCTCCGAGGCGTCGCAGGGCGCGCGGGCGAGGCTGACGAAGCCCACGTCACGGCTGGAGAAGCGCTCGACGAGGAGGAGATCCGAGCGCTCGGGGAGCGACACCTCGTACGCGGCGTCCACCGCGCCGAACGAGCAGCTCGGCTGCACGTCGTCCAGGTGCCCCAGCAGCGACACGCTGGTCGTCTTCCCGAGCGGCGCGGGAGGGGCGCCCACGCAGGTCTCGTCCGCGGGGGCGGGGCTCGGCTCGGACAGCTGGAGCGCCAGATCCACGTCGATGGGCGCCGTCCCCGAGACGGCGAGGTAGTAGGTCCCCGCGGGGAGCGCCCGCGCCAGCAGCCGCGCCGGATCCCCGGTGGTGCAGGAGCGCTCTCCCTGCGCGCCGCAGTCGTCGCGCAGGGAGAGCACCGCGAGCCCCACGCCCTCCAGCGTCACCGCGGTCACCTCGACGTCCTGGGTTCGGTCGAGGGTCAGCCGGTAGACGAGCTCGCCGCCGAATTGGCCGCAGCGGGTCGTGACGTCTCGGGCGGCGTCGACCAGGCGGAGCTGCTCGTGCACCTCGGGATACAGCTCGCGCGCCGTCCCGCAGGTCTCGTGCACGGGCTTGGGGCTCGCCGGCAAGAACCGGACGCGGGCGTCCAGCGGCGACTCGGAGCTCGTGGCCGCAAAGATGGGGACGTAGCCGGCCGGCACCTCGCGCAAGAGGAGGCGAGCGCTGCCCTGGCCGAGCGGCCCCTGACCTCCGAGCGCGCAGCCGAGCTCGCGCCCGGACGTGCCACAGGGCTCCACGCTCGCGAGCCCCACCTCGCCGTAGTTGCTGGTCAGCCAGACGTCCAAGTCATAGGGGGCGTCGCTCGGCACCTCCACCGCCAGCACCAGGTCTCGCCAGGGAGACGTGCTCGGATAGCAGCTCACCGGGTAGTCGAGCCGCGCGGCCGCCGCCGAGAGCCGCACCGTCCCCTCCTGGCGCACCTCGAGCGCCGAGACGCAGGTGTCGTACGCCGGGGTGACGCAGTCACCAGGCTCGTCGAGCTCCCCGTCGCAGTCGTCATCCTTGCCGTTGGCGCAGATCTCCGGGGCCCCGGAGTGGACGCGCGGATCGGTGTCGTCGCAGTCTCCGCCGCCGGGGCAATTCCAGACCACGTCGCCGTCTCCGTCGGCGTCGCGCGGCAGCGCCACGCAGCTCCGTGACGCCTCGTCGCAAGCGAAGAAGCTGCACAGCGACTCCCCGGAGCAGTCCACCGGCTCACCCGCTCGACAGCCGAGCGCTCGGTCACAGCGCTCGGCGCCGTTGCAGTACTCGGTGTCCGCGCAGGCGTCGTGCCGAGGCGTGTGTCGGCACCGCTGGGTGCTCGGATCACACGCGTCCGTGGTGCAGCCGATGCCGTCGTCGCACTGGGAGTCCAGCGCGCAGGGCTCACCCTCCGGGGCGGCGTCGGTGTCGGCGTCGCCGGTGGCCGCCTCCGTGGCGGCGTCCTGGCCCGCGGCCCCGCTCGCCCCCTCGTGGCCAGCGTCGAAGGGGTTGACGACGCCTCCCCCCTCGCACCCCCCCGCCAACACCAGGGGCACGCCCACGAGCGCGAGCAGGCCGAGGAGTCGCGGGAGGCCAGGCTGGAGCATCCGCCCGCATCCTAGCCGAGGTGCTGAGCAAAGGCCCCCACGCGCGCGGCGACACTTCGGCCGCCGTCTGTGGCACACTCCTGGCAGTGTCCCCCCACGATCGGCTCACACGCCAGGAACTCAGCTGGCTGCTCGCCCAAGAGGCCCGTGGCGCGGCCCGTGCGCTGCGCGACGGCGTCTCCCAGCTCCGAGCGCCCTCCAGCCCCCACCTCGAGCTCGGCGGCGCCGCCCCGGTGGAGACGAGCTTGGACGCCCTCGACGACGCCATCAACCTCCTGAGCGATCTGCAGTCTTCCACCGCGCCCGGCAAGGGACGCCGCGGGCGGATCGACTTGGCGTCCCTGCTCTGTGACATCGCCCCAGCCGCACGACTGACCATGACGCCGGGCGCCGGCACCGAGGTCTTCGGTGAAGAGGGCGAGCTGCGACGGCTCTTGCACGTGCTGCTCAGCCAGAGCGCGCCGGGGGTCCCGCTGGAGCAGGCCACCCCGGACATCTCCATCGGACGCCAAGAGGGGCTCGTGCGCATCGCCCTCCCGCTCGGGCCAGATGGCTCCTCGGGCGCGGAGCTCGAGCGGCGTTGGCTGTCTCGCACCGCGGTCCGCCATGGCGGGCACGTGGAGCTCGAGGGCAACGTGCTCGCCTTGCTGCTGCCCGCCGACGGCGCCAGTGATCAGCGCGAGGTCGCCCAGCTTCGTCGAGAGCTCGAGCAAGCGCAGCAGCTCGGCGAGGCCTACGCGCGTGAGCTCGCCAGCGTGTTCGCGAGCGCGCCCAGCCCTGCGCCGGCCCTCGCGCCCAGTCAGGAGAGCCGCGAGCGCCTGGAGACCATGGTGGGCAGCGGCGCGGTCCTCGCCCGCCACCTGCGGCTCTTGGCCGATGCGCTCGACGGCGACGCCAAGCTCGCCGCCAGCGCGCTCGGCGAGACCTCGGAGCTCGCGACCGCGCTCACGCAGCGGGTGGCGGCGGCGGCCGAGCTCACCCGCGCGGTGGGGCGCATCGGCGCCTGCGCGCTCGACGAAGCGCCCAGCCCCGTGGACCTGTCGGCGCTCTGCGACGACGTCATCGCCTCGGCCGAGGCGCAGGCGCAGCGCTACGGCGTCAAGATCCACGCTCGGCTCATCCCCTGCCAGCGCACGCTCCCGCGCGCACCGCTCACCCTCCTCGTCCGCTCCCTGCTCGACCACGGCATCGCGGCGTCACCGCGAGGCTCGGAGGTCTGGCTCCAGCTGGGCGAGCTCCAGGAGGGGCTCTATCTGCAGATCGAGGACCACGGTCCCACGGTCCCCAGCGGGGCGCGCGCTGGCCTCCTGCGCGGCGTCGCAGATCCAGGAGCGCTCGGTCGCCCCGACAGCATCGGGCTCATCGTGGGCTTCGCGGCCGCGCGCTACCTGAGCGCGGAGCTCAGCCTCGGTGAGTCGAGCGAGGGGCGCTTCGTGGCGCGGCTTCAGTTTCCCTGAGCTCCCCGGGCCGTGAAATGATGCCCTGAGGCGTGCTTTCTGGCGCCCGCTTCGCTAGAGTCGAGCGCGATGAGAATATTGGTCGTGGAAGATCAGGACTCGATCCGCCGGATGATCGAGGCGCTGGTCCAGGCCCGTGGCTACGAGGTCACGGCGGTCTCCTCGGGCGCCAAGGCCCTCGACGTCATCCTCACGGCCCCGCACGATCTCGTCCTGCTGGATCTCATGCTCCCTGGGCAGTACGACGGCTTCGAGGTCTGCCGCCGCCTACGCGCGGACCCCAGCACGCGGGCCATCCCGGTCTTCATCATCAGCGCCATGGATGATCCCGAGTCGCGCCGAAAGGCGACCGAGGCAGGCGCCAACGCGTTTTATACCAAGCCCTTCAGCCCCATCGCGCTGCTCAAGGAGATTGAGCGCCTCACGACCGGCAAGGGCTGAGCCCCCTCCCCGGGCGTCTCAGAGCAAATTCAGGTAGCTGCGTGCCCGCTGCTCGGCGGCTTCCATCAGCCCGCGAGCTTCGAGCGACGGGATCCTGAGGCGCTCACAGAGCTGGTCCAGCAGCTGCCGCTCTTTTTCTTGCTGCTCACCATCGATGAAGGTGATGAGCACGGCGTGCTGGAGGAGCACGCGCCGATCGTCGTAGCTCAGCTCCGTGATGGGGACGTCCTCCAGCGTGCGCGGCTCTTGCGCGTACAGCCTCAGCTCGGCGGCTTCACTGGGGCTCGCCCCGAAGGCCTCGAGCAGCGCGTCGATCACCTCGGCCTCTTCTTTGGCGACCCGGCCATCGGCCCACGCCACGCTCACCAGCCCCCGCAAGATCGCCATGTTTTGCTCGTGCATGGCGTCGATGCTCCCCAAAATCGACGGCTACGTCAACGTGCTGGCGGGGGCGCCGGGCTCAGCTCCACGCCCGCCAGCAGCTTCAAGCCAGCGCGCAGTTCCTCGCTCTCCAGCGTGCCCTGGACCTCGAAGCGGCTCACCAGATCTTCCACGCGGCTCCGCCGCTGCGGGAGCCGTGCGCTCAGATCCGCGACGCTCTGCGCCGGGGGCGCCGGCGGCTCCACCTCGACCGGGGGCGCCGACGCCTCCACCTCGACCGGAGGCGCCGACGCCTCCAGCTCGACCGGACCCGCCGACACCTCCAGCTCGACCGGACCCGCCGACGCCTCCACCTCGACCGGACCCGCCGACGCCTCCACCTCGACCGGACCCGCCGACGCCTCCACCTCGGGCAGGCCCGCCGGTGCCTCCGCCGCAGCCGGGGCCGCCGACGGCTCGGCAGCGGCCACTGGTGCGGACGCCACGAGGGATGTCGCCGCGGCGAGCTCTGGCTCCGCCGGCACCTCCACCGGCGGCGCCTCGACCGTCCACTCTGCGTCCTCGTCGCCGCCCTCGAAGGTCTGCACCTCGAGCCGAGTCGCCTCGAGCTCCGCCGCGTCGAGCGCCGGCTCCGGGTCGAGCGAGTCCACGGAGTAGATCCTGGGCGTGGGCGTCGGAGCGACGGCGAGCGGCGGCGCGGACGCAGGCTGCGGGCCAGCGCTCGCCGAGCCCGATCCCTGGGGCAGCGCGACGGGCGCTGCCACGGGCAGGGCCGGGGCCGGCCCAGCAGCGACGGCGCGCGCCGTCTCGCGGTAGAGACGCGCCAAGGCGCGTCGCGCCGCCGCCGGGTTGGAGGGGATGAGCGCCGCGCGGAGCTGCTGGGCCAAGCCCTCGATCGAGGGATGGTCGGTCGCGGCGATGCGCTGCAAGGAGCTCCCCACGGAGCTCGAGGCGGCGAGCAAGGCATCGAGCCATGCCCCCAGCTCGGCCACGACCTCACGCGGCGCGCACGCCTCGCCGCCACCGAGGTGGAGCGTGCCATCCTCCCGGAGCTCCGTGTCCTCCGGGCGGATCCGGCGAGGGAGCTCGGCGAGCTGCTCGGCCGCCGCGAGGACGAGCTGCCCCGACATCTCCCCCACGAGCGCGGCGCGGCGGGCGCGCGCCGCGGCCAGGACGTGATCGAGCCGTACTGTCATGTCTTTACTCCTCTGACGACGACGCCCGCCTCGGCGAGGAAGCGCTTCGCCTCGGCGATGGTGACGGTGCCCTCGTGAAAAATGGAGGCGGCGAGCGCGGCGTCGGCGCCGCCCAGGGTCAAGCCCTCCCGCAGGTGCTCGAGGCTGCCGACCCCTCCCGAGGCGATCACCGGGATCTTCGCGGCGTCGACGACGGCGCGCAGGAGCGGCAGGTCATAGCCGGCGCGGGTCCCGTCCCGGTCCATGCTGGTCAGGAGGATCTCCCCGGCCCCGAGCTGCGCGAGCCGCGCCGCCCACCCCACGGCGTCGACCCCGGTCGCGCGCCGCCCACCGTGCGTGAACACCTCCCAGCGCCCCTCGGCGACCTGCTTGGCATCGACGGCCGCCACGATCGCCTGCCTCCCCCAGACGCCCGCGGCCTCCTCGATGAGCCCCGGGTCGTCGAGCGCAGCGGAGTTGATGCTGACCTTGTCGGCCCCGGCGTCGAGGAGCGCGCGGATGTCGGCCAGCGTGCGGACCCCGCCCCCCACCGTCAGGGGCGTGAACACGACCGCCGCGGTCTGCTCGATGACGTCGAGGAGCGCGCGGCGGCTCTCCTGCGAGGCCATGATGTCGAGGAAGGTCAGCTCATCGGCGCCGTCGGCGTCGTAGCGTCGGGCGCACTCTACCGGATCGCCTGCGTCTCTCAGTCCGACGAAGTTCACCCCCTTGACCACGCGACCCGCGCGCACGTCGAGGCAGGGGATGATTCGCTTGGCGAGCATCCTGGCCCTCATAGCCAAGTCACTCGGCTTGGGACAAAGACCTTGCACCCAAAAGGCCAGCATCCCTACCCATCCGAGCTATGTTCCTTCGGCATGCCCTGGTGCCCTCACTGCCGCGTGGATGACGCCTCTTCGCGGGCTACCTGCCAGCGCTGCGGGCGGCGCTACGAGGCGCCCCTCGCGCTCGGGGAGCGGCTCCGGCTCGCGGCGGCGAGGCCTCCCCCAGCGCCTCGGGCGACGCGCCTCGGGCACGGCCTCGACCCTCTGGAGCAGCGCCCCCGCGGCCACCGGGGCACGCTGCTCGGCTACGTGGCCCCGGAGGACGCCCCCAGCCCGAGCCGGCCTCCGGGGCCCAGCCCCTCGGCCGCGCCGGCTCCCTCCCCGGCGAGCGTGAGCGCCGAGGGGCTGCCCGCCTCATCACGGGCTCGACGGCGGCGGGGCGAGGTCCCCGCCGCACCTCGGATCGCCTCCCCCACGCTCCCCAGCCCCTCCGGGGGACGCACGACGTGGCGCTGGCTGCTCGTCCCGCTGCTCCTGAGCCTCGGCCTGGCGCTGGGCGTTGGGTACCGCTGGTCGCGCCCGGGCCCGGTCAGCGCCACCGTCCTCGACGGACAGGAGGGCGGGCAGCTGCTCGAGCTGCGCTGTCCTAGCTGCCCGCCCGGCAGCCAGCTCGCGCTCGAAGGCGCACCGGTCAGCGTCGTGGAGGGGCGAGCCCTCTCGAGGCTGCGCGCACCGCTCGAGCCGGGGCGTCATCGCCTGCAGCTCCAGCTCGCGAAGGGCCACGGAGCGCTCGAGCCGCTGTCGCTCACGGTGGACGTCTCCCACCGCTGGAGCGTCGACCTCGCCGAGCTCGACTCCGCCGAGCCGGCGCTCCGGATCCGGCTCTCGGCGCACCCCGACGGCCGCGCGCTCCTCGACGGCGCGGCGCTCGAGCTCGGCGCCTCCGGGGTGGCCGAGCGGCGCGTCTCACTCCGCGCCGCCCTCGAGGGGCCCGCCGAGACGACCCAGCGCCTCAGCCTCCGCTACCCTTGGGAGCTTCGCTTTCCCGGCGGCGCTCCCCTCACGGGCAAGCTGACCACCGCGCTGAACGTCACCCCGCTCGTCATCGAAGCTCCCGGGACGCACGTCGTGACGGACGCCACCACCTTCATGCTCGCGGGGCGCACGCTCCCTGGCGCGCACGTCACGGCGGGGGGACACCCGCTCACCGTCGACACGACGGGGCGCTTCGCGCAGCGCATGAACATCTCTAGCGTCGGTGACGTGACGCTCTCGGTCCGAGCCAAGGCGGCGCAGCAGGCCCCACGCACCGTCGACGTGCTCGTCAGCCGGGTCGAGCGGCTGAGCGAGGCCGCAGCGCGCTGGCGTGAAGGCGCGCTCCGCGACTACTCCGAGCTGACGCGCGATCCGGAGCCCACCGCCGGGGCGCGCGTCGCCCTCGACGGCACGCTCCGCGAGGTCACCCTGCTCGGACACCACAGCAGCCTCCTGCTCGAGGTCACGCGTGGCTGCCCCGGCGCCCCCTGTCGGGTCCGCTTGTACTACGGCGCCCCCTCCCCCGCCCCGGCGGGCAGGGCGGTCAGCGCCTACGGCCGCTTGCGGGCGCGGCGCGACTGGCAAGAGCCGCGCGTCCCCAGCGTGGACGCCCTCTTCTTGCTGGAGAAGCGCTGATGCGAGGCCTCCTCCCTGCGGTCGCGGCGTGGCTCGCGCTGCTCACCACCTCCGGCACGGCGCACGAGCGCGCGCACGCGCTCGATCCCAGCCGCCCCCAGCGCCGCGCCGTTGGGCCCCCACGCGGCGCTGCGCCGCAAGCGCGCCTCGACGGCGCTCGGCGTGGGCTCAGCGCGCTCCCTCTCCCCCACCAGCCGCGGCTCGTGCGGAGGCTGCGGCTGCCAGCGGCGCTCTCCCAGCCCCTCGCCGTGGCCGACGGTGGGCGCCTGAGCCTCCCCAGCGCCGGACCGGAGCTGCTAGAGCTCGAGCCCGGGGGCCGGCTGGCCTGGCGGGCGGCGCTCAGCGACGGCCCCAGCGTCGTGGAGGGCACGCTCATGGGCTCGGGCGCGCGCGTCTCCCTGCTCGCGTCGGGGCTCCTGGGGCTCCACGCGCCGACCACCGGCGTCGCCAGGGCCGTTCAGCTCCCCCTGGAGCCCGCACCCCACGTCTCGCCGCTCGCGCTCTCCGATGGGACCTTGGCCCTCGCGGGGCGCCGGGAGGTGCTCATCGTGGACGACACGCCGAGCGTCCTCGCCCGCGCCACGCTGACGGCGGCGCCCCACACGCTGCTCGAGGTCGACGGCGCCGTCATCGTCGTCCAGCAGGATGGCAGCCTCTGGCGCTGGCAGCCGCCCCGCTCGCCGCGCCTCGTGCGTCGGCTGGGCCTCACGCCGCTGATCGCGGCGCGCTGCGGCGCCGCCCGCGTGTGCGTCGCCGTGCCACCCTCGACCCTGCTCGAGGTGGAGCTCGACGAGGGGCTCGTCAAGGCCCGCGTCGACGTCGAGCCGCGGCGACTCCAGCCCTTGCTCGCCATCTCTCGGGAGGACGGCTGTTGGCTCCTCACGGCCGATCGGACGCTGGCGCGCTACGACGCGGGCGGCTCGGAGCGCTGGCGCACTCGGCTCGAGCCCGCGCAGGGCACGTCGAGCTCGTCGGCTCCGGGCGCGCCCCTCGCGCCGCCCTTGCTCGCGGACACCACCGGGAGGCTCGCGGTGCTCCTACCGAGCGAGCCGCTGCGCATCCTGACCCCCGAGGGTGCGCCCCTGCTCGCCGAGGACGTGAGCTGCGCCGACCCCATCGCGGTGGCCCCCCTCGGCCCAAGGCGGCTCGTCGTGGCCTGCCGCTCCGGGGAGCTGCTGCTCGTGGGGGACGCCGCCCCCTGAGCCGGGCGAGCCCTCGCCCCGGCGCTGCAGGCGCGCTCCCCCGAGGTGCCCCTGGCGCTTCCGCAACGTGAGGTTTATACTGCCCGCCAAGCAGAGGCCGTCGCCCCCTGCCTCACAGGAGTCTCAACGCATGGTGTCCATCACGCCCCTGGCAGCCCAAAAAGTGAAGGAAATTTCTGAGGCCGAGGGCCTTCAGGGCCAAGGGTTGCGGCTGCGCGTCATCGGCGGCGGCTGCGCCGGGTTCCAGTACGATCTGTACTTCGAAGAGAAGCCGGGGGAGATGGATGAGAACTTCGAGTCCAACGGCGTCAAGCTGTTCATCGACCCCCTGTCGTATCAATACCTCGACGGTACGGAGATCGACTACGTCGAGGGGGTCCAGGGCTCGGGCTTCAAGTTCGGGAACCCCAACATCTCGGGCTCCTGCGGCTGCGGCGCTTCCTTCTCTGCCTGAGCCACGGCTCGGGGCGGGCTCTTTCCAACCTGGACGACCGTAACTTCGCTGCGCGGCGTGGCGTAGACGCCACGATCACGCGCGAGCCCTCGGGCATCGGCTCGGCGGTAGTCCTCAACCGGAGGTGTCTCCATGGCGCGCGAATTCGAGGGGCCTCTCGCCCGCTACGTGGGCAAGGCGCACCAGGTTCCCCAGCTCAGCCGAGAGCAAGAAGCCACCCTCGCCCGCACATGGCGCACGACGGGCTCACCCCAGGCGGCCGACGCGCTCCTGAGGCCGCAGCTGCGCTACGTCATCGCCATCGCCTTGAAGTATCGGCGCTACGGCGTCCCCATCGCCGAGCTCATCGCGGAGGGCAACGCGGGGCTCGTCCATGCCTTGAAGAAGTACGAGCCGGACCGCGGGCTGCGCTTCGTCACCTACGCCGCGCACTGGATCCGCGCCTACGTCCTCGACCACGTCATCCGCTCGTGGAGCCTCGTCGGGGGGGGCTCCGGGGCGCTCCGCTCCAAGGTCTTTTTCCGGCTGCGGCGCGAGCGCAACAAGCTGCTCAACCTCTACGGGGACGAGCAGCGCGCCGACGAGCTGCTCGCCGAGCGCCTCGGGGTCTCCGTCGAGCAGCTCACCCTCATGCTCCAGCGCCTGGAGCAGCGTGACGTCTCGCTCGATCTGTCACCGCCCACGGCGGCGGAGGGCGCCGCCACCACCCCGCTCGAGCGGCTGGTGTCCGAGGAGCCCTCCCCGCTCGAGCTGCTGGAGGGGCGGCAACGCCAGGCGCAGCTCACCGCCATGGTAGGACAAGCATTGTCCGTCCTGGAGGAGCGGGAGCGCTACATCGTGGAGCAGCGCCTGCTGGCAGATCCAGCGGAGGAGCTCTCCCTGGCGGAGCTGGGGCGCCGCTTGGGCGTCTCGCGGGAGCGCGCTCGGCAGCTCGAGGCGCGCGCCAAGCAGAAGCTGCGGGGTCGGCTCGCGCAGCTCGGGGTGACCCGCGCGAGCCTCGACGACGCCGCCTGAGCCCCTTGCCTCGGCAGGAGAGCCTCATTAACCTCGGAGCGTCGCAGTAGTTCAGACGGTCGCGCGCGCCGCGCGAGGAAAGTCCGGGCTCCAGAGAGCAGGGTGCCGGGTAACGCCCGGTGAAGGTGACTTCGAGGACAGTGCCACAGAGAACAGACCGCCCACGCCAAAGCCCTCGGGCTCCGTGGGTAAGGGTGAAAAGGTGGTGTAAGAGACCACCGCGCGCTCGGCAACGAGCGTGGCAAGGCAAACCCCACCCGGAGCAAGGCCATGTAGAGGGGCGCTCGAGGGCTGCTCGCCCGAGCCCCAGGGTAGGCTGCTAGAGGTTCACGGTGACGTGAACCGTAGAGGAATGATCGTCAGCGTCGGCCTGGTGACGGAGCGACGCCACAGAACCCGGCTTACGAGCCACTGCGACCACCTCGGCGGGGCCCTTCGGGGTCCGTCGAGGTGCTTTTCATCGCGCCCTCACTGCGCCGCGAAGACGAACGGCACGTTGACGGTGGTGGTGCCACCGGAGGCGGGGAACTGCCACCCGCGCACGCGGCCGGCGATACAGCTCGCGAGCCCACGGTAGCCCTTGGGGTCACCGGAGGTGCTCACGCTCTGCACCGACCCGCTGGGGCCCACCACGATGGTGACGCTGACGCGCGCGCTGCTGGGGGCGTCTTTGTCGCGCGTGTCGAGGGCGGGCTGCCAGCAGCTCCGCTGCACGCTCGTCTTGTAGCGCCCCACCGTCTTGCTGATGGCGTCGCTGTCGAGCTGCTGACCGGCCGAGCCCGAGGAGCCGCTGCCCGTCGACCCGCTGGGGCCCTTGGCGCTCCCGGCGAGGCCTCCGAGATCCAGTCCGCCTCCCGGAGCGGGGGTGCCCTTGTCGGCCGTGGCGCTGGCCTTCGGGAGAGCCCCTGAGACGCGGGCGATCTTGTCCGAGCCGCCCGCGCCCTCCGCGGACGGCGAGGGCTGCGCCTCGGGAGTCTGCGGGGCGCTGTCCGTGGGCGCCGGGGCCGCCCCGCGGGCGCTAGGCTCCGCTGACTGGCCCGTCGTGACGTAGCGCACGACCTCCTTGGGCTCTTGGTTGAAGACCACGAAGCCGATGGTCAACCCGAACAACAGCGCGACGCCCACAGCCACCCACGCGGCCATGCCCGAGCGGCGCGCGGGGATGACGAGGGCCTCGTCGCCCAGCCTGGCGCCGCTGGGTGGCGCCTCCTGCGTGAGCGCGGCGCCCGCGAGCGCCACCCCTGCGACGGGGGACGCGGCGACGGCGCCGAAGGGCGCCGCGGCCACCGGCGCCGTGGCCACAGCGACGAGCGGCGCCGCCTCTTCGACGATCGCCATCAGCTCCGGGAAGTGACTGACGGGGAGCCACTCTTCCTGGCCCTCACGCCACACGAGCGTGGTGGCCGTCAGCTCTCCGCGCTCCGCGAGCTTCTTCACCTCGGTGAGGGGCAGCGGCCCGAGCGGCTGGCCCCCGATCCCAGCGTGCCACTCCTCCGCCGCGTGAGCCGTGACGGCGGCGCTCTCTTGCTGAACGCTCGCCGCCAAGGCGCCCGTGAGGCCCCTGGGCACAGCGGCGCCCGGTGGTGGCGCCGGCGCAGCGCCCGCGGCCACTGCCAGCAGCGCCGCCGGGCTCGCCGAGACGCGCGTCCTCTCGTCGTCGTCCCCCTCACCGTAGGCGGCCGTGGGCCGCGGGGTGGGCGCGGGGGGCGCTGGGACTGCAGGGAGCGGCGCCGTCAAGCCCGCGGTGCGGGGAGGGCTGGCGGCAGGGCCAGGCGCCCGCGCTGGGGTGGCTGGGAGAGGCTGCGTGCCACCCGCGCGAGGGGGTGGGCGGCGAGGGGCTGCGGGCTCCGCCGGCGCTGCGGCGCGCGGTGGGGCCGCCCGCGGAGGCGCCGCACGCGGAGGAGCCGCGCGGGGAGGAGCAGGCGGCGCCGGCGCGGCGACGGGCGCGGGAGGTGCGCTGGGCGGCGGCGGCGCTGAGCTGACGCCCCCGCTCACGGTCGGCGAGGTCCCCTCGCCCGTCCCCTCGGGGGGCAAGCTGCTCGCCGCAGCTGGCGGCAGGAGGCTGGCGCCGTCCCCAGCCGCCGCTGAAGACACGCGGATCATGAAGCCGCACTTCCGGCACTTCATCCGAACCGATCGACCGGCGATGGTCTCGTCGGCGATCTGGTACTTTGCCTTGCAGCTAGGGCAGACGAACTTCATTCCCGGTACCGGTCGACAGGCTGGCGCAGGATAACCTGGGCTGACCCGGCTAGCGAAGCGCTTTCCGTCGTACCAGGCTGGAATTCGGCCACCGCGCTCAAAGCAGGCGGGCCTCAGAGGAGCTGGAGGAGCAGCTCTTTGATGCCCTGCTTGGTGGGCTCGTCCGGGGCGAGGGGCAGGGCACGTTCCCAGGTCTCCGCGGCCTTGTTGCGGAACCCCGCCTTCTGGTAGAGCACCGCCAGGTTCTTGAGGGCAGCGAAATGCCCGGCGTTGATCTTGACGGCGGTCTCCAGCTCCTGGATGGCCTCGTAGACTTGACCGCGCTTGCCGTAGAGCAGCCCCAGGTGAAAATGGAGGCGATACGCGAGCGGGTCGATGGCGAGGCCGCGCTGCAGGTGCTGCACGGCCTCGTCGAGGCGCCCTTCCTTGTACGCTGCGACGCCAGCGACGAGCGCCGCCTCCACCTCTTGCTTGACGTCTGCCGCCGGCGCGGCCTCCTGGAGCTGCTCCGTCGGCACCGCGGCGGACAGGCTCGCCTCCACGGCGCTCACCACCTCCGCGATCTTGAAGGGCTTCTCGATGAAGTGGTCCACGCCGCAGCTCGCCTTCAGATCTTCCGCGTAGCGCCAGCCACGATAGACCGCGCTCACCATGATGATGGGGATGTGCCCGTAGCGGCGGCTCCCCTTGATGCGCCGCGCGATGTCGAAGCCGTGCACCTCGGGTAGCATGGCGTCCAGCACGATGAGATCCGGCGTCTGCTCCTTGACCAGCCTGAGCGCGAGCAGCCCGCGGTCCGCCTCCAGCACGCGATAGCCGCGCGAGCTGAGCAGCCGCTTGAGCAGCTTGCGGATGTCCTCCTCGTCGTCGACGACCAAGATGGTCTTGCCCTGGAGGGCCGGGGGGCTGGAAGAGCGCTCTTGGGGGGGCAGCTCCGCCACGACGCTGAGCTCTTCGGAGACCTCCCCGAAGCCCTCGTCGTTGAGCTCCGCCTCGTGGGAGAAGCGCCGTGAGACGTCGTCCACGACCACGCCCGGCTCAGTGAGCGGCTCCGTGGCGGCGGGCTCCTCCGCGGGCGCGCCGGCCAAGGGCGGCAGGGACGGGGGCCGCGTCTCTTGCTCCAGCAGGCCCACCTTGCGGAGCACCTCGGGCGGGCAGTGCGGCCCGACGTAGTAGCGCTCTCCACGGCGCTTGGCGGCGTAGGCCTGCTCGATGACGTGGGACAGCGCGGCCGAGAGCGCTACGTAGGGGAACACCCGCTTGCCGGTGACGAACTCCAGCTCGTCGATGATCTTGCGCTCGCCGGGGTTGGCGATGGCGATGAACAGGCGATCGTCCCGGACCAGCACGGGGACGATGAGGTGCTTCTCTGCGATCTCCCGGGGCAGCAGCTCCAGCGCGTCCAGATCGAGGCAGATCTGCGAGAGATCGATGCCTGGCAGCCCGTGTTGCTCGCTCAGCGCCTTGAGCGCCTCCACGTCCGTCAGGACGCCCTGCTCGATGAGCTTCGAGGCCAGGCGACCGCCGCCCGGCGCCTTCATCGCCGCGTCGAGCTGCTCCGCGGTGATGGCGCGTTGCTGGAGGAGGATCCGCCCAAGCTGCTTCTTCGACCCGTCCGTCATCTCTACAGGCGCAAGCTACCATACCCCGAGCCGTTCGATAGCTCCGCGGAGCGCCCGCCCAGCGGCTGCCGACCCGGCGAGACGACGGCTCAGCCGTGGGCGGTCGGCGCGCCGGCCACCTGAGCCTCACGCCACTCGGTCCAGCGGCCCGCCAGGATGGCGTCTCGGGCGCCCCGGAGGAGCCGCTGATAGTAGTGCAGGTTGTGCGCGCTCAGCAGCCGGTGCCCCAAGATCTCGCCTGCGAGGTAGAGATGGCGCAGATATCCACGAGAGTACCCGCCGGCGCAGGCCAGACACTCGCAGCCCTCCTCGAGGGGTCGCGGATCGAGCTTGAAGCGCGCGTTCTTGATGACGAGCTTCCCTCCCGCGACGAAGACCTGGCCGTTCCTGGCGTTGCGGGTCGGCATCACGCAGTCGAACAGATCCACCCCGCAGCCGATGGCGTGGAGCAGGTCGGCTGGCGTCCCTACTCCCATGAGGTAGCGCGTTCGCGCTGGGTCCACGCGGGGCACGACCTCGCTCAAGACCCGGTGCATCACCGCCGGCGGCTCCCCCACGCTGAAGCCGCCGAGGGCGAGGCCCTCGAGCGGGAGCCGCGCGAGCTGCTCGGCGTGCTGGAGCCGGAGCTCCACGTCCGTCCCTCCCTGCACGCTGCCGAAGAGCGCCTGCCCGGGAGCCTTGGCGGCGAGGCAGCGCTCGGCCCAGCGGGTAGTGCGCTCCACGGCCGCCACGAGCTCGGCGCGCGGCGCGCCGGCGGGTGGGCACACGTCGAGTTGCAGCGCGATGTCGGCGCCCAAGAGCCCCTGGACGCGCATGCTCTCCTCCGGGGAGAGCAGACGCGCGGAGCCGTCGAGGTGCGACGAGAAGGCGAAGCCCTCCTCACTCAGCTTGCAGCGCGCGGCGAGGGAGAAGGCCTGAAAGCCACCCGAGTCGGTGGCGATGGCGTGCGGCCAGCGCGACAGCGCATGCAGTCCCCCCAGCTCCGCGACCGCCTCCGGCCCCGGCCTGAGCCACAGATGGTAGGTGTTCATGATCACCATCCGCGTCCCCGTGGCGGCGACCTCTGCCGGCGACAGCGCCTTGACCGTGGCCTGCGTGGCGACCGCCATGAAGGCCGGCGTGGGGACGTCCCCATGGGGCGTACAGAGCAGCCCAGCCCGCGCGTCGCCCTCACGGGCGAGCACCTGGAGCAGCGTCACGCGAGCCGCTCCGGGATCCACAGGGCGTCCCCGTAGGAGAGGAAGCGGTACCGCTCCTGGATCGCCACGGCGTAGGCCGCGCGGAGCCGCTCGAGGCCCAGGAAGCACGCCACGAGAGCCAACAGCGTGCTCCCGGGCTGGTGGAAATTCGTCAGGAGCGCGTCGACGACGCGCAGCTCGATCCCGGGGTAGAGCAAGAGCCGCGTCTCCCCGTGGAAGGGCTGGATGAGGCCCGGGCGGAGCGGATCCGCGGCGGCCTCGAGCGCGCGGACGACGGTCGTCCCCACCGCGACCACCTTCGCGCCACGGGCGCGCGCTCGGGCGACCGCGGCGACGGCCGGCTCCGCCACCACGAGCTGCTCGGCGTGCATGTCGTGGTCGGCGAGCCGCTCGGCGGTCACCGGGCGGAAGGTCCCCAGGCCAACGTGCAGGGTGACGTACGCCACCTCGATGCCGCGCGCGGCGAGGGCGGTGAGCAATCGCTCGGTCAGGTGCAGCCCCGCGGTGGGCGCCGCCACCGAGCCCAGGTGACGGGCGAACGACGTCTGGTAGCGCTCGGCGTCCGCGGGCTCTGCGGCCCGCCCGAGGTAGGGTGGGAGCGGGACCTCGCCGCGCTCCGCGATGAGCGTCCCCACGTCTCCCTCCCCCCACAGCTCGACCTCGAGCGTCCCTGGCGCTACCGCTTCGATCGTCGCCTGGAGCGGCCCGAAGCTCAGCCGCGCGCCCACGCGGAGCCGGCTGTTGGCGCGCCCGATGGCGCTCCAGCGCTCGCGATGACCCGCCCCGCTCAGGCGCCGCAAGAGCAGCAGCTCCACCCGCCCGCCCCCGGGCAGTCGGCTGCCGAGGAGCCGCGCGCGCAGCACCTTCGTGTCGTTGAGCACCACCAGCGCTCCGGACGGGATGAGCTCGGGGAGCTGGGAGATGCGTCGGTGGAGCTCTCCCTGCCGCTCGACGACGAGCAGGCGCGCCGACTCCCGCTCCGGGGCAGGGTACCTCGCGATGAGGTCGTCGGGCAGCTCATAGCTGAGCTCTCGGGTGAGCACGGCGTGCGCCCTCTAGCGCGTTTCGAACGAGATCCCTAGCCGCGTCATCTTCCGCCAGAGGGTCGTGGGGCTGATCCCCAGGGCCTCGGCCGCGCGCTCACGGTTGCCTTCATGGTGGCTCAGGGCAGACACCACCGCTTGCCGCTCCGCCTCGTCCACCACGGCCGCCAGGGTCTTGCCGCCTGCGTCCGACGGCGGCTCCAGGGCGGGCGCGTTCGGCAGGAGGTCGTCGATGTCGATGACCCCGCCGCTGCAGAGCGCCACGGCCTGCTCCACCAAGTTCTCCAGCTCCCGGATGTTGCCAGGGAAATCATAGCCTGCGAGCCGCGCCACCACGCCGTCTCCGAAGTGCGCTGCGCGGCCCATCTTCCGCGTGTGCTTGGCCAGGAAATAGTCCGCCAACAGCGGCACGTCTTCGCGGCGCTCGCGGAGCGGCGGCAAGATGAAGCGGGCCACGTTCAGGCGGTAGTAGAGGTCCCGGCGGAACTGCCGCTCCTCCACGGCCGCCACCAAATCCACGTTGGTCGCCGCGATGACCCGGATGTCCACCCGGACCGACTTGTTCTCCCCGATCCTGCGCACCTCCCCTTCCTGGATGGCCCGCAGCAGCTTGGCCTGGAACGCCATGGAGGTCTCGGCGATCTCATCGAAGAAGAAGGTCCCGCCGTCTGCCTCCTCGAACATGCCCTTGCGGGCCGTCATGGCGCCGGTGAAGGCGCCCCGGGCGTGACCGAACAGCTCGCTCTCCAGGAGCGTCTCGCTGATGGCCGCGCAGTTGACGATGACGAAGGGTTTGTTGACGCGCTTGCTGTTGGCGTGCACCGCGCGGGCGATGAGCTCCTTGCCCGTGCCGCTCTCCCCGGTGATGAGCACCGTGGCGTCCGTGGGGGCGACCTTCACCACTCGCGTCAGCACGTCCCGGATGGCCTGCGAGCGTCCGATGATGTTGTCGAAGTGGTAGCGCTCCTTGAAGTCCTGCGCGAAGGCCTGCACCTGCCCGTGCAGCTTCCGGCTCTCCACCGCCTTGCCCACCTTGACGAGGATCTCTTGCTCGCTGAAGGGCTTCTGGATGTAGTCGAAGGCCCCGAGGCGCATGGCGTCCACCGCGCTCTCGATGGTGCCATAGGCGGTCATGACGATGACCTCGGTCATCGGCTGGGCCTCCTTGATGGCGCGCAGGACGTCGATGCCGTCGAGCTTGCCCATCCGCAGATCCGTGATCACCAAGTCATAGGCGCCCGTGGCGCCGAGCTGCTTGCCCTCTTCGCCGTCTGCCGCCTCGTCCACCTCGAAGCCCGCGCCACGCAGCATCATGGCCAAGGTGGTGCGCATGTTGCGCTGATCGTCCACGATGAGGATCTTGGAGCTCACGTCGGGCGGAGGCTCCGCGGGCGGCTGCGGGGGCGCCGCGCTCATCGCCATGGTCCAGATCCTCCGAGCCGAGCCCGCGCTGGGGCCCTCCTACGATGCATCGACGCTTCCTCCACCCCGTATCATCGTCGCGCCCCGTCCACCCTGCAAGCGGTGGCTCGTCTCCCGGGGGCGCTTGGGCGCTGGGCGCGCCGCGCACCCCTAGGGCGCCGGGCGCTCCTCGTCCCCGAAGCAGATCCCGAGGTCCCTCGCGGTGGTGATCAAATCATCCTCCAGCGAGACGCGCCTCGGTGGGGCGAGGACGCACTCCAGCGGGGCGAAGACCACCTCCCCACCACGCACGGCGACGAGCCCCGAGGCCGTGGTCCCCGCCAGGAAGCGGGCGGCGGCCGCGCCGAGGCGCTGCGCCAGCACGCGGTCCTCCGCCACGGGGCTCCCCCCTCTCAGCAGGTGCCCGAGGACCAGGCTCCGAGCCTCCTTACCCGTGAGGCGCTCGAGCTGCTGGGCCACGAGCGCCCCGACGCCCCCGAGCCGGACGTGCTCTCTGAACGCGTCCGCCGGCGCCAGCACGCTCGAGGAGCCACCGCGCGCGCTGGCCCCCTCGGCCGCCACCACGATGCTGAAGCGACGGCCAGCCCGCTCGCGCGCCAAGATCTTCTCCGCCACCCGCTCGAGGTCGAACGGCAGCTCCGGGATGAGGATGACGTCCGCGCCGCCGGCGACGCCCGCGTGCAGCGCGATGAAGCCCGCGTCGCGCCCCATCACCTCGGCGACCATGACGCGGTCGTGGGCCTGCGCGGTGGTGTGCAGCCGGTCCAGCGCCTCGACGGCCGTGGAGACGGCCGTCGAGAACCCAAAGCAGCGGTCCGTGCCCGGCAGATCATTGTCGATGGTCTTCGGCACCCCGATGACGCGCGGGACGCCGCGACCGAGGAGCTTCTGAGCGATCCGCAGCGACCCGTCTCCTCCCAACACGACGAGCGCCTCGAAGCCCTGCGCGGCGAGGCGCTCGGCCACCTCCGTGCCACGGTCCACCGGGGTGAGCGCGCCCCCGCGCAGGACGGGCCACGCGAAGGGATCGCCACGGTTGGTGCTGCCCAGGATGGTCCCGCCAAGGTGGGCGATCCCCCGCACCGCGGCGCGGTCGAGCCGCACCAGGCCCTCCTCCTCCGGCTCGAGCAGGCCGCGATAGCCGTGCCGAATGCCCCAGGCCTCGAGGCCTCGCGACTCCGCGCCCAGCGTGAGCGCGCGCAGCACCGCGTTGAGGCCCGGGGCGTCGCCGCCGCCCGTGTTGACCGCGATCTTCACGCCGGCGGCTCCGCGGGTGCGGGCGACGCCTTGGCCCGGAGGCCCTCGATGGCCGCGATGAGCTGCGACAGCTCGAAGGGCTTGAGGAGCTGCTCGCCGATGGCGCTGCTGGCGAGCCCCTCGGTGGCCGGGCGCGAGCCGATGGCCACCACCCCCACGCCGGGCGCGTGCTTCGAGACGTCTCCGAGCAGCGCCTCGACGCGCTCATCGCCGAGCTCCCGATCGATGAGCACGACCTGGATGGTGCGCTGACACTCCGTCAAGAGCCGGCGCCCCTCGGTGGCGCTGAGCGCCACGAAGACGCTGTGACCCCGCCGACGCAGGCCACGCGCCAGCGCCGCGAGGAGCGCGGGCTCCGCCCCCACGAGCAGGACGCCGCAGCCCGCGACGCTTGGCTCTGGCGGGCGCAAGCTCGCGCGCTCGTCTCGCACCACGGAGGTCACGGGCCACTGGACCTCGAACACCGCCCCGCCCGTGGGCCGAGAGCCGACGCTGACCGTCGCGCCCGTGGACCTCGCCACCGCGTCGACCACCGCGAGCCCCAGGCCGCTCCCCCAGTCACCCGGGGCAGAGTGGCCGCGCTTCGTCGTGAAGTAGGGCTCGAAGATCCGCTCCCTCAGCTCTTCAGCGACGCCCTGACCTTCGTCGGCGACCCGCAAGCACACGCCCCCCTCCGGGGTGTCGAAGAGCGAGACCTCCACGCCGCCGCCACGCTCTCGGCTGGCGTCGTGGGCGTTGAGCAGCAGGTTGAGCACGAGCTGGTGCAGCCGCACGCGCTCTCCCACCACCTCCGCGCCGGGCGCGCGCAGATCCAGCAGCATGGGCACCGCGGAGGAGCCCGCGCCGATCAGCGCCGCCGCCGCTCGGACCTCCCCCGCCAAATCCACCGGGCGCCAGCTCCCCGTCTCTTCGTACGCCATGGCGCGCAAGATGTTGGAGAGCGTGCGCGCGCGCTCGGCCGCGGCGAGGATGGCGACGAGCCGTGGGCCTGGCGCCACGCTGCGCGAGCCGAGGGCTCCCAGCGCGCTCTGCGCCTCTTCCATCACGCTCTGCATCAGCTCTTCGAGATCCTGCGCGAAGCCCCCCGCGAAGCGGCTGAGGCTCTCGCTGCGCTCACGCTGTGCGCGCGCCGTCTCCACCGTGACCCGCTGAGTCATGTCCATCAGCGTGATGCAGCGCTCTCCCCCGCCTTCGAGGACGACGCCCTCTCCGGTGACGCGGCGCTGCCCCAGGCCGCCCGAGCGCACGGTCAGATCATCCACGTAGAAGCCCTGCCCATGCTCGACGAGGCGCGCCACGAGCCCCGCCAAGCCCGGGCTGGCCTCCTCCAGCGCGCCCCGCAGCGCCCCCCACCGCTGCGCCGCGCCGAAGGCGCTCTGAAATCCCGCGTTCATCGCGAGGATGTCGCCGCTGCGCGTGAGGACACACTGCCACGCGGCGCTGGCGTGAAACACCCGCTGAGCCCAGCCCTGGGCGGGCTCGAGCGCCGTCGTCAAAAGCTCCCCGCCGCGCCGACGAAGCCCCCCGCGCGCGACACCCCGAGCTCGAAGCGCGTGCGGCGCGCCGCGTCCGCCCGAGGCGCGGCCGGGGCCCGGGTCAGATCCAGGATCAGCAAGCTGGTGCCGGCGATGATGCCAGCGGCCCCGACGCCGAGCCCAAGGTTGGCGTAGAGCTGATGCCGCCCGTAGGCGTCGTAGTCGTCACGGTTGGGGTGAGCGTCGAAGCGGTCCGCGGCGCCATTGGCCTGCAGACCGAACACCGTGAAGCCCGCGAGCCCCACCGCCCCGACCCCATACGCCACCCAGGTCCACGCCCCCACGCCGCCTCCCGTGGGGGCGACGGCGGCCCCCGCGCCCCCCGTCGGCGCGTGCGCCGCGCCCTCCACCCTCGGCTCGCCAGCGCCCGGCGTCGGCAAGAGCGTCGCGAGCTCGATGCTGGCGCTGCCACCGGCCGGGACCGTCACGGTCCGCTGCTTCGCGCCGTCCACGTCCACCAAGGTCACCTTGTGAGCGCCAGGGAACAGGTAGGGGCGCTCTCCCCCGTGAAACTCCTCCTCGTCCACCTTGACGCGCAGGGAGGCCTCACCCACGAGCACCAGCACCCCGAGCTGGGGGCGGAGGCGCGCCAGCCGATCGGTGGCGTCGGTCTTGTCTTGCTCGTCTGCCGACTCCAGCGCGAGCACCCGCTCGAAGGAGCGCGCCGCGAGCGCGTACTCGCCGGCCTTCTCCCAAGCGTCACCGGCGTTGATGAGCGGCGCGGGGTGCGGCTTGAGCTTGAACGCGTCCTCGAAGGCGTGGGCGGCGTCCACGAAGCGCCCCTCGTCGAAGGCCCGCTGGGCCGCCTCGAAGAAGCGCCTGGCGTCCGCGCCGGCATCGGCCGCGGCCGGCGCAGCGTGGAGGGCCCCCACGAGAGCCAAGGCGACGATGCAAGCGCGGCGGAGAGGGCTGCCCAACATGACGCAAAGGATGGTATCATTGAAAAGCTGCATGCCTCACCAGATCTCGCGCACTGTCTGTCGCTTCGGTCCGCCGCTCCTGTTGGTGCTCGCCGCGGGTTGCCTCCGCACGCTCGACGAGTCGCTCATCGACCAAGGGCAGGCGGGCTCCGCGGGGACGAGCGGCGGCGCGGGCAGCGACGCCGGCGGCAGCGCGGGCAGCGACGCCGGCGGCAGCAGCGGCGCGGGCGGCTCCAGCGGCGCCGCGGGCTCCGACGCGGCCGCGGACGCCCCGGAGGACGGCCCGCGGCCGCCCGTGCTCATCCCGTATGACGCGGCCGCCTACCCCATCCTCACGCTCGGGGCCGCCGGCGCGGACCTCCCAGCGCTCATCGCCGCCGACGCCAGCAGCGTCTACCGCACCGGGGCTCACCTCGCGAGCACCAACGTCAGCCGGATGCCCGTCGACGGGACGAGCGCCGTCAACATCCACAGCGGCGCCAAGAAGCCCGCCGGGCTCAGCGCGCCGAGCGCCTCGCTCTTCGTCTACATCGTGGGCAGCCAAGAGTTCGCCAGCGCGGGCACCCTCCTGCGCATCGCGAAGGACGGGAGCCAGGGGCCGTCGGCGCCGGCCTTCATCACCCCACCCGCGGGCTTTCCCCCGGCCACGAGCGTCACCGCTGGCCCGGACAACTACGTGTACGTGGGCGCCACGACGCGCGCCAGCGGCTCCCCCCAGCTCCTGCGCCTCTCGATCCTCGCCGCCACCACCAGCGCGGAGCTGATCTACACGAGCGAGAACAAGGACGAGACCGTCGGAGATCTCGCCGTGGGTGGCCTGGGCTCCGCCGTGTGCGTGTACTCGGTCGTCAATCGGCGGCTGTACGTCATGCCCGCCGTCGGCGGGGTCCGCGCTCCCGCGCTCGAGGCCCCGGTGGACGACGTGGTGGGGGTCGGGACCGACAGCGTGAATTTCTACTTCACGCGCAGCAGCGGTGAGGTCTGGCAGCGCGCGCTCTTCAAAGGACAGGCCTGCGACGAGCGGGGCGCCGCGGAGGTGAAGATCGCCGGCGGGTTCACGGGGCTCGCCGACGTCATCAGCTACGACGGCCTCGTCGCTTGGGCCGCACAGGGTGATCCAGGCAAGTCCTTCGAGGGCGGTGGGGTCTTCACCACGCCGATCGGCGGCGGCGACGTCACGACCATCGCGCCTGCAGACGGCGGCGTCGACGCCATCGCGTCGACCGCCAACCATGTGGTCTACACGACGACCACCGGGCTCATCCGGCGCATCCCCAAGCGCGCCGTCGTTCAGCCCTGAGCCGGCCGCGCCTCAGTGGCCGTAGGGGTTGTCGCGCTGGAAGGAGCCGCTCTGGCTCTTGGGGGGCGCGGGCTTCGGCTTGACCGCTGGGGCTGCGGCCGGCGCTGGAGCGCTGGCGGGTCGGGCGGCGCCGCGGGGCGCCGTGGGGAGCGCCGGGAGGCGCTCGAGGCCGAGCTCCGGGGCCTCCGCCGACGCGGTGGCCCCGGACGCCGGGAGGGCGGGCTGGCCGGCTGGAGACGGCGCTGGCGGCGCCGCGGCGACGGCGGTGGGCGCCACGGCATTGACGGTGGTCGTGCTCCCCTGCTTGTCGCGCCCCAGCACCACGAACAGCACGACGGCGAGCCCCACGGCGAGCCCCGCGATGCCGAAGACGTACCCGCTCACGCCCCCGGCGCGCCCCCCACGCGCGAGCGTGACCGTCTGCGGGTGGGTGGTGGAGGGCCCGGAGGGCTCGCTGCCGGTGGTAGAGCCGGCGCTGCTGAGCCCGGAGTGGCTGACGTCTCCCTCGACCAGCAGCTCCGCGCTGGGCATGAGCGACGTGGTGGCGCTCGAAGCGTCGCCGTCGAGCTGCTTGAGCGTGGAGCGGATGGCGGTGCGCCGCTGCTCGATGCGCCCGCCCAAGACCTTCATGAGCAGCCGCGCGAGCCCCGCTGGCGGGACGAGGATCCGCTCCGCCTTGAGGTACTGCTCGAGCTCCGCCTGAAACTCCCCGGCCGTCTGGTAGCGCCGCTCCAGATCGCGCTCGAGCGCCTTGAGGACGATGCGCTCCAGAGCGGGAGGGTAGCTGGGATCGATGCTGGTGGGGGGTGGGATGTCACCGCCGACGACGAGGTGCAGGGTCTCCGCGTCGTGCTCTCCACGGAACAACCGGCGACCCGTGGTGAGCTCGAACAGCACGATGCCGAGCGAGAAGACGTCGCTGCGGCGGTCCACCGGCTTGGCCATCGCCTGCTCGGGCGACATGTAGCCGAACTTGCCCTTGAGCTGGCCGGCGCTGGTGGCCTCCGTGAGCCGCCCCATCGCCTTGGCGACGCCGAAATCCACCAATTTGACCGCGCCGGCCGTGCTGATGAGGATGTTGTGAGGGGAGACGTCCCGGTGCACCACGCCGAGCAGCTGCCCCGCGTCGTCGCGCGCCTCGTGCGCGGCGTGCAGCCCCGCGGCCGCGTCCGCGATCATGCGCACGGCCATCTCCGGGGGGATGGGGCGCCGCTTGCCGGCCTCCGCGATGAGGGTGTGCAGGCTGTCGCCCTCCACCCACTCCATCACCATGCACGTGACGCCGTCGTAGGTGGCGACCTCGAAGGTGTCCACCACCGCCGGATGGTGAATGCTCTGCACGAGCCGCCCCTCGTCCAGGAACATCTTCACGAACTCCGGATCTTCCGCGAGCTCTGGCAGGATGGCCTTCACCGCCACGAGGCGATCTTGGTCGCGCGTCTCGCCGCGGCGCCGCGCGACCCACACCGTGGCCATGCCGCCCCGTCCCACCCGGAGCAGGAGCTCCAAGCTACCGAGTCTACTTCCGCGCCGCAGCTCCTCTTCCATGGAAGATCTTCCGGTGAAATTAGCTTGGTTGTGGCCGGCTGACAATGCGCTGGCCGCGAGCCCGAGCCGCCGCTCCCAGCATCCTTCTCTCGCGCGCCGAGTCAAGCGGCCCCCGGGCGCCGGCGCCGCTGCGTGTGGGTGACGGTGCGCAACGCGGCGCGCGATGGCCTCCCCAGCGTGCCTTGGTTTCGGCAGGGCGCGGTGCTACCGAGGGCGTCCCCGGCACCTCACGCTCCTCTCCAGCTCAGCCATGTCCCGACTCCCCGAGAAGCTCACCGACCCCAGCCAACGCCAGCGCCTCGTCGCGGACGCCGCCCAGGTGCTCTCCGAGGAGGTCGCCAGCAAGGGCGGGCTGTCCGGGTTTGCCATCAAGGCTGGCTACAAGCTCGTCCAGGGGGTCAAGCCCGGCTTCGTGGAGGAGGCCATCGACGCGCTGCTGGACGACTTCGTGGCGGCGCTCGAGCCCCTGGTCGCCAAGGCGCAGGCCGCCCAGCAGCCCATCGCAGGCAGCTTGAGCGCGGAGGCGGGCAGCGTCGCCGACGCCCTGCTGGCCATCACCGATCGCCGCGCCCGAGGCGCCCAGCGGGCAGCCCTCCGCGGCGCGTACGACAAACTCCGCCCTACCGCCAAGCGGCACGTCGAGGAGGCGGCGCCGCGGCTCGCGCGCCTGCTCGAGAAGCACGCCTGAGCGGGGCGCGGCGCGCTCTGGAGGCGCCATTTCACGGGAGAAGCGCGGGCTCCCCAAGCGCCCGAGCGCTTCGTGTTCTTTTCCTCGCGACAACCGGGCCAAGCTGCGCTAAAGGCACGCGCCTCATCATGGGAAGCCCGCAAGATCCTCGCACCCGGCGCAAGCAGCGTCTGCGCCGCGCCAAGAAGAACCTCGAGTGGGAGCTGAAGCGCGAGCGCGAGAACGCCGCCGCCGCCGCGCCCAAGACGCCGCCCAAGACGGCCATCTAGGCCGCTCAGCGCTGCTCGGCCAGCGCCGAGGCCGCCCCCCAAGCCGAGCGCCCCTCGCCCAGGAGCAGCGCCAGCCTGGCCTCGGCGTGAGCGCGCCCGCCGAGCTGCTGCACGCCACGCGCGCCCGCCCAGTCGCGGAACAGGCGGTACGCCCAGCGGCGCCGCCTCGCGGCGCGCTCCGCCTCCAGCGCCCCCGTCGCGGCGAGCTGCGCGCGGTGCTCGGCGCAGCGGTCGAGCAGCTCATCGACGCCGTCGCTCGTGGCGGCGCTGGTCAGCACCACGGGCGGCACGCTGGCCTGACGCCCAGGGTGCGTCGCCGCCAAGGCCGCGCGAAGCTCCGCCGCGGCGCGGGTAGCGACCGGGCCGAGGTCGAGCTTGTTGACGACGAGCACGTCCGGGATCTCCAAGATCCCGGCCTTGATGAACTGCAGGAGATCGCCCGATGCGGGCTGCACCACGAGCACGACGGTGTCGCTCACGTGCTCCACGTCCGTCTCGCTCTGCCCCACCCCGACCGTCTCCACCACGACCAGCTCGTAGGCCGCCGTCAGCACCTCGACCGCCGCGCCGGCCGCGCGCGCCAGCCCCCCGAGGTCCCCGCCGGAGGCCATCGACCGGACGTAGAGCAGCTCATCGTCGGGATCCCCCTCGATGCGCACTCGATCGCCGAGCAGCGCGCCCCCGCTGCGAGGGCTGCTCGGATCCACGGCCAGCACGCCGACGCTCAGCGCGCGGCGGCGGGCCACCCGCGCGAGCGCGCTCACGAGCGTCGACTTCCCGGCCCCTGGAGGGCCCGTGAGCCCCAGGCAGTGCCCCGCGGCGGCGCGGCCGCTCGTGCGCAGGAGCTGCAGCAAGCGCTCGCTCCGCTCGGAGGCGCGCGGGCGCCGGTCCTCGACGAGCGAGATGGCGCGGCCCACCGCCGCAAAATCGCGCGCCAGCACGCGCTCGACCAGCTCCTGGAGCTCGTCCACGCCTAGCCGGCCTTCGGCAGCGACGTGCTCCGCACGAGCGCGATGAGCTGCTCGATGATCTGACCGATGCGGTAGTCCTTCGGGGTGAAGACGGCGCGCACGCCCCGTGCACGCAGGAGCGCGGCGTCCTCCTCGGGGATGATGCCGCCGACGACCACGGGCAGCTCTCCCAGGCCGAGCGCGCGGAGCCGCTCGAGCGTCTCACCCACCAGCTCCAGGTGCGCCCCCGAGAGGATGCTGAGGCCGACCAGGTGCACGCCCTCGTCCGCGGCGGCGCGCGCCAGCTCCTTCGGGGAGACGCGGATCCCCTCGTAGACCACCTCGAAGCCGGCGTCCCGGGCGCGCAGGGCGATCTGCTCGGCGCCGTTCGAGTGCCCATCGAGGCCGGGCTTGCCCACGAGCAGCTTCGGTCGGCGCCCGAGCTGCTCGGTCAAGTCGTCCAGCTCCGCGCGCAGCCGCGTGAGCTGCTCCTGGAGGGTCTCCGGGGTGCTGGCGCCCGAGACCCCCGTGGGCGCGCGGTACTCGCCGAAGACCCCCCGCAGGGTGTTGGCCCACTCCCCCGTGGTCACGCCCGCCTTGGCCGCCGCGATGCTGGGCGGCATCAAGTTGCTCCCCTCCCGGGCGGCGCGCTCGAGCGCCTCGAGCGCGCTCGCCACCGCCGCCGAGTCGCGCCCTGCGCGCCACCGCTGCAGCCGCTCGATCTGCTCGGCCTCGCTGGCTGGGTCCACCCTCAAGATGGCGTCGACCGAGCCCGCTTCGAGCAGCGGGCTCGGCTCGCTCTCGCGGAACTCGTTGACGCCCACGACGATCTGCGTGCCCTGCTCGATGGCGACGAGGCGCGCGGCGTTCGCGGCGACCAGGCGCTCCTTCACGTAGCCCTCCGCCACGGCCTGCACGATGCCGCCGCGCGCCAGGACCGCCTCCACCTCGGCCCAGGCCGCCGCCGCGAGCTCGCTGGTGCGTCGCTCGATGACGACGCTGCCCTCGAAGATGTCCGCGTGCTCGAGCAGATCCGACTCGTACGCGAGGATCTGCTGCGCTCGAAGGCTGAGCTGCTGATCCCAAGGGCGCGGCAGCCCGAGCGCCTCGTTCCACGCCGGGAGCTGGATGGCGCGCGCCCGCGCGTCCCGGCTCAAGGTGACGCCGAGCATCTCCAGCACGATGCGGATGATGTTGTTCTCCGGCTGCGCCTCCGTCAGCCCCAGCGAGTTGACCTGCACCCCGTAGCGGAAGCGCCGCAGCTTGGCGTCCTGCACGCCGTAGCGCTCGAGCCCCAGCTTGTCCCACAGCCGCGCGAAGGCGCGCTGCTTGCACACCTCGTCGATGAAGCGGAGGTTGGAATTGAGGAAGAAGCTGACCCTCCCGAACACCTTGTCCAAGCTGGCCTGCGACACCCCGCGGGCCTGGACCGTGTCCAGCACCGCGATGGCCGTGCCGAGCGCGTACGCGATCTCTTGCTCCGGCGTGGCGCCCGCCTCCTGCAGGTGGTAGCTGCACACGTTGACGGGGTTGAACTCCGGCAGGTGCTCCACGGTGTACTCGATCATGTCGGCGATGAGCCGCAAGCTGGGCTCCGGCGGGAACACGTAGGTGCCGCGCGACAGGTACTCCTTGATGATGTCGTTCTGGGTGGTGCCGCGGAGCTTGCTGAGCGTAGCGCCCTGCTCCTCCGCGAGCGCGACGTAGAGCGCCAGCAGCCAGGCCGCGGTGGCGTTGATGGTCATGGAGGTGTTCATCTGCTCGAGCTGCAGCCCCTCGAACAGCTCCCGCAGATCTCCCAGGCTGTCGATGGGGACGCCGGTCTTGCCCACCTCCCCACGAGCGAAGCTGGCGTCCGAGTCGTAGCCCGTCTGGGTGGGCAGATCGAAGGCGACCGACAGCCCCGTCTGGCCCTTCGCCAGGTTGGCGCGGTAGAGCTCATTGGAGGCTTTGGGCGTCGAGTGACCCGAGTAGGTCCTCATGATCCAGGGCGCGTCTTTCTTTGCCACGTTGCGTCAGCGATAGACCGGCTGGCGCCGAGCCTCAAGCCGCCGCGCGCGGCGGCTTGACGTCGCGCCGCTTCTCAGGGCGATCGACGCGCAGCGAGCTCCCCACCTCGGCGCAGGCAACGAGCCGGCGCTCAGCGCGGCACGTCGGCCAGCAGCATCGTCCACGGCAGCGGGGTGCGGACGCGGCGCACGTGGAGCACGGGCTCCACCAGCCGAAGGAGCCCACGGCGGGAGAAGTGCTGGACGTGGCCCGGGGTGTTGCCGAGGGCGCGCAGGTACTTGCCGCGCGCGAGGTTCAGGGCGCGCCAGAGCGGCTCCCGCGGCGTGCTGAGCAGCACCGCGCGCCGCGCCACCCGCCGCAGCTCGACGAGCGCCGCCGCCGGGTGGGGCACGTGCTCCAGCACCTCACAGCACACGACCAGCTCGAACTGCCCGTCCGCGTAGGGCAGCGCCTCCACGCTGGCCTCCCGGAAGTGGATCCGCTCACTGAGCCCCGGGGCCAGCCGCTCGAGCGAGAGATCGCAGGCCTCGAAGCGCTCCGGGGGGCGGCGCGCGTGCGCCAGCAGGTGCTGCGCCAGCCGCCCCTCCCCGCAGCCCACCTCGAGCACGCTCGCCGGCTCCACCTCACCGTAGAGCTCGACCGCGCTGCGCAGAAAGCCCGCCATCAAGCGCCGCGCGATGGGGTTGCGCGTGCCGTACTTGTCGTAGTGGTTGCCCACGACGTTCGGCTCAGGCACGCGCGCGCTCCTCGGCGTGGTCCGCGGCCGACGCCGCCTCCCGAGCGCGCCAGGGCGGCGCGCCGGTGGAGTGGAGCCCCGCGATGCCCTCCGGCGCGCCGCCGCTCGCCGAGCGCGCCTCCAGGCGGCGCACGCGGAGCAGCACGTCCTCGATGAGCCGGCGGTTGGCGGCCAGCAGCTCCGCGAGCATGGCCGCCACCAGCATGACGACCGCCAGCACCACCGCGCCCACCCCGATGACCAGCGACTGCGTGTAGCCGCTGTAGCTGGGATCTCGCAGATAATAGTAGACGAAGCGCGCGCCGATCCCCACGCCCAGCAGCAGCAGCAGCAGCGAGGACGCGAAGAAGAGCTGCACTGGCTGGTACATCGCGTAGGCGCGAAACATCACCGGCCCGGCGCGGCGCAGGTAGTCCGGTACCGAGCGAAACAGCCGCGACTCGCGCGTCTTGGGGTTGGTGGTGACGGGGACGTTGGCGATGGCGAGGCCGCGCCGCCCGGCTTGGATGACCGTCTCCAGCGTGTAGGTGAAGCGGTTGTGGACGAAGAGCTGCGCGGCGGCGTGGCGGCTCAGCGCGCGAAAGCCGCTGGGTGAGTCCGCCACCTCCGTGGCCGAGAGCCGCCGCACCACCCGCGAGCCCCAGCGCTGCAGGAGCTTCTTCACCCCGGAGAAATGCGCGATGGCGTCCGTCTGACGATCACCGATGACCAGCTCCGCGCGGCCCTCGAGGATGGGCGCCACGAGCAGCGGGATGTCCGCGCCGCGGTACTGGTTGTCCGCGTCCGTGTTGACGATGATGTCCGCCCCGAGGCGCAGGCAGGCGTCTACCCCCGCCATGAAGCCCGCCGCGAGCCCGCGGTTCTTCGGGAAGCGCAGCACGTGGTGCACGCCGAGGCGCGCGGCCGCCTCCGCCGTCCCGTCGGTGCTGCCGTCGTCGATGACGAGCAGCTCGATCTCGCCCACCCCGGGGATCTGCCGTGGGAGCTCCGCCACGGTGGCGGGCAGGGTGCTCGCCTCGTTCAGGCAGGGGATCTGGATCATCAATTTCACGGGCCGCGGCGCTCCCCGGAGGGCGGCTCCGGACGTAGCCAGAGCCAGGTGCCCACCGCGACCATGGTGGCGGTGGCGCAGCCGGCCCCCCACCACCTCGGGGTGGCCACGAAGAGCACCGCCGCCGAGCCCACCATGACGCTGGTGGCGAGCCACTTGGCCCGCCGCGCCACCATCCCGTCACGTTCCCAGTCCGTGATGGCCTGCGCGAAGCGCGGGTGTGAGAGCAGCCAGCGCCGGAGCCGCAGGGACCCGCGCGCGGCGGCGAAGGCGGACAGCAAGATGAAGGGCACCGTGGGCAGCACCGGCACCACGATCCCGATGATGCCGAGGGCCAGGCTCACGTAGGCGAGCAGCGCCCACAGCCACCAGCCCCGGACCCGCTGCGGCGCCCGGGCCCCCACCTCGACGGCGCCGAGGGAGCGCGCCGGGGACGCCCCCCCAGCGCCCGGAGCGCCCTCGCGTTCGAGGCTCAGCGACTCTTCCGCGTCCTGCACGGCGCGGACTCTACACCGTTGGCGCGGCGTGGCGACTCGCGAGCTACGGCGCGTGGAGCTGGCCCGCGGCGCCCGCCGGAGCGCTGCCGGCACCGGAGCCTCCACTGCTGAAGCGCGCCGTGGAGGCTGCGTCGAGCTGGACCCCAGCGCCGTCGAGCTTCACGAGGGCGTAGGACGGGCCCCCGGCGCCTCCACCGCCGTTGCCCCCGCGGCCCCCCTGACCACCGAGGCTGCCGCTGCCCCCGCGGAGCTGCTTGGTGGAGGGCTGGGCGCAGTAGCAGGTGCTGGTGTCACGGACGCAATCGCCGTGACAGGTGACGCTGGCCCCGGTGGTGCCCTGGGAGCCTGAGTCGCCGTCCCGGCCCAGCCCCCCGGCCGAGCCGCTCCCCCCGGCGTCCGCGTGGACGGTGCTGGCGGCGGCGCTCACGAAGCCCGAGGCGCCGACGACCAGGACGCCGACGCTGGCGCCCCCGCCGCGCCCGGCGCCGCCCCCGGCGCCGCCACGCCCGCCGCAGCCGCAGCGCCCCGCTTCCCCTCTCACGCTCAGCTTCTGCCCGTAGTTGCCGCAGAAGGGGTTCTCCGGCGGACCGCAGACCTGCGCCACGCCGGAGCAGCCCGCCATGGTCCAGCACGAGCCCGCCTCCCCCGGGAGCCCAGACACCCCCGCCAGGCCGGGCCCACCCGGCAGCCCGGCGCGGCCATCTCCCGGCACGTACAGCGCCGAGGCGGAGAACATCCCCGCGACCCCGTCGCGGGAGCTGCCGCCCGGCTGCCCCTCGCCGCCGTCGGCGCAGATGGAGGCGGAGCCCGTGCAGTCGACGCTGCCCGGGACGACCGCCGTGGCCGCTCCCCCGTCCCCGCCGCGGCCGGCGATGATGATGGCCTCGTCCAGCATGACCTTGGCCGAGCGCACGACCAGGCCGTAGCAGCTCTCCCCCGGCCGATCCGCCACGCTGGCGCCCACGGGCTTGCTGGCCACCTCCAGGCGCGTGAGCTGCACGGAGTCGGTCGGCGCCTCCACCCTCAGCCCCACGTTGCTGGGCGAGTGCAGCCGGGTGCGCGAGGCGACGTCCGCCGAGCAATCCCGGCGCCACCCTCCGGCGTCCCGCGTCCACCCACCCTCGATGCTGAGGCTCCCTGCGAGCGAGAGGGTCAGCTCCTCCCGGTACTCCCCCGGCGCGACCACGATGCGCCGCAGGCCGGAGGGCTGCTCTGCCACCGCCGCCAGAGCGCTCTGCAGCGAGCCGAACGGGAGGGTGGGGCTCCCGTCCCCTCCCCTGCCGGCCTCGGAGGAGACATAGTAGGCGTCCGTGGGGGCGGGCTCGGTCGGATCACACGCCGGAGCGCCGGCGCTGCCGCCCTGTCCAGCGCTGCCGCCCTGCCCGGCGCTGCCCCCGCTGCCCCCGCTCCCAGCCGTGGCACCACTACCTCCGCTGCCGCTCGTCCCTGCCGCGCCTCCAGCAGCGCCGGCGCCTGCCTGCCCGGCTCCCCCGTCGCCCGTGTCCGTAGAGAATTCACCTTCCGAGCACGCCACCGTCCCAGCGAGCGCCACGACGGCCACGACCGCGCGACCCACGAACCAGCCCCGAACGTCCACCATGCCGCGCAGCGTAGCATCGCTGCTCGCCTCGCACGAGCCCTTGGGCGCCCACACGCCGACCTCGCGCCACGCTGCGGACCCGGAGCTCCCGGGTCGCTACCCCACGGTTGCGACACCCTCGGGTCCAGGCTATTGCCGGTTCATGGGCCGGTTTACCCTGGGGGTCTCGACCATGTTGAAAGTTGCCCTCGCCAGCCTCGGCGCGCTCGTCGCGCTCGCGGCCTGTGACTCACCGAAGACGCAGCCCGTGAGCCCCCCCTCGGCCTCGCCGGCCGCGCCCGCACCCCAGCCCACGTCCACCGCGGCCGCCTCGGCGAGCGCCGCCGAGGCAGCGACCCCCACCGTCCCCGCGCACATGAAGGAGCACTTCACCAAGGCGGAGGAGATGAAGGCGGCGATCCTCCGCGGTGATCTCGCCGGCTTCCGAGAGGTGGCGGCGTGGATGGCCGAGCACGAGCTGAGCGCCGACCCTCCCGCGGATTGGAAGAAGTATACGGACGCCATGCAGCTCACGGCCAAGGGTGCGCGTGACGCCAAGGATCTGAAGGCCGCGAGCGCCGCGCTCGCCGCGGTCGGGCAGAGCTGCGCGGACTGCCACGGCGTGCTCGGTGGGCCGAAGCAGCTCGAGCTCGGGGAGCCCCCGGCGGAGGGCTCCGGCGCTGCCTTGCACATGGTGCGCCACCAGTGGGCCGCGGACAAGCTCTGGTTGGGCTTGATGGCGCCGTCGGAGGAGGCTTGGGTGAAGGGCGCGGAGGTCTTCGCGGACGCGCCGCTCAGCCAAGAGCAGGCCGCCCCCGGCAAGAGCGTCTCCCCCAAGGTGAAGGCCATGGCCACCAAGGTGCATGAGCAGGCGCACCGGGCCCGCACCGTGGACAAGGCCAAGCGAGCCCAGGCCTACGCGGAGCTCATGCAGAGCTGCTCGAGCTGCCACGAGCTGGCCCGCCAGTAACGGCGCGGCGCCCCCCAGCGCACCACCAGGCGGCGCCACGAGCGCGCCTCACCCGTGCTAGAGCACACCCCCATGCAGGTGATGGTGCTCGGTGCTGGCAGGATGGGACGCGCGGCGGCGTGGGATCTCGCGCGGCAGCCAGGCGTCGAGCGCCTCTGCCTCGTGGACCACGACGCCACGGCGCTGGAGGTGGCTCGGGGCGAGCTCGCGCGGCTGCTCGAGCGCGCCGCCCCACACGCCAGGCCGCGGATCGAGACGCGCTGCTGCTCCCTAGACGACGCGGCGCAGCTCCCCGCCCTGCTCGCCAGCGCGGACGTGGCGCTCTCGAGCGCAGACTACCGCTTCAACGAGGCGCTCACTCGCGCGGCCATCGAGGCACAGTGCCACCTGTGCGACCTGGGCGGCAACGTCCACGTCGTCGAGCGCCAGCTCGCCCTGCACGCCGAGGCCGAGCGCCGAGGCGTCACCGTCATCCCGGACTGCGGCCTGGCGCCGGGCCTGGCGTGCCTGCTGGCCGCCCGCGCCGTGGAGCGGCTGGAGCGCACGGAGGCCATCCAGCTGCGCGTCGGCGGTCTCCCCAAGCACCCCAAGCCGCCGCTCAACTACAAGCTGGTGTTCTCGGCGCGCGGGCTCGTGAACGAGTACCTCGAGCCCTCGGAGGTGCTGCGCGATGGCGTGCCGGTCCGCGTCCCCTCGCTCAGCGAGGTCGAGCGGGTCAGCTTCCCGCCCTTCGGGCTGCTCGAGGCCTTCCACACCTCCGGCGGCGCCTCCACGCTGCCGCGCACGCTGCAAGGCAAGGTGCGGCAGCTCGACTACAAGACCCTGCGCTACCCTGGGCACGCAGCCGCCTTCGCCGCCCTGCAGGCGCTCGGGCTCCTGTCCGAGGAGCCCGTCGACGGGGTGGTGCCGCGTCAGCTCACCGAGCGCCTGCTCGAGCGCGCGCTCGAGGACGACGACACGGACGTCGTCCTGCTGCGCGTCACGGCCGAGGGGTACCATGAAGGGCGGCGCCAGCGGCTGGTGGTTGAGCTGGTGGACGAGCACGACGAGGCGACCGGGCACAGCGCCATGGCCCGCACCACGGCCTACAGCGCGGCGGCCGTGGCCTACCTGCTCGGCGCCGGCGCCATCGCTCGGCACGGCGTGCTCCCCGGGGAGCTGGCGCTGCCGCTCGAGCGCACGCTCGAGGCCGTGCGGGCGCGCGGGCTCGACCTCCAAGAGCGCTGGGAGCGCCTGAGCTGAGCCATGGCGCCCCGGAGCCACCGCGCGCGCGCCCTCGGCGCGCTCCCACTCCCAGCGCTCGTCACCCTCGTCGTCGCTGGCTGCGCGCCGCGCCCCTGCCCGTCCAGACCTCACGCCAGCGGGCCGCCCGTCCCCGTCGCGAGCGCAAAGCCCTCGCCGCCAGGGCCCGTCCCCGTCGCGAGCGCGGCGCCCTCGCCGCCAGGGTCCGCCTCCGTCGCGAGCGCAGCGTCGGGCTCGCCGAGCGCGACGGCCTCGACACCGCCGGTGGGGGCGCCCTCCGCCTCCACGCCGCCCGCGCCGCGGCCTCCCTTCCAGCTCCGCAGGCTCGAGCGCGTGCTGGAGGCGTCCGTTCACTCCTTGGCGCTCAGCGAGGGCGGGCGCGTCGCGGCGCTGGGCGAGGCCGCGTGGCTCGCCACGGGCGGAGCGTGGCGCCGGCTGCCCCCGCCGCCCGCCAGCGGCCCGGACGTGCGGATCTACTTCGGCCGGGACGAGCAGCCGCGGCTCATGGGCAAGCGCGGGGCGGTCGGCGTCTACGCGCGGCTGCGCGGCGGCGGCTGGGAGCGCGGCGCGCAGGAGATCGGTCGGCTCGGTGGCTCGCCCATGGCGCCGCTCTACGGCGCGCTCGGCGAGCGCGATCCCGAGGTAGTGTGCGCGGTCGATCGCGAGTGCCTCATCAAGCGCCGCTCCGGCTGGACGGTCGTCGCGGCGCCGCCAGGCCCGCTGCGCGCGGAGCTCTGCGGCACGACGGCGTGGGCTTGGGATCGCGGCGGGGTGCACCTCTTGGACGGCGGCGCGTGGCGCGCGCTCGACGTCCGCGCGGAGTTCAGCCGCGCCGAGCACCTGTGGGCGGTCAGTCGCCGCGACGTGTGGCTCGTGGAGCGCTCTCCCAGCCGCCTGCACCACTTCGACGGCGAGCGCTGGACCGCCCAGGACTCCCCCGTGCCGGGGCCGCGCGCGCTCTGGGCCAGCGGCCCCGCGGACGTGTGGCTGGTGGGGGACGGCGGCGCCGCGCGCTTCGACGGCGAGCGCTGGCGCCCCGTGCAGGGGCTCGACGCCCCGCTCGCGACCGTCACCTCCCTGACCGGCGCCGTGCTCTGGTGGGCGGGGCCGAGCGGGGTGTGGCGCGGCGAGCGCTGAGCGCCGTCACTCCTCCGGGCTCGCGCGGCGGGCCGCGATCCCTCCGAGCAGCACGTCCACCAGCGCCAGCGACAGCGCCTCCCCGCTGGGCACGTCCGGGAGCGGGATGTTGCTGACGCCCATGCGCCGGAGGATCTGCGGCACGGTGCCGAGCGCCATGGCGGCCATGAACAGCACGGCGGGGTGCACGCGCGGCTCGAAGAGCCCCTCCTCCCGGCCCTGGAGCAGCGTCCCGAACACCAGCGGTAGGTGCCCGCGCTGGAAGCGCTCCACCAGGCGCTCGAGCCGCGCCGAGCTGACGAGCCCCTCTCGCACGATGAGCCGCACCGTGTCGAACTCCAGCTCACTCAAGCGTCCGAGCCGGACGTACACGCGCCGCAGGCGCTCCTCCACGTCCACGTCCGGCGCGAGCGCGCGCTCCACGTCCGCCAAGAGCCCCACGTAGCTGTCCTCCACCACGCTCAGGAAGAGGTCGTCTTTCGTGGGAAAGTAGTAGTACACCATGCCAATGTTGGTCTTCGCCTCCCGCGCGATGGCGCGCAGCGAGGCGCCGTCTACGCCCTCGCTCAGGAAGCGCGCCCGCGCCGCCTCGATGACGCGCGCGCGCAAGTCACTCTGCGGCCGCGCCACGCTCAGCCCAACCTCTTGCTGAGGCGCAGCGCGCTGACCATCACCCAAGCGCCGAGGATCCCTCCCAGCCACAGCACCTCCACGCGCAGATCTTGCAAGCTGCTGCCCTTGAGCACGATCCCCCGGACGATCCGCAGGAAATGGGTGAGCGGGAGCAGCTGCGAGAGCCACTGCGCGGGCGCCGGCATCCCCTCGAAGGGGAAGGCGAAGCCGCTGAGCAGCACGTTGGGCAGCAAGAAAAAGAACGACATCTGCATGGCCTGCTGCTGCGTCTGGGCCATGGTGGAGAAGAACAGCCCGAGCGCGAGGTTGGCCGAGATGAACAAGAAGGCGAGCGCGTACAGGAGGCCCAGCGAGCCCACGAAGGGCACCTGGAAGACCACCTGCCCCACCAGCAAGATGAGCGTCATCTGCGCGTAGCCGATCCCGACGTAGGGCAAGATCTTGCCGACCACCAGCTCCAAGCGGCCCACGGGCGACACGAGGAGCTGCTCCAGCGTGCCCCGCTCCCGCTCCCGCGCGATGGCCATGCTGGTGAGCATGACCATGGTCATGGTCAAGATCACCCCCACGATGCCGGGCACGATGTAGACGGCGCTGCGCAGATCCGGGTTGTACCAGGTGTTCTCTCGGAGCTCGATGGGCTCCGCGGCGAAGCTCCCCGGGGCGCCCCTCAGCCGCGCCGTGAGGAGCTGCTTCGAGCGCGCCCCCAGCAGGGACGAGAGCGTGCTGGTGGCGCTGCCCACCGTCTGCGGATCGGTGCCGTCCACCACGAGCTGCACCTGCGCCGGGCGCCCGCTCTCGAGCGCCGAGGCGTAGCGGGGGGGTACCACCAGCGCCACCTTCGCTTGGCCGGAGCGCAGCGCGCGCCCGATCTGCTCGTAGCTCTGCACCTGACCCACCACGTCATAGAAGGTGGTCAGCTCCATGCTACGCCAGAGATCGCGCGAGGCCGCGGAGCCGTCTTGATCGTACACCACGGTGGGCACGTGCCGCACGTCCGTGTTGATGGCGTAGCCGAAGAGCAGCAGCTGGATGACCGGCAGCAGCACCATCATGGAGAGCGTGAGCCGGTCCCGGCGTAGCTGCAGCAGCTCCTTCCAGGCGATGACCAGGGCGCGGAGGCTCACGACGCCTGCCCCCGACGCAGGCGCGCGTCCTCTCGCACCATGGACACGAACGCGTCCTCCACGGTGACGCGCGCGGGCTGTGCGCGCTCCAGCTCGAGCCCCAGCGCCCCCAGCACCTCACCGGCCAGCGCGAGCGGGTCCACGCCGTGCCGCGTGGCCAAGCGCAGCAGGTGCCCGTAGTGCGCCACCTCGTCCACCTCCGGGCGTCCGCGCAGCGCCTCCGCCGCCTCCGTGGCGCGCTCGACCTGCAGCTCCGCCACCCGCAGCGCGCGGCGCTCCACCACCTGCTCTGGCGTCCCCGTGTCCAGCAGCTCTCCGCGGAAGATGAAGGCCAGGCGGTGACAACGCTCGGCCTCGTCCATGTAGTGCGTGGTGAGCAGCACCGTGGTGCCCTCCGCGGCGATGCGGTGGATCTGATCCCAGAAGTCCCGCCGGCTCACCGGATCCACCCCGGCGGTGGGCTCGTCCAGGAACAGCAAGGGGGGCTCGTGGATGGTGGCGCTGGCCAGCGCCAGGCGCTGCTTCCAGCCGCCGGAGAGGGTGCCGGCGAGCTGCCGGCGCCGCTCCCCGAGCCCGGAGCGCTCGAGCACCCGCTCGACGCGAGCGCGCCGCTCGGCCCGCGGAACCCCATAAATGCCTGCGTAAAAGTGCAGATTTTCTGCGACGCTGAGGTCCTCGTACAGGCTGAAGCGCTGGGTCATGGTGCCGATGCGCTGCTTGATGCGCTCCGCCTCGGTCGCAAGATCATGGCCCACCACCTGGCCCGTGCCCGCGCTGGGCGTCAGGATGCCGCACAGCATCCGGAGGGTGGTGGACTTGCCGGCGCCGTTCGGCCCCAGCACCCCGAAGATCTCTCCGCGGCGCACGCCGAGGCTCACGTCCTTCACCGCCACCAGCTCGCCGAAGCGCTTGGCGAGCGCGTGCGTCTCGATGATGAGCGGCTCGGTCACCGCGCGCTCACTCGCGGCTCGCCGTGGCCCTCGGGCGTGAGCTCCACGAAGGCGGGCTGGCCAGCGTGCAGCAGGTGCGCCGGATCTTCCACGCGCACGCGCACCCTCAGCACGAGGTTGGGGCGCTCCCGCTCGCTGAACACGAAGCGCGGCGTAAACTCCGCGCGGCGCGCCACGTCCTCCACGCGCCCCGAGAGGCGCGGCTCCAGCCCGTCCACGCGCACGCTGGCCGCGGCGCCCACCTGGACGCCGCCGAGCTGACCGACGGGGACGAACACGTCCGCGTAGGGACGATCCAGATCGGCCAGCGTGACGACGGGCGCGCCGGCCGCGACCACCTCGCCCTCCTCGACGTGGACGTCCAGCACGGCCCCGGGGTGGCGCGCGCGCAGCGTGTGCAGCCGCACGCGCTCGGCGTCGAGCTTCACCGCCTCGGCGGCGGCGGCGGCGCGCGCCTCGGCCACCCTCAGCTCCTCCGGGCGCGCCCCCTTGGCCAGCGCTCCGCGCCGCTGCTCGAGCGCCTGCCGCTCGGCCACGGCGGCGCGGTGCCGCGCCTCGAGCTCCTCCAGCACCGCCTGGGTGCTCACGCCCCGCGCGACGAGCTCGCGCTCCCGCTCGAGCTGCTTGGCGAGCAGCGCCTCGCTGGCCCGCGCCGCGCGGAGCTGGGCGGAGGCCGCTCGGACGTCCTCCGGGCGCGACCCTGCCTCGAGCAGGGCGAGCTGCGCGCCGGCCGCCTCTGCCTCCCGCTGCCTCCCGCTCTCGGCAGTGCGCGCCAGCGTGTCCTCGAGCTGCGCCAAGGCCGCGCCCGCGGCGACGGCGTCCCCCCGCTTCACGCCGAGCGAGCCCACCCGTCCCGGCACCTCGAAGGCGAGCGTGCGCTCCTCCAGCTCCACGAGCCCCTGAAAGCTGCCCGGTCGCTCCTCCGGCGCGCCGCAGCCGAGCTGGAGCAGCGCGCCCCCGAGCAGGAGGAACCAGCCTGCGAAGACCGCCTGGTGATTTTTTATCATTCGACTGATAATATCCCGTCGAGCGGCGAGCGCAAGCTGAATGGGGCGCTGGGACGCGGCGCCCCCCGACACGCCGAAGCCTGGGCCTCCGCGCCCACGGCGCTGGACCCCGCCAGCTTGGACTGACGCCGTGAGCCAGCCCTCCGGCATCGCATCCCCGGTGGGCGGAGCGCTCCGCGCTCGGCTCGAGGCCTCGGTGGCGGGGGCCCCGCGAGCCCTCCTCGCGCCACCTGGACTGCCTGAGGACCGCCCCCCGCCCACGCGAGCGCCACCGCCTGCCAGCCGCTCCCTCGGCGCCGGCGACGCGCTAAGCTCCGCGGCCCGCCGGCGGCGCCGGCCCCTCGAGCACCGGAGCACTCCAGCAAGCCATGAACGTCATCATGTGGGGCAAGGCCCTCAGCGTCATCCCGCGCGTCAGCCGCGAAGAGTGGAAGGAGCTCGACGTCGTCAGCCGCTGGCTCATCGCAACGCGCTCGGCGGTCATCGTGATGACCGTGATCTCGAGCGGCATCGCGGGGCTGCTCGCCGCGCGCGACGGCCGCTTCGACGCCGCGCGCTGGGCGATGGTCACCGTGGGCCTCGCCTTCGCGCACGCCACCAACAACCTGCTGAACGACCTCACGGACTTCAAGAAGGGCGTCGACAAGGACAACTACTTCCGCGCGCAATATGGTCCACAGCCCCTCGAGCACGGGCTGATGACGCCCGCCCAGCTCCTCCGCTACGCCGCCGTGAGCGGCGCCATCGCCCTCGCGGCGGGGGCCTACCTGGTGGCGGTGCGGGGACAGGCGACGCTCAGCTTGCTCGCCATCGGCGTCTTCTTCGTCCTCTTCTACACCTGGCCGCTCAAGTACATCGGGCTCGGGGAGCCGGCCGTGCTGCTCGTCTGGGGGCCGCTGATGATCGGCGGAGGCTACTACGTGATCGCCGGGGACCTGCCCTGGGGCGTCATCCTCGCGAGCCTCCCGTTCGCTCTCGGCTCGACCGCGGTGCTCTTCGGTAAGCACATCGACAAGCTCGAGGCCGACCGCCAGAAGGGGATCCGCACCCTGCCGGTCCTGCTCGGCGAGCGCGCGTCGCGGCTCACCACCATCGGCATGTTGCTCGCGCAGTACGCGCTCGTCCTCTACCTGGTGGTGACGCGCTACTTCTCACCGCTCTTGCTCGCCGTGCTCGGCGCCGCGCCGCTGCTCCGGCTGGCGCTGCGCGCCTACGCCCGCCCGCGCCCCGCACACCCGCCCAAGGAGCTCCCGAAGAACGTCTGGCCGCTCTGGTTCGTGGCCTTCGCCTTCATCCACATGCGCCGCTTCGGCATCCTCTACGTCCTCGGCATCATCGCCGACCTCATCGCCCATCGCGCCGGGCTGCTCTAGGCGCGGCGCCGCCCCGTCCCGGCGCTCGACACGCGCGCCGCGCCCCCCTCAGGCCTGAGGGCGACCCGCCCTGCGGCGCCGCCCCAGCGCCCCCAGCGCCAGCAGCAGCGCTCCCAGGCCGCCGCCGCTCCCGCGAGGCGCGTCAGCGCCCGCAGCGCGACAGCCACAGCCGCCGTCCTCAGCCGTAGGCTCCCCCTGGCCGGCGCCGCCAGCGCTGCCCGCCTCGCCGCCAAGCCCCGCGCCGCCGCTCGTGCCCGCGCCGCCGCCCGTGCCTGCCGTGCCCGCCGTGGCTCCCTGTCCTCCCGCGCCAGCGGCGCCGCCCGCGCCGGACTCCCCGGCTGCGCCAGACTCCCCGGCTGCGCCGGCGCTCCCGCCCACGCCGCTGGTGCCGCCCATGCCCGCGCTCCCGCCTGTGCCGCCCGCGCCCGCGCTAGCTCCCGTGCCGCCCGTGCCGCCCGTGCCCGCACTCCCGCCCGTGCCGCCCGTGCCGCCCGTGCCCGCGCTCCCGCCGGTGTCCTCCACGTCCGTGATGCGCCGCACGATGAGCCGCCCCGCGTCTTGATAGCCCACCACGGTGACGCCCTCGCTCCCGCTGAGCAGCAGGTTGCGCGCGGCCTCGTTGCCGACGGTGGGGTACGGCCCTGGCACCGGTGCCGGCTGGGTGATGAAGAACGGCGCGCTCCCCCCACCGGACTCCCCCAGGCTGGCCACCGCCACGCCGTCGCCGTTGGTCCACGCCGCGACGTAGCGGGTGCCATTCCACGCCACGGCCTTGGCCTTCGGCTCCTTGCTACTGACACCCTTGCCGTCGAAGAGCGGGATGGGCGCTGGGTCGAGGGGGAACATGTCCGCTCCCAGCCGCAGCAGTGACACGTCTTCGAAGCGCGGCCCGGGCTGCAACCTCACGAAGCCCGCGCTGCCGCCCGCGAGCGCCAAATCATCGCCTAGCCCGGTGACGCCCACGGCGGAGGCCGGCTGGGTGGAGACGACCGCGCCTCCGCGGAGCAGCTCGTAGGTGGAGGAGGTGCGCGCCATGCAGGAGCCGCTGGAATTGCAGGCAAGATCATCGACGGTGGCGTAGGTGGTGCGGTCCGGCACCACCACGACGAAGGCCGGATCCACGAAGCTGCCGCTCGGTGCGAGCCGCCGGAACACGCCCGCCTCGAAGCCGTTGCCACGATCCGTCCAGGAGATGACGAAGTTCTCACCGTCGAAGGCCGCGAGCGGCTGAGACTCGTCGTAGGGCGCCGTGGCGATGTCCAGCGAGGCGACGATGCTGCCCGCCGCATCGAGCAAGACACCCTTGAGATCGCGCGGGGCAGGCAGCTGCCCCTCCTCCCACACCACGAGCGCCCGACCGCCGCCTGCGGCGCCGGTCAGCCGGGGACGCGACGGCGCCGCCAGCAGCGTGCCCGCCGGGGGATGCACCTGCCCGTCGCTGCCCACGATGGCCGCGTACACCTTGCGCGCCGCGTGCTCGGCGTTGTTGCTGTCGCGGTTGTCGGCGTACACCACGAGCCCGAGCCCCACCGTCTGCGCCAGCAAGCGCCCGTCCACCACGCTGAGCGCCTCGGTGGCGCAGCGCGCCCCGAGCTCCGCGCCGGCCACGCTGACGCGCTCCACCCAGGTGTCCCCGCCGCCCGTGCGCGTGCTCTTGGCGAGCACGAAGGAGCCGTCCGCCAGGCGTGCGGCGACGACGTCATCGGCGAAGCGCGTGCCAGCGTCCTTGGGCGCCCCCGCGGGCTGCCCGTCGAGCCCGACGGCGAGCCCCTGCACGTTGCTGTCCGTGAGCCCAGCGGCGCTGCGGCCGAAGAAGGCCTGAAAGCCGCTCGCCGTGGGCACGAGCCGCGGCGTGTCCGGCCACGCGCTGCCGGGCGTGGCGAGCTCGACGGGCGTCGCGTCCAGGAGGCCCAGGGTGGAGGAGAGCCGCCGAGCCAGGATCCGCGAGCTGCCTCGCGTTCGCCACGTGAGCAGCGTGGTGCCGCCGCTGTGAGCGAGGGCCACCCCTGGCGGTGGCTTGGCCCCGAAGGTGGCCGCCGAGCCCTCCGCCAGCTCTCCGAAGGTGGCCAGCGGGACGCCGATGGGATCCAGCAGCGCGCCGGCCGCGCTGACCCGCGCGCCGTAGAGCTGGTAGCCCTTCAGCGAGCTGCTGCTGCCCGTGGCGAAGCGCTCATCCACCCAGGCGACGACCCACTGCGCCCCGTCCCACGCCACGGCGGGGCTGAGCTGATCGCTCGCGGCGGTGGTGACCCGGACGGACGCGCCCGGCTGCCCGTCCTGGATGGGAGCGAGGAAGATGTCCTGCCCGGTGGCGCCGCCTTGCCCGTAGAGCGCCGCCGAGTAGACGACGGCGCAGGCGCCCGGCGCGCGGCACGCCAGCGCCACGCGCTCCCCGTACGTGCCAGACTGCACCTCGGGCCCGAGCTGCGGCGCGGCGTCGGTGAGCGTGCCGTCGGGCGCGAGCCGCTGTGCGCTCACGCGGGCGGGGTAGCTGCCCGACGACGCACGCCCAGCGAACGACGCCAGCAGGTAATGTGCGCCGTCGAAGACGACGTCCGTCGCGGCGAAGCGCCGGCTCAGCGGCTCACCGAGCAGGTCGAGGTCATCCCTGAGCAGCGTGAGGCGGCCGTCTTGGAGGAGCGCGGCGACGCTGCCGCCCCCGGCCGCCACGGCGCGCACCCGCTCCGCGGTGGCGTCCGACGGCACGAAGCGCCGCGGCGCCACGTCGAGCGGCGCCGACAGCGTGGGCGCCCCCAGCGCGCTCGACGCCACCACCCACGTCCCCACCAGCGCACCGCCGAAGTATCGTTGCCTCATGTCGAGCTCTCTTGCGCCGGAAGCGTAGAGGGGCTCGTCCCTCACCACAAGCCACGCCCCGCACTCGGGCGCTACGACTGCGGCACCAGCTCACGCTCTCGCGAGCGGCGCTGAGCTCTCCAGAGCAGCCAGGTGCCGAGCCCCAGGCCACCAAAGAACACCAGCAAGGACCCAGGGTGGAGCAGCAGCCAGGGCTCGCGGAAAATCCCCCATTTTCCGGCGATTTCTAGCGGCGTCCAGGCGATGATCATGGCGCCGGTGGCGTAGCGGATGGCGCTGCCCCAGCTCTTTTGCTGCCACAGCCGGTAGAGGCAGTACACGGTGCCGGCCAGTGCGCCGACCATGACCAGCTTGGTGACCACCCCGTGCACGCCGAACACCTGCTCGTCGTAGGCCCAGAGCAGCAGCAGGTAGAAGCTCCACACGATGGTGGCGTACTGAAAGGCGCTGCGCGGCCCGTAGTTGTCGATGCGGCCCGTGACGAGGGCGCCGCGCATGAGCGGCGTGCGCTCGCGCCACCACAGGAACACCGGGCAGCGCGAGGTCTCGAGGTAGAGCAGGTAGGCCATCACCAGCACCAGCGCGCCCCAGGTGTGCTTGAGCAGCACGTACTCGCCGTAGATGGCGACGATCTGCCCGTCCACCGCCGTGATGGCCTTGGCGACGCCAAGCTGCCGCGCCGCGATGGTGAGCCCGTACTCCACCGCGCCGGTCCAGATGAAGTTGCCGGCGAAGATCCCGACGATGGTCTGCGCCGCGTCGCCCTTGAAGCGCGAGGTGAGCCACGCGAGCAAGAGCCCCAGCGCGGTGAGACCCAGCGTGGAGGCGACGAGCGTGCGCGTGACGGGGAGGGCGTGCAGCGTCACCTCACGGCCCGCGCGCGCGTCCTCCAGCGCGGCGGCGAGCACGGCTCGATCCGCCGGCGCGCGGGCGTCCTGCAGCGCCTTGTCGAGCTCTACCGTCAGCGGCTCGTCCGCGTAGAAGCGCGCCACGGCGCCCGCCGCGGGCTGCGGTGCGTCGACGGCGTGCTCCACCGCGTTGAGCACCACCATGAGCAGGTGCGCCGCGGCCAGCATGAACAAGATAAAAATGCCCGAGAGAACGGTGCGCAGGAGCGCGGACGAGCGCATGACGGTCCAACTGATAATGCAAATCATTACCGCCAACAACCCCTACCGCTCTAGCACGCGGCGCTCCGGCCTCCGGGCCGCGCGCCGCGTGCTAGAGCGTGCGCGTGACGCTGCCTCCTGCCCCCTCACCGGACTGGGTCGCTCGGCTGGGTGAGCTCCGCCCGCTCCACTACACCACCGTCCCCGCGGGGGCGGATCTGCCTGGCCACGTCCGGGCAGGGAGCGCGGTGCGCCGCTTCGGGCCGCGGCTGGTGGTGGTGCAGGACGACGTGAGCGCGCTCGCGCTGGTCGACCTCGCCTCCGGCGACGTGACGCCCCTGCTCTTGCCCGCTGGCGCGAGCGGCGAGCGGCAATTCAGCGAGCAGCGAGGCAACAAGGGGCGCAAGCTGGACCTGGAGGCGAGCTGCCTCTTGCCGGACGGCCGGCTCGTGGCCTTCGGCTCCGGCTCCACGGCGGCGCGGGAGCGGCTGGTGCTGGTGAGCGAGCAGCTCGAGCCGCGCGTGGTGGACGCCGGAGCGCTCTACGCGGCGCTCCGCCGGCACCCAGCGCTGGCGCGCGCCGAGCTCAACCTCGAGGGCGCGGTCCTCGCGGGGCGCCGGTTGAAGCTGCTGCAGCGAGGCAACGGCGCCCGCGTGGGCGGGAGGCCAGCGCTCAACGCGATCGTCGAGCTCGACGCGGAGCAGCTCACCCGCTGGCTGGACGGCGCCGGGCCGGCGCCCGAGCCCGAGCGCGTGACGCCGCTCGCGCTCGGAGCCGTCGACGGCGTGCCCTACGGCCTGACGGACGGGGTGCTCCTGCCCGGTGGCCAGCTCGCGCTCCTGGCCAGCGCGGAGGACTCCCCGGACACCTACCGTGACGGCGCCGTGTACGGCAGCCGCGTCGGCCTGCTCGAGCATGAGCGGGCGTGGCTCACGGACATCCTCGACGCCGAGGGGCGCCCCACGACGCTGAAGCTCGAGGGCCTCGAGCTCCTGGGCGTGGAGGACGATGGCGCGCTCGAGCTCCTGGCTGTCACCGATCGAGACGACCCCGCGCGGCCCGCGCAGCTCGCGAGCCTCCGCTGGTGCCCTCCCTAGGGCTGCGGGGGGTCGAGCTGCGAGAGGTCGATGGTGACGACCCCACCCGGCGCCGGCAGCTCCACCTCGACCGAGACCGTCCGCCCCGCGGCGCTGCCCTCGCGCGCCTCCTGCTCCGTGGCGTACACCTGCGTCGTGAACCGGTACTTTCCTGGGAGCGGGTTCTGCTCTCGATGGCAGTAGCAGCCCTGGACGGTGTCGAAGTCATAGACCGACCCTTGCCACGCCACCTCCGCGGGCTGCGCGCTGGTCACCTCCCTCGCACCGACCATGCAGGCGCCGCACACGATGCAGCCGCCGTTCACCACGTCGTCGCAAGCGCTGGTGCACATGGCGCTGTGGCTCAACGCCTGCTGGTAGCCGTCCGCACAAGAGTAGAGCTGCCAGCGCAGCTCGCACTCCTCCCGGAGCCAGAGCGACGAGCGCAGGGGGTTCACGAAGCGCAGCGTGCTGGGGTACGGCCCCGGCTCGGTGACAGGCCCGCGGCACTCCGGCGGCATCCCGCCCGTACCGCCGCTGCCTCCCACCGCGCCCGTACCGCCGCTGCCTCCCACCGCGCCCGTGCCGCCGCTGCCTCCCATCGCGCCGCTGCCCCCGTGCCCCCCACTGCCCGCCGCCGCGCCAGCGCCACCGCTGCCTCCCCCTCCTCCGTCCACGCTTTCGAACGACTGCCCGCCGCAGCCGGTGACGATGAGGGAGAGCGCGAGGAGGAAGGAGCGAGAGACCATGGCTTGGCTCTTAGCAACATCCGAGCCACGCGTCCCGCGAGGCCCTTCTCGCGCGTACCAGCGCCTGCCCCTGGCACACCTGGCACACTCGAGCCCTCTGCTGTCAGCCGCGCCAGCCCCCGAGGCGGCCCCGCGCCTCACCCCAGCCCGAGCGTCCGCCCGCCGAAATCGAGCCGCATCGCCTGCTTGGCGAGGCGCAGCGTCTCCTCCGCGAGCGCGTTGGCCCTAGCGGTGTGCTCGCGCAGCAGCTCGAGCACGCGCCGGTCCCCCGCCTCTCCTTCCAGGGCCGCGCGCCGCTCCCGCATGGGTGCGAGTAGGGCGTCGATGGCCTCCGCCACCTCCACCTTGACGTGCCCATCACCGAGCCGATCCCCACGCGCGTACCGGTCCTCCAGCTCCGCCACCCGCGCCGGCTCCTTGATGAAGGCGCGGACGTACTGAAAGAGCGCGTTGTTCACGTCTCCGGGCTCCGTCATGGACTGACGGCCCGTGTAGAGGCCGCTCAGCTTCTTCTTGATCTCCTGCGCGGTGTCCGTCAGGTAGATGACGTTGCCCAGGCTCTTGGACATCTTGTGCTTGCCGTCCGTCCCCGGCAGCCGCCCCACCCGCCCCACGAGCGCGCTGGGGATGGGGAAGAGGCCCCCGGCGCGGACGTGGTCTTCATCCACCGTCTGCGGATCGATGCCGCAGTAGGTCCAGTTGAAGCGGCGCGCCACCTCTCGACACATCTCGATGTGCGCCACCTGATCTTCCCCGACCGGCACCAGCGTCGCACGGAACGTCAAGATGTCCGCGCACTGCCCCACGGCGTAGAGCGGGAAGCCGAAGCTGTAGTGATCTCCCAGCCCCTTGAGCTCGATCTCCGTCTTGAGCGTGGGGTTGCGCATCACGCGGTTGAAGGGGAGCAGCATGGCGAAATACCAGCTCAGCTCCGCGATGGCGGGGATCTCGCTCTGCAGGACGAAGGTGGAGCGCTCCGGATCGATCCCGACGGCGAGCCAGTCCTTGACGATCTCCAAGGTGTCCCGCCGCACGTCCTCGGGGCGATCCGCGCGGGTGGTGAAGCCGTGGACGTTCGCTAGCAGGAAGAAGCAGTCGTACTCATCCTGCAGGCGCACCCGGTTCTCGAGCGAGCCGACCCAATGACCGAGGTGCAGGCGGCCGGACGGGGTATCACCAGTGAGGATTCGCGGGCGCATCACGGGGCGTGAGCCTAGCTGCCGGGCGCCGGGACCAGAAGCCGGAAACGCGCCTCAACCCCCGGGGCGAGGCGCGCCTCCCACCTGGTCCGCCTCCGCTCAGAAGCCGGTGACGCGATAGACGAGCCCCTCCGCCACGCCCTTGACGCCCTCGCGGTCGGCGCCAATGGCGAAGTAGAGCGCGCCGTCCTTGGCCTGCGTGAGATCCGTCATCCAGAAGGACTTCAGCCCGACGAGCGCGGGCATCTTGAGCGCGCCCAAGAAGCTCTTGCCGTCTCGGCTCCACACGCTCAGGCGCTTGAAGTTGGTGTCGATGACGCACACGTTCGCGCCGCAGGCGCTGATGCCGTGCACCCAGCCGAAGGCGTCGTCGCCGAAGCCCTTGTCCCGCGCGCCGAAGCGCCCCAGCTCCTTGCCGGCCTTGTTGTAGATGGCGACCACGCGCGGCTGGCGTCCGTCCACTCGCTCCGCGAGCACGCCCCCCACGTAGAGGCGGTCCCCGATCACCGCGGCGGTGTTGATGTTCGTGAACGGCCCCTTGCGCTTGGCGTCGCTGCCCAGCTCCACCAGCGTCCAGGGCTTGGCGCGGCACGAGCTGGGCGTCAGCTCCGCCAGCTGGGTGTCGGCGTTCACCCAAGACAGCAGCCCCCACTTCCCGCCCGGCTCCACGTCCAGGTGGCCGCGCGCGCTGCACGAGAAGCTGAGCTCACCGTCCTTGATGGCGTGCGTCCCGAAGATGCCGGAGGAGGCGAACACGACGCCGTCGTTCGTCCGCGAGAGGTGCGTCACCTTGCTGGGGAGCGTGAGCGTCCCGCCCTTGCCGAAGGCCTCGTCCACGCTGACCTCACAGCCAGCGCCGGTGGCGAGCTTGTAGCCGTGGAGCACGCCCTCGGTGTCGATGGCGAGCATTCGGTCGTCCACCACCTCCACCGCCTGGATCACCGTGGACATGGACTTGCCGACGAGGGAGCCGGCCGGCAGCTTGCACAGGCTGGGCTGCAGCTTCTTGCCTGCGACGGGCTGGGGCTCGGGGGTGGGGGCGAGCGGCTGTGAGGCCTTGACCTTGTCCTCGAAGGAGGGCTCTGCGTCTGCTCCCGCGCTGGCCGACGCGCTGGGCGCGGCGCTGGCGACCGTCGCGCTGGCGGTCGCCGCGGCGCCTTCAGCGGTGGGTTCGCTGCTCTTCTTGCACGCCAGCAGCGGGACGAGCAGCCCGCCAAGAAGTACGAACGCAGAGAGTCGGGATGAGCCGGAGATCGTCATGGCACGAACGGCTAGCACGACTCTCCCGACTTACCTACCATCGCACGCCGCCCGCCCCCGGCACGCGGCGCGCTCAACCCGCCTCCGGCGCCTCCACGTGCACCACCTCACCCTCCACGCTGAGCGGAGCGGCGAGCGCGGACGTCTTCAGCAGCGCGAGCGCCGCCCAGCCGAGCCCCTCTCCCACCACCGTCCCCAGCCTACCGACGCTGCCCTCGGGGCCGATCACCGCGGCGCCCTCGGGAGGGAGCGTGCCACCGCCGCCGCGCACGCGCACGATCCGGCGCTTGACCTTGCCGCGCATGTCCTGCATGCACACCGCCTCCTGCCCGAGGTAACACCCCTTGGTCCAGCACACGGCGCGCCGCTCGAGCGAGGCCTCGTGCGGGTTGTCGTTGCCGTCGTAGTCCCTCCCGTACTCCGGCAGCAGCGCCTCCACCCGCAGCCGGTCCCACTGCGCGCCCGAGGCCTGGCGCGCGCCACGCTCGCACAGCCGCGCGACGACCTGCGTGAGCTGCGCCGCCGGGATCGCCAGGAGGGCGCCCTCCGCCTGGGTCCGCCGCAAGCTGGCGACGCGCACGGGCGCCCCGAGACCGCGCGCCAGCTCGAGCGCCCCCTCACCGATGAGCTCTGCCCAGATGTCCCCCTCTCGTAGCTCGAGCTCCGCGTCTTCCATCACCAGCAAGCGGTCGAGCGCCTCCACCAGCGCCGCGGCACGCCCTGGGCTGACGCTGAGCAGCAGCTCCTGCTCGGTGGGCAGCACGAGCAAATCTGCTTGGATTTTTCCGGTCTTCTGGAGGGCGAGCGCGTAGCGCCCCTCGCCGGGAGCCAGCCCGGCGACGTCCGCCGTGACCACGCCGTTGAGCCAGGTCTGCCGGTCCGGTCCGGTCACCGCGAGCGTGCCCCGCTCGGGCTGGACCACTAGCCACGGGCCGCGGGCCTCCAGCACGTCGCTACGCCTGCCTCTCGCGTCGGTGCGTCACTGCAGCTCGATGGCCTCGCTCGCCAGGGGGTACATCGCCGCCTCCTTGAGCTCGAGCGTGAGCCGCTGCCCGCCCTTCTTCTTCTTGAGGGTGAGCTGCAGGCCGCGGCGCGAGTGTTGATTGATGAGGCTCTTGATGCTGCCCTCGGGGAGCTGGCTGACGTCCTCCCCTTGCACCTGCAGGATCTCGTCCCCCTTCTCCAGCCCGGCGCGCCCCGCTGGGGACTCCGCGATGACGCGCGTCACGAACACCCGCGTGGACCGCAGCTCGTAGTACAGCCCGACCCCCCAGCGCGCCCGCGCCGGCTCCAGGCGCAGATCCACGATGGCGCCGCTGTCGCAGCGCAGCAGCTGCTGGCGCTCCGCGCGGTTGGCCGCGCTGACCTTCCGGACGCAGATGGGGCGGTTGGCCACCACGTTGGCGTCCCACACCTCCACCCTCAGTTCCGCCGTGGGTGCAATGCGATAGTTCTTCCTCGGCTGCTTGGGCCAGGTCGGATGCAAGGTATCGCGCTGGATCTCGGTCCGGAACAGCTCCTTGTCGTCCACGAAGACGATCGCGAAGGGATCCGGGAGCGAGCCACCGACTTTGTCCCACTGCCGGCCGTCCGGGGTACGATCCGGGATCTCCGCGCCCGCCAGCGCCACGTAGAGCAGATCCGGCGGGGGCGGCGGCAGCGGCAGCGCGGCGCCGAGCGGGCGCACGGGAGTGCTCAGCTCCGGATAGATGGCCCCACAGCCCACGTTCCCAAGCAGGAGGGCTCCCACCGCGCCGACTCGGAGGATCACCCTTGCGACGGCCAAGTTCATCGGAGCGCAGGCTACCACAGGGCACCGAAAATGTTATCTCGCGCCCACCATGACCCCAGTCACCGTGGCTCAGCTCACCCAGCACGTCGGCCAGCGCGTCACCCTCCAGGGGTGGCTCTACAACATGCGGAGCAGCAAGAAGGTCCACTTCCTCGAGCTCCGCGACGGCTCGGGGACCGTCCAGTGCATCGTAGGACTGGAGGATGTTGGCCCGGAGCTGTTCGAGCTCGCCGGCACCCTCACCCAGGAGAGCTCGCTCGAGCTGGTGGGTGAGGTCAAGGCGCACCCGAAGCGCGCCGGGGTGGTGGAGGTCGCGGTGAGCGCGCTCACGCTGCTCGGCGGCTCGAAGGACTACCCCATCTCCCCCAAGGAGCACGGCACCGACTTCTTGATGGATCACCGCCACCTCTGGCTGCGCAGCAGCCGCCAGCACGCCATCTTGCGGGTCCGGCACGCCATCATCCAGGCCGTGCGAGCCTTCTTCGACCAGCGTGACTTCACGCTCATCGACGCGCCCATCTTCACGCCCAGCGCCTGCGAGGGCACGAGCACGCTGTTCGAGACGGACTACCACGACGACAAGGCCTACCTCACGCAGTCGGGGCAGCTCTACATGGAGGCCGCCGCGGCCGCCTTCGGCAAGGCGTACTGCTTCGGGCCGACGTTCCGCGCGGAGAAGAGCAAGACCCGGCGGCACCTCGCGGAGTTCTGGATGGTCGAGCCGGAGGTCGCCTTCATGGACCTCGAGGGAGACATGCAGCTCGCGGAGGCGCTGCTCTGTCACGTCGTGGCGCACGTCTTGGAGACGCGCCGCCCAGAGCTCGAGCGGCTCGAGCGCGAGCTTGCCCCGCTCGAGCGCGTCAAGGCGCCGTTCCCGCGCATCAGCTACCGCGAGGCCATCGAGCTGCTCCAGCGCGAGGGGCACCCCGCGAGCTTCGGGGACGACTTCGGGGGCGACGAGGAGACCGTCATCTCCAAGCACTTCGACCGCCCGGTGATCGTCCACCGCTACCCCGCGGCGATGAAGGCCTTCTACATGAAGCGTGACCCAGCGGCGCCGGAGCTCGCGCTCTGTATGGATGTGCTCGGTCCGGAGGGCTATGGCGAGATCATCGGCGGTGGCCAGCGCGAGGACGCGCTCGACACCTTGCTCGCCAGCATCGACCACCACCAGCTCCCGCGGGAGGCCTTCGAGTGGTACCTGGATCTGCGGCGCTACGGCAGCTTCCCTCACGCCGGCTTCGGGCTCGGCATCGAGCGGACGGTCTCGTGGATCTGCGGCTTGAGCCACGTCCGCGAGACCATCCCCTTCCCGCGGCTGCTCAACCGCCTGTCCCCGTGACGTGCGCGGGCGCCGTCGGCGCACTATGCTCGGGCTGACATGTCGCGCATGGTCGGCTTCATCGGCAACCACCCGGAGCTGGGCCCTCGGGCGCTGGAGGTTCACCGTGAGCTGCTGAAGGTGGCGCGCGAGGGCGAGGAGCCGCTCGGCTGGGGGCTCGGCTTCTATCAGCACGGTGAGGTCTTGCTGCGGCGGCGCCCGGTCGACGACAGGCCGCTCATCGACCTGGTGGGGTCGGCGGAGGACGTGCGGACCGAGGTGCTCATCGGGCACGTCCGGCGCGCGACCGTCGGTCCGCTCCGCACGGAGAACACCCACCCCTTCCGCTACCGGGGCTGGCTCTACGCGGACACGGGGACCATCCGAGGCTTCGACGGCCTGCGGGAGCGGCTGCTCGCGTCCCTGCCGGAGTTCTTGCGCCAGAACGTGCGCGGCGACACCGACAGCGAGGCGTCGTTCTACCTCTTTCTGTCGTTCTTGCACGACGCAGGCCAGCTCCAGGAGGCGCCAGCGCCAGAGAGCGCGGTGAAGGACGCCCTGCGCTCCACGTGCGTGCACCTGGATCGGCTCACCGCGGAGCTCGGCGCGCGCCATGAAGCCGGCAGCGTCCTGCTCAGCAACGGTGAGCGGCTCTACGCGGTGCACCGCCGCGGCGGGCTGGCGCTGCGACACTACGCGGGGGCCTCCGACGCCCGAGAGCTGCTCGCCAGCGAGGGCTCGCGGGAGGGCGCCGCGGCGCGACGCCAGCTCGAGGGCGCGCGGCTGTCGCTCGTCGTCACGGGCGCCGCGGCCGCGCCCGCCAGCTTCCAGCAGCTCGGTCCAGCCCAGCTCGCCGTGCTCTCCCCAGACGCAGAGCCCCGGCTCGAGGCGCTCTGAGCGCCTCAGCTCGCGGCAGCGTGTGCGCGCGGCTCGAAGACGCCTTGCTCTTTGGCGGCGGCCAGCGCGCGCAGGCCGGCCGAGTAGCCGCGCATCACCAGCGAGCGCACCGCGAAGCGGTTGAGATAGCCGAAGCTGCCGATGTCCGGCGCAACGTCGATGATCCGAACGTGGGGGTACTTGAGGTGGTAGAGGCTGAGCCCGCGCTGCTCCTTCTCCGTGAGCAGGATGTTGAGCGATTGGTTGATGACCTGGAAGGCCCCGCGACGCGCCACGCTGCGCTTGGGTTGCCGGTGTGAGGGCCGGTAGATGCTCGACACGATGAGCACCTCGGCGCCCGCCTCCACCGCGAGGTCCGCGCTCAGCGTGCGCGCCACCTCGCCGTCGAGGTGGTAGCGCCCCCCGATGGCATAGGGGCGGAACAAGAGCGGCACGCAGCAGGACGCGGCGACCGCCTGGCTGATGGGGGTGCGCTCGTCGTAGCCGCGGCCGAAGACCACGCGCTCGGCGCGATCGATGTCCACCGCCGTGACGAGGACGCGGTGACGGAGGCGACGAAAGTCGTTCTCGGGGAGCTGCGCGGCGAGGTAGCGCTCGAGCTTGTCGATGGAGAAGAGCCCCGCCGCGAGGTGCCCCGGATCTTTCACGGTGTCCCAGGTGGGCGCGCCGAAGAACTGCCGGTAGTGCAGGCGCGGGCCGTCGTGACGGCGCTTCCACGGCAAGCGGTAGCCGTCGAGGAGCACGTCGAGCGGGATCCCCTGGCCGTAGGTGGCGCCGACGATGGCGCCCGCGCTCGCGCCGACGAAGATCTCCGGGATCACGCCCAGCTCTTCACAGGCCTTCAGCACGCCCAGGTGAGCGAGGCCTCGGGCAGCACCTCCCGTCCCGATGAAGGCCACCTTGGGGGAGCGCGGTGTGGCGGCCGACGGAGTGGAGAGCGTCGAGGCGGAGCCCATCATCCCCCAAGGATGCCCCCAACACCCGGGGCCGCCAAGAAACCCGCGGCGCGCTACATCCCCGATAAAATTTTGTACTTCTCTCCGTCCGCGACCAAGACTAGCCGGTTGTCGGCCACGGTGCGGCGCCACACGTCACCCCGGTCCGTGGGCAGCTTGTAGGACGCGCTATAGGTGTAGTCGACGTGGATTTGGTCGTGCCGCCCCTTGCTGATGCGGCGGTAGCGGATCTCGTAGCGGATGGACTTGGTCTGCTTGAACTTGTTGTCCAGATAGGCCTGGAGCCCGGCGTAGTCGAGGTCGTCGGAGGTGTCCATGTTGCCACCGTCCTCGTAGTAGCCGGGCGCCGCCATCTGGAGCAGGAGGGCCGTGTTGCGCCGCTCCACCGCGTGCCGGTAGTCCTCGCAGAAGGCGATGACGTGGCGGTTGTCCTCCGTGTCCTCCACGTCCGTGTTGGGGATGAGCTCACGCGCGCAGCCGACGGCGAGCAGCAGAGACACCAAGGCGACCGACAGCAGCGACTTCATGGGCGGAGGGGGCAACACCCGCGCGAGCGGGCTCATTCCCGCGCACCGTGCCAGAGCCGGCCGCTCCAGGCAAGCTCGGCGCCGCCACGGCTTGGCTGCGGGGCTCCCGCGCCCCGCCACGGATCAGCAGGCCGCGTCGAGCCCAGGCCTCGCGAGCGCTCGCGACGTGCCGCTGGGTGCGCGTCGGTGACTCCAGCGGCGACAGAGGGCGCTGTCCTTGCGGTGGGCGCGGCCTCCACAGCCGCTGCGGACGTGCCACGGCGGTCGGCGCAGAGCAGGCGCTCGCTGGCGGTCGAGGGACGCCGGCGCGAGCGACCGACGAGAGGAAGGGGGCGAGGGAGAGAGCGGGGGTGCTGGCGCGATTGAGCGCGAGGGTGCGTTGGCTCGGAGGACGGGACGCCTGGGCGGCGCCTCGCGATAGCGGCGCCTCCCGTGTTGCCTTCCGCATCCAGGAACGGCGTCGGCACCCTGGGAGTCTTGATTTCGCGGCTCAATACCCTGCCCGTGCTTTGCCCTGTCAACGCTTCACCTGAAACCTTACGGCTAGCGGCTCATGACTCGGGGTCATCGTGGACTGCTCACCCTTCGAGGTGAGGCGCTCTCAGCTCTCCTCTCTGCCGCTTGACTCACGGCGCAGTCCGGGCGCAACGGCCCGAGACGAAGCTGCCGCGATAGTTAGGAGCTCCGCTATAGCGGTACGCGGAGGTAATGAGCGAGGCGACGACATCGAACGAGCCGCTGCGCAACACCCGGTCGGCGCCAGGATCCGTATTTGCACAGTTACTGCAGGAAGCGGTGCGATAGGGGCTCCTGTGCCAGTCTAGCGTCCATTCAGACATGCTCCCCGCCAGGTCCGACTGCCCCCAGCGGCCGTTGCCCGCCGGCACTGAGCCCACCGGCGCGATGTCTGCAAGACCGTCGCAGCGGCTCAGCCCGCTCCAGTAGCAGCCATACACCGCCAACGCCGTGTTGGCGCCGGGGTCGGTCGGGCCCCAGGCGTACTTGCGGTTCTCCGCGCCGCCCGCCGAGGCGTACTGCCACTCCGCCTCGCTCGGCAAGAAGCCCTCGTCCCAGAGGCAGAAGGCGTGCAAATCATACCAGTTGAGGCAGTTCTGCGGCAGCCTCTCGTTGGCGCCGGCGGAGGGCGTCCAGGTATTGTAGGGAGCGTTGCACACCAGCACGCTGTCCCAGGTGGCCTTGTCCGCGGGAAGTTCAGTGTTCCAGGAGCTGAACCAGCCGGGCTCGTTGCCTGCGCCGTTGCTGTTCACCAGCCCAGCGCCCGCGTTCAGGTGCGTGTGCCTGCCGCTCCCCGCCGTGGGTCGCCAGCCGCCCAGCCACGCCTCCACGAACGCCCGGAAGCGCCCCACCGTCACCTCGTACTGGTCCAAGCGAAAGCTGCTCACCGTGGCCGTGTAGCCAGGCTCCAGCGTCGTGGTCTCCCCGCCCTGCACCAGCAGGCTCGTGCAGCAGCTCTCGTTCCCACCAGGCCCGCAGTCGCTCTTGCCACGGCCGCTGGTGGTGCAGCTGGGGGGTGGCGCGGCGCACCTCCCCCCAGCGCAGAGTTCCTCAGGCCTGCACGTCCTGCGGTCGCTGCACGTGGTGCCGCAGGTGGCCGGCGCATTCAGGTTCACCTCGCAGCCGGTGCTCGCGCTATTGTCGCAGTTGCCGTAGCCGCTCGCGCACGTGATGCCGCACGCGCCCCCGCTGCACGTCGCCGTGCCGTTCACCGTGCTGCATGCCTTGCGGTTGCTGCACGTGGTGCCGCAGGTGCTCGGGTCGTTCAGGTCCACCTCGCAGCCGTTGCTCGGGTCGCCGTCGCAGTTGCCGTACCCGCTCGCGCACGTGATGCCGCACGCGCCCCCGCTGCACGTCGCCGTGCCGTTCACCGCGCTGCACGCCTTGCGGTTAGCGCAGGTGCTGCCACAGGCGCTCGGGTCGTTCAGGTTCACCTCGCAGCCGTTGCTCGGGTCGCCGTCGCAGTCCCGCGTGCCGCCCGCGCAG
>CAUJEM010000009.1 GCA_963169915.1 Myxococcota bacterium
CGGGTGACGACGGCGGGTGGCCCGGCGCGGACTACGGCGAGCCATGCTCGGACAACAGCGACTGCAAGTCGCAACAGTGCAGCAACATCAGCCAGGGCACGCTGCACCTCGTGTGCACTCAGCCTTGTACGGATGGAGCTGCTTGTCCTACGGGTTCGTACTGTGCGTTCCTCCCCGGGGCTGGGTATAGCTGCGTCCCGGATCAGAACACGCAGTGCGGCGTGTGCACGGACGACGCGAGTTGCGGCGCCGTGGGAGATCTGTGCGTCGTCAGTCCCAAGGGCGACCGCTTCTGCGCCCGCGATTGCTCGTTCGCCGAGGACTGCCCGAGCGGCTTCAGCTGCGTCACGCCCGAGGCCTACGGCGCCACGCCACCTACGGGGACGGATCCAGGCGCCACTCGGGAACGCAAGCTGTGCGTCCCAGACGGCGGGGAGTCCTGCGCCTGCACGGAGGCGCGCAACGGCGCCACGCGCGTCTGCAGTCAGACGTCCGGCGGCATCACCTGCGGAGGGACGGAGACCTGCAACGGCACCTCCGGGACCTGGGAGGGCTGTACGGCCAGCACGCCGCAGGCGGAGCAGTGTGACGGCGCGGACAACGACTGTGATGGCGTCGTCGACAACGGCGATCCTGCGACCCTGTGCGGCGAGCTCGGGAACCCGTCGAACGCGAGCTGGGCGTGCACCAGCGGCACCTGCTTGCCCGAGTGCAGCGCGGGCTTCGTCCGCTACCCGGCCGCGCTGCCCCCGGAGGCAGGGTGCCCCTGCGAGGTGGGGGAGCCCACCTCGAACGACACCTGCGCCTCGGCCACGAGCGCCGGCTCCGTCGCGGAGAGCGCCGCTCAGCCGCTCACGCTGACGGGGCGCCTCTCAGGGGACACGGACGTGGACTGGTACCGCTTCGACACGGTCGACGATGGTCCCACCACGGGGGGCAACGGCTACCACGTGAAGATCCGCTTCGTCACCAACCCGAATGACGAGTTCATCTTCGACGTCATTCGCGGCGGGACCTGCGCCGATCCCGACGCCGCGCACTCCTCCCTCGTCGAGTACACCTGGTGTGTGGACGGCACCGGGTCGCCCACGCGTGGGCAGGGTGCTTGCAGCGCCACCGGGACGCCCGGCTGCCAGTCGCAGAGCTCCACGTACCTCGTGAGGGTCAAGCGCAAGCCGGGCGTTGCCGGGAGCTGCGCGCGCTACATGCTCGAGGCCTACGCCCACAAGCCCAGCGGCGCGGCAGACTGTGATTTCTCCAGCGCCACCGGTCAGTGCGACGTGCACCCCAACTAGCTCCCAGCGCCTCGCGGAGCGCTCACCGCCAACGGCTCGCGAGCTGCTCTTGGAGCGTCTCCAGCATGCGGTAGGTCAGGCCCCAGACGATGCGGCCGTCGATGTCGTGCGCCGGCATGGAGTAGTGAGTCCCGGCGAATTCGAAGGGGTGCGTCGTCGCTCGCTCCCCGCGTAGCAGCGGGCGGAGCGGGGCCCAGAGCGCCTCGTCCACCTCGCCGCTCAGGTGCAGCGGCGCGGAGCGCTTGAGCTCGAAGACGAGCGGTAAGATGGTGAGCCCGACCTGGCGCCCCCGCGCCACCGCAGGCACCCTGGGGAGGGGGCCGAGCAGCTCGGCGGAGCGGCGAAGATCCAGGCCAATTTCCTCGCTGGTCTCGCGCAGCGCCGTCTCTCGGAGGTTGCTGTCCTGGGGCTCGTAGTGGCCCCCAGGGAAGGCCATCTGCCCCGACCAGGGGTCGCCTTCACGCACCGAGCGGCGGATGAAGAGCAGCTCGGGGCCCGGCCCGAGGTCCCGGACGATGGCGGCGACCGCGGCGTTCTTCTGATCGCGAGTGAGCGTGAGATCCGGCTCAGGGGTGTAGAGCGCGGAGCGTAGGGTCGGGAGATCCAGCTCCAGGTGGCTCACCGTAGCTGCTCACGAGCGATGACGAGGCGCTGGATCTCACTGGTGCCTTCATAGATGGTGGTGACCCGCACGTCGCGGAGGTAGCGCTCGACGGGGAAATCACGGATGTACCCGTAGCCTCCCAAGACCTGCATCGCGCGGTTGCAGACGCGCACGGCCGTCTCTGACGCGAGCAGCTTGGCCTGCGCAGCCTCCACGCCGAAGCGCTCCCCGGCTTGCTTCTTCGCGGCGGCGCGCAGGCACATCAGCCGCGCGGCCTCCAGCTCGGCAGCGTTGTTGGCCAGCATGAATTGCACGGCCTGGTGCGCCGCGATGGGCTGGCCGAAGGCATGGCGCTCCTTCGCGTAGCCGACCGCGGCGTGCTGTGCGGCCAGCCCGATCCCGGTCGCCTGAGAGCCGATCCCGATGCGCCCTCCATCCAGGGCCATCATGGCGATCTTGAAGCCCTCGCCCTCCTCACCCAAGCGCGCGCCGTCCGGGACGGTGCAGCCCTCCAGGAGCAGCGGGACGGTGTTGGAGCCGCGGAGCCCCATCTTGTCCTCGGCGCGCCCCGCGCTGAACCCGGGCGTACCGGCCTCCACGAGGAAGCAGCTGATGCCCTTGGCGCCGGGGCCCCCTGTGCGCGCCCAGACGACGGTCACGCCAGCGTGAGCGCCGTTAGTGATCCACTGCTTCTGGCCGTCGAGCACCCAGCCAGCCCCCTGACGGCGGGCGGTGGTGGTCAGCGCGCCGGGATCGCTGCCTACGGCGGGCTCGCTCAACGCGAAGGCGCCCGTCACATACTCCCCGCTCGTGAGCTTTGGGAGGTGGCGCTGTCGCTGCTCCTCATTGCCGAAGGCCTGGATCACCTCCGCGACCATGTTGGTGACCGCCATGGCCACTGCGGTGCTGGCGCAGCCCCCCGCCACTTCCATCATGGCGAGCGCGTAGGCGACGGCGCCCGCCTCGGCGCCACCGTACTCCGCGCGGACGTTGACCCCGAGCAGACCGAGCTCCGCGAGGCCCTTCAGCGACTCGATGGGGAAGCCGCCGCTCCGGTCGAGCTCCGCGGCGCGCGGCGCGATCACGCGCGCGACGTAGTCTCGCGCCGTGCGCTGAGTGAGGGTCTGCGCTTCGGTGAGTTCCAGAGTCATAGGGGGGCTCTTCGAGGGGGGGCTCTCTGGGGGACGAGGAGGGCTCAGGGGCGTCGCCGGCGCAGCATCGCCAGAGCGAGCCCGAGGGCGGTGGCCAGGAGACCACCGCGGGCGTCCGGCGCGGTGGCGAGGCTGCAGCCGTCGCAGCCGGACTTCGCCCCGGCCGCTCCCGGCGCGGCGCCGTCCACGGGGGCAGCGGAGGCGCTGGCGGAGGGGGCTGCTGCGCCGCTGCTCCCCGCGTCCGCGCCGGGCGTGACCGCCGCGAGATCCAAATCAGGGATCGCCGTGTAGAGCACCTCCGCGGGGACGATCTGCGTGCGGCTCTTTCGGGCGATGTCGTCGGCGACCCAGATCTTCCGCAGCCCGCGGTAGTCCCGTGGCGCCTTGCCCCAGCGCCCGCGCTCCGGGTTGTCACAGTGGGGGACCACCTTGGACTCATGGAAATTATTGAAGCGCGTCTGGAAGCGCGGCTGCGAGGCCGGCTGAGCGCCCGTGCTCAGCTCCTTCTTCACGCCCGTGGGGAGGCTGACCCCGCCCTCGAAGACCCCCTCCGCCGGGCCGAGCGTGACGTCCGTCGCGAGCTGCGCCTTGTCGTCGTACCGGTAGTGCAGCCGGGTGAGGATGAAGCGGTTGCGCTCGAGCAGGGCGCGGCGTCGCGCGGTCTCGATCCGGTCCAGCTTCTCCGCCTTGCGCGCCTTCTCTCGCTCGGCCGGCTTGAGCTCGGTGAGCGAGGCGTCGAAGGCCTTCTTCTCCTCCGCGGTCATCTCCGGCACGGCCGGGGTGCGCTCTGCTTCTGGCACCTTGGCTTCGAAGACGTCCACGCCGAGGCTGAGCAGCTCGCTCGGGAGCAGGCGCTCGTCTTGGCACGGCTCCCCGCAGCCCTCCGTGGGCCAGGCGTATTCGGTCAAGAAGGTGCCAGGGTGCTTCTTCAAGAAGATGTCGTGGAGCGCCGCGAAGAACTCCCCCATGCGCTCCTTGACCTTGAAGTCCACCTCCACGTTGGTGGGGGCGAAGGCCGTGGGGTAGTTCTTGGCCTCCCAGCGGCTCGAGGGATCCAGCACGTAGATGAAGAGCTCTTGCGCCTTGCCGAAGCTGTTCAGGCCAAACGTGACGGGTAAAGTGCTGAGGGGCTGCTCGGTGTAGTACCGGATGGGCGAGAGCTGGGCGCGGTCCCCGCCAACGAGCTCGATGCGGTTGGGGTCCACCTTGGCGATGAGCAGCCGCATCCCCGCCTTGACGTAGGCGGACGCCGCCGCGAGCAGCTCGGTGCTGGGCTTGACGCCGTGCTTCTCCAAGACCGCGCCGAGCCCCTCGGCCTCGGCTCCGGAGAGGAGTGAGAAGGTGTACTCCCCGTCCTTGTACTCAGGCTCGAACTTCATGAGCATTTCACGCGCGACCTTGCGCGTCGCCCCGGGCTGCTCGGCGGTCCCCAGCATGGAGGGGGTGCTGCTGGTGACGGTGAGATCACGCTGCCACTCTTGCTCGGGCTTGCCCGCTTCGCACGCGTCCATCTCCCAGAACTCGTGGAATTTGGGCGCGGTCAAGCGATCGAGCCGATCGACCACCTCACGCTTGAGCGTGCGGACCCGGTCGAGGGTGACGTCCCCCGGGACGGGCATCACGAGCACGAAGGGCTCGATGGCGCCCTGGTAGTCGGGCATCACGGTGACGACGCTCGTGTCACCCTTGCGCATCAGGACGACGTGCGTCGAGGTGGCGTTCGGTGTCTCACTCTTCCCGACGAAGGCGCCGGGGAAGGCCGAGGCAGGGGAGGCGAGGCTCGCAGCGAGCGCCAGCGCGGCGAGCCATGACGTGCAAGAGCGACGCGGGGTCATGGGGCGGTGAAGCTACCACGCTCCGGTCAGCGGGGGAGCCCAAGGCTTCGCTAAGTGCTTCCTGGGTACCGCTGAAGTTGGCCGGGGCCAGCGCCGCCCCGGTACGATCGCTCCGTGGCCTCACGCCGCAGCATTGGCCGGTTTTTCGCGCTGGGCTACGCGCTGGCCCTCGGCGTCGTGCAGCCCGCGGCGGCGCGGAGCAGCGGCGCCGGGCAGGAGGCAGAGCCAGCGCTCGGGCTGGCGCAGCTCCGCTGGGAGCGCGGCCGCTACGTCGCGCCCGATCCCTCCGGACGAGCGGTCGCCCTGACCCTGGACCGCGAGCTCCAGGTGGGTGTCGAGCGCCTGCTCGGCCGCGCGCGCCCCGCCGCCGGCGCGGTGGCGGTCCTCGACGTCGTGACCGGGCGGGTGCTGGCCTTGGCGGAGCGTCGTGGCGGGCGCGCCTCGCTGCTCGAGGGGCGCGCCGTGCCGGCCGCGAGCCTCTTCAAGCTGGTGACGACGGCGGCGCTGCTAGAGCGCGCGAGGCTCTCTCCCTCCTACAGGGTCTGCACTCAGGGGGGACAGCACGGGATCGCTCGAGCGCACCTCTCGCCTCCCCGAGGGAGCGCCGTGTGTACGACCTTCGCTGGCGCGCTCGGTCACAGCCGCAACGCCGTGTACGCGCAGCTCGTGACGGAGCACCTGACGCGCGAGGATCTCCTCCAAGTAGCGCTCGCCATGGGCTTCGGCGCCTCGGTCCAAGCGGACTTCCTCGCGCCCTTCGGGAGCTTCACCGCGCCCTACAATGACCTCGATTTCGCGCGGGCCGCGACCGGCTTCGAGGGGAGCCGCTTGACCCCCCTCGGTGCCCTGCAGCTCGCGGCGCTCATCGCGCGCGGGGGACGGGCTCCGAAGATGATCCTGGTGGAGCCAGAGGTGAGCGGCGCGCCGGTACCGCGCGCGGAGCTCGGCAAGCCAGCCGTGCGGGCCGAGACGGCGCGCGAGCTCGCCAGGATGATGGAGGTGACGACCGTGAGCGGCACCTCCGCGCAGGTCTTCACCGAGCGCGCCACGGGGCGTCGCTACCTCGGGAGGCTCCACGTCGCGGGCAAGACTGGGACGCTGGGGAGCTCCGAGGCCGACACCACCACGAGCTGGTTCGTCGGCTTTGCCCCGAGCCGGCGCCCGCGGATCGCGGTCAGCGTGCTGCTGGAGAACGGCGGCGTCTGGCGTGAGAAGGCCAACGAGGTGGCGAGGGACGTGCTACGGCTCTACTTCGCGCGCCGAGGCTTCCGCGGCGTGACGGACCCGACCCGCGCGCCAGGGAGCTAGAGCCCACGTGGCGGCTCAGAAGCGCTCACTCTTGATGACGCTCCGGCCGCCGTCGATCACGAGCTCCTGCCCGGTGACGAAGGGAGAGTCCGCCAAGAAGCGCACCGCGCGCGCGACGTCCTCCGCGCTCCCGAAGCGGCCGAGCGGGATGCTGGCGCGGAGCCGCTCCGCGGCGCCCTCGGGGTAGCCCTCCGGCGGCAGGACCGTGCCCGGAGCCACGGCGTTGACCCGGACGAGGGGCGCCAGCTCGAGCGCGAGCGTGCGCATGAGGTGAGCCAGGGCGCCCTTGCTCACGACGTAGGGCAGGTGGTTCTTGAAGGGCACGCTGGCGCTGGAGCAGGTGATCATCACGATGTTGCCCTTGGAAGCGCGGAGCGCCGGGGTGGCGGCGTGCGCCAGCGCGAAGGGCGCCGCCAGGTTGAGCTGGAGCGAGCGCGCGAAGGCGTCGTCGTCCAGCTCCTCATAGGCGATGCGCTCGAAGCTCGCGGCGCTGAGGACCAACACGTCGAGCCCGCCGAGCTGCGACACCACGCGCTCCATCAGCTCGCGCGCGGCGTGGGGCTCCCTGAGGTCCGCCTGGTGGAGCGACGCGGCGCCGCCGCGCGCGAGGAGCTCGCGGCGCGTGGCCTCCGCGGCCTCGTGGCTGCCATGGTAGTGCAGCGCGACGTTCATCCCCGCCGCGCCCAGCTCGAGGGCGATGGCGCGGCCCACGCGCACCCCGGCGCCAGTGACGAGGGCTCGGCGCGGAGGAGGGGTCACAGCGGGAAGGTCACCTTCGCGGGCCAGCTCCCGGGGCTCGGGTAGCTGAGCGCCCGCAGCGCCTCCACCAGGCAGTCGGTCGCTGCGTCACCGGCCTCGTCGGGGGGCGTGACCCCGACCCCGAGCGGCTTGCCGTCCGTGTCGACGTAGACGGTGGCCTCGAAGCTCCCGCTCACCGCCTGCTTGCACTGCGCGATCGTGTCCGCGGCCTGGGCCAAGGTCTGCGCGACCCGATCCGGGCTCCAGGTGGTGGGGGGCCGTCCGTCGTTGACGGGATCGAATTCGAAGGATTTCCGGGCGAGCCCAGCCTGTCCTCCCTGGGGCTTGGGCCAGCGCTGCGCGGCGATGGCGCGCAGCATGCACTGCTCGGTCGCGCGGTCGCCCAAGGTGGAGCTCTCGAGGTGCGCGTGCGCCACGGCGCCGGTGGCGTCCACGCGGACGAAGAAGGCCACGTTGCCGCCCAAGGGCTCGACTCGGCGCGCGCCCTCGGCGAGGCAGGTGGAGAGGCCATCGAGGCTGGCGTTGAACGCGCGGGTGACGGCCGCTTCGTCGAGCGCGCCGATCTCCGCGCTGACGTCCGGGACAGGCCCGGAGCGCCGGGCGTGCGCGGGGGCCTCCTCCTGGTGCGGTGGCTCAGGGGGGGGCGGCGAGCCGCAGGCAGAGAGAGAGAGCAGCGTGAGCAGCGCGGTCCAGCGAGGCATCTCATGAGAGGTAGCGGCGGGGGCCACGGCGCTCAAGGTGCAGTTGGTGCGGGGCGCCAATTCAGCTCGAAGGCCGTGTGGAGACGACGGAAGATTGCGGTCAGCGTGACAAGTCTCCGGGCGGCGTGGGACGGTGAGCGCGAGGTGGAGCCACGGGCGGGGGACGGGGCGCCGCCGCCCAGCCCGGTCGTCGTGCCCGCGGTGGCCGTCAGGCGCTCCGGATAGCCTGGCTAGGAGGACGAGCCAGGTCTGGAGGGGCGCCGCTCCCGCGGTGTGACCGCGGGGACCGCGCTCTTGGGCGCGGCGCCGTACTGCTGGAGCTTGTACTGCACCTTGCGCACGCTGATCCCGAGCACCTCGGCCGCGCGCGAGGTGCTCCCCCCGACCGCCTCCAGGGTCGTCAAGATGGCGTGACGCTCGAGCTCCTCGAGCGTCGCGTGTGGGGCGCTGGGCCCGGAGCGCTCCGCGGAGCCGTCCGCGACCAGCTCCGCTGGGAGCTGCCGTAGCTCGATGAGGGGGCTCTGCGCGAGCACCACCGCACGCTCGATGACGTTCTCCAGCTCTCGGACGTTCCCCGGCCAGCCGTAGCGGTGCAGCGCGGCCATCGCCTCCGCGCTGAACCCGGTGACGGTGCGCCCGTTGTCGCGCGCGTGGCGCTCGAGGAAGTACATGGCGAGCGCGGAGAGATCTCCGCTGCGGCTCCGGAGGGGGGGCAGGTGGATCTCGATGACGCGGAGCCGATAGTAGAGATCCTCGCGAAAGCGCCCTTCGGCGACGAGCTGCTTGAGGTCACGGTGGGTCGCCGCGACGAGCCTCACGTCGGTCTGCACCGGGTGCGTCCCGCCGACCCGCTCGAACTCGCGCTCTTGGAGCACCCGCAGGAGCTTCACCTGCATGTTGAGGGGGATCTCGCCCACCTCGTCGAGGAAGAGCGTGCCGCCGTTCGCGCGCTCGAAGCGCCCCTCTCGCCGCCGCTCCGCGCCGGTGAAGGCGCCGCGCTCATGGCCAAACAGCTCACTCTCCAGCAGGCTCTCTGCCAGCGCGGCGCAGTGGAGCTTGATGAAGGGGCCGCGTGCGCGCGGCGAGGCCTCGTGGAGGGCCGCAGCGATGAGCTCCTTGCCCGTGCCGGACTCCCCCGTGAGCAGCACGGTGGCACGGCTGGGCGCCACCAGCGCCACCTGAGCCAACACCTCTTGCATGCCCGGTGAGCTGCCGATGATCTTGTGGCTGCCTCGGTGGTCTTGCAGCTCTCGCTTGAGCTCCTGAGACTCCACGCGCAGCGCGCGGTGCTCCAGCGCACGGTCGAGGACGAGCAGCAATTCGTCCAGGTTGATGGGCTTGGTGAGGTAGCTGGTGGCGCCCTGTTGCATGGCGCGCACCGCGGTCTCCACGGCGCCGAAGGCCGTCATGACCAGCACGCTCACGTCAGGATCCTGGCTCCGGAGCTTCTGCATGAGCTCGATCCCGTCCATGCCGGGCATCTTCAGATCCGTGAGCACCACGTCGGGATCGAGCTCCGCCGTCTTGGCCAGCGCCTTGAACCCGTCAGCGGCAGTCTCCACCGTGTAGCCCTCGCCGCGGAGCAGCTCGGCGAGCGCGCTGCGGGCGTTGGGCTCGTCATCGACCACGAGCACGCGGCCGCGGCGGGAGCGCAGGCTCTGCTTGACGTCCGTCATGCGGACCCACCAAGCTTGGTGTGGGTGGGCGTCAGCCGGCGCAGAGAGGCGCTGGGCGCCGAGCCCATCGCCTCCGGGAGCCGGATGGTGAACACGGTGCGCCCCGGGCGAGAGCTGGCGCTGAGCTGTCCGCCGTGCTCCTGGATGATGGAGTGGGCGATGGAGAGCCCTAGCCCCGTACCGCTGGGCTTGGTCGTGAAGAAGGCATCGAAGATAGGGGCGTCATCGGGGAAGCCCGGCCCATCGTCTTGGATCTCCATCGTAACGTAACCTTGCTCGTCGGGGGCGCGGCTGATGAGCTGGAGATGTCCGCCGCCGTCCATGGCCTCGATGGCGTTGCGCGCCAGGTTGAGCAGGACCTGACGAAAGCGCTCTACCTCGATCTCTACCTGAGTGGTGCGAGCCTCGAGCCTCAGCTCGAGCTCCACGCCCCGCTCGCGCGCCTCCGGGCCCAGCAGCTCCGCCACCTTGGTGAGCTCCGCGTCGATCGGCTGAGCGTGCAGCGTGAGCGGACGTGGCCGGGCGAAGGCCAAGAAGTCCTGGACGAGGTGCTCCAGCCGCGAAATCTCGCTCTTGACGACGTCGAGGACGGGCAGAAGCTCCTCGGCCTCCGTGGTCCCGCGCTCGATGCGGCGCTGGAGCACCTGGACCTGGAGGAGGGCGGCGTTCAGAGGGTTGCGCACTTCATGGGCCAGCCCTGCAGCAAGCGTGCCAGCGGCGCTGAGGCGCTCGGCGCGCCGGGTGCGACGCTCGAGCTCCCGCTCTTCGGTGACGTCGACCCCCACCGCGTAGATGAGGCTGCTCTGGGTCCCCTCCGACCGCTGCCAGCGCACGAGGCGGTGCCCGCCGTCACGCTGCGCGAGCCGACGGTCGTCGCCGTCACCGAGCAGCTCGCTCCCCGAGCTGCCTCGCATCTCGTCGGCGCTGAAGCCGGTGATGTGAGCGAGCCGGTCGTTCCAGAGCACGATCTCGTCCTCGGCGTTGACCGCGATCACGTAGGCGGGCACGGCCTCGGTCAGGGCGCGCCGCTCGGCGTCCCGCGCCTTGGTGAGGAGATCCTGGCGGTAGGTGTCGAGCATCAGCGTGAGCTCCAGATCGAGGACACGGTGCATCGAGAGGCGAGTGGCGTTCGAGAGCGCCGGGCTCATCGTCAGCTCCAGGACCTCGACGAGCCGAGCGCGGATCCGGTTCATCGCGGTGACCATGAAGCTTTGCGGGAGGGCGATCTCCACGTGACGTCGCCCGATCCGCGCGTGCGCCTCGAGGTAGCGCTCGTCGTAGGGGCCGCTCAAGACCTGGAGCAGCCAGTTGCCGAGCGTCTTCTTGAGGCGCTCGATCTGCTCGGCGCCGCCCGACAGCACTTGACTGGCCTCTGGGTGCTGGCCGATGGCGAGGAAGAAGTCGTCGATGATCGTCGGGAAGCACGGGATGAGCAGCGGGAGTGCCGCGTGGATGCGGGCCTCGTCCTCCGCGGTGAACTCCACGTAGCGCCGCAGCGCCAAGTACTCTCTCAGCTGCACGGCGGCCTCCTCGGCGCTGCGGTGGCGGGAGGGGGCGTCGCCGTGGCTGCTGCGGCGGGCGCCCCTGCGACGTCAGACCCCCCGAGTGAGGGGGCGAGCGGCGCGTCGTGCAGCGCACGCCAGGGCGGCGAGGAGAGCTCGTCCAGCTGCCCCTGGCGGACGCTCCAAATGAACCAGCCCACGGCCCCCGTGGAGAAGAGGAGCGCGAGGGGGATGAGCACGTAGAGGACGCTCACGCAGGGTCTCCTGGGAAGGCCCGCCAGCGGAAGGCGTGGCTGACGACGGTGAGCGAGCTGATGGGCATCAAGATGGCAGCCAAGAGGGGGCCGAGCACCCCGGCGATGGCCAAGGCCGCGCCCATCACGTTGTAGAGCAAGGAGAAGCCCAGCCCGCGGCGGATGACGCCGTGGGCCGCGCGGGCGCCGCGCACCAGCTCGACGATGGGGCCGAGCCCGGGGCGGGCGAGGAACACGTCGGCGGCGGCCAAGCTGGCCTCGGCGCCTCCTTGGACGGCGACGCCGACGCTCGCCGCAGACAGCGCTGCCGCGTCATTGACGCCATCACCTACCATGAACACCTCCGAGGCCTTGGTGGCGTGCTCCACGAAGGCCAGCTTCTCTTCTGGGCCGACATCGCCGCGCGCGAGCTCCAAGTCTAACCCGAGCTCAGCGACGATACGAGCGACGACCGCGGGATGGTCGCCCGACAGGACCGCGAGCCGATAGCCGAGCCCGCGCAGCGCGAGCAGGCTCTCCCGCGCGTCCTCGTGCAGCGGATCTCCCAGCTCCGCGAGCGCGCTGACCCGTCCGTCGACCGCGATCAGCACGGGGGTGGAGCCCGCCTCCGCGACGCTGGTGATCTGCGCCTCGAGCGCGCTCATGCAGGACCAGTCCTCGCTCACCGCGGCGGCTTGGGCGAGGACGAAGCGCGGAGAGCCCACGACGAGCCGCTGCCCGGCGACGACCCCCGTGATCCCAGCGCCCGGCACGCTGTGCACCTCGGTGACGCGCGCGGCGGGGGACTCGGAGAGGGCGGCGCTCAGGGTACGGGCGATGACGTGAGTGCTCGCGCCCTCGAGGGCCCCGACCGCGCCGCGCAGCTCGGCGGCGCCGTGCCAGCGCAGCAGCCGCAGCTCGCCGCGGGTGAGCGTCCCGGTCTTGTCGAAGACGAAGAGCCCCGGGCGCGCCAGGCGCTCCAGCGCCTCGCCGTGCTTGATGTAGATGCCGCGCCGCGCCGCCTGCCCGAGCGCCGCCGTGACGGCGAGCGGGGTCGCCATCCCGAGCGCGCAGGGGCAAGTGACCACCAGCAGAGCGACCGCGTGCTGCAGGGCGAGGTCGGGCCCCGCGGGCCACCAGAGCGCGAAGGTGAGCGCCGCCGCCGCGAGGACCACGGCGACGAAGCGCGCGGTCAAGCGATCGGCCATGAGCACCATGGGGGCGCGCTTGGCCGCCGCCGCCTGCATGGCCACGACGAGCTGCCCGAGGCGCGTGGCCTCGCCGGTCTTGGTGACCCGCGCCACCAGCGGCGCTCGGACGTTCAAGGTGCCCGCGTGGACCGCCTGGCCCTCACCGACGGCTTGGTGTCGTGACTCTCCGGTGAGCCAGGCCGTGTCGACGTGGCTTGCACCCTCCACGATCACCGCGTCCACCGGGATCTGCTCACCTGCGCGCACCTCGATCAGATCCCCCAGCACCAGCGCGGCGGTGGGGACGCTGGTGAGGCGCCCGTCGGGCTCGCGCCTCCAGGCCGTGCTGGGCGCCAAGGCGTGGACGCGGTCGGCGGCGTCCTCGGCAGAGCGCTGGTGCCCGAGGGTGAGCCAGCGCCCGACGAGCAGCAAGAAGACGAGCGTGGTCAGGGTGTCGAAGTAGAGCTCGCCCTCCCCTCGGAGCGTGCTCACGGCGCCCCACAGGCCTCCGGCGATGACGCCCATGCTGATGGGAAGGTCCAGGTGCGGCGTCCGGGTGAGCACGGAGGCCAGCGCCCCGCGGTGAAACGGCAGGGCGGCCCAGGTGACGCTGGGCAGCGCCAGGAGCAGGCTGGCCCAGCGAAAGAGCGTGGCGAAGCCCGGGTCGCCCTCGGTCCCGGCGCCACCATAGAGGGCGAAGGACAGCAGCATGACGTTGCCTGCGATCGCCCCCGCGACGCCGATGCGGACGAGCAGCGCGCGCCGCTCGCGGGCGCGCTGCTGGCGGCGCGCGCTGTGCTGCAGGGGGTGCGGGACGTAGCCGAGCTTGGCGAGCGCGCGGGCGACGACGGACAGCCGCGTCCGCTCGGGCTCCCACACCAGCTCGGCGGTCGCGCGCTGGAGATCGAGCCGAGCCTCCAGCAGCCCTGGGGTGATGAGGGGAGCCCGCTCCACGAGCCAGAGGCAGGCCGCGCAGTGGACCCCGTCGAGCATCAGCCGCACGCTGCGCGTGCCATCGCCCCTGAGGCTGGCGTGTCGCTCGAGGAAGGCCGGATCGTCGAAGGCGTCGAAGCGATCTTCCACCGAGGGGATGGGGCGCGCTGGGGCGTCGCACTGGGTGCGGATGTCGTAGTAGGCCTCGAGCCCGCCGGCGCGCAGCGCGCCATACACGACCTCACAGCCATCGCAGCAGAAGCTGACGGCGCCCTCCAGGCGCCCTTCGGGGACCCGCGTGCCGCAGTGAGCGCACGCGCGCGCGCCGAGCTCGATGGGCAGCGGCAGCGCCTCAGTGAGCATGGCAGCTCTCTGGCGCGCCAGCGTGGAGCGGCGTGGGGGTGAAGGGGACCCGCAGCAGGACCGAGCTGAGCCCCATGACGAGCAGCGCGAGCGCCGTCAGCAACGGGGCGCGCTGCCTGAGCTGGGCGCCGAGCCGCTGCGCCCCGAGACCTAGCGCCAGCAGGATGGGGGAGGTGCCGGCCCACAGGGCGGCCGTGACGAGCGCACCGCCCGCGACGCTGCCGGTGCTGGCGGAGGCCAGGAGCACCGAATAGAGCAGGCCGCAGGGTAGCAGCCCGGTGAGCAGCCCGATGCCGAGCGCCCGCTGGACGGGGGACAGCTTGCTGACGCGTGCCATCAGCGCCGCGAGCGGACGCTTGAGGGGGGACAGCCCGGGCCAGCGCGGCAAGCGCTGCCCCGCGACCTGGAGCAGCAGCGCCAGCGCCCAAGCGACGAGCAGCGAGCCCGCGACGAGCCCCGCGAGGCGCCCGAGCCCCGCGGCCTCCCCGGCGAGATCCAGGCTGCGTCCGAGCAGCCCTGCCAAGGCCCCGAGCGCGAGGTACACGCCGAGGCGCCCCGCGTGGTAGGCGAGGTGCGGCCAGCGCCGCTGCCCGCCTTGGCCCGAGTACAGCCCCACGAGGCCACCGCACATCGCCGCGCAGTGGAGGCTGCCGACGAGGCTGGCGCCCAGGACCGACAGCGCGAGGGCGCTGTTCATCGCCAGGCCCCCGGCGGGAGCTGGAGCCTCTGGGTCTCCAAGAAGCGCTGCGCGCCACGCTCTGCCACGAGCCGCAGCTCCCAGAGCCCTGGGCGCGGTCGCGCAGGGGTGGCCTGATACCGGCCGTCGCCGAGCGCCTGGGCGCGTAGCTGCTCGGGTGCCGCGGAGCGCGCGACGGGGAAGGCCGTGAGGGTCAGCGTGGCGTCGCGGATGGGCGCCCCGGCGCGATCCTTCAGCTCCAGCTCGAAGTGATCGCCGCTCCAGGCGAGGTGGCTCTTCCAGCCGAGTCGGCGGCTCTCGGTGAGCTCCGCGCGGTGCTCATCCCAGTGGAGGGCCTTGGTGTAGTACTGGCTCTCCAGCGCGAACCCTGGATCGTCCATGGCCAGGCGGGTCATGGCGCCGAGCCCCAGCAGCATGAGCCCGAGGATGAGCGGCGCCGCGAGCGCCCAGCGCTGCGCGTAGAGCCGTTGGGCGAGCGTCGGAGCCTGGCTCACGGAGCGCTCCTTTCCATGGGGCCCAGCAGGGTGACGGGGGTCTGCGACTGGAAGCCCCGCGCTCCCGTCACCTGCAGGGTCAAGCTGGCGCGTCCGGCTCGAAAGGCGCTCGGGGGGGCGAGCACGAAGATGGTGGTCGTGGCTTGCCCGTCTGCGGCGACGGGCAGCGGGTTCTCCGGGGCGATCAGCTCCACCTCCGCCAAGCCCGAGGTGCTGATGGAGTACCGCTCCGGCTCGAGGCTGTGATTGGCGACCTTCACGCGGAGCTGGTTGCGGATCTTCCCCTCCTGTAGCACCCACGGCATCGTCGTCCCTCGCAGCACGGTGACCTCCGCGGGGGCGCGGCCGGTGATCAGCACGACGAGGGTGGCGAGCAGCGCGAGCGTCAGCCCCGCGTAGAGCAGCACCCTCGGCCGGAGCCGGCGCGCCTTCGTGGGGCCGCCCGTGAGCTCGAGCTGCGTGGCGTACCGGATGAGCCCTCGGGCTTGGCCGGTCCGATCCATGATGGCGTCACACGCGTCCACGCACTGAGCGCAGGCGATGCACTCGAGCTGAAGTCCGTTGCGGATATCGATGCCGGTGGGGCAGGCCGTGACGCAGGCGTTACAGTCCACGCAGCTCCCGAGGTCATCGCGCCGCTTGCCGAGGCCGCGCGGTTCACCCCGCCCGACGTCGTAGGCGATGATGTCGCTCGCGGGATCGAGCAGCACGCTCTGTAGGCGCGCGTAGGGGCACACCACCGTGCAGGTCTGCTCGCGGAAGTAGGCGAAATCAAAGAAGACGAGCCCTGCCGTGACGGCCATCACCAAGAAGGGCGTCCAGGCCTCGGTGGGCGACGCCTGCATCCAGCGCCACACCGCCTGGTAGCCGACGAAGTACGAGAGGAACAGGTTCCCCAGCATGACGGACAGCGCGGCGTAGAGGGTGAGCAGCAGCAGGCGGCGCCCGGAGAGCTCACCCTTCTTCGCGGCGGCCCCGAGCACCCAGCGCTCGAGGGGGCGAAACAGGAAGTCCATGTAGACCGTCTGCGGGCAGGCCCAGCCACACCACGCCCTGCCGACCAGCGCCGTCACGAGCAAGATGCCAGCGAAGATGGTCAGCAGCAGGAACATGAGCAGCACCCCGTCCGTCGGGAGGAAGGTGGCGCCGAAGAAGTGAAAGCGCCGCGCGGCGACGTCGAGGAGGATGGCGGGAGCCCCCCCGATGGTCACGAAGGGCAGCGCCGCAAACAGCAGCATCAGTGAGAGCGCGACCCAGCGCCGCCGCCTGAGCCAGCGTCCCTCGATGATCCTGGGCACGATGGGCCGCGCGACCACGCTGCCGCCCACCACGGGCAGTGACCGTCGACGACGGGGAGCGGCGGAGGTCGCGTCTCTGGCGGACATGGCCGGAGGCTCAGGGGCTCCCTTCGCTCCCGGCGGGGGCGGCGGGAGGGGGCGAGGCCGCAGGGGGCGGTGCGGAGGCGCTGGGGGCCGCGGCGGGAGGCGCGCCGGGGCTGATCAGCGCGCCCTCGGCGGCCTTGCCGGGGAGGTTCTTCCCCCGCAGGCTGCCGATGAAGGCCGACACCTGACGGAGCTCATCCGGCGTCAGCTGCTTGTTCCAGGCAGGCATCCCCTTGGCGGGGACCCCCTCACTCACGACGCCATAGATGGCGGCGAAGCTGCCATCACCGTGGAGCCAGTGAGCGTCGGTGAGGTTGGGCCCGATGAGCCCCTGCCCTTGGTCGGCGTGGCAGGCCGCGCAGCGCTGCGCGTACACCTGCGCGGCCCCGGCCATCATCGACGCGTCGAGCGCCAGCTTGGCGAGGCTGTCTTCCGTGACGGGCTCCGCGAGCGCGAGACCGGCGGCCTTGGCGCGCGCCTCTTGCACGTCCGCTTCGTACTCCTCCAGCATGCCGAGGCCGTTGCCGGTGAGGGAGTACCAGAAGGCGTAGCCGAGGCAGAAGAAGAACGAGGCCCAGAACATCGCCGTCCACCAGCGCGGCATGGGGTTGTCGTACTCACGGATCCCGTCGTACTCGTGGCCCGTGAATCGAGCGCCGTGATGCGAGTCATCGTTGCTGGGTGCTGCGCTCATGTCTGTCGTTCTCCGGTCACGCGCGCCGCGTCCTCCAGGGGGAGCGTCCGTGCGCGCTCATACTCAGCGGCGTGACGCCGGCTGTAGGTGCGCCAGCTCACCGCCAGGAAGACGACGATGAACACCACCAGCGCCGCCTCGGCCCAGCTCGAGAGCTGCAGCCCACTCATGACGTCCTTGAGGCTCATTGGCTCGCCACCTCCGGCTCGGTGTCGATGATCACGGGGCTGGTCAGGTCCTTGCCGAGCCGCTGCAGGTAGGCCACGAGCGCCACGATCTCTTTGTCTTCCAGCCCGGCCGGCCCGCCCTGCGCCTCGATGTTCGCGGCGATCTGCTTGGCCTGAGCTCGTGCCATCGACTCGCCGTGCTGGATGGCGTCCCCGTAGGGCACGCCGAGCATCGCCATGGCGTCCACGCGCGGCTGCACGACGCTGAAGTCCAAGGGCTTGGTGAGCATCCAGGAGTAACGCGGCATGATGGAGTCGCGCGTCACCTCGGCGGGGGCGGCCATGTGCCGCACGTGCCAGAGATCGGGATATTTCCCGCCCAGCCGCGCCAGATCCGGCCCAATCCGCCGCGAGCCCCACTGGAAGGGCCGGTCGTAGATGAACTCTCCCGGCTTGCTGTACTCCCCATAGCGCTCCGTCTCCGCGCGGATGGGGCGGATCATCTGCGAGTGGCAATTGTAGCAGCCCTCCGCGACGTAGACGTCACGACCCACCAGCTCCAAGGGGGTGTAGGGCTTGACCGACGCGATGGTGGGGACGTTCGAGCGGATGAGGAAGGTGGGGATGATCTCGAACAGCGAGGCCACGCTGACCGCGAGGGTGGTCATCAGCGTGAAGCGCAGGGGCCGGCGCTCCCAGAAGCGGTGCCAGGCCGCCTCCACGAAGTAGCGCACCTTGTAGCCGAGCTCGAGCTGCGTGCGGGTGGCCGGGAGCCGCAGGCGCGGCCGCTCCTCCTCGTCCGGGCCGAGCGCTGGAGCCTCGTACACGGGCTCCTCGTAGCGGCTCGGTCGGGTGCTCCACGTCATGAGCAGGTTCAGCAGGCCGAGCAGGATGCCCAGCACATACAGCGTGCCACCGAGGACGCGCACCCAGTACATGGGGAGGATGCGCACGACGGTCTCCACGAAGTCCGGGTAGGTGAGCCGCCCGGTCTCGTCGAAGGCTCGCCACATCAAGCCTTGGGTGACGCCGGCGGCGTAGATGGCCACGATGTAGAAGAGGATCCCGAGCGTCCCGAGCCAGAAGTGCGCGGTGGCCAGGCCCTTCGACCAGAGCCGCTGGGTCTGGAAGATCCGCGGGGCCAGCCAGTAGAGCATGCCGAAGGCCATGAAGCCGTTCCAGCCGAGCGCGCCGGCGTGCACGTGCGCGATGGTCCAGTCCGTGTAGTGGCTGAGCGCGTTGACGCTCTTGATGCTGAGCAGCGGCCCCTCGAAGGTGGCCATTCCATAGAAGGTGATGCCCACCACGAAGAACTTGAGCACCGGCTCCTCGGCCACCTTGTTCCAGGCGCCGCGCAGGGTGAGCAGGCCGTTGATCATGCCGCCCCAGGAGGGCATCCACAGCATGACGCTGAACAGCATGCCGAGCGTGGAGGCCCACTCCGGCAGCGCGGTGTAGTGCAGGTGATGAGGCCCCGCCCAGATGTAGATGAAGACCAGGGACCAGAAGTGCAGGATGCTGAGGCGGTAGCTGTAGACCGGGCGCTCCGCCGCCTTGGGCACGAAGTAGTACATGAGGCCCAAGAACGGGGTGGTGAGCACGAAGGCCACCGCGTTGTGCCCGTACCACCACTGCATGAAGGCGTCCTGGACGCCGGCGTAGAGCGGGTAGCTCTTGGCCAGGCTCACCGGCAAGGCCAGGTTGTTGAAGATGTGCAGCAGCCCCACCGTGACGATGGTGGCGATGTAGAACCAGAGCGCGACGTAGATGTGGCGCTCACGGCGCCGGGCCAGCGTCCCGAAGAAGTTGATCGCGAAGATGACCCACACGACCGTGAGCGCCAGATCCACGGGCCACTCGAGCTCGGCGTACTCCTTGGACTGCGTGATCCCGAGCGGCAGCGTGACGGCCGCGGCGACGATGATGGCCTGCCAGCCCCAGAAGTGGACGTTGCTGAGCTTGTCGCTGAACATCCGTGCCTTGAGCAGGCGCTGGCTGGAGTAGTACACGGCCGCGAAGATGGCGTTGCCGGCGAACGCGAAGATGGCGGCGTTGGTGTGCAAGGGGCGGAGCCGCCCGAAGGTGAGCGGCGGGAGCCCGAAGCTGAGGGCGGGCATCACCAGCATCAGGGCGAGCCACAGCCCGATGATGGTGGCGACGGCGCCCCACAGGATGGTGGCGAAGGCGAATTTTCTGACGATGGCGTCGTCGTAGCTGAAGGTCTCTTGCCCGGGGCTCATCGGCGCCGGCAGAGCAACTGTCGTGCCGCTGCGTCACGTTCCACGCCGGCGCGCGCTTCGCGCAAAGTCTGCGTGATGATCGCCTGTGCCAGCAAGTTCTGCGCCGCGGCTCGCGCCGCCGCTGGGGGCCCCCCGGGGCCGTCACGACCGCCGCTGGCAGCTCGGCGTGGAGGAGCTCAGGGAGCGGGCGCCTCCGCGCCGAGGCGATACGCTCCCTCTAAGCCCTGGAGCTGCTGCGTCAAGGCGGGCTCGGGGTATACCGCGACGGCGAGGCGGGCGTAGCGCAGCAGCTCGAGATCGAACAGCGAGTCCCCGAACGCCGCCAGGGGGCGCACGTCGCCGAGGAGCTGCCGGCAGGCCCTCACCTTGTCCTCCCCGAAGGGGACGAAGCCGGGGAGCCGCTGCTGCGCGAGGCCACGCTCGAAATGCAGCCGAGTGCCGTGCACGTCCCGGGGCTCGAAGCCGAGCGCTTGGACGCCTCGCTCGACGATGAATTGAGGGGACGCGGAGACGACGACGCAGCGCAGCTCATGCTGGCGAGCCCACTGCAGCACCTGGCGGAGGGCGGGGCGATGACGGCGCTCGAGCTCGGGTGGGCCTCGCAGCGCAGCGTCGGTGAGCTCAGCGAGCTCACTGGCGCCGAGCCCCGCGTAGATCCAGGTCATCAGCTGGAAGGTGGGCAGGCGCGGCACCGCGCCGGCTTCGAAGGCGTGGAGCACCCTGAGCGCGAGCTCGTGCACGTTGCCCGTGGACGACAGCCCATGGTGCGCGGCGAAGGCGGCGACCGCGGGCGCGACCTCGGGCTGGAGGCACTCGACCCGGCAAGCGTAGCGCAGCACGTCGTCCGACACGTCGCCCTCCCACAGCGTGCCGTCGGCGTCGAAGGCGAGGGCGCCCGGGCCGCCCTGGTGGAGCTCGCGCTCGAGCTGCTGCAGGAGGCGCTGCACGCTCACGGCGCTGGCCGGGTGCTCCACCACTGCGCGCCGTGCGCGAGGTCCTCCAGCGTGTCGAGCTCCATGTAGCCCCCGTGCGTGTCTTCGTGCTCCATCACCACGCCACGCTCGAGCAGCTCAGCGAGGAGATCGATGAGGTACGCGCGCTCGAAGCTACGCCCCTCGCGGTAGGGGCCTGCGGGGTGCTGCGCCGCGGCGGCGTCGTAGGCGTCGATGAGCGTGGCCGCACCCGCGGCGGAGGCCTTCATCACGCCGATGAACTCGCCGGTGGCAGCGTCGCTGGGTAGGCGCCGCGAGAGCTCCACGACGCGCCCACCCTCCGCGCGGAGCTTCTCGGCGTCGGTCTCGGGGTGCTGGTGGCGGTCTACGTAGCGGCGACGCCACGCGGTGTCACAGCCTAGGACGAAGGGCGCGGGGTTGGCGAGCAGCCGGCGGACGACGTCGCCCTCGTACACGATGTCCGCGTAGGTCGCGACGAAGCCGCCCCGGAGCTGCTCCCGGGCGCAGAGCAGCGAGCCTAGGATGTTGTTGTGCTCCCACCGAGGGTTATGGATCTGACGGAGCTCCGGGTAGCGCTCCCGCACCACCTCCGCTTTGTAGCCAGCGATGAACCAGACGTCTTGGCGGCGGAAGCCGCCGTGCTCCAGCGCCAGCAGGATGTGCTCCAGCATGGGCTTGCCCAGCACCTCCACGAGGGTCTTGGGGACCGCGTCCGTGCGGTGCTGGAGGCGTGAGCCTCGTCCGGCGCCGATGATGATGGCTTGCACGACTCACTCCTCGGCCTGTTGAAGCTGGACGAGCACGTTCAGATCCTCGAGCGTGCTGGTGTCGCCGCGCGGCGCCTGGCCGGCGACGAGATCTTTCAAGAAGCGGCGCATGATCTTGCCGCTGCGGGTCTTCGGGAGCGCCTCCGCGAAGCGGACGTCGTCCGGCTTGGCGAAGCGCCCGATCTCTCGGGCGACGTGCTCGCCGAGCTCCGCGGCGAGCGCTGGGCCGGGGGCGTGGCTCGGCTTGAGGCAGACGAACACGACCAGCGCCTGCCCCTTCAGCTCGTCTGGGCGCCCCACCGCGGCGGCCTCGGCGACGGCGGGGTGAGAGACGAGCGCGCTCTCCACCTCCGCGGTGCCGATCCTGTGCCCAGCGACGTTGAGGACGTCGTCGATCCGCCCGACGACACGGTAGTAGCCGTCGGCGTCCTGGTGGGCGCCGTCCCCGCTGAAGTAGTGGCCCGGGATGGGCGCGAAGTACTGCGCGTGGTAGCGGGCGGGATCACCCCAGACGCCGGCGAGCATGCCGGGCCAGGCGCGCTTCATCGTGAGCAAGCCGCTCTCCTGCGCGCCGACGGGCGAGCCGTCGACGCGCACGATGGCCGGCTCCGCGCCAAAGAACGGCAGCCCCGCCGAGCCCGGCCGCGCGGCGTGCACCCCCGGCAGCGTGGTCAGCAAGATGGAGCCCGTCTCGGTCTGCCACCAGGTGTCCACGATGGGGCAGCGGGACTGGCCCACGGTCTCGTAGTACCAGATCCACGCCTCCGGGTTGATGGGCTCCCCGACGCTCCCGAGCAGCCGGAGGGAGCTCAGATCGGCGCGCTGCACGTGCTCCGGCCCTTGACGGATGAACGCGCGGATGGCGGTGGGCGCGGTGTAGAGGATGCTGACGCGGTGCCGCTCGATGAGCTGCCAGAAGCGCCCCCAGTCCGGCTGGTTGGGGGCGCCCTCGTACATCACGCAGGTGGCGCCGTTCGAGAGGGGGCCGTAGACGAGGTAGCTGTGGCCGGTCACCCAGCCCACGTCCGCCGTGCACCAGAAGACGTCCTCGGGCTTCAGATCGAAGACGTAGCGCGTGCTGACGTGGACGGCCGCGAGGTAGCCGGCGGTGCTGTGGACCACCCCCTTGGGCTTGCCGGTGGAGCCCGAGGTGTAGAGCACGAAGAGCGGGTGATCGGCGCCGACGATCTCCGGCGCCCCGCTGGCCTCCCCGCCGTGGAGCTCCTGCCAGGTGAGGTCGCGCCCCGGCTGAAGCTGGATGGGGGCATGACGGGGTCCGAGGCGCTCGTAGACGACGACGTGCTCCACCTCCGGCAGCGTGCTGAGCGCCTCGTCCACGGTCCGCTTGAGCTCGACCACCTTGCCCCGCCGCCAGGCGCCGTCCTGGGTGAGCACCACGCGCGCGCCAGAGTCGCGGATGCGCTCGCGCAGCGCGTCCGCCGCGAAGCCCCCGAACACGACCGAGTGCGGGGCGCCGACCCGCGCGCAGGCGAGCATGGCGATCACCGTCTCAGGCACCATGCCCATGTAGATGACGACGCGGTCCCCGGCGCGGACCCCCAGGGAGCGCAGCGCGCGGGCCAGCGTGACGACCTGGGCGTGCAGCTCCGCGTAGCTGAGTCGACGCACCTCCCCGGGCTCCCCCTCCCAGATCAGCGCCGCCTTGTCGGCGCTGGTCGTCAGGTGGCGATCGAGGCAGCTCTCGGTGACGTTGAGGGTCGCCCCTTCGAACCAGCGGGCGTCCTCGAACCCGCCGGACACGATGCGCCGCGGAGGTGAGCGAAAGCTCAGCTCCGCGGTCTCACGAGCCCAGAACGTCTCCGGGGAGTCGAGGCTCTCGCGATAGAGCCGCTGGTAGTCCTCCAGGCGGCCGAGGCGCGCCTGGGCGCGAAAGGCCGCCGAGGGCTCGAAGCTGCGCGCCTCGTTACTGTAGGCCCCGATGATCCCGACTGAGTCCGACATGCGCCCAAGCCTACGCCGATGCCCGCCGGGGTGGGGGAAAGAAGGCGCTGCCCCCGGGGAGGCTCGGCGTGACGAGCGGGGCTCGACCACCCCTCACGACGAAGACCGGAACCCCCAGCCGGGGCCCCGGTCTTCGAGGCGTGACGCGGGTGGCGTCAGGCGAGCTTGTGCAGGGCCGACTGGATGCGTGACGTGAGCCTCGCCGCCGCCTTCGGGTGGATGAGCCCCTTCGCCGCGGCCTTGGCCAGGGCGATCGAGGCGCTGGCCACCGGACCGGCGGCCTCCCCCTTCGTGCCTGCGACGAGCGCCGCGCGGGCGCGCTTGACGGTGGTGCGCATGGCGCTGCGCGCAGCACGGTTGCGCTCGGCGCGCGTGATGCGTTGACGGTTACGTTTTGCGGCGGACGGGTGGTTGGCCATCGATCAGCCCTCCTTCTTTGCGTCAGCGGACTTCACATCATCGCCCACGGGGTGGACAGGGAACTTCGGGGTGCCTGCGCGCACGCGTGCGCGCTTCTTGGCCGCACCGTTGCGGGCGGCGTTGATGGCGCGTCGGCGCTGGGTCTGCTGGGTGGAGGAAACCATGACTATCTCATGCGGTGAGCCGCGCCCGGCGGGCGCGAGGGAGGCGCACTATGGGCAACTATCTTGCCCTTGTCAATTCGCCTTTTCAGGGGGCCCTGCCGAGCCCCCGCCCTCACTTGGAGAGGCGCTTGGCCAGCAGGTCTCCCAGGGTCCCGAAGCTGCTCTCTGCCTTGAGCTTCTGGCGGTACTCCTTGGTGGCCCGCTTCTCCTCGTCCTCCGCCAGCCCGCGGATGCTGAGCTTCGGCTCGTTGCGGTCCAGGTCGATGATCTTGGCCTCGATGATGGCGCCCTGCTTGAAATGCTTGCGCAGATCCGTGCCGCGCTGGGTCCCGGTCTGCCCGGCGGGGACGAAGCCGCGCGCGGCACGCCCCATGACCCCCAAGATACGGACGACGAGGCCCGCGGGGTCCGCCTTCAGCACCTCCGCCTTGACGCTCCCGTACTTGACGATGCGCTGGGGTTCTTCATTCTCACGCCCTGGCGGCGGTGGAGGCTGTAGCCCGATGCGGCGCGCGTGGACGTCGAAATCCACGACGACGACGTCGAAGTCTTGTCCCACGCTGACCAAGCTGGCGGCCGTCTCTACCCGCTCGAAGGACAGATCCGAGACGTGGACCATCCCCTCGAGGCCGGGCTCGAGCTCCACGAAGGCGCCGTACTTCTCCACGCGCGTGACCTTGCCGGCGTGACGCGTCCCTGGGGCGAACTTGAGCTTGGCGGCGGCCCAAGGATCTTCCACGAGCGCCTTGCGCGAGAGCCAGATCTTCCCGCGCTCGTCCACCTTCGTGATCTTGACGTCGAACCTGTCGCCGGGCTTCATCAGCTCAGCGAGCTTGGCTCGGGGATCGTGGCTGGCCTCGGAGACGTGGATGAGCCCCTCGAGGCCCTCCGCTGCCGGCAGCGCCACGAAGGCGCCCCACTCCACGACGGTGCGGACCACGCCCTCGAGCACCTGGCCCTCGCTGAGCAGGGTGAGCGCGTGCTTGCGTCGCTCTCTGGCCTCTTGCTCCAGCATGGGGCGCCGCGTGACGACCACGTCTCGTCCCTGGCTCTTGTAGTCCGCGACCTTGAAGTCCAGCCGCTGCCCGACGAGCCCAGCGAAGTTGGCGTTGCCAGGGTGGAGGTCCATCCCGGACGCAGGCGCGAAGGCCCTCAGCCCGTCGATGTCGACCTCGACGCCGCCCTTGATGACGCCCGTGACGAGGCCCTGGATGAGCGCGCCGTCTTTGTGGGCCTGCTCGACGCGAGGCTTGGCCTCCTCCTCACGGAGCGGCTTGCGGGTCATCACCACGAGGCCGCCCCGCAGCCCGTCATTGTGAATGCGCGCGACGAAGCGGTCTCCCACGCTCGGGACCAGATCATCCGGCTCCATCTCCAGGCGATCGAAGATGGCGAGCGCCTTGCCGGACAGGTCGATCATGATGGCGGTGTCCAGCACGGCCGTCACCTTGCCGAAGGTCTCCTCCCCGACGTGGAAGGGCGCGCGCTCCATCGCGGGGCGCGGGTGATGCCGCCGCGCGCTGGGGGGCGCGCTCGGCCCTGCGCCCTCGGGCGCGCCCTCGGCGCCCGAGGTAGGCTTCTTCTTCTTACGGCGCCGCTTCTTCTTCTTGGGGGCGTCGGCGCTGGCGTCGGCTTCGGTCGTCTCCTCCGCGTCGCCGTCGTCGCTGCCCGAGTCGGCCGCGTCCGTGGGCGCGCGGTGCTCGGCCTCGCCCGCCTCCCGTGGTTCGGCGGTGACCTCGACGGCGGCCGCGGGAGGAGGTGATGACGGCTCAGTCACCGCGGCGTCCTGGGGAGGGGCGTCGCTCCCCTGCGCTGCAGGAGAGTCCGTGCCGTGAGCTGAGTCGACGTGGGGAGGAGGGGGGGGACGTTCGGAGGCCATGGGGAAGGGCAGGGGCTAGGGAGAGGGCGGGGCAATATAGCCGGTCAGGCTCGGCTGCCAACCGTCCCTTCAGCGCATCATCGGAAGGTGACGGTTCTTGCCCCCCGAGCGGTCGATGGTGAGCCCGCCTGCGCTCTGGGCGTGGTGGGCCTCCACGCGCTCCACCAAGGCCTCTGCCACCGCCACGAAGGCCTTGGCGATGGGAGAGCCCGGCGCCGCTTGCACGACCGGGGTGCCGGCGTCCCCCCACTCGCGCACGGCGGGGTGCAGCGGGATCTGCCCGAGCAGCGGGGCGCCCGCCATCTCAGCGACCTTCTGCCCGCCGCCGGCACCGAAGAGCTCATGGCGTCGGTCACAGCCGTCACAGATGAAGTAGCTCTCGTTCTCGATCACGCCGAGGACGTCCAGGCCCACCTTCTGCGCCATGGACACGGACTTGTACACGTCCTGGATAGCGACCTCCTGGGGCGTGGTCACGATGATGCTCCCCGTGGACTTGACCTTCTGCGCCAGGGTGAGCGCGACGTCTCCAGTGCCAGGCGGCAAATCCAGGATGAGGTAGTCGAGCGCCCCCCACGCGACGTCCTTCAGGAACTGGAGCAGCGCCCCATGGAGCATGGGGCCGCGCCAGATGACGGCGGTGTGGGGGTCCTCGAGCATGAACCCGATGCTCATCAGCTTGACCCCGAAGCGAGAGAGCGGCTGGATCTGCTTGCCGTCGCTCATGGGCTGGCCGGTGATGCCGAGCAAGGTGGGGATGCTGGGGCCGTAGATGTCCGCGTCCAGCAGCCCGGTGCGCAGGCCCATGCGGGCGAGCGCGAGCGCCACGTTGGTCGCGACGGTGCTCTTGCCCACCCCGCCCTTGCCGCTCATCACCAAGATGACGTTCTTCACCTGCGGCACGGGATCGCCTGCGTCGATGCTGCGGCTGGGAACGTCCACCTCCCACTCGAGGCTCAGGGCATGCACGCCCTCGACGCCGAGCGCTGCTCGAGTAGCAGCCTCGGTGAGCGCGTCTCGCTGTGGATAGTTGGGGTTTTGGAGCCGCAGCACCGCCGTGGCGCGTCCGTCGTGGACGCGACAGCGGCCGACCATCCCAAGCTCTCCCAGCGATCGCCCAGCCACTGGCTCGGAGACCGCCGAGAGCGCTGCCGTGAGCTGACTCTCGATGTCCGACATGATGAGCGCCCCCTACGCTCCGGCGCGCTTCGCGTCAAACTGGGTCAGGGCTGGCTCGAGCTGCTGGCGCTCACGTCCGCGCTCGCCCGCACGCTGACGCTGACGCTGGCGGAGGCCGCGCCCGCGGCCTTGAGATCCGCCGCGAAATCCAGGCCATAGCGGGCGAGGCACCCAGCAGAGCCCGTGATGTCCGCCGCGACGGTCGTCGCGCTGGACGCCACGCTCGTCGCCGCGTCGACCGCCAAGCGCCCGCGGCTCAGCACCGCCAGCACCTTGGGGAGGTTGGCCTGGAGCGTGCTGGTGAGCCGCGCCGAGCCGCCCGCTTGGACCTCGATGGTGGGCGGAGAGCACTCCGCCTCGAACTTGCCCCGCCCGTCGCACGCCGCTTCGCAGTTGGCGTCGAGCTCGCAGCTTGGCGGGTCGAGCTTGCCCTCGCAGCGCGGCGCGGAGGCGGTGCCTTCACAGCTCCCCTTGCACGTGGCCTCGGCGCCGCACGTCACCTGCGTGTTGGCCGCGAGCTGGCACTCCCCGGTGCAGGTGCCCTGGCACTCACCCGCGCAGCTCCCGGTGGCGGTGCCGCCGGTGCACGTGCCCTCGCAGGTCCCGGCGCAGGTGGCGCCGCTGACCGCCTGCCCGTCGCACTGCCCGTCGCAGCTGCCCGCGCAAGACCCACGGAAGCTGCCCGAGCACTGGCCCTCGCAGGTGGCGGAGCACGTCCCCTGGCAGTTGGCCTTCACGCTCGCCGAGCCCTGGCAGCTCGCGCCCGCCGAGCACACGCCGTCGCACTGGACGCTGAGCTCGCCGGGCGTGCAGCGCGCCTCGACGGTGCCGGGGTCACAGGCGCCGTTCACCGCGCACTTGCTCTCGCACGAGAACTGCGCCTGAGCGTTCAGGCTGCACCGGCCGCCCGCCACCGTGAACTGGATGGCGCCGGCAGCGCTGATCTCCGCGCGCAGGGCGGCGGAGGCGGCCGTGCACGCCGCGGTCACCTCGTCGTCCGTGGGCGCCGCGGGGTTGGCGATGGGCGCCGGGGTGCCCCCGAGGTCCGTCGTGAGGGCGGTGCAGGCCACGGCGAGATCCGCCTTCATCTGCCCGGAGACCGCCACCAGGGCGTCCACCGAGCCGGTCAGGGCGTCCGCGTTGGCCGCGATGCCGGCCTCGCAGCTGGTGGCCTGCTCCAAGGACTCGCACCCCGGCGTGAGCAGCCCGAGCCCCAACAGACAGAGGCCGGCTTGCAGCGTGCGAGCAGGGAACAGGCGGAAGGCTCGAGAGCGGGGGGCGAGGCGCATGGGGAACTCCGGGGGCGAAAAGAAAGAGGAACTGCGGGAGAGCCGGCGAGGGTGTCCGCGCGTGGGCTCCCACCGGGGCTGGCCCCAGTGTAGCACGGGCCGCCGCGACGTCCCGCCGGCGCCCCTTCCCCAGGGCTGCGTTTCGTTCTAAGGGCGGCGGCATGGTAGCTTGGCGAAGCGTCGTGGTGGTGCTGGGGCTCGCGGTCGGGGCGGTCGGCTGTGGCGCCAGCCCGTCGGCTGGGCCCGGCGCGCCGGAGTCCAGCGGCTCCTTCGCGCCGGATTTCGAGCTCGACACGCTCGACGGCAAGAGCGTGCGGCTGTCGGATCATCTCGGCAAGGACGTCATCCTCTTGGACTTCTGGGCGACCTTCTGCGACCCCTGCCTCGCCGCCATGCCGCACCTGGAGCAGGTGTACCAGGCCCGCCGGGCTCAGGGCTTGGTCGTGCTCGGGATCTCCATCGATGGTCCGCAGAGCATGGCTGCCGTGCGTGGAGAGGTGCAGAAGCTCGGGTTGAGCTTCCCCATCTTGCTGGACCAGGAGTCGCGCGTGGTGGCGCTCTACAACCCGCGCACGAGCGCCCCCTACAGCGTCCTCATCGGTCGAGACGGGCGGATCATCAAGAAGAAGGACGGCTACGTCACGGGCGACGCCGCCACGCTCGAGCGTGATCTCGACGCCGCGCTGGCGCGCTGAAGCGGCGGCAACGCGCGGCGGCCTGCCTCAGTCTTCGAGGGCCGTGTCCACCGCACGCCAAATGGCACCCGGCGAGCCGCCGTCCACGACGCTCAGGATGCGCATGGTGCGCGTGTCGATGATGATGTTGGCGGGGAAAAATCCGAAGCTCCGCCTCAGCGCGTTGATCTTCTCCGCGCTGTCGATGGCGATGGGGTGGTAGAGCTCGTAGCGGGACGCCCAGGCGACCAAGTCCTTCAGCTGAGCCGGGTTGGCTTGGGAGTCTTGAGCAAAAATCTCGAGGTAGCGGTAGCCGAAGGGCGCGCGCTCGTCCGCCTCCTCCGAGATGGGGCGCGCGTACTTCACGCCGTTGAAGGAGCCGCCGGTGTGCTCCGCACGGCAGTAGCCGCACCAGCCCGCCGTCACGTTGATGTGCAGGACCCGCGTGCCGCCGTTGTTCCCCTGGGCGTCGAGGGGATCGTAGTAGTCCGCGAGGCTGATGGGGGACAGCTTGCTCGGGTCGTAGTCGACCGCTGCGGCGTCCGGGAAGCCCATGAAGTCCAGGTTCGGGATGGTGGAGCCGATGGAGAAGCCGTAGGGGGCGTCCGGGTAGGGGAGCGCAGCGGTGGAGCGGCGGCCCCCTGGCACGGCTTGGCTCCCGTCGTCGAAGGCGACGGTGTCCATGGGCTCGGGCCCGCACCCCGTGGCTCCGAACGCGAGGGCTGCGCCGAGGAGAGTGGAGAGGATTCGCATTGGTTCAGTCTCCCAGCAGTGGTAAGCGGCGCTGGTTCGCAGGGCGCCTAGAGCTTAGGGGTCTGCGGTTCAGCGTCAAGCGCCCCAGGGAGAAGGAAGCCGAGAGATGAATCGATGGACGAAGTGGCTGGGGCGCTCGGGCTTGCTCTTGGCGGTGGCCCTTGGGGGGGCGGCCTTGCCCGTCACGGGCTGCAGCAGCGGCGAGGCCACCTGCGACGGAGTGCAGATCCGGGGTCGGTGTGAGCAGAAGTGCGACCCTGCCAAGTGCACCGAGGGCTTCGAGTGCGTCGGGAACGCCTGCCGCGCGCGCTGCGTCCATGACTTCGAGTGCGGCGCGGGCGAGGCCTGCCTCAACACCTACGAGGACACCACGCGGGTCCCGTCGCCGCACTGCTTCCCCTACCTCGAGGGAGAGGTGACGGGTCAAGGGACCGGGTGCGCGTCGGACGGGGAGTGCGACACTCGACGTGGCTGGGCGTGTGTCGCGGCGACGTGCCAGCGCGTCTGCAAGAGCCACTCGGACTGCCCGAACGGCTCCTGCACCGGTCAGGCCGAGGGGCGTTGGCTGTGTGAGCCGGACACCGTGGACCACGCTCCGGGGCGCTATGGAACCACCTGTCCGAACGGCGCCGCGGACTGCGACGCGAGCGGCGGCTTCGTCTGCATCGGCCGCGGCATCCAAGATCCGGACAACTACTGCTCGAAGAAGGGCTGCACGGCGGACTCGGAGTGCCCGAGCGGCCTCTACTGTGGAGCCTATGGAGAGGGGACCCGGGCTTGCCTGAAGCGGGACTACTGCCGGAGCTGCGAGACGGATCTCGACTGTCGTGGGCTGCCGAACCAGGTGTGCGCGCAGGACGCAGGGGGCAAGAAAATCTGCACCCAGCGCTGTGATCCGAAGGTGGCGCTGCCCTGCCCCTGGGGCGCGGCGTCGACGTGCGCGGAGACCGACCCCACCGTGGGTGGACCGACGTGCAGCCACGCGTTTGGCTCCTGCGTGGGCAGCGGCAAGGCCTGTGAGCCCTGCACGGCCAACGAGGACTGCGGATCCCAGGGGGCCTGCGTCGCCATCCTGGGTTCCTTGGAGCGCCTGTGCATCGACATGAGCTTCACCTGCGAGAAGAAGGAGGACTGCCCGCTGTCCCCGGATGGGCTCCAGATGGACTGCCTGAGCGCCGACGCCGCGGCGGAGAGCGATCTGTACAAACGCTGCGTCCCACCGAACATCTACGAGGGGAGCCTCAGCGTCGGGGGCGCTCGTTACAGCTGCTGGCAGTAGGCCGTAGGCCCTGCGCGCGCGGGCTCAGAAGCGCACCGTGGCGTCGAGCCGCGCGCCCTCGAAGGCCGGGAAGACCCGGCAGACGCCGGCCACGCAGCGCAACGCGCCCCGACGCTGGCCGACGAACAGCCCCACGCTAGTGTCGCTCGTGAAGCGCCACCCGAGCTGACCGTTGAAGTAGGTCGTCGGTACCCCGGGGGCGGTGGAGTACTCCACGCCGAGCGCCGCGGACAGGTGCGGCGCCCACTCGAAGCCCGTCAGGTGTTGCCCCTCGACCCACGGCGTGTGGGTCAGCTCCGTCTCCATGCGGCGGCGGTGCCACCCTTGGAGCTGCAGGGACCACGGACCACCCAGTGAGCGGATGGCGTCGTAGCGGAGATAGGTCTCTCGATAGTACGTCTGGGTGGTGCCGCCGGGGACCCGCAGCTCGAGCTCCGCCGTCTCATCCAGGCGCACGCCGGTGGTGACGGTGACGCGCGATCTTCCGCGCTCGGAGCTGAGCTCGACCCCGCTGGCAACATCCCAGATCCGGTTCTCCTGGGCCGCCGTGGTCTCGCAGGCCTCGTTGCTGACGCTCTCCGCCCAGGTGTGGCTCCGCCCCACCCAAGCGAAGACGGACCGCTGGGCTGCCACCTCCACGTCCGCGCGTAGCCGCCCGCCGGTGACGCAGGTGTTGTAGTGATTGAAGGTGGAGTCCACCCACAGGGCCTCCGTGGTGGGGGGGGCGCTGTACTGCACGAGGGAGAACTCGCTGGCGCGGCCGAGGGCGACGTTGGCCGAGAGCGGGAAAAAGCGACGATAGTGGCGGGCCTCGGCGCTCAGGGTGACGGGAGCGAGCGCCAGCGAGCCGCTGAGGTAGGCCGCGTAGCCGAGGCTGGTGCCGGCGCCCTGCGCCAGGGTGTGCTCGCCGTCCCGACGCATGTCCTGGAAGGCGAGCTCCGCGTAGAGCGAGCCGGCCTCGCCCAGGCGCGGCAGCTCCACGGACTGTGAGCCCGTGAAGAGGGTGTTCGAGCTGCGGATCGCGTCGTGGCTCAGGGGAGCCTGGCGGATGAGCAGGGAGCCCTGGGTCCCCAGCTTCACCGAGCGCGACGCGAGCTCCACCTGCGCGGCCGCCAGGCGATCTGGCGCGTAGGTGCAGGTGGCGAAGGTCTGACAGTCTCCCGTGTCCTGGACGAAGTCCGTGGGGAGCGCGCGGGGCATGCCGGCCTCCGTGAGGCGGACCCAGCTTGGCAGCACGTCGTCGCTGACCCCGAGCCAGCGACCGCTCGCGTCGTCGAGGCGCAGCGGGTTCATGGAGCCGCCGAGCGCGGTGAGCCGGAGGCGCAGCGGACCAGCCTGGGTCTTGGCTCCCAGGCGGACGCCCCGCACCGTGGTGTCACTCGACAGCTCGTCGAGCTTCCGCACGCTGAGCACCAGCCCGCGCCCAAACTGGGCATAGAAATCACCCACGTCGACCTCGAGGTCTCGCCCCTGCCACGCGAAGTACCATTTCGCGGGGTAGGCCCAGTTTTGATAGCGGTTCGAGAGCTCGACGCCGGCCTCGTCGAGCTTGCGACGGAAGTACTCTGGATCGGGCGTGGCCCCCGGAGGTAGGGGGTGGGGGCGCAGGGCCACCATGTCGAGCGCGAGCTGCGTCGCGTTGGGGGAGCGAAAGAACCACGCGTTGTCGAGCCGCAGCCCGAGCCGGAAGCTGCCCCACGTGGCCTGGAGATTGAGGCGGTTGTACCAGAAGCCCCAGTCGTCGTTGGCGATCGTCCCGATGCGGTTGGGGCGGGTGTCGCGGTTGTCGAAGTTGTACGACAGGCTCGTCACCTCCGTGACGTCGACGTTGACGGGCTCATCCCCTAGCGCGCCGGCCTCCAGCGCCAGCGCCGAGGCCGGGCCGCCCAGCAGCGCGCTCGCCGTGGCGAGGCCGACCCAGCGCGCCGGCCAGCTCACTGTCGCGCGTCGAGCTCGGCTTCGATGTACGGCCACATGACGCTCGCTTGGTTGCCCTCGAAGACGCGCAGGACGCGCATGGTCTTCGGATCCACGATGAGGTTGAGCGGCGCGAGCGCGGCGCGGTCGCTGCCCCCGAGCGAGTACTCGGGATCGAGCACGAGGGGATGGTCGCTCTTGAACTCCGTCCCCCAGGCCGCCAGATGTGAGGGCTTGGCGGCGCTGCGGCTGGCGTCCTCCGCGATGGCGGTGAGCCAGCGTAGCCCCCGCGGCTTCAAGACGCTCAGGTGCGAGGGCAGCTCACGGTGCTCGATCTTGCAGTTTTGACACCACAGCGCGGCGGTGTTGAGCACGAGCAGCCGCGCCCCAGGATCCGCGAAGAGCTGCGCGAGCTGGACCTCTTCGAGGGCGTCCGGGGCGTAGCCGGCAGCCTTGGGATCCAGCCAGCCACGAAACTTGAGGTTGTCTACCGTGCCCCCGAGCGTCTGAGAGTAAGGGCCTGGCGGATAGCCGGCGCCGGCGTCCCCAGCGCCGCCGCCCAGCAGCTCCGGGGGGATCTCCGGGGTGTTGGAGCCACAGGCGCCCAGCAGGAGCGCCACGCAGAGCAGAGGCCAGCGGCTCATGGCGCGGCCAGCTTGAGCCCGAAGGTGCCCAACATGGGGATGCCCTCGGCCGGCGTGGTGGTGATGGTCTGACCGTCGTCGGAGACGCGGGCGGTGCTCACGCGCTGCCAGCCGCCGTAGGGAGCCCACTCTTGGGTGACGTCCACCCCTTGAAGCCAGACCTCGACCGCAGCTCCTGGCGCCCAGCCGGGCTGGTTGGTGACGCTGAGCCGCGCCGCCGGGCAGAGCTTGGTGAGCACGGGCGCGGTGCCCACGACCAGCTCGAAGCCGAGCGCCGGATCCACGCCGCTGAGCGCCGCGCCGGGCTTGGCGATGACCGCGCGAAAGCCGCGCTGGTCCACGTCGTAGGTGAGGGTGTCGATGTCCACCTGGGCCGCGCTCCCGAGCTCGAGCGTCACCCCGCCCGAGCTGGGGGACGTGCCCGCCGTGAGGGGCGCGCCGGCCTCGAAGGGCGGGAGCCGGAGCGTGGAGAGCCGCCCAAGCTCGAACACGTCCGTCTCTTGCGAGAGCACGAGGCCGAACTCCGGCGTGGCGAAGCCGATGCCAAACTTGAGCACGGGGAGATCGATCTCGGCGTTGGGCTTGATCTCGATGGCGCCGTTGCTGCTGGTGGTCCCGACGAGGCACACGGTCAGGCCGCACACTTGCATCAGCTCGCCCCCGACGGGGACCCCGTCCTGGTCGACCAAGGTGGCCGTCACGGAGCTGACGCGTTGGGGCGTGGCGGCTGAGGTGTAGCCCGGTCCGGGCTTACACGCCCAGGCCGGCGCGCCGCCCTCGCCGCTCTCGCCGCCGCTCCCTGCGGCGCCAGCGCTCGCGCCGCTCCCTCCCGCTCCCGCGGTGGCGCCGTGGCCGCCCCCCTCTGCACCTCCACCACTGCAGGCGAGCGCGAGCAGCGCCGCTCCGCCGACGATCGACCAATGATGAGCCATGACGCAGCGGAGCTTAGCACCACCGGGCCGCTCAGCGGGGAAAGGCGGCCACGTTCCCGCCGTCGACCGTCACGACCAGCCCGGTCGTGGCCTGCGCGGTCGCCAGCCAGGCGAAGGCCTGGGCGACGTCCTCCGCGCGCGTCTCACGGCGGAGCAAATTTTGCTGGAAATACTGCTCGGGGCTGAGCCCGCGGGCGAGCGCCCGAGCCCTCAGGGTGGCCTCGTCGAAGAGCCCTGTCCGGATACGATCGGCGTTGACGGCGCCGGTGCGGATCCCATGCTCTCCGAGGTCGACGGCGTACTGCTTCATCAGCGCGATGACGGCGGCCTTCGGCACCGCGTAGGGCCCGAAGCGCGGCCCGGGGTCGAAGGCGCTCTTCGAGGCGTTGAACAGGAGCGCTCCGCCGGCGGCTTGGCGCAGCAGCACCTCGGCGGCGTGGCGCGCCACCGTCTGGTGAGCCAGGAGGTTGAGCGCGAGGCTGTCGCGCAAGGCGGCGTCACCCTCCGGCTCGTGGAGCAGGCCCTGCGGCGCGCTACCGGCGTTGCTGACGAGGAGGTCCAGCCCTCCGAAGGTGCGCACCACCACGCGCATCAGGGTGGCGACCGCGGCGTCGCTCGTCACGTCGGCGACGTGATGCGCCACCGCCTCGCCGAAGCGGCGCCGCAGCGCCTGCGCGCTGGCCTCGAGCGCGTCCTCCCTCAGATCCGTGAGCATGACCTCTGCGCCCTGCTCGAGGAAGTGGCGAGCCGTCGCGAGCCCCAGGCCGCTCGCGGCTCCGGTCACCAGCGCCACCTTCCCGACGAGGGCGCCGCGGGGTCTCGCGCTGCGCGCGAGCTTGGCCTGCTCGAGGCTCCAGTACTCGACATCGAACAGATCGAGGGCGCTGACGGGCTGGTAATCGCCGAGCGCCGCCGCGTCGAGCTGGACGAGCGCGTCGTGGAGCGCGACGTCGCCCGTGACCGCGGCGCCGGCGTGGCCGTCACCGGCGCACAGCGCGCCCAGCCCTGGGACGATGAAGACGCGAGGGATCCCGGCGAGCGGCTGGACGACGCGCTGCCGGCGCGCGGCGCCGTGCGTGACGAAGGCGTCGTAGTCGGCGGCGTAGCCGTCGAGGGCCGCGTCGAGCTCTGCCTGGGTGGCAGCGGCGGGGAGCCAGAGCGGCCACGGCTTGACGCGCAGGACGTGGTCGGGCGTCGCCGGGCCTCGCAGGCTCAGCTCGCGACCCCGGGGGTGCTGCGCCAGCGCCGTCCAGACCGGCTCGGTGCGCCAGGTGAGCGTGCTCGGGTGGCCTCGACGCAGCAGGGCTCCCCGGACGAGCACGCTCAGACGATCGCGCTGCTCGTCGAGGGGCGCTGCGTCCAGCGCGAGCTCCGAGCTGGTGGGTGCCGCCGGGACGAAGGCGCGCGCGCGCTGGAGGAGCTCCTCCGCCTGCGTCACGCAGCGGATCATCTGCTCGTAGCTCTGCTCGGCGCTCTGCCCCCAAGTAAAGATCCCATGCTTGTCGAGCAAGAGCACGTCGACCTCTGGCGCGAAGGGGAGGCGCGTCGCGACGGCGCGCGCGAGCTCGAAGCCGGGCATCACGTACGGGATGACCAGCGCGTGCTCCCCCCAGAGATCCCTCGCTCGCTCGGCTCCATCGGGCTGGGTGAGCAGCGCGAGCACCGCGTCCGCGTGGGTGTGATCCACGACGCTGGCGGGGAGCAGCGCGTGGAGCAGCGCCTCCACGCTGGGCGTGGGCGCGCCCGGATCGAGCAGCTGAGCGCGCAGGCCGCGCACCATCGCCTCGTCCGACAGGCGCTCGAGCCGAGCCAGGCGACGCAGCGGCTCCAGCCGGCATGCGGGCAAGCCGTCGGGCTCGAGGGTCTCGAGGTCCCAGCCGCTGCCCTTGACCCACAGCACTTCGACGGGCTCTCCCGTCAGCTCGATCGCCCAGCCCTTGGCGCTGGTGTTGCCGCCCCCGTGCACGACGAGCGCCGGCTCCGCGCCCAGCAGCCGTGAGGTGTAGACGCGCTCGACGAGCGTGCTGGGGGTCTCAGGGGCCAGCGCGTGGCGCAGGCTGCGTAGATCGGTGGCGCTGAAGCGTGAACGCATGGGGAGGAGCCTACCAGGGGAGCGCGGCGAGCCGGTGGCTTGCGCCGAGCGCGCCGAGCAGGGACAATCAAGCTCGAGTGGCTTCCATCCCCCCTCCCCGTGGTGCTCCGCCGGCGCGCGCGCGCGTCCAGGCTGCCACCGTTCGGCTCCGCGGGACGTTCACGGAGGTGCGCTTCGGCCTCGAGGCGCGTCAGCGGCTCGTCATGCAGGCCACCCCCGCGCTCCGTGAGGTGCTGATGGCACCGAAGCTGAAGGGGTGGGTGGAGTTCGACACCTTCGTGGAGGCGACGACACTGGTCGACCGGCTCTTCGGCAAGGGAGATCTGGCGCTGGCTCGTGAGATCGGGCGCTTCTCCGCCGATCACGAGATCGGGGTCTGGAAGAGCCTGCTCCTGCGCCGCATCAGCCCCGGCATGTTGCTCGGGATGGCGTCCGGGGTGTGGAGCCACCACTACGACGGCGGCAGGCTCGTGAGCCGCGCTACCGGCGCCACGGGGCTCAGCGTGAGGATCGAGGGCTTCCCGCAGCCGCACGCGGCGCACTGCCGCTCCATCGCCGGTTGGATGGAGGGGTCGCTCGCGCTCGGGCCACGCCAACGGATCGAGGTCGCGGAGCTGAGCTGTCGGGCGCGTGGAGGCGCGAGCTGTGAGTTCACGGTGCGCTGGGCGGACCGCTGACGTCCGCTAGAACTGCGCGCCCAGGAGCAGGCGCGCCGTCTGCGCCAAGCTGGTCTCCGAGCCACCCGGCAAATCGCGCTCGATGCGCTCCGCCTCGAGCTTCTGGTACCCGAGCCCCGCGAGGGGGAACAAGACGCCATACTGGAGCGCGGCGATGAAGCCACCGGGGCGCTCGAGGCCGTCGTTGAGCGCGCCGTCCTTCGACTGGAAGTAGACGCTCGCGTTGAGCTCGAGCCCGAGATCCGACGCGTGCCCCGGGGCCTGCATGAAGCGGCTGGCGCGCGTCCAGATCCCCGCGAGGTTGCCGCCGAAGCGCTGGCCATCCTGCTTGCGCATGAAGTCGTACTCCACGCTGGGGCGGAAATAGTACGTGCCCTGCACGCGCGTCAGCAGCTGCCGATGCAAGATCATGTCGACCCGATAGGAGGGGTGGAAGCGGAACGTCGAGATGACGTTGTCGCCGCGCTGGGGGTCGAGCCCATCGCCGTTCGGCGTGAGGGAGCCGCCGCCGCGCCCTCCGGAGTCGAGGTCAGGATCTCCCGAGGCGTAACCGAAGCCGAACTGGAGCCGGAGCCGGTCCTCCACCAGCTTCTGCTCGAGCTCGGTGGCGATGCCGTACTGGGCGATCTTCCAGCCGGCACCGCCGGGCGCGGTGAGATAGTTGCTGGGCCCGTTGAGGGTGTTCTCGATGGTGCCTTGGACGCTGACCGCCTCGAGCTCGAAGCGGAATTTCCGGTAACGGAGCTGGAACCACGCGTCCGGGATCCACGCCTGGGCGCCGCGTCGATCGAACTGATAGGGCGTCAGCGGGGCGGGACCGCAGCCGATGCTGGCGCCGCCGACGGCGCAGGTCCCTGCCGTGCCCCCGCCGTCGTGCGACAGCCGCTGGGACCGATAGACGACGTAGGCGCCCCCGTTGAGCGTGACCTCCCCGCGCGCCAGCGCCGCAGCCTGCTTCTCCGGGGGCTGGCGCCGCATGACGGCGACGACGTACTGGTCCACGTCGTCCGACTGGGCGAGATCATAGGGCTGCGCTCCAGGGAGCGAGAGCGAGTCGCTCGTGAGCCCCTCGTTCTGGAAATCCCAGGCGCCCACGATGTAGAGATCCCAAGACTTCACCCCCGTGACGAACATGAGACGGTCGCTCACCGTCTGGTAGTCGTCGTCGAAGTTGTCGCCGGCGTTGACCAAGATGCCGAGCCCCCAGTGCCCCGGCATCCTGCCGAAGCGCAGCTGCCCGACGGGGGTCATGTACTCGGCCCACGCGCGCTTGACGCGGACGCTGTCACGGAGCCCGTTGATGCCTGCGCTGGGGGGAGCCTGCGTGGACTCGAAGGCGCCGAGGGGGTAGTAGCCGCCGTGCGGACGCTTGGAGTAGCCCGTCCCCAGGGGCTCCACGCCGTAGCCCTCCGGCGTAGAGCCGAGCACGAGGTTGTCCAAGAGATCCACCTGGGTCAGGACGCGGAGGTTGTCCGAGATGTGCAGCTCGGGGTTCAGCCGCAGCCGCAGGTTGGCGCCGGCCTGGCTCTTCGTCTTGCAGGCCTGCGTTGCGCGCTCCGGGGAGTCGTCGTCTCCGACGCCTGCCTCGCTGGCGGTACAGAGGGCTGGCCCCGTCAGCCCGACCCGATAAGCGGAGTAGCGGTTGTCCGCAGGCATGGGCCAGAGCGCGTTGGTGCGCGCGTCCACCCGCCCCAGCGAGAAGTTGTACATCCACTCCGAGCGGACCCGGAGGTAGCCGTGGAGCTCCAGCGCGGGCCGGGCGTGTGACCACCACTCCTCGGCGTAGACCTCGTCCTCGCCGCGGGGTGCGCGTGCCTTCGCTTGCTCGGCCGCGCCGGCATCGCTGCTGCTGGGCACCGCGCTGGGGCCCAGCGGGAGGGGCGTGAACCCCCTCGGCGCCGAGGGGGGAGGGGTGGCAGGGGCTGGCGCCGCAGCGCCCTCGGTCTCTGGCTGCTCCGCGTCCTCGGTGGGCTCGGCGTCGGCCGCGGGCGGCGCGGCGGCCGCAGGCGGAGTGGGGGCCGCAGGCGGCGTGGGCGCGGGCGCCTGCGCTCGGGCGCTCAGGGTGACGAGCAGCGGGCTCACGGCGAGCACGAATGAGAGAGAGACCTTGACCATGGACGCCTACTTCCCGAGCAAAAACCGGCGCTCGGGGTTTCGCATGGGGGTCGCTCGCCTGTCAATCGCGGGAGGTCGGGTCGTGGTAGGCGTCCAAGATTTCGGTGCGGAGCCGCGCGGCGGACGACAGGACCGCCTGCTCTTGGAACTGCTCCAGCGTCTTCGACGCTGGAGCGGCCTCTTCGGCCGGGGGCGCACCGTCCGTCGTGGGGGCGACCGAGGGCGGAAAGGAGCGCGACTCGGCGAGGGGAGTCGCTGAGGCTGCCTCGACGCTCACCACAGGGAGCACCAGCCGTGAGATGGATCGCGCTTGCAGCACGAGCGAGCGCTGCGCTGCCCAGCCGGCGGAGTCTGGGAGCTCCAAGGCCGCGCGCACCGCCTCGCCGAGCTCCACCGCGGTCGCGAAGCGTTGCTCTCGAGCCTTGGCGAGGGCCCGAACGACGACCGCGTCGAGCGCAAGCGGGAGGCCATCGACGAGGGTGCTCGGTCGCGCCGGCGCTTCATTGAGCTGCGCCGCGCGGACGGCCAGCTCGGCGCGGTCCGGTCGGTCGAAGGGCGTCACGCCGGTCAGCATCTCGTAGAGGACGACGCCAGCCCCGTAGAGGTCGGCTCGCTGATCGAGGGGGTGCGCCATCACCTGCTCCGGTGACATGTAGGCGCCGGTGCCCGGAGCTAGGCCGGTCGTCGCCTTGGCGTCGGCGAGGGGGAGCCGAGCGATGCCAAAATCCGTCAGCTTGCAGACCCCCACCGGATCGACGAGCAGGTTTCCGGGCTTGATGTCGCGGTGCAAGATCCCAAGCTGATGGATGGCGCCGAGCGCGCCCAGCAGCTGCGAGAGGTAGTGCCAGGTGCGAGGCAGGGACAAACAGGGGCGTCGCTCGAGCCTCGCGGCCTTGGCGTGGCGCGCCAGGACCTGAGCCAGGGACTGCCCCTGCACGAGCTCCATCACGATGGCGAGCTGCGCGCCACGCTGCACGAGCGCGTAAAAGCGCACCACGTTCGGGTGATCCAGGCGGCTGAGGGCCGTCGCTTCCCGGAGAAAGAGCGTCCGAGCGCGCTCCTTGCGGAGCAGCGAGCGGTGGAGCAGCTTGATGGCGACGGGGGTCGGGGGGCGCGCCTCGGCAGGGGCCGGGGACGCCGGGGCAAAGAAGAGCCAGCCTTGGTGGACCGCGCCCATCCCACCTTCACCGATGAGCTCGCCGAGGATGACCTTCCCCCACTCGAGATCGAGCTCCGTGCCCGGGCCGATGGGGCTGGGGCTGGCGCTTGGCAGAGGCTGCCCGCAGTGGGGGCAGAAGCTCGCGCCGGCCTCCGCGACCGGGCGCTGACACGAAGGACAAAGCTCCACGGGCAAGACCATATAGCGGGCCGAGGCCTCGGCGGGGGGAACTTGCGGTGAGATCTCCACAAAACGCGTTGCAGCCGAGCCCCCAGTCATGAGAGCCTAAAAAGGCTCGGCGTCGGCCGTCGGGTGTTCACCAAGAAAGCGAAATCAGGCGAATGAACGCGCAGTTGCCCAGGCTTACCGGCTTCGTCTCTTCGTGCTTCGGCGGCGGCCGCCGGTGGCGCCGTGCGTCGCTCGGGTTCGCGGCGGCGGCGGGGCTCACGGGCCTCTGCGTGACCCCCAGCGCCCAGGCTCAGAGCAGCGGGGCTCTGGACGGGGAATTCTCGGTGCAGCGCTTCAACCCCGCGCCCGGCAGTCGGAACTTCATCACCACGCGCGGCGTGCGCCACGAGGGCAACATGTCGCTCAGCTTGGGCCTGATGGCCAGCTACGCCTACAAGCCCTTCGTCTTGCGGAGCTGTCTGTCGGAGACCAACTGCGACGACGCCAACGCGGTACAGAGGCAAGACATCCCGGTCGTGGAGAGCTTGTTCACGGGCGACCTCTGGGGGGCGCTCGTCATCATTCCGCGGCTGCAGGTGTCCCTGCGCGTCCCGGTGACGTACTCGAAGGGGCAGGGGCTCTCGCCCGAAGGGCGCCCGGCAGTGGACGGGCTGAGCGGCCTGGCCCCCGGCGACGCCGAGCTCGAGGGCAAGTTCCGGTTCTACGGGGAGCCCTCGGACACGATGAACGCAGGCGTCGCGGTGTTCGCGACGGGACCCCTGGGGCACGCGGTGTCGGAGGGCGCTTACATCGGCGATACCTCGCCGGGGGTCGGCGGGAGGCTCATCTTCGACGGGATGTCCGGTCCCTTCTCGGTCGGACTCAACCTCGGGGGGCTCTGGCGCGAGGCCGGCCGCGCCGGCTCGGTGGAGCTCGGCCCAGAGCTGCGGTACGGCGTGGCGGCGGGCTACAAGGTCAGCCCCTTGCTGCGGGTCGTGGCCGACGGCTTCGGGAGCACGAAGTTCTCATCCCGCAACGGCACCAACGCGCTGGAGATCGACGGCGCCGTCCAGGTCACCCCCTCGGGGTCGCCGCTGGTCGTCACGGCGGGAGCCGGGACGGGCGTCGTGCAGGGGGTCGGGGTCCCGTTGGTCCGGGGCTTCCTCGGCGTGGGGCTCGTGTTCGACCGCCCGGATCAGGACGGGGACGGCATCCCGGACGACGAAGACCAGTGCCCCACGGTGGCCGAGGACATGAACGGCGTCGAGGACAGCGACGGCTGCCCCGAGGGGGATCTCGACAGCGACGGCGATGGCATCCCGGACTCGAAGGACAAGTGCCCGAGCGATCCGGAGGACCTCGACGGCTTCGAGGACGGGGACGGCTGCCCGGAGCCCGGGGATGGCAGCCCCGCGGTCGTGCCCGTCGCGGATCGCGACAAGGACGGCGTCCCGGACGAGCGCGACCAGTGCCCGGACGAGCCGGAGGACACCGACGGCTTCCAGGACGAGGACGGCTGCCCAGATCCGGACAACGACGGCGACGGCATCCCGGACATCAAGGACGAGTGCATCGACGAGCCCGAGACCATGAACGGGTTCGAAGACGAGGACGGCTGCCCCGACGTGGCGCCCAACCAGCCGAAGGCCGCCGCGCCAGCGCCGAAGCTGGTGGAGGTGACGGCCGAGGGCATCCAGATCCTGCAGCGCGTCGAGTTCGAGAACAACAAGTCCAAGATCAAGGGCAAGCAGAGCTTCGCGGTGCTGGACGCCGTCGTCGCCGTGCTCAAGTCCAACCCGGGCATCAAGCTCGTGGAGGTCCAGGGCCACACGGACAACAAGGGCGTCGCTGCCAACAACAAGAAGCTCAGCCAGGAGCGCGCGGAGGCCGTCAAGAAGTACCTCGTCGGCAAGGGCATCGCGGCGGAGCGCCTGACGGCAGTGGGCTACGGGGACGAGCAGCCCGTGGCCGACAACAAGACCGACAAAGGGCGCGCCACCAACCGTCGCGTGGAGTTCAAGATCCTCCAGCGATGAGGCGCGTGGGCGCGTGGCGCGCGAGGGCGTCGGCCGCGGCCGGTGCCCTCTTGCTCCTGGCGTGTGGTGGAGAGGCCCCGCCCGAGGCGCCGGCCTCTGCCGAGCACTGGCTCGTCGGTGAGCCAGCGCCTGCGTTCTCCCTCCCAGCGCAGGCCGGTGCAGGTCGAGTCACGCTCACGCCGCGGCTGGGGAAGCTGAGCCTGGTGGACTTCTTCGCCACCTGGTGCGTCCCCTGCGAGCAGGCGTTCTACGCCTACGAGCGGCTCGCGGAGCGCTACGGTGACCGGCTCGAGGTCTTGGCGCTCAGCGTGGACGAGGACCCCCAAGGGCTCGCGGCGTTCCGTGAGCGGACGGGCGTCGGCTTCGCGGTGGCGTGGGACGAGGCGCGCCGGACGGCCAAGCGCTACGGACCACCGGGGATCCCCACGGCGTACCTCGTGGATGGGAGCGGGATCGTGCGGGGGGTCCACTCCGGCTTCGTTCCGAGCGACGAGGCCCGGCTCCGCGCCGAAATCGACCAATTATTACAGTGAAGGCGCTCGTTTTCCCCCGCTGATGGAGCCCACATCGGGCCCGGCTGTGGGCCTGAGTGGCACCTATTCCAGGGCTGCTCCGAGCAACGGCTTGTCGCCCAGGGAAAACTGCTTCAGTAAGTAGAGGTCGTGATGAGGGCGCTACGCTGGGCAGTGCTTGTCGTCGGTCTGGCGGTGTCCACGGCCGCGGCGGCGCCCACCCCTGTGGCGGAGCTCACGGAGCGCTTGCGGCGTGGCGAGGATTTTCGGGAGCGCGTGCAGGCGGCGCTGCAGCTCGGCAAGACCAAGGCGACGGAGGCCCGCCTCCCCCTCGAAGCCGCGCTGCGAGACCCCTCCCCCGCGGTGCGCGCCGCCGCAGCCGCTGCGCTCCGGGTGCTCGGAGACAAGCGGTCCATTCCAGCCCTGGAGCGCCAAGCCAACGACGCCCAAGAGGCGGTCCGCCAGCAGATCCGCGCCACCCTGGAGGCCCTCCGGAGAAATCAGATCAAGCCTCAAATGGTGGTCGAGGTCGGGAGCATCGTCATCAAGGACAAGCGCGTCGCCACGCTCAAGCCGTACTTGGAGCGTGAGTCGCGCGCGGGGTTCGGTGAGCTCCCAGGCGTCAGCGTCGTGGAGCCCGGCGCCGACGGAGCCCAGCGCGCCGAGCAGCTCCAGGTGCCGCTGGTGAAGGTCACCGGCAGGCTCAAAGACATCAAGGAGACCCGCGCGGCGGAGGGCATCATCCTCTCCGCGAGCGTGGAGTTGGTGGTCCACCGGATGCCGGGGCATGATCTGGTCGGCACCGTCTCGGGCAGCGCGAGCACCACCGTGACCGAGGGCGAGCTGCGGGATCGCACGCGGGGCCAGGAATTGCGCCGCACGGTGCTGGCAGCGGCCATCGCGGGCGCCATCAAGCGCGCGCCTCGGGCGCTGCTCGCCGCCGCGCGCTGAGGGCGAGCGCGCCAGCTTCACTGGCTTTGTTGGTAGGCTGCGCCCACCATGCGCGTGCTCATCGTCTCGAAGCCCGTCGTCCCGCCGTTCCACGATGGGACGAAGTGCCTGGTGCGAGATCTCGTGAAGCACTTCGAGCAGACCGAGGTCACGGTGATGACCACGCCGGGGGCGCCCGCGCTCCTGCCGGAGCGCCACCCACGGCGCGCGGCCTTGGAGGAGCTGCCCATCTACGGCCAAGCTGGGGGCTTCTCGCCAGCCCTCCAAGACAACCTTCGGGCGGCGCTCTTCCTGCTGCTCAGGGCGCGCGCCACGCTGTGGCACTTCGTGTTCGCTCCAAACGCACGCACCAGCGCCGTCGGGCGTACGCTCTCGCGCCTGCGACGCGTGCCCGTGGTCCAGACCATCGCGTCGCAGCCGCGGAGCTTCGAGGGGATCCAAGGCTTGCTCTTCGGGCAGCACGTCGTCGCGCAGAGCGAGTGGACGGCGGGGCGGCTCCGCGAGGCGTGGGGCGCCGCCGGGCTCCCCGAAGCACGACGCCCGCGGCTGCACGTCATCCCGCCCCTCGTCGCGGCCCTCCAGCCTCCTGGGCTCGAGCCGCAGCGCCGGCTGCGCCGCGAGCTCGCGCTGCCCGACGACGCGCAGCTCTTCGTTTACCCTGGAGATCTGGAGACCTCGCGCGGCGCCCAGCTCGTGGCGGAGGCGGTGGCGCCGCTCTTGACGCAGCTCCCTCGCGCCCACGTGGTGTTCGCGTACCGCGAGAAGACGCCCGCCGCGCGCGAGCTCGCGGAGGGGCTGCGTCAGCGGTTCTCGGGTCAGCGCGTCCGCGTCGTGAAGGAGCTGTCCAACGTGCTCGAGCTCATCGTCCAGGCCGAGGCCGTCTTGCTCCCGGTGGACGACCTCTACGGGAAGGTGGATCTGCCCATCGTCGCGCTCGAGGCCATGGCCTTGGGCGTCCCGGTGGTGGCGTTGAATCAGGGGCCCCTGGCGGAGCTGCAGGGGGCGGTGCGGTTGCCGCCGGACGCGCGGGCGCTGGTGGCGTCGTGCGTGGCCCTGGCAGGCCACGGGAGCGAGCGCGCGGCCGTGATCGCCGCGCAGAGGGCCGCGGTGACGGAGCGCTACGCAGCACCCGTGGTCGCTCGGGCCTACGAGCGCGTCTACGCCGAGGCGCACGGGACGCGCTGAACCCCGCGCCGCCCGGCCTGGCAGAGCGGCGGCCCGGCCGGTGGAGGAGGCGGCAGCGCGCGCTCGGAAAAAGCGCGCCCCAGGACGGGCCGAGCTTGTGCTATGCGCGCTCCGCCATGACTCGGACCTCTGCGGAGCTTCGTCGCGCGTTCTTGGACTACTTCGACGGGAAGGGGCACACGGTCGTGCCGAGCGGCCCGGTCGTGCCCCCCAACGATCCCAGCTTGATGTTCACCAACGCCGGGATGGTGCAGTTCAAGGACGTCTTCACCGGCAAGGAGCAGCGCAGCTACTCCCGGGCGTGCTCCAGCCAGAAGTGCATCCGTATCAGCGGCAAGCACAACGATCTGGAGGCCGTGGGGCCCTCGCCGCGCCACCACACCTTCTTCGAGATGCTCGGCAATTTTTCCTTCGGGGACTATTTCAAGCGGGACGCCATCCACTTCGCCTGGGAGTTCCTCGTCGAGACCTTGGGGCTCGAGCGCGAGCGCCTCATCGTCACCTACTTCAAGGGCGGCGACGGCGTGCCGGCGGACGAGGAGGCGCGCGCGCTGTGGAAGGAGCTCAGCGGCTTCGGTGACGACCGGGTGATCGGCCTGGGGGCGGAGGACAACTTCTGGCAAATGGGGGACACCGGCCCGTGCGGGCCCTCGAGCGAGATCTACTACTGCTTCGGACCGCTGGAGCTCGGACGCTTCGGTCAGGAGCAGACCGCGGAGGGGCACGGCTGGATGGAGATCTGGAACTTGGTCTTCATGCAGTTCGACCGTAGCGTCCAGGGCGGTGAGGCGGTGCTGACGCCGCTCCCGGCGCCCTGCGTGGACACCGGGGCGGGCCTGGAGCGGCTGGCGAGCGTGGTGCAGGGGGTGACCAGCAACTACCACACCGATCTCCTGCGTTCGCTGGTGGAGCACGCGGCCAGCGTCGCGGGCAAGGCCTACGGTGAGAGCATGTCACCGGACGATGTGAGCCTCCGGGTCATCGCCGATCACGCGCGGACGACCGCCTTCATGATCGCCGACGGGATCCTCCCGGATCGCGCGGGTCGCGCCTACGTCCTGCGCCGCGTGATGCGCCGCGCGATCCGCCATGGGCACCGTCTGGGCATCGCCCGGCCGTTCTTGCACGAGGTGGCGCGCCAGGTCGTCGCGGCGATGGGGGCTCAGTACCCGGAGCTCCGGGCGCGGGAGGAGCTCATCACGAGCGTGTGTGAGCAAGAGGAGACGCGGTTTCGACAGACCATCGAGCGAGGGCTCGGGTTGCTGGAGGAGCGCTTCACGCGGCTCGACGCCGAGGGGCACCGGCGCCTCGACGGCGCCGACGCGTTCAAGCTCTACGACACCTACGGCTTCCCGTTGGATCTCACGGAGGTGCTCTGCGCGGAGCGCGGCTATGAGGTCGACCGCGAAGGGTACGAGCAGGCGCTCGACGAGGCGAAGCGCCGCTCGGAATTCAAGGGCCAGGCGGAGGCCATCGAGGGCGTGTACCGCGAGGCGCTGGCGAGCGCGCCGGAGGGCGGCGTGCGCTTCACGGGGTACGAGCGCGTGGACGATCGCGCCCGGATCGTGGCGCTCATCCGCGGGGGGCGGCTCGTGGACGCCGCCGTGGCTGGGGATGAGCTCGAGGTGATCACGGACCAGACGCCCTTTTATGGCGAGAGCGGCGGGCAAGTCGGCGACACGGGCCGGCTGACGACGGCCGAGGCGAGCCTGGAGGTGGTCGACACGCAGCGCCCGCTGACCGGCGTCATCAGCCACCACGGCACGCTGAGCGCGGGGTCGCTCCGCGTGGGGGAGGAGGTGACGCTGCGCGTGGACGAAGCTCGCCGGGACGCCATCCGGCGGAGCCACTCCGCGACCCACCTGCTGCACTTGGCGCTGCGCAAGGTGCTGGGGCCCCACGCCCAGCAGAAGGGGTCGCTGGTCGGCCCGGACCGGCTGCGCTTCGATTTCACCCACGGCAAGCCGCTCAGCGCAGAGGAGCTGGCGCGGCTCGAGGACCTGGTCAACGAGCGGGTCTTGCTCAACCTCCCCGTACAAACGGAGGTGGGCGACATGAAGCGCGCCGAGCAGCGAGGCGCCATGATGATCTTCGAGGAGAAGTACGGCAGCGAGGTGCGGATCCTCTCCATGGCGGACTCCGTGGAGCTGTGCGGAGGGACGCACGCGCGCGCCACGGGAGACCTCGGGCTGTTCAAGATCTCGAGCGAGCAAGGGGTCGCGGCCGGCGTCCGCAGGATCCTGGCGACCACGGGTGAGAGCTCACTAGGGTACGTGCGAGAGCTCGAGCAGCGGCTGAGCGCCGCCAGCGCCGCGGCGAAGGCCGGCGGCGGCAGCCTGGTCGAGAAGATCGGCAAGCTGGTGGAGCACGAGCGAGCGCTCGAGCGCCAGGTGGAGGAGCTGCAGCGCAAGCTCATGACGGCCGGCGGTGGGGCGAGGGACTGGCTGGCCGAGGCGCGGCAGCACGAGGGCTTCCGGGTGCTGGGGGTCCAGGTAGAGCTCGAAGACCGCGGCGCGCTGCGCGAGCTGGCCGAGCGGCTGCGCGATCAGCTCGGGGAGAGCGTGGTGCTCGTCGGCGCGCGCACGGGAGACAAGGCGCAGCTCGTGCTCACCGTGAGCAAGGGCCTGACCTCGCGCTTCAAGGCCGGTGAGCTCATCCGCCCCGTGGCGGCCGTCGTCGGGGGCAGCGGAGGGGGGCGACCGGATCTCGCGCAAGCGGGTGGCACGGAGGTCGCGCAGCTCGACGCCGCGATCAGCGCCTTCTACGCCGCGTTCTGAGCCAGCCTGAGCGCACCGCGTGGAGGGGCGCGGCTCAGCGCACCGGGAGGCTGGGCAGGCCGTGCTCGAGCCCGTCGAAGCCCCAGAAATTCGGCTCGGGCAGGAGCAGGACGTCCGAGTGGTCGGCCACGCGCCGCTGGATCGTCCGCGCGAAGCGGACGACCTCGGCGGCCGAGGCGCCGGCGCGCGCGACGATGGCGAGCGCGTGTCGGCGCGAGAGGCCCACCGGCCCCTCGGGGCGCCCCCGCTCGAAGCCGGCGCGCTCGATGAGCCAAGCCGCGGCGAGCTTGACGCGCCCGTCCGACGTGGGCCAGGCCGGGACGGGCTGCCCCGGGAAGGCCGCGATGAGCTGCTGGTGGGTCGAGGCGCTGACGATGGGGTTGGTGAAGAAGGAGCCACAGCTTCTGCTGTCCGGGTCGGAGGCGTCGAAGACCATGGACTTGCTGCGTCGGAGCTGCAGCACCAGCTCCCGCACCTCCGCGGGGCTCGGCGCCGAGCCCCCGCGCGCCTCGAGGGCAGCGCGTAGCTCGGCGTAGCGCAGCGCGGGTGGCTCACGCTGGAGTCGGTAGCTCACCTCCACGATGACGTAGCGTCCGGGCTGAGCGCTCTTGAAGAGACTGTCGCGGTAGCCGAAGCCGCACTCCGTGCCCGACAGCTCGACGAGCTGGTGCGCCTGACGGTCGAAGGCCCGCACGGTCTCGAGCGTCTGAGCGACCTCCTGGCCGTAGGCGCCCACGTTCTGGAGCGGGGTCGCCCCCACCGTTCCAGGGATGCCCGAGAGGCACTCCAGCCCCGAATAGCCCGCGCTGCAGGTGGCCTGCACCAGCTCGTCCCAAGAGGCGCCCGCCCCGGCCGTGACCAGGAGCTCCTCACCTCGCGGCACGAGGGAGGGGGGCGTCGGCGCCCAGCAGAGCACGAGCCCCGGGACGCCTCCGTCCGCGATGACGAGGTTGCTGCCTCCACCCAGGAGCTGCACGGGGAGCCGGCGGGCGTCGGCCCAGGCGAGGGCGCGACGGAGCGCGTCCACCGAGCCGAGCTGCAAGAAGTACTCGGCGCTCCCGCCGACCCCGAGGGTCGTACGGGGGGCCAAGGGGACGCGCTGGGCCGGGGTGGACACGACGACACCCTCCTTATCAGCTCCTCGGCGCCCTGGCCTGCGAGGCCCACGCTTTCTCCCATGGACCGGCCGTGGTATCGGAGCAGCTCGAACGCCAGCGGCGTTCTGGAGGGCGCGACGACGCGTGGCGCCTTCAGCCAGGCCCTCAGCCCTGGGACACCCTCCTTTTTCCCCGAGATTGACCGGAATGACCTTCACTGAAGCGGCAGCCCTCGTGCTGCGCCTCGTCGGCAAGCCCCTACACTACAAAGAGATCACTGACGTCGCCATCGAGAAGAACCTCCTCAGCCACGTGGGCAAGAGCCCCGAGGTGACCATGGGGGCTCGCTTGGCGGCGCTCGTCAAGAAGCATGATCGCGACAACCCCTTGGTGCGGATCAAGCCCGGGGTGTTCGCGCTGCGGGAGTGGGACGACAAGACCATCGAGCAGGGCCTCGCCGACCGCACCCCAGCGCTGGAGCGCATCGCACAGCAGCCGGACATCCCCATCCCCAGCGTCAGCCCAGAGGCGCCCACCGCCGCGCTGGCGCGCGCCGGGGGAGACGAAGGGGCGGCTCAGCCCGACGCTCAGGAGATAGCCCGCGGGCAGCTAGCCGCCGAGGCTACCGCGTTTTTTGCCAGTGAAGAGGACGACGACGAGCCCATCTTCGGTGGCGCGCCGGCCGCGTCTGCCGCCGCCGAGGGGGCCGCGGGCGAGGAGGCTGGACAGCGAGGGCGCCGCCGTGGCCGTCGCCGCCGCAACGGCGACGACGCGGGCCGTGACGCCGGCGGAGGGGATGATCTGCCGGGCTACACCGTCAGTGACGCCCCGGCCGATCTGGACCTCGAAGCGCTGGAGCCGCGCCGGGAGGAGCCGCGTGAGCGCGACCGTGAGCGTGACCGTGAGCCCCGCCGCGACGAGCCGCGGCGCGAGCGTGAGGCGCGCCGTGAGCGCGACGACGGCCGGATGGACGTCCGCGGCCCGCTGGACGATCTCACCGGCGTGGAGCTCGCCCAGCAGCTCCACCAGGTGCTGCTCGGCTTCGACAAGGGGCAGGGGCCGGTCCCCATCGGGAGGCTCGTGGAGCAGCTCCAGCGGCGGGGCAAGTGGGGGGCGGAGCCCTCTCAGGCCCAGGCGCTCGTCCAGGCGGTCCTTCGAGCGGACAACCTCAGACGCTCCGCGGCCGGACAGCGCCCACGGTTTCGGTTGAGCGGCGGGCGCGCGGCCCCGACCGACTGGGCGATGGACCCGGAGCTGCTTCGGCTCGAGCGAGAGGCGCAGAGCGCCGTGGAGCGCTATCGCGACGTGGCGCGACGACAGCTCATGCGGCGGCTCCAGGAGCTGACGCCGCGGGCAGGGACGGAGCTGTTCGCCTTGCTCTTCGAGCGCCTGGGGATCACGGAGCTGACGCTCATCAAGCGCCCGGGCGCGCCACCTGCCGAGCTGCACTTCGCTGGCAGGCAGCGTGGACCGATGGGGGAGGCACACCTCGCCCTCTTGGTGCGCCAGGACGGTCGGGAGGTCGGCCGCGAGCGCGTCAGCGAGCTGCGTGGGACGCTGCACCACTACGGCTCGGCCAGCGCGGGGGTGATCCTCACCACCGGGCAGGTCCTCAGCGGCGCCCGTGAAGAGGCCGCGGCGGCGGGCGCCGCGCCGGTGGCGCTCTACGACGGGCTGGCGCTGGCCAAGCTCTGCGAGGAGCAAGGCGTCGGAGTAAAGCTGACGCAGCTCCCGCTGCCTCAGCTGGATCTCGAGCTGTTCGAGGCCTTGCGGGGCGCATGAACCTCGCGACGGCTCGAGCGGGGCTGCTGGGCGCTGGGCTGCTGGCGGCGTGCAGCAGCCCGCCGCCGTCGCAGTTTCCTTCGGCCAACGCGGCGCTGGAGCGCATGCACGCCACCCACGAGTGCAGCCGCGGCGTCGCGGGGGAGGCCAAGCTCGACTACTTCGACGATTCGGGGCGGGTCCGGGGCGAGCTGCTCTACGTCGCCATGCTGCCGGAGCAGCTCCGCTTCGACGTGGTGAGCCCCTTCGGCGCCACCGTGGTCACGCTCACCTCCGACGGCCAGCGCTTCGGGCTCTTCGATCTCCCGAACAAGCAGTACCTCTACGGCCCCGCCAACGGCTGCAACGTCGCCCGCTTCACGCGAGTCCCGGTCCCGCCCTTCGCGCTGGTGCAGATGCTACGCGGTGAGGCGCCGGTGCTGGTGCACCGCCCGGGTGACGCGCAGCTACGCTGGGCCGGCGGCGCCTATGAGATCACGGTCGCCAGCACGCGCTCGGCCTCGCAGCTCATCCGGCTGGTCCCCCACCCGGAGGACTTCCAGAAGCCCTGGGCCCAGCAGCGCGTGCGCGTCCTCGGGGTCTCGGTGGAGCAGCGAGGCAACCCCATCTACTCAGTGAGCTTCGAGGATCACGTGATGGTCAAGACGGCGCCAGCGCGCGTGGACCCCGACGGCCTCGAGCCGCCCATCGCGCCGAGCGGCCCCGAGTGTCGGACGGAGATCCCCCGCGCCATCCGCTTCGAGGTGCCGTACAGCGGCCAAGACCTCATCATCAAGGCGAAGGAGCTGAACCACAACCCACCGCTCGCCGAGGGGGTCTTTCAGCAGGAGCCGCCCCGAGGGGTGCGCTCGCGGCAGGCGCTCTGCACGGACTGAGCCGAGGCTCAGCCGTCAGCGGTGAGCGCCGCGAGCAGCGCTCCAGGGGCGTCGCTGATGAGGCCGTCCACCCCCAAGCGTGCCAGCGTCCGCGCGACGGCTGGCTCATTGACGGTCCAGACGTAGACGAGCGCGCCGCGGGCTCGTAGCGGCGCCACGTAGTCCTCTGTCAGCAGGGCGGCTTCGGGGTTGACCCCGCTGGCGCCGACCGCTCGCCACCCTGGAGCCGACCGGAGCCAGCGCTGGCCGGCGTGCACGAGCCAGGCCACCGGGACCTGGCGCTGAGCGCGCGCCAGGGCGGTGACCAGCAGAGGATCGAAGCTCGAGAGCAGCAGCCGGTCCCCGGCGTCTCGCTCCTGCGCGAGGGCTTGGAGGACGCCTTGGAGCAGCGCCAGTCTGCTGGAGACGTCGTGCTTCAGCTCGATGTCGAGGCGCTGGTCACGCTCGCGCGCCCAACGGAGCGCGTCCATCAGCGTGGGTGGACGCTCGCCTTCCCCGACGTCCACGCGGTCGAGGGCCGCGCGGTCGAGCCTCTCGACGTCGCGGGGATCTCGGCCGCCCGTGGTGCGTGCCAGCGTACGATCGTGCAGGATGACCAGGGAGCCATCGCCGGCCAGCCGCACGTCCAGCTCGACGCCATCCGCACCCTGCCGCGCGGCCAGCTCGAAGGCTCGGAGGGTGTTCTCCGGGGCGGCTCGGCGGGCCCCACGGTGCCCCAAGACGAGCGGACGGTGCCCCGCTCGACGCGCCCAGGTAGGGTAGCGCCCTCGGGGACCCAGCGGGGCGTGCCTCATCGGTCGAGCTCTCGGGCGATCTCGAGGCCTACGGCTTGCGCGTGCTCGAGCTCGTGCGGTGGGAAGGAGATGCCGCCGACGAAGGGGTGTCCCCCGCCGCCGTGGCGCGCGCAGATGGCGCTGATGTCTCTGTCGAGGGCCGCGCCGTGCCAGGGGTTGAAGCCGACCGAGATGCGGACGCCGCCGGGCAGGCGCCCCACCACGACCGAATACAGCGACTCCGGGTAGAGCGCGTAGGTGACGAATTTCCCGACGGTCTCCAGCAGCTGCCCCGTGAGGTCGACGTAGACGACGCGCCCCATGGCGCGCGCCGTGCTGCGCACGCGCGCGACGAAGCGCTCGTGCTTGGCGGCGAGCGGCGCCCAGCGCTGTTGGATGAAGGGGCTCGCCGCCACCACGTGCAGCGGCTGCTGGAGCAGCGCCGGGACGAGCCTGGCGAGGAAGCGGTCGTCCCCGTAGTGCTCGGTCACCCCTACGAGCTGCATCACCGCCGTGTCGCGGTTGGTGGCCGCCGCGGCGCTGGTGAAGCGCGCTGCGTCGACGGTATCGGCGAGCTGGATGAGCTCGGTGAGCTCGCTCAGGTCGAGCCCATGGTCCTGCTGGGCGACGTCGGCGATGAGCTTGGTGCAGGAGCTGTAGCTGGGCTGGAAGTGAAAGCCACGCGCGCCGCGCCACGCCTCGAACTGGTCTCGGTCGGCCTCGCTGGCGAAGGCGGTCCGGTGATGATCGAAGTACCAACCCAGCCGCTCTGCGGGAAAAAACCGATAATCAAGGATGGCGTTGTCGTCACCCGTGAGCACGCTAGCGTCGGCGCGGAGCTGCTGGGCTCCATAGCCACAGGCGCGGTAGCGCAGCTCGGCGGCGGCACCGCGAAGGTGCTGGTAGAGCCGCGTGAAGACCACGGCGCTCGCCAAGCCATCGAAGCAGTGCCCGTGGGTTGCCACCACTAGCTTCATGGATCTCCACGTAGCATGACGCTGCCGCGCTGCGGAGGTCGTGGTAAGAAGGGGGCCGAGAACGCTCGCGACGGTCGCGGGCCAGAGGTCACACCCATGAAGCTTACCCCGGTCCTCATCATCGCGCTTGGCGCCGCCTCCACCCTCGCGTGCAAGAAGAAGGGTGATCAGCCGCCGCAGTCGAGCTACCAGCAGCCGCAGTGCGGCGGCTACAACCAGCCGCCGTGCCAGCCGGTCAGCACCTGCGGAGGGGTGGGTCAGCCTGCGTGCCCGGCGCCCGCGCCCAGCACGACGGCGACGACCGCGCCGACCGACCCGCTGCAGGCGCTCATCGGTGGCTTCTTGAGCGCGACCTCGTCGTCGCTCGGCGCGTTCACGGGTGGGGAGCTCGGGCCAATTCAAGGCGGTATCGAGCTGCGCGCCAAGGAGGACGCCAAGGGCATGCGCCCCGTAGGGCAGCTCATGAGCGCGAAGCTCCAGCAGGGGAGCCACGCAGAGGGGGACCTGCTGATGGAGCCGGGCAAGTGCTACACCATCGTCGGCTTCGGGGGCTTTGGCGTGAGCCGTTTTCAGATCAACGTCATCGTCCCCGTCGTCAACCAGGTGCTCGCCCAGAGCCCGGACGGCTCGCCTGCGCCCACGCTCGGCCCGAAAGATCAGTGCTTGCGGACGCCCGCGCCAGCGCCCATGCCCGTGAAGGTCGACCTGTACCTCATCCAAGGGCAAGGCATGGTGGGCGCGCAGGCCTACGTGAAGTAGGCCCCGGCGCCGTCCAGGGGAGGGGGCGTCGCTCCCTCGCCGTCCGAGCCCCGCACAACGGGCGCTCGGACGGACCGAGGGGAGCTCATGGGCTCCGTTGTCGCGCGGCGGCTTCGAGGCGCGGAGCTGCCCTCCGCCCTCACCACCTTGCCAGCGCCGCCGGAGGAGCTGTGGCTGTCGGGGCCGTGGCCGGACGGTCCGGCGGTCGCCCTCGTCGGCACGCGCAAGGCCAGCGCCGAGGCGCTCCGGTTCACGAGCCAGCTCGCGCGTGAGCTCGCCGAGCGTGGGATCTGGATCGTCTCGGGCGGGGCCGAGGGCATCGACACCGCCGCACACCGGGGAGCGCTGGCCGCCCAGGGTGGCGGCGCCACGCTCGTGGTCGCCCCGGCGGGGATCGAACGCCCGTATCCAGCGGAGAACGCGGAGCTGTTCCAGGCGATCCTTGGGCGCGGGGGCGCCTACGTGTCGCTGGTTCCCCCGGCGGTGGCCGCGACACGCCAGGCGTTCTTTCCCCGCAACGCGGTGCTGGTGGCGCTGGCCCAGGTCTTGGTCGTCGTGGAGACGGGCGTCCGCGGGGGAGCCCGAAACGCCGCCAAGGTAGCGCGCGCGCTCGGGCGCCCGTGCCTCGTGGTGCCTCAAGCACCCTGGTGCCGGGCGGCGCTCGGCGGGCTCGTGGAGCTCGAGCTGGGGGCGCGCCCCTTGGTCGGGCTGCACAGCGTCCTCGAGGCGCTGTCACGGGCGGCCCCGTACGTCCCGCGCGCCGTGCGCCCCCGCGCCGTTCCGGCCCAGGAGCCACTGCCGGGGCTCGGCGGTGACGGGCCGACCGAGCGGGTCCTCAGGGCCGTCCAGCGGGGCCGTCGGAGCGTGGACGAGGTCTGTGAGGCGACCCAATTGTCGGCCGCGGAGGTGTCCTCGGCGCTGCTCGACCTCGCGCTGGAGTCACGGCTCAGGGTGTCCCCCTCGGGCCGGATCGAGCTGGTAAATACCTAGGATTATAGAGGTTAGTTGCTGGTCCCCTAGACAGGGGGCTTGCATTAGCGGCGGTGGGAGCGCATGTCAGGGCGTCCAGCGGCCCTGCTGAGGGCTGCCGAGCACCGCCAGAAGGAAGTGATGAGCAAGACGCTCGTAGTCGTTGAGTCTCCCGCGAAGGCCAAGACCATCAAGAAGTACCTCGGCGCAGGCTATGAGGTGCTGGCCAGCAAGGGGCACGTCAAAGACCTCCCCAAGAAGCTCGGGATCGACGTCGAGGGGGGGTTCACGGAGACCTATGAGGTCATCGAGGCGAAGGCGCCCGTCTTGAGGGAGCTCAAGAGCCACGCGAAGTCCGCTGAGCGTGTCCTCTTGGCGACGGACCCGGATCGTGAAGGCGAGGCCATCGCGTGGCACATCGCGGAGGAGCTCAAGCGCCCGAAGCTGCAGATGCAGCGCGTCGAGTTCCATGAGATCACCAAGAAGGGCGTGGAGGCCGGGCTCAAGGCGCCCCGCGCCCTCGACTCTCATCTCTACGACGCCCAGCGGTCACGGCGAGTCCTGGACCGCATCGTCGGCTATGACGTCTCGGCGCTGGTGTGGTCGAAGCTCGCCTTCGGGCTCAGCGCGGGCCGCGTCCAGTCCGTCGCCCTGAGGCTCATCGTCGATCGCGAGCGAGAGATCGAGGCCTTCGTCCCCGTGGAGTACTGGAACATCGGGGCGCTGCTGCGGGGCAAGTCCAAGACCAAGTTCATGGCGCGGCTCGCTCGGCTGGACGGCGAGAAGGCGGAGATCGGCACGGGGGAGCAGGCGGCGGCCGTGCGGTCGGATCTCGAGAGCGCGCGCTACGTCGTACGAGCGGTGACGAAGAAGGAGCAGCGCCGCAACGCACCGGCCCCGTACACCACCAGTAAGCTCCAGCAAGACGCCACCACGCACCTGCGCTTCACCACGAAGCGCACCATGAACGTGGCGCAGAAGCTCTACGAGGGCATCGATCTCAAGAAGGACGGCGGCCCCGTCGGGCTCATCACCTACATGAGGACGGACTCCACCCGGGTCAGCCCGGACGCCGTGGAGGGCGTGCGGGAGCACATCGCCGAGCGCTTCGGCAAGGACTACGTGCCGGTGAAGCCGAACCTCTTCAAGTCGAAGAAGAGCGCGCAGGAGGCGCACGAGGCCATCCGACCGACGTCGCTGGAGTACACCCCCTGGCTCGTGCGCAAGCACCTGACCGACGAGCAATTCAAGCTCTACCGGCTGATCTGGAACCGCTTCGTCGCCTCGCAGATGGCGCCCGCCGTCTACGACCAGACGAGCGTCGACATCGACGCGGCGCCGAGCCGGCCCGCGGCGAAATACCGGGTGCTCGGCCTGCGCGCCAGCGGCAAGGTGCTGAAGTTCAGCGGGTGGCTTGCCCAGTACGAGGCGAGCAGCAAGCAAGCGGTGGAGACCGCGGAGCCGTCCGAGGAGGACGGCGAGCGGCCGCTCGAGCTCGCTGGGGAGGACGAGGCGCTCGACGCTCCGCCGGACTCTGGGACGCAGCCGCTCGGGACGGCGGCGCGTTGGGAGGGGGAGCTCGATGATGACGACCACGCGCTGCCGGCGTTGGAGGAGGGGGAGACCCTGGCGCTCGTGGCCCCGCCAGGCGTCGTCACCGAGCAGAAGTTCACGCAGCCTCCGCCGCGCTTCAACGAGGGCTCCCTGGTCAAGGAGCTGGAGAAGCGCGGCATCGGCCGCCCCAGCACCTACGCAGAGATCATCGGGAAGGTGCAGGCGCGGGACTACGTCGAGCGCCTGCCGGGTGGGCAGATGAAGGCGACCGAGCTCGGGAAGATCATCATCGACGGGCTCGTCGGTACGGAGCTCGAGTTCATGGACCCGAGCTTCACCGCGAGCATGGAGGAGGAGCTGGACGAGGTCGCCGCGGGCCGCTTGGGCCGGGTCGAGCTGCTCGGGCGCTTCTACTCGCGCTTCCGTGAGGTGCTGGACCGCTCCAAGAAGCAGAAGCGCTGGGCGCCGGAGCCCGAGCGCACGGCGGAGAAGTGCGAGAAGTGCGACGGCGTGCTCCTGAAGCGCTGGAGCAAGAACGGGTTCTTTCTAGGGTGTGAGCACTACCCCACCTGCAAGTACACGCGAGATCTCGGCGCGAGCGGCGCGGCGGCCCCGGAGCCGACGGAGTACCCGTGTCAGCTCTGCGGTAAGCCCATGCTGAAGAAGAAGGGGCGCTACGGGGAGTTTCTCTCATGCAGTGACTACCCCACCTGCAAGGGCACCCGACCGGTCCCGGTGGGCGTGCCCTGCCCGAAGTGTCAGGGAGACATCGTCGAGGTCAAGAGCCGCAAGCGCGGCGGCAAGAGCTTCTGGGGCTGCCAGCGCTACCCCGAGTGTGATTTCCGCTCCTGGGCCCTGCCGGTGGCGGAGGCGTGCCCGAGCTGCCAGAGCCCGTACCTCACCGTCGCCAGCACCAAGCAGCACAAGAAGCTCGTGTGCCCCAACAAGGAGTGCGGCTACTCCCGGCCCTTGGAGCAGGACGGCGAGGCCACGGGCCCCAGCTCGGAGCTGCGCCCAGGGGCCAACACCAAGGCCCGAAAGAAGGAAGCGCCCAGCGCGGTCGGCCCGTGAGCGCGCCGCCGGTCGTCACCATCATCGGCGCCGGACTCGCGGGCAGTGAGGCGGCGCTCACGCTCGCCGCGCGTGGACACCAGGTGCGGCTCTTCGAGCAGAAGCCCGTGGCGCGCACCCCCGCTCAGACGAGCGACCTGCTGTGCGAGCTCGTGTGTAGCAACTCTCTCCGCGGCGCCGCCCTCACCAACGCCGTGGGCCTACTGAAGGCCGAGATGCGCCAGCTCGGGTCGCACGTCCTGCGAGCCGCCGCGCAGACCAGCGTGCCCGCCGGCGGCGCCCTCGCCGTGGACCGAGAGCGCTTCGCTGCGCTGATGACCGAGTGGCTCCGCTCCTCGCCGCGCATCGAGCTCGTCTCGGGCGTGGTGGAGCGGCTGCCCGCGGAGCGCCCGCTCATCGTCGCCACGGGGCCCTTGACGGGGGACGCGCTCGCCGCCGACATCGCCAGGAAGGTGGGCGCGGACGCCCTGGCCTACTACGACGCCATCGCGCCCATCGTCAGCGCGGACAGCGTCGACGAGTCCAAGACCTTCAGGGCCTCTCGCTACGGCAAGGGCGACCCGGACGCGTACATCAACTGCCCGCTCGACCGCGAGCAATACGAGGCCTTCGTGGCGGCGCTACGGCAAGCCGAGAAGGTGAGGCCGCGCAGCTTCGAAGAGCCACGCTACTTCGAGGGCTGCCTCCCCATCGAGGTGATGGCGGAGCGCGGGGAGCGGACGCTGGCCTTCGGACCCATGAAGCCGGTCGGGCTCGTCGACCCGCGTGATCAGCGGCGCCCCTGGGCGGTCGTGCAGCTCCGGCGCGAGGACGAGGCCGGCACGGCCTACAACCTGGTCGGCTTTCAGACCCGGATGACGTGGTCGGAGCAAGCGCGCGTGTTCCGCATGATCCCGGGGCTCGAGGCGGCGAGCTTCGAGCGCTACGGCGCCGTGCATCGCAACACCTTCATCGACGCGCCGCGGCTGCTCAATGCGCAGATGGAGCTGCGCACCGAGCCGGGGCTCTACTTCGCTGGGCAGCTCACCGGGACGGAGGGCTACGTGGAGAGCGCCGCCGGGGGCTGGCTCGCGGCGCTGTTCATTGACCAGCGGCACGCCGGGAGGGAGCCCAGCCCGCCGCCTCCGACCACGGCGCATGGGGGGCTGCTCGCCCACCTGACGCGAGAGCGGTCCGACTACCAGCCGTCGAACATCAACTTTGCGTGCTTGGCGCCCTGGGACGGCCCTCGCCTCAGGAAGACCGACCGCTACCAGGCGATGGCGGAGCGCGCGCTCCGAGACCTGGACGCCTGGTGGACGCTGGAGCAGCAGGCTCGGCTCCGGACCGCGCCGCCTCACGCTGAGGGCTCACACGAGCTGAGCGATGGTGCCGTCGGCGAAGATCCACGCCTCCGGCGGGATGAACCAGCGGGCTCCGTCGCGAGCTATCCGGCCTCGCACCGAGAGCTCCTCTAGGCGGCGCAGGCGCTCCTCCGAGAGCACGCGGAGCCCCAATTCCCGCCCGAGCCGCTCGAGGTCCACCCCCTCGGCGAGCCGCAGCCCCAGCATCAAGCGCTCGACGAGGAGCGTCTCTGGGCTGAGCCGCTCCAGCTCCGACTGCGCCTGGCCAGGCCCTGCTCGATCGAGGGTGGCGCGCTGCCAGTCCTGGGTCAGGTAGCGGTCCGGTAAGGGGACGTTCCGGTAGCGGAACTTGCCGCGTACGCTCGTCAGCGTGCCGTAGGCACCGCAGCCGAGCCCCAGGTAGTCCGCGCCACGCCAGTAGCCCAGGTTGTGCTGGGAGACGCGGCGCGCCCGCGCGTAGTTGCTGATCTCGTAGTGCTCGTAGCCGGCGCCCTGGAGCGCCTCGGACAGCGCGCTGAAGCTGTCCGCCACCACCTCCTCGGGGCTCAGCGGGAGCCGTCGTCGCCGCGCGAGCGCGCCAAACGGGGTCCCTGGCTCGATGGTGAGCGCGTACACGCTCTGGTGGGTCACCCCGAGCTCGGCGATGGTCAAGGCCTCGTGGACCGCCTGCTGGGCGGTCTGACCGTGGACGCCGAAGATGAGATCGACGTTGACCTCGGGCAGACCGGCGCTCAGCGCGGCGCGCACGGCGCGGAGGCCCCCCTGGACGTCGTGCAGGCGTCCCAGGAACTGGAGCCGCCCGGCGTCGAGGCTCTGCACCCCGAGGGAGACCCGGTTGACCCCCTGCTCGAGCAGCGCCTCGGCGCGCCGCTCGTCGAAGCTCGTGGGGTTGCACTCCACCGTCACCTCCACGGGGCCGCCCGCGGGCAGCAGCGCCTGGAGGGCGCGCAGGACGCGGCCGAGCTGAGCGGGCTCCCAGAGCGAGGGGGTCCCACCGCCGAAGAAGACGCTCTGGAGCTGGTAGCCCGCGACGCTCGGGGCCCGCCGCTCGAGCTCTCGCAGCACGGCGTCGGCGTAGGCTGCGTGCGGGAGCTCGAGTGGCTCACGCGCCACGCTGAGGAAGTCACAGTAGGGGCACTTGGCGAGGCACCAAGGGAAGTGGACGTAGACGCCGAGCGGGGCCACGGGCGGTCCCATAGCAGCTTGTGGCCCCGTGATGCGCTAGAGTGTGCGGCTCGGGCGACCGGTGCCGCCCGGCTTGGCCCTCCGCGCTCCCCATGCCCCCCGCCGTCGACCAGCTCGTACAACGTGTCCACAGCTATCACCCCATGGCGGACACGGAGCTCATCCGTCGAGCGTGGGGCTTCGCGGAGTGGGCCCATCGAGACCAGAAGCGTAAGAGCGGCGACCCCTACTTCATCCACCCCGCCAGCGTGGCCGGCATCATCGCGGAGCTGCGCCTAGACACCGCCAGCGTGTGCGCTGGGTTGCTCCACGACGTCGTGGAGGACACGGGCGTGCCGCTCGATGAGCTGGCGGGGCACTTCGGAGGCGAGGTGGCCACCCTCGTGGATGGCGTCACCAAGCTGGGGAAGGTCAACTTCACGAGCAAGGAAGATCGCCAAGCCGAGAACTTCCGCAAGATGGTCGTCGCGATGGCGCAGGACATCCGCGTCCTCCTCGTCAAGCTCTGCGATCGCCTCGACAACATGCGCACCCTCGAGCACATGAAGCCAGAGGCGCAAGAGCGCATCGCGCGCGAGACCATGGAGATCTACTCGCCGCTCGCCAACCGGCTGGGGATCCAGCGCTTCAAGAGCGAGCTGGAAGACCTGTCGTTCCGGTGGCTGGAGCCGGAGGCCTACCGGGAGATCACCAGCAAGCTGAACCAGACGCAGAAGGAGCGCGACCGGTACATCGACGGCGTCTGCAAGACCATCAGCTCGCGCCTCGCGGAGCACCATTTCGCGTCGGACGTGTACGGGCGCGCGAAGCACATCTACTCCATCCATCGAAAGATGAAGGAGCAGCACTGCGACTTCGACTCCCTGTTCGACACCCTAGCGTTCCGCATCTGCGTGGAGTCGGTCGCGGACTGCTACGCGGTACTCGGGGTCATTCACTCGCGCTGGACGCCCATCCCGGGCCGGTTCAAGGACTACATCGCGCTGCCCAAGCAGAACATGTACCAGTCGCTGCATACCTCGGTGCTAGGGCCGGGCGGCAAGCGGATCGAGATCCAGATCCGGACGCATGAGATGCACCGGGTCGCGGAGGACGGCGTCGCGGCGCACTGGAAGTACAAGGAGCGTCACTCGGGAGGCGTGGACCCGAAGGACGCCGCGCGCTTCGGGTGGCTGCGGGAGCTGGCGGACTACCAGAGCAGCGTCAAAGATCCGGCCGAGTTCCTCGAGAGCGTCAAGGTGGATCTCTTCCCGGACGAGGTCTACGTGTTCACGCCGCGCGGGGACGTGAAGGTGATGCCCAGGGGCGCTACGCCGCTGGATTTTGCGTTCGACGTCCACTCGGACGTGGGCTTTCACTGTACGGGCGCCAAGATCAACGGGCAGATGGTCCCGCTGCGCTACAAGCTGCGCAACGGTGACTCCGTCGAGATCTTGACGTCGCCTCACCAGAAGCCCAGCAAAGACTGGCTGGATTTCATCGTGACGACCCGGGCGCGGAGCCGGGTGCGCAGCCACTTCAGGGCGGAGCAACGCGAGAAGAGCGTGAACCTGGGCCGTGAGCTGCTCGAGAGCCGCATGCACGCGGCGGGGATGAGCTTCGCCAAGCTCTGGAAGAACGACGACGAGGTCAAGCGGATCGCCGAGCAGCACCGCTGCGGCAGCCGAGAGGAGCTCTTGCTGCAGATCGGCTTCGGCAAGCTGGACGCGGACGCGGTGGCGGCCAGCGCGCGTGGCAAGACCCAGGATCCCACGGAGGTCCCCAAGGAGCTCAAGCCGAGCCCCTTGGAGACCATCGTCCGCAAGGTCACCCGGCGAGAGGGCGGCGGGCTCAAGGTCAACGGCGTGGACGACGTCCTCGTCCGCTACGCCAAGTGCTGCAATCCCTTGCCGGGAGACGCCATCATCGGCTTCATCACGCGCGGCCGTGGCGCCACCATCCACCGCCGGGACTGCCTCAAGGCCTTCGACACGGACCCGGAGCGCCGCATCGAGGTGAGCTGGGACACGAAGGCCAAGATCCAGCGCCCCGTCCAGCTCAAGGTCTACACCGCGAACAAGCCCGGCATCTTGGCCGTCTTGAGCCAGACCTTCAGCAGCCAGAAGATCAACATCAGCGAGGCCAATTGCCGCGCGGAGGACGAGGATCGAGCGTGCAACCTGTTCACCTTCACGGTGGCGGACACCACGCAGCTCAAGTCCGTGGTGAGGGCGCTCGAGAAGGTCAGCGGCGTGGTGGGGGTGGAGCGCGTCTGAGGGCGGGCGCGCCAGGCAGGCGCCGGCGCGGTGCCCCAGGCGAGCCTGGCGTATTTTCCAGCTTGACAGGGGAGAGGGGCGGGCTAGGGTGCCCATCCCGTTGCGGGAGTAACTCAGTGGTAGAGTGCAACCTTGCCAAGGTTGACGTCGAGGGTTCGAATCCCTTCTCCCGCTCCACACAGGTCGCCGCTCGAGGCATGGCCTCGGGGGGGCGCCGCCGCTGATGGCTGAGCTGCCCCTCGACTGCTTGACGTGCGGCGCCTGCTGTCGTGAGGGGAGCGACGGGCGCATCCTCGTGCCTGCACAGGATCTCGTGCGCTGGCGCCGCGCGGGCCGGGAGGACTTGATCGCCGCGCTGCAGCCCGGGCATTTTGGGGAGCAGGCCTTCGCCACTACGCCGGAGGGGGCCTGCGTCCACCTGGGCACGCCAGACCAGCCGAACGCGTGCCGCATCTATCCGCTGCGCGGCACCACGTGCCGGGAGTTCGAGGTGGGGAGCTGGCAGTGCCTCGAGTACCGGCGTCAGCACGGCATCACGGCCTGAGGGGCCGCGGTGGCTCAGCGTGGAGGGTGCTCTCCCCGTGCCGCTCGCTGGGTCTGACAGGCCAGGACCGCGAGGCGGTCCACCAGGTCGTTCATCGGATCGCCGCCGTGCCCCTTCACCCAGCGGAAGCGCACGTCCCCGCGGCTGAGCACCAGGTCGATGAAGGGCTCCCAGAGATCACGGTTGGCGACAGGGTCGCCCTTGCTGTTCTTCCAGCCGCGCTGGCGCCAGCCTTGCCACCACTTGTCGTTGAAGCACTTGACCACGTAGTTGGAGTCGCTCACCACCTCGAGCGCGCCGGGATGGGCGCGGACCGCCTCCAGCGCCGCGGTGATCTCCATGCGCTGGTTGGTGGTGTGGGCTTCCGCGCCGCTGGCCCAGGCGCCGCCGCGGAGCGCCCAGGCCCAGCCCCCCGGTCCCGGGTTCCCGCTGCAGGCGCCATCCGAGTAGACGATGAGGCTCACGGCGGCAGCCTAGTACGGACCGCCACCCGCTACTAATGGCTCGTGCGGCCGAGGCTCACTCGGCCCTGGCCTGCCCACGTGGGTCGCGCCTTCGCCGGCGCGCGAGCAGCCCGCCCGTGAGCACGCCGAGGAGCCACGCCCCATGCGCCCGGGGGAGCGGCGCTGGCTGGCAGCCGCAGCCCCCGCTCAGGTCGAGCTCGAGGGGCCCGAGGACGCTCACGGCGGTGGCCTCATCGTCTTGCGTCGTGCTCTGGCAGCCGGCTTCGAGGAGCGACGCGTCGAGGCGCAGCTCAGCGACGTCCGCGACGGTGATCCGCAGCTCGAGCTCGGCGGGCCGTGCCGCGGCGACTCCCTCCACGAGGACCGTACCGTCGGACGCGGGCGTGAGCACGGCACCGCCCCGAAGCACCTCCTGGAGCCGTCCGCCGTCGAGATGGAGCCGCAGCCGAGCGCTGGAGGTAGCCTCGCTGGTGCTCTCCACGGTGACCTGCGCCGTGATGTGCGTCTCCGGCTGGACGCTGGGGGGGAGCGAGGCCGTGACGCGCAGGTTCCTCGACGTGAGCGGGAGGATCTCGTGGCGCGGGCTCTCCAGGGAGTTGCTGTGGTGGAGCAGCAGCAGGGAGGGCGCCGGCGTGTCGGCGCCGAGGCCGACACGCACGGGCTCGTCCCCTGCGAAGAACGGTCGCCCCTCGACGCCAAAGCGCGTCGTGTCCAGCGCCGGGTGCGCTAACTCCAGCTCGATCCAGTCGGTGGCGTCGTTGCCGAAGCCCAGCCCGATGGTCTGGGTGCGGACGCGGTACGCGAGGCGCGTCTGTCCCTCGGGGAGCTCGAGATCGCGGAGGAAGGCGCTGAGCAGCAGGACGGAGTTGTCGAAGGGGTAGGTGGGTAGGCTAGAGGCCGGGAGGGAGTTGATGAAGCGCCGCGACGAGGTGGCTTGGCCTCCGGCGGTGTAGGTGACGGCGGCCAGGACGTCACCGTAGGGCATGGTCTGCGTGACGGGCTCGACCAAGACGCGGTAGTCCGTGGAGCCGTCGAGATCGACGTCCAGATCCACGGCGGGGAGGCTCACCTGACCGCGCGCGGGCGTGGTCCACGGCCCCGCCGTCACGAGCCCGAAGTAGACGGTCCCCTCCTCCCAGCCGCGCTGAGGGACGTCGGAAGCGGCGCCCACCGCCAAGAGGTCGAGCCGCTGCCGCTGCGGGTCGTCCGCCGGGCGGCGCTCGCTCACGGCCCCCAAGAGGAAGGCGCTGGTGACCGGTCGCTCACTCGTGGTCGAGCCACCGAGGGGCAGCGTGATGAGCCCAGAGGGATCGGCGCCGATGCAGCCTCGCGGCTCGGTCGTGCGCTCATCGGCGGCCCGGACGCTCGCGAAGTACGGCAGCCGGAGGTCTTGGCTCGCCGCGTCGAGTCCCTTCAGCAGGACGTGCCCGCCGATGTCCCGGACGAAGTGCCTCGGCTGCTCGAACGAGACCGGGGGGGTCACCGGATCCGGGCGGAGCGGCGGCAGCTCGGCCGGCTGCACAGCGAGCGAGAGCTGGGCGAGCGCGCTCTCACCGGGGGGGAGCGTCAGCTCGCTCGGGGTGACCTGGAGCGCCACCCCCGTCAGCGGGTAGGTGGCGCTGACGCTCAGCGCGTAGCGCGCCGTCGTCGCGCCGTGGTTGGTCACCGTGAAGGCGCGGTGGTCCTCGACGGGCCGTGAGAGGACGAGCGCCCCGAAGCTCGGCCCCACCGTCCCCAGCGCTCGATCCGCGGCGGCGGTGACCCGCTGGGTCACGGCGCGCGCCACGTCCACCCGCCCACCGCCCACGAGCGACACGGTGTACGGATCGCCCTTGGCGGACACCAGCGGGGCGGCGGTGTTCATCAGCAGCGCCTTGACGTCGTTCGGCGTGAGGTCCGGGTGCGCTTGGCGAGCGAGCGCGGCGGCGCCCGCCACCATGGGGCACGCCATGCTGGTGCCGTCGGAGCGCCGCGCTTCGGTGCCCGAGCCCACGCGGGCCGAGTCGATCATCGAGCCGGGGGCGGCGATCTCCGGCTTGAGCGCCGCGTCGAGCGCGCTGGGACCACGGGAGCTGAAGGAGGCGAGCTGCTCGTTGCCGTGTCCGCCGAAGGGACGCTGGGGATCGAGCCGTGCCCTCACGCTGGCCGAGAGTGCGGCGCGCAGGCGCTCTCCGTCCGAGCGGCGGATCATGACGCCGGGGATGGGGACCTGCCCCGGGTCTCCGCCGGCCATGGCGAGAGGCACCTCGGCGTCCGTGTTGTCGATGACGATGGCGGCGAGCGCGCCGGCCTGGGCGAGCCGCTGGAGCTTGCTCACGAAGCTGCACGTCCCGCGGTCGACCAGGGCGAGCTTGCCCGCCAGGAGAGCGGCGTTCGTGGGCGCGCTGCAGCCGTCGGCGGGGCTGACCGAGACGACCGGCGCTTCGACGGCACCGACTTGAGCGAGGGGGCGCGTGAAGCCGCCCTCCACGGCGGCGATCTCCCCCGCGAGGGCGGCGGGTTCGAGGATCTGTAGGCCGAGCTGCACCGCATCCGTGCTGGCGGCGACCGAGAGCGCCGAGGGCGCGGTGGAGGGCGAGCCGACGGCGTAGGTGGCGTCACCGTCGTTGCCCGCCGCGACGACCAGGAGCGTCCCGACGCGCGCCAGGTTGGCCATCACGCGATCGTCGGTCCCGCTGTCGAGCGCGTAGGCCGTGCCGAGCGACGCGTTGACGACGTCGACGCGATCGGAGAAGTCTCCGTCACCGTCAGGATCCGCGGCGCGCTCGAGGGCGATGCCGATGGCGTTGGTGCCACCAGCGCACCCGAAGACCTTGTACGCCAAGAGCGATGCGCGGGGCGCCACCCCCGGTCCGACGCTGAACGCGGTAGAGGGTAGGCTCTGCTCGTACGGCCCCGTGAACGCGGCGCCATCGGCCTGGACGCCTTGCCCCGCGGCGATGCCGGCGACGTGGGTGCCGTGCCCTCCCGCCGGGCTCATGCTCTGCTGGCGTGCGCAGTCGAGCGGATCTGGATCTGGCTGGGGGACCGCCTTGCCCGCCGCAGGGTCGTAGTCGTCCCCGACGAAGTCATACCCTCCGATCACCCGCGCCGTGGGGAAGCTCCCCGGCTCGATGAGCGTCGGATCATTGTCGCGGTAGGCCTGCGCGTCCCCGCTCCCGCCGAAGTCCGCGTGGAGGTAGTCGATGCCGGAGTCCACGATGGCGATGCGGACGCCATCGCCGAGCCAGGGGGTCGCGGCCGTCCACGCCTGGGGCGCGCCGATCACGGGGACCGCGGAGAGGAGGCTGGGCAGGTAGAGCGGCACCTGCTCGACGCGCTCCACCGCGCTGAGGGCTCCCAGCGCAGGGAGCTGCTGTGGGCTGGCCAGGACCAGGAGCGCGTTGGCCAGCCGGCTGAGCTCCCCCACGACGGGGACGCCCAGGCGCTCGAGCTCTCCCCGGACGCTGCGGTGCAGCCGCCCCAGCTCCTGCACGTGCGCCCTCGTCAGCGCGCGCGCCTGCTCGGGGGTCTGGCCGGCGGCGATGAGCTCCGCAGCGGCTGGCCCCTCCAGCACCAAGTAATAGGCGGTGGTGTCCGGCGAGCGGTAGGCCTCGGCCTGGGCGGCCGCTGGCTCCGAGGGTGCGCTCGGGGAGCAGGCGGCGAGCGCTAGGGTGAGCAGCGGAGAGAGGAACTGGGAGCGGTTCAGACGCGTCGTCATGGGGCCGTCGCCTTGGGGGCTCAGCGCTTGCGGAGGCCGTCGAGGACCATGCTCACGAGAGTGGCGCCGAAGACCTCTGGGTCATCCCGCTGGCCTTGGTCCAGGTACTCGAAGAGCAAGGCCTCGACGCTGCCGATCACGGCCATGGCCGTGATCCTGGGGGGAAGATCGCGGAGCAGCCGGTGCTGGTGCGCGGTGGTCGTCAGCTCGATGGCGCGCTGCCGGACCGTCTCCGCGAGGCTCCGCACGGGCTTGCGGGCCCCATCGAGGGGGCCGCGCGCTTCCCGGAGGTACAAGAGGACGAGCTTCGGATTTTGGAGGCAGACGCGCGCGAGCGCCAGCGTCAGCAGCTCGTAGGCGGCGACCTGTTCGGTCGTGGTCTTCGCCGCTGCCAAGGCGACCTCCGCGGTCGCGAAGGCCTGCTCGACCTCGAGCCGCAGAGGCTCGAACAAGGCGAGCACGAGCTGCGGCTTGTCCTCGAAGTACCGATAAAACGACCCCTTGGCCACCCCCGCGCGGCGGGTGATCTCGTCCACCGTCACGGCCTCGGTGCCGCGCTCGGTGAACAGCTCGAGCGCGGCCTGACAGAGCTCTTGGACGCGCTGGGTCCGGTTGGTGGAGCGCTTGCCACCATCACGACCAGGCCGCTCGGCGGGGAGCTTCCCGGGGGCGAAGCTGCGGCGGGTGGAGGACGGCGAGGACATGCTGAGGGCTCGAGGCGAAAAGCGGCGCGCGGTGGCGTTGCCACCGTGCGGGGTGGGTGACGGTAGGGGGCGCTTGTGGTAAGTCGGCGGACGCAGACCGAGGTGAGCACCCGCGATGATCGACGATATCCTGGCTAACTTGCGTGAGTCTATCGGCAAAGCCAAGGACGCTTTGAGGCGGGAGCTCACCAAGCTCCGGACGGGCCGTGCCCACGCCGGCATGCTCGACGGGCTGCGGGTCGACTACTACGGGCAGCCGACCCCGCTCGCGCAGATGGCGACCGTCAACGTCCCGGAGCCCCGTCTGCTCACGGTGAAGCCTTGGGAGAAGTCCATGGTCAAGGCCGTGGAGAAGGCCATTCAAGAGAGTGATCTGGGCTTCAACCCTCAGGTCGACGGCGACCTCATCCGGATCCCCGTCCCCCCGCTGAGCGAGCAGCGCCGCAAAGATCTCGCGAAGATCGCGAAGAAGAACGGCGAAGACTGCAAGATCGTCATCCGCAAGGCGCGCCACGACGCGCTCGATCTGCTCACGAGCCTCAAAGAGGACGGGGACGCGAGCGAGGACGAGGTCGAGCGAGCCAAGAAGCGGGTGGAGGAGCTGATCGTCGAGGGGGGCAAGTCCGTCGACGAGATCGTCGTAGCCAAGGAAAAAGAGATCACCACGGTCTGAGCCACCCCTACCGAGGAGCCTTGACAAGTCTCGGGCGCCCAGGAAACCTGAAGGCATCTCTCAAGCCGTAGCGTAGAACCCCTGGCTCCCTCACACGGTCGTCTCGGGACGGAAAGCACTCCAAACGTGGTACTCAGGGCACTCGCGGCAGGCATCAGTGACGTTGGTCTCCAGCGAGATCACAACGAGGACAGCTTCGCCATCTTGAGTGAGCAGGAGCTGTTCATCGTGGCAGACGGCATGGGGGGGCATCGGGCGGGGGACGTCGCCAGCCGCCTCGCCACGGAGTCCATCGTGGAGTTCTTCAAGGCCATCGCTGTGGACGACGTGACCTGGCCGTTCCACTTCGACGCGAGGCTCACGGAGGAGGAGAACCGGCTGCTGACGGGCATCCGCCTCGCCAATCGGCAGATTGTCGAGCGGAGCGCCCGCTCGAGGGAGCTTCAGGGCATGGGCACCACGGTCGTGGGGGCGCTGTTCAGCCCCCGCAAGCGCCGCATGTTCATCGGCCACGTGGGTGACAGCCGCGCCTACCGGATCCGCGGGGGCGCCATCCAGCAGCTGACCCGTGATCACTCGCTGTTCAACGACTACCTGGCGGCGATGCCGGATCTCACGGAAGAGCAGCGCAACGAGATCCCGAAGAACGTCATCACCCGCGCGCTCGGCATGCAGGAGCAAGTCGCGGTGGACTTACAGAGCGACGAGGTGCGGCCGGGGGATGTGTTCGTGCTGTGCTCGGACGGCCTGAGCGGGATGCTGGAGGACGAGGACATCCTCATGGTGGCCGAGAGCACCACGGATCTGCAGGAGGCCTGCCGGCAGATGGTGGCGCTCGCCAACGAGCACGGCGGAGAGGACAACATCACCGCCCTGCTGGTGCGCATCGAGGTCGAGCCAGGGCTGCTGCTAGAGCCCTCGGCTGAGCCACCGGAGTCGGAGGAGGCCTGGGCGGAGACGCCCCGCGCGGGTCGTGCGACGCCCGCACCCACGTCCTCCGAAGAAGAGGGCTGAGCGGGCGCGCGCGGGACGCCCCGCGTCAGTCGCAGTAGGCGAACGCGAAGGTGCTGGACGGGGCGACGCCGCAGTAGGTGTTGAGCTGTGCGTTGGCCTTCATCAGGGGGCACTCGAACGTGGCCCAGACCTTCCCGGAGCTGATGGACAGGACGTTGAAGTTGCAGGTGGCGCCGTCGGCGGTGGACATCTGCTTGGTCACCAGCGTGTAGAGCGACACGTTCCCCGTGCCCTTCCCGCGGACGGAGCCCGTCACCTTCGCCTCGTCCCCGCCCGGCTCCACCACCTCCGCGTCCAGGATATTGAGAGAGACCGAGCCTCGGCTCATGCTGCCGTTGATGACGTACTTGGCGTAGGAGTGGCCGTTCTCGTCCACCTTGCCGGCACGGCGGACGCTGCAGCTCACCGAGGCGCCGTCGCTGCCGTCCTCCACCAGGCCTCGGATGCCCCCGGCGGTGACGCCCTGAGCGCCCGACTTGATCTCCGCCATCATTCCGGGCGTGTTGCACTGGTTGGAGCCTTCCGGGGGCTCGAGGGGAGCGCCGATGTTGAAGTAGGCGCCGCCTTGAGGCGGCACGCCGGCGGGATCACTGCAGCCCAACCCGGTGAGCGCGCCGGTACCGAGGACGAGCCCAAGCCCAAGGAGACGAAGAGAGTGCATACGGATGACGACCTTGCCCTCAGCCTAGCCCGACTGGGCTGGCCCGAGCAACGCCAGCGCGCGCTCGAGGTCGTCCCAGAGGTCTTCCAGGCCCTCGACCCCGACCGAGAGCCGCACCAGGCCGTCCTCGATGCCGACCGCCTCGCGCTGGGCGCGTGGGATGGAGGCGTGTGTCATGATGGCAGGGTGCTCGGCGAGCGACTCGACGCCGCCCAGGCTCTCGGCGAGCGTGAAGAGGCGCAGCGCCGACAAGAAGCGCTTGGCGCCCGCCTCCCCGCCCCCTACGACGACGCTGATCATGCCGCCCGGCCCCCGCATCTGCCGACCGCAGAGCTCGTGGTCCGGGTGGCTCTTCAGGCCGGGGTAGTGCACGCGCTGGACGCGCGGGTGCTGCTCGAGCCGCTCGGCGATCTGCTGGGCGTTGGTGACGTGCTGCCGCATGCGGACGGCGAGCGTCTTGAGGCCGCGCAGCACCAAGTAGCAGTCGAAGGGGCTGGGGACGGCGCCGAGGGCGTTCTGGTAGAAGCGCAGCTGCTCGGCGAGGGCTGGATCTTTCGTGATGAGGGCGCCACCGACGACGTCCGAGTGCCCGTTGATGTACTTGGTGGTCGAGTGCATCACCACGCTGGCGCCGAGCGCCAGGGGGTTCTGCAAGTACGGAGAGGCGAAGGTGTTGTCGACGACCAGCGGCAGCCGTCGCTCCTGGGCGATGGCGGCGATGGCGGCGATGTCGAACACCTTGAGCATCGGGTTGGTGGGCGTCTCCAGCCAAATGAGGCGCGTCGCGGGCGTGCAAGCCTCGGCCACGCGTGCGGGCTGGCGCATGTCGAGGAAGCTGATGCTGACGCCCATGGGCTTGAGCACCTTGTCGAGCAGGCGGAAGGTGCCGCCGTACACGTCGTCGCCGCAGACGACGTGGTCGCCCGGGCGCAGGAGGCTGAGCATGGTGAGGGCGGCGCCGCTGCCGCTGGAGAAGGCAAAACCGTCAGAGCCGCCCTCCAGCTCCGCGAGGCAGCGCTCGAGGGCGTGCCGAGTGGGGTTGCCGCTGCGGGAGTACTCGTAGCGGAGGGGCTTGCCGGGCTCGGGCTGGCCGAAGGTGCTGGCGAGCACGATGGGCTCCATGACGGCAGCGTGCTGGGGGTCCGGCTCCTGGCCGGCGTGGATCGCGAGGGTGTCCATGGAGAGGGAGCGGTGCGCCATGCCCGCGGCCTACTACGACTGCTCCGTGGGTGCGATTCGAATCGAGCTTGCGCCCCCGGGCCCCGCCGTCCGGTCGACTCGATGAGACATGATTTGGGGTGAGTGACGGGATTTGAACCCGCGACATCCGGAGCCACAGTCCAGCGCTCTGCCACTGAGCTACACCCACCAACCGCCCCCGCCACCGAGGTGAGCGGGAAGGCTCGGGGCCGAAGCCCCGCTGGGAGCCGGGCCTTTAGCTCAGAGGCGGCAGCTCTGCAACTGGTCTCGTGGGGGCTATCTTTCGCCGATGGGGCTGCGCTAGACTCAGGGAGCCGCGAGGCGGTGTTTCACCGAGCGCGAGCAAGACCACCACCACTCCGGGACACAAGGGGCCAAGACCACATGCGCTGGAAGATCATCCTGGTCAACGCGGGCATCGTCGCCATCATGGGGCTCCTGACCTACGTCCTCATGGCGACGGCCATCACGGACCTGGTGTCCAACCCGGCGGAGCGTAAGCGCGCCGTCGAGCAGTCCCTGCGCGCCGCCAACGCGCAGTTGGCGCTGGACGCGCTGCGCGTCGAGCGCTGGCTGGAGGAGCAGGGGCGGCTCGAGTCCGTGGGGGCGGTTTTTTCGGCGGGGACCGCCGAGGCGCGCTCCGACAAGGCCACGACGGAAGCCAACCGCTTGCGGGATGCCGCCATCGCCCGGCCCGAGTTCGCTCGGATGGCCCCGGCCCTGGTGCTGCTGGTGGACGCACAAGGCGTCGTGGTGGGGCGCAATGGCTCCCCGCTGATGCGCGGAGACAAGCTCGCGGAGGTGTACCCATCGCTCGCTGCTTCTCTGAAATCTGGGGTCACCGCGAGCGACCTGTGGGTCAATCGCGAGCGGCAGGAGCAGCTCTTCGCCAGCTATGCGCCGGTACGCTCGGACAGCGGCGCCATCCTCGGGGCGCTGGTGGTCGGCACCCCTCTGAACGATGAGCGGCTCAGCCGCACCAGTGACCTCACGAGCGGGGCGGATCTGGTGATCGCCGTCCCAGCAGAGTCTTCGCTCGAGGCGCTGGCCTCCAGCGGCGCTGGCAAGGCGGATGTCATCATGGCCGCCGGCCCGCTCGGCGCAGAGACGGCCAAGGCGTCGCTGGGCTCGGCGGGGGTGGTGGTGGCGGACAGCCCCGCCAACGGGGTGTATTTCGGGGCTACCCCGCTCAGCGCCTACGGTAGCGGCGCGCGCGCCGTGGTGTTCTCGACGGTCCCGGCGTCCATCGTCGCCAGCGTCAGCTCGCTGATGTGGCCCATCGTCGGCGTGACGGTCTTGGGCCTCATCTTGGTGCTGATGGGGGGCGTTCTGCTCGGCAACTATATCTCCCGGCCCATTTCGGATCTCGAGGAGGGCCTGCTGGCCGCCATCAACGGCCGCACGGATTTCCGCTTCGAGATCGAGCACGCCGAGCTTGGCGGGCTCGTCACCCGGATCAATTCCTTGCTGAACGTCTTCACCGGGACGCCCGAGGACACCACGGACGAGCAGGGGCGTCCGTCGCGCCCGGCAGGCACCTCCAAGGACTTCGACCAGCAGCGCTGAGCGCCGCCGCCGCCGCGGCGCGCTCACTGACCGCCGGTGAGCCTCTCGCGTCCCGAGGATCGTCCACCGGGCGCTCCTCGGCGTGGCGCCGAGCGCCGCGCGCGCGCTCCCCTAGGGGGGCGCTGAGCCGCTCAGTCCGTGGAGGTGGCGCACCGTACTTCACGAAAACCCCTTGGGGCGGGTGCCCAGCTCTGGGTTTCGCGGTATAAGCCGCGCCGCATGGGTTTTTTTGATTTCCTCTCCAAGGGCAAGGCTTCCGGCACCTCCTCGCGCAAGGTCCCCTCGGACCGAGAGATCCAGCGCCTCGGGAAGGTCTGCGCGGACAAGCTCGCCCAGAACTACGACCGCCAGGAGGCGATCACCCAGCTCGGGCGGGTCGGCAATGAGGCGAGCGCGGCGGCGCTGCTCAAGCGCTTCGACTGGTCCATGGAGCCTTCCATCACGGACCAAGACGAGAAGGAGGCGGCCGCCAAGGGCATCGTCTCGACGGGTGAGGTCGCGCTCGGGCCCATCCGGGAGTACTGCGCGCGCGCGGAGAGCCTCACCTGGGCGCTCAAGGTGCTCCGGCAGATCGTGGACACGGAGCAGTACCCCAAGGAGCTGCTCGGTCTCCTCGGGGGCTTCGACACGGAGTACCGACGCAACGCAGAGCCAAAGATCCAGCTCATCGCCGCCTTGGCCGAGCACGCCGGGGCGGAGGTCCGCGAGGCGGTCGTGCCCTTCCTGGACGACGCGAACGAGACCGTCCGCTTCCAAGCGGTCACGACCTTGTTCGCGCTCGGTGACGAGGAGGCGTATCCAGCGATGGCGAAGGCCATGCTGGAAGAGGAGTCGCTCCGCATCAAGAACCGCATCAGCGCTGGCTTCGTCGACAAGGAGTGGAGCGTCCCGACGGATCTGCTGGCGCCGCTCACGGAGGTGCTCCCGCCGGACTTCCGACTGAGCGGCCAGCGCCTCGTGCGCGCCTGAGGGGCGCTCCGTGCGCGCTCGAGGCGCTCAGTACGCGGCTTGCACCGAAGGTGGGGGGGCGGCTTGGGCGGCGAGGGCCGCTCGCCCCAACCCACAACGTGAAAGAGGCCTCGGTGTGCACCAAGGCCTCTCCAGTGGCGAGGGTGCTGCCGAGCGTCACTCGCTGATGCGGTACTCTTTCGGGAAGTAGAAGTTCCAGCTCACCGTCAGCATCTGGTTGAACTTGAACTGTCGATCCTTGTCGTCGATGCGATCGTCCGGGAAGCGCTCGTCCGTCCCCCGCCCGCGCGTGTCGAAGCCCGCTGGGTTGTACGAGTACGGGATCCCTCGCCACTCCAGGCCGACGGCGTTCCACTGATTGACGTAGAAGGTGAAGCCCAGGCCGAAGGTGGGCGCGATGGCCACGCGGCTCGCCGTCCCGAACTTGTTCGGGCATTGGCCGAGCTTGCAGTCTTCACGCTCCGTGAGCCCGACGAAGGCCGGCCCCGCGAAGAAGTACATGTCCGCGTCCACGTTGATACTGTCGAAGAGCGCGAGCTTCCCGCGGAAGGGCACGCCCGTGAGCTGCGGAGCGATGACCCAGTCCATCCCGCCGAGCTGCTCCTCCAGGTTGCTCCCCATGTTGACGGCGGTGAGCCGATCACTCGGCGTCAGGACGTTGCCGCGATCATGGAAGGCCTTCTTACGCTGCGCGTTGATCTCCTGGGTCTTGTCTGTGAGATCCGTGTTGAATTTGAGCCCGCCCCAGCCGCCCCACAACCCCACCGCAAACCAGTCCGTCAGGTTGTAGTTGAACCGAGCGCCCACCACGATGGTGCGCTGGTACTCGTCCAGCAAGGTGAAGGCAGCCGCTGGAGCCACCTCGATGCGTCCTTCGCGGTAGAGGCGCAGCTTACGCACCGCGGGGGCGCCGGCGAGCGGGCCGGTCAGCAAGATCTCTTGGGCCGAGGCCTCTTGGGCGGCGCCCAACAAGGCTGCGGCTGCGGTGAGCGCGGTGAGCGCACGTCGAATGGTCCTCGTCATCATCGTCTTGGTGCCCATCGTGGACTGTCCTCGTTGCGTGCTCATCACTTTGGCAACCGATAGTCGAACGAGAACGGGATGAAGATGGAGAAGCCGAGTTGGGCTTGGACGTTGTTCGTGATCGAACTCTCGTCCGTCCACTTCGAGTCATCCCGTGGGTTCGCGGCGATGGTCGTGGCCTCGATCTCGTCGATGAAGATGTAGTCGCGCACCTCGAGGTTGGCAGCGAACCAACGGTTGAAGAAGATGCGCAGCCCGAGCCCGGCGTTGAGCGCGACCTTGGGCTTGTATTCGAAGTTACGGTTGTCCGGATCCACGACGGCGATGGGGCGCGTTGAGATGGCGCCCACCCCGCCCACCACGTAGGCGTCGTAGTGGAAGATGAAGTCCTGGAAGCCGGCGAACTTGCCGTAGGCTGGGACGTACGTGAAGTTCAGCGCCGCGCTCCAGTCGTACTCGGAGAGCGGTACCTGCACGCGGGCCGCGCGACGGTGGATCGCGTTGAACTCGCTGTCGACGTTGAACGGCCTGTAGAAGTTGCCGTTGAGGCCCACCGCCATGACGTTGCTGATGTAGTAGTTGAACGCCAGACCGGGGGCGGGGTGGCTCACGAACTGATCGTTGAGCGTGAGCGACCAATAGGGGTTCAGCTCGAACCGCCGCGCACGCAGCGCGAACACCTGCTGCACGGCGTAGATTTGCTCGCGGAGGTCCTTCTGCGCCTCACGATCGAAATCCACCTTGGGGCAGGCCGCTGGATCGAGCTTGCAGATGGCCGCGAGCCCGCTCTCTTCTTCGGGCGGGAGCTCGTCGCCTTCATCGGTGGCCGCCCCAGCGCCTGCTTCCGCGCCCGCTGCTGCGTCGTCACCCCCAGCCGCTTCCTCAGGGGCAGCCTCGGCCGATGGAGCTGATGCCTTGGGCTTCTGTGCGAAGGCGCTTGCGGAGAGCGCCGTGAGCGCAGCCGCAACCAGGAGCCCGATGCCGGTTTTGTTCATCGATGCCTCTTCCGTATTCCCTTAGCGCGACGCTAGCGCGACCTGAGCAAACTCCGCAACCGCTTGTAAATACACGGCAATTTCGCCAGCTTCTTGAGCGCCGGCACTATATCACGGCGGATTTCCGCCGATCAACGAATAAATCCCCATCCCGACGATCGAGCGGCACGCCTGTCCCTATTATTGCAGCTGCACCGTGGTCCTTGCCCAGCACTGGAATCACGCCGGTCAGGCGCCACCCTCGGCCTCGCCATCTTTTCCGAGCAGGGCCTCGACGAAGTCCTCCGCGACGAACGGGTGGAGGTCGTCCGGACGCTCTCCGAGGCCGATGAAGCGCACGGGGAGGGCGAGCTCCTCACAGATGCCGAGGATGACGCCGCCCTTCGCGGTGCCGTCGAGCTTCGTGAGGACGAGCCCGCTCAGCTCGAGCGTGTCCTTGAATTCCTTGGCCTGAGCGAGCGCGTTCTGTCCGTTGGTGGCGTCGAGGACGAGCAGCGTCTCGTGGGGCGCGCCGTCGAGCGCCTTGCCCACCGTCTTGACGACCTTCTTCATCTCGGTCATCAGGTTGGCCTTGGTGTGGAGCCGCCCGGCGGTGTCGGCCAGCACGACGTCCGCGCCGAGCTCTTGCGCCTTCTTGATGGCGTCGAAGATCACCGCGCCGCTGTCGGCGCCGTCCTTGCCGCGCACCACCTCACAGCCGACGCGCTCCGCCCAGACGACGAGCTGCTGCACCGCCGCGGCGCGGAAGGTGTCGCCAGCGGCGAGGACCACCTTGCGGCCTTCGGCCTGGAGCTTGGTGGCAAGCTTGCCGATGGTCGTGGTCTTCCCTGCGCCGTTCACGCCGACCATGAGCACCACCGTGGGCTGTGCGGGGAGCGCGAAGGCGCCCGCGCGCCCCTCCAGCGACAAGATACGGCGAGCCTCGCCGCGAAGGGCGTCCCAGACCTTGACGGGATCGACCAGCTCCTTGCCGTGGAGCGTCTCTTGAACGCGCTGGATGAGCAGCTCGGTCGTCCTCACGCCGACGTCGGAGGCGAGCAGCGCCTCCTCGAGGTCCGCGGTGATGTCCGCCGAGAGCTCCTTCTTGCCTCCAAAGAGCGCGCGCAGCCTCCCGAAGAAGCCCTCGTCGCTGCGCGCCTTGGTGAGGCCCCGCCGAAGGCTCGCGACGTCGCGCTCGCCCGCGAGGGACTTGACGGGGGCGCGGGGCGCGGGCGCCTCGACACTGACGGCCGCGGTCGGGGCGGGCGCCGCCGTCGACACCTCGACCGACGCCGCGGGCGCCTCGGCGGGCGCTGGTGCCGGCGTAGCCGACGCGGGAGCTCTGCGGGCAGGCTCGGTGGTGGACGGGGCTGGGGTGGGCTTGGCCCCAGCGCGATCGGCCACCGAGGGTGAGGGCGTGGCAGCGGGTGCAGGCCGCTCGGCAAGCCGAGGGGGCTCCTCACGGGGGGGGAGCGCCTCGGTGGAGGGGCTCTTCTTCAGAAAGAGGAAGTAGACGGCGGCAGCCGCCGCCACGGCGACCAGCAGGTAGACGATCGTCATCATCGAGTCAGCTCTCCAGAGTGGGCGCCGGCACTATAGGGGGGCGCTGCGGGCGAAGCCAACACGGCAGTGAGGAAGACCTCAGGGTTCCCGGCGGAGGCCGGGTTCTTGCGCGCGGAGCAGGCGCTCGTCCGCATCTTGCGGCGGTGTTGGGCCGTAGCTGGCCTGCTGGACCTCGTGCGCCCACTGGGCAACGTGGGGCTCGCCGGTGCGCCTCGCCAGGGCGACGAGGTCCGCCGGTGTGGGCTCTCCGCTCGCGGGCCACCAGGGCCGCCCGCGCGCCTTCGCCCACTCGACCAGGCGCGTGAGGATGGCTCGCCGTCGCTGGACGACGTAGACGTCGAGGCGACCTCGGCGAGGGACGGGGTGCATCAACGTGGAGTGTTCGGGAGCGCTGACCTCCAACCTCAGGCTCTCGGCTGCGCCCGGGGAGGAGCCCGTGATGATGAAGCTGCCGTCCGCGGCGCTCTCGGCGCTGCCGATGACGGACGGAGCTTCGAACCCCACGCTGAGGATGACGACCCGGGCGGCTGCGACGGCTTGGCCATCGTGAGCGTCGCGCACCACGCCGTACCAGCCCTCGGCGTCCCGTGGGACGTCTGCGATCACGACCGTCTCCCGCGCGGGAGGACGCAGCGGACCGGGTGGGGAGCTCAGGAGCTGACGGCGTGGTCCAGGGCGGCGCCAGGCGAAGGCGAAGTAGGCGGCCAGGAGCAGCGCCACCGCGAGCCACGGGAGGCGCCGCCACGCGCTGGGGCCTTGGATGGGGATCTCCAGCGTGAGCGGCGGGGGCGCGAGCCACCACGCCGCCGAAGGATGAAAGATCAGCGTGACGGGCACCTGCCCGGGCTGGGACGCGTCGAAGGTCGCCGTCACGAGCGCTCGGCCATGGCGCACCTCCGCCGTCCCGGCCGAGGTGCCGTGGACCATCGCCTCGACGCTGCCCATGTCGAGCGGCCCACGAACGGAGTCCACCTTCACGCGGATGGGGATCCCCTGGCTGGGGTTGCCCGGCTCGGGGGGAGTGTCGACGCTGAGGCGGACGCGCGCGGTCCGCTGGACGACGCTCGACACCTCGGTGGAGCTGGTGGTCGGGGTGCCCACGACCCGCGCGCTCAAGCGGGCAGGCCCTGGGCTGCCGAGGCGTGCCGAGTCGAAGCTCAGCGAGAAGCGCTCCCCGGGGCTCGCGAGCACGCGACCGAGCGCTCGCACGGGCGCGCTGCCCTCGACGAGCTCGAGCTCCACCTCGAGCCGTGGCTGCGCGCTGAAGCTCGAGCTCGACTTGCCGAGCTCGAGCCACACCGACGCCTGAGGATGGTCGAGCGCCAGCGCCCCTGGATCCGGGCTGAAGGAGAGCTCCACGGAGGACTTCGAGGGCTCGAGCGGGAGGTTGAGCGCGGCCGCGGCGTGGTGTGCGTCCCCCGCGTAGGTCAGCCGCAGGCGACCCTCGCTCCGGACGGCGGGGAGGTAGCGGAGGCAAAATTCACCAGCGCCGTCGGTGCTCACGACGTGCCCGCCGGCGTCGCCCGAGCGCGTGGGCATCGGGGCCGAGGCGTCACACGCGGTCACCAAGGGCGCGCCGGGGGCGGCGGGGTCGAGGTGAGCCGTGACCTTCGCGCCGGCGTGTCCTCGCCCGGCGTCGTCCAAGAGCCGGCCGCGCACCTCCGTCCCGGTGAGGGCAGGGACGACGCGGGCCTCCAGGGTGCTCCCCGAGGTCACGCGCAGGGTCTGGGCTCGCGCCTGGCTCGTGAGGCCCAGCCCCCACAGCAGGCCCCAGCATGCGGCGCGCCCCCGCCCTCGCCACGCCGAGCGCCGGGCTTGATGCAAATCGTCGCGTGGCTCGTCTAAGCGCCAATTGGCCATGGAACAGGCTCACTGGCAGGTCGCTGGGCGTCACCCCGAACGGGGTCGAGGGTCGTGATAGGCTGGAGCAAGATGGCGCTTCAGCCTAGCAGCCGACTCCCCCTGCGTCTCGTCGGACGTCTGGCGACCCTGGTGGTTCTGGCGCTGACGCTGTCGAGCAGCGTCGCCCTCGCGAACGAGCGCATCGACAAACTAGCGCTGCAGCTCCGCAGCGCGGAGGACTTCCGCGTCAGGACGCAAGCGGCGCTGGCGCTCGGGGCGAGCCAATCGAAGCTCGCCGTGGACCCGCTGTGCGGCGGCTTGGGCGACGCCAACGCCACGGTGCGCACGGCTGCTGCTGCGGCGCTCGGCAAGCTGGCGCTCGGCGGGTCGGAGTGTCTCGAGCAGCGGCTGGAGGTCGAGGCAGCGGCCCCCGTCAAGAGCGCCCTCAAGAAGGCGCTCGCGGCGGTCCTCAAGGCGCGTGAGCCGGCGTTCACGGCGGACACGAAATACTACGTTGCCATCGGCAAGAGCACGGACAAGACCGGCCGCACCAACGGCAGCGTGGACGCCCTCGTGAGGCGAGGCATCGCGAGCGCGGTGGAGCAGGAGCCCGCGGTGCTCCTCGCCCCCCGCCAGGAGACGGAGACCGAAGGCAAGGCGCGCCTCGCCAAGCGCAAGGGCGTCAAGGGCTTCTTCCTGACGGTGAAGATCGATCCGCCGAAGTACGCGAACGGTAGCCTCACGGTGCGGCTCGAGGTGCTGATCTTCACCTACCCAGGCAAGGCGCTGAAGGCCACGTTGCCCATGAAGCTGACCCAAACGGACACCGCCCCGGGCAGCGAGGCGGCGGAGGACGAGCTCATTCAGGACGCGGCGAGCCGGGCGATGGCAAAATTCATCGCCAAGGCAGACAAAATCGACTGAAGGAGGCCGGGGAGCTCGAGGCGAGGGGGCAGCCTGCGGCGGAGCGCTCACGCGCTCGCACGGCGTGCCCCGACGGCGCGGGCGCGCGGCGCGACCCCACGGTGGAGCGCGCCCTCGAGGCGCGCCGCTTGCCCCGGACTTGGCGGACGCTCTACGATGGGGCTCTACGGCGGCCGCAGCACCGGGCCCCCGTCACGGGAGTCGAGCATGGCAGACGCGGCAGCCGGACCTTCAGCACCTTCTGGGCGCCATCAGCGCAGCGTAAGAAACTACCTGCTCGATAGCCGGTTCCAGCTCAAATACGCGGGCTATTTCGTTGGCATCACGCTGGTGTTGAGCGTCCTGCTCGGGGGGCTGCTGTGGAGCGCTGGCGGCAAGGTCATCGCGCAGAGCCAGGAGACCGTGGAGCAAGGCAAGCTCGTCGTCGAGCTGGGTGGACAGGTGCTGACCGAGAGCCAGAAGGTCAGCAAGGTCGTCAGCATGAACATCGCCAAAGAGTACGGGGACGACCCCAACTTGAAGGCTCAGTTCGACAAGGACGCAGCGGAGCAGGCCGCGCGCCTCACCGAACAACAGACCCGCATCGAGGGGCAGGCGAAGATGCTGGAGAGCCAGCAGGGGGCGCTGCGCGAGCAACAGTCCCTGCTGTTTGGGACCCTCGTGCTGCTCCTTGGGCTCCTGACGGTGGGCGTCGGGGTCGCCGGCATCCTGGTCACGCACAAGGTGGCGGGCCCCATCTTCAAGATGAAGCGGCAGCTCGCGGACGTGGGCGCTGGGAGCCTCCGGATGCCGAGCAAGCTCCGCAAGGGGGACGAGCTGGTGGAGTTCTTCGAGACCTTCGAGAGCATGGTGGCGTCCCTGCGGCAGCGGCAGGAGCGGGAGATCGCCAGCCTAGATGCCGTCATCGCCCAGCTCGGGGACTCGGCGCCCCCGGAGGCGCTCGCGGCCGTGAAGCGGCTGCGTGAGGAGATGCGCGCCGCGCTCGACTGAGCCGTGGGACGCGCCGCCCCTGGCGCGAGCGCGCGAGCGGTACCCTAGAAGGCCGCCCTCACGTACTCCACCTCGCCGCTGCCGTCCGCGTGGAGGGTGACGCTCGCGGCGTCATAGCGCAGGCGGGTGACGGTGGGATCGTCACGGTAGCGCCGCTGCCAGAGCCGCTCGCCGGCGAGGCGCACCCGGTAGCGCTTCTTGCCGTCGATGCTGCCCAAGCCGTGCGTCCACGCGCGGCGGCTCCGCGTCCGCACCTCCACGACGGCGATCACCTCGCCCCAGCGCGCCACGACGTCCAGCTCGAGGTAGCCGAGCCGCAGGTTGCGCGCGACGATCTGCGCTCCCCGACGTTCGAGCCACCCGACCACGACATCCTCTGCCCGTCGTGCTCGTTCCCAACGATTCATGCGGCCCGACGCATCGGGCCACGACGAACCGAGGTTGCGCCGTACGTGGCGCTGGTAGGCTCAGGGGTTGGTGGCGGAGTCTCCGCAGTATTGCGCCGACTTCGGGTCCATGTTCGGCACGCAGTCCACCCCGAGCTTGCTCTCGTCGTACACGGTCCCGTCCTTCACGCAGTACGAGCCGTTGAGCCCAGCGCGCCCCTGCCCCATGGTGTTGACGAGATCCATGCACTTGAAGCCGCCCGGGCACTCGCAGTAGCGGGCCTCCTTGTCCGGCCCGTCACAGCGACAGGAGCAATACACTGCGTCCGCCGCCTGCCGCTGCGTCGCCTGCGGCAAGACGTCCACCGTGACGCGATCCGTGCTCCCGGGGATGTGGCAATCGCCGCCGTTGGCGATGTTGTTCCCGTTGGCGTCGAGCGTCTGCCCATAGGGGCAGGAGACGCGCCCGCGGAAGTGATTGACGAGGCACACGCGCGTCTCGCACTGAAACGAGCGGCTCTCGACGTTCGTCTCGGTGGGCGCGTAGCCCGAGAACGACGGGACGTACTCGTCTTCCGGGGTGCACGGATCGCCCACGCCA
>CAUJEM010000010.1 GCA_963169915.1 Myxococcota bacterium
CAGCAGCTTGCGGCCGATGAACAGGTAGTCCCCGTGGTTGAGCAGCCGCTCGCTCCCGAGGCGCACGAAGGTGCCGTTGCGGCTGTCGTGATCGGTGAGCTGGAACTTGCCGCCGGTCTCGGTGAGGCTGCAGTGCCGCGCGGACATGAACACGTCCCCTGGGAAATTGAGGTCGCCGTCTTCCCGGCCGATCTGGAGGCCACCCCCCTGCGCACAGACGGTCATCCCGACGGCGCCACCCTCCAAGATCTGGTTGAGCCGGAAGGGGCTGGGGTACTTCGGTGAGCAGAAGAACTGGGTGCCCTCGGCGTCCGTGGGCTCCGGCTCCGCGGGCGTGCGCTCGAGCTGAAAGAGCTGCTCCCCCGCGACGAAGAGATCGCCCGGCTGCAGCTCCACCGAGCCTCGGACGCGGATGTAGACGCCGTTGACCGAGCCCTCGTCGCGGACGACGAGCCGCCCCTCGCGGTAATAGAAGTTGGCGTGCCGAGGGGAGACGTACGGATCATCCGGGAACTCCAGCTCCCCGTGGCGCCCGAGGGTGTGCTGATCCGCCTCCAGGTACCAGCTGAGCCCCTCCATGCCCTCGCCTCGGATGAGGACCAAGCGCGCGAAGGCCGGGTCCTGCATCTTGCCGAAGTAGCTGGTCTCGAGGTTGAGGATGTAGTCCGGCACCGCCGCGCCGCAGCGACCGCAGAACTTGTGCCCGCTGGCGATGGGGGTAAAGCAGGACTCGCAGACGTGGTACTTGGCTTGGTCCATCGGCTCCTCCGCGGGCGAGCTAGGGGCGCTCGCCGCCGCGGGCTCGGAGCTTTTCACGACTCGTGAAGGCGAAGCAACCGCTTTCGGTGACGGCGGCGCCTCGGCCGCCGGCTTCGGCCACAGCTCGAGCTCGTGATCGCAGCGGCTGCAGCGTGACGCGCCGAGCCCATGATAGGCATCGCAGCGTCCGCAGACGATCCCGAGCTCTCCGTGGTGACGCGCCATGCTCGCCGCGCATGCTAGTCCAGTGGGCCGGTGGCGTGAACGCTCGCCGATCGTCTGGGTTCGAACGTTCAGTGGACGTAGCTGAAGCGCCGGGAGGTGTCTCCGTAGCCCCCCGCCCCCCAGAGGCGGAAAAACACGAACTCCTGACAGGTGGCGCGCGTGACCGTGCCGTACTCCCGGGAGTCGTAGGGGAAGTGCCGGTTGTCGCTGACCAAGAAGGCCTGGCCGGGCGGGACCTGGCGGTCCTGCGCGATGCCGGTGCCCTGCTCCTCCCCGGTCATGCGGTTGCCGCGGGGGTGCGAGCGCCCCCGGAGCACCACCTCCGAGCACGTCTGCTCGACCGTGAGCTTGGTGGACGGATCTTGCTCGCGGAAGGGGCTGCAGCCGCGCTCGGTGGGCGCCGCCTTGCCGTTGATGAAGACCTCCCCGGCGGCGGAGACGCGGACCTGCTCGCCCTCTTCGGCGTAGAGGCGCCCCAGCACTTGACGGCTTGGAGCCTGGGGATCCGCGCAGAGCACCAGATCTCCCACCTTGGGCTCCGTCAGCCGCCAGAGCAGCACCCAGTCACCGACCCGCAGCGTCGGGCTGAGCGACGCCGTGAGCACGGGATCGCGCTCGGGCACTTGCCACCAGCGCAGCGTCGTGGCTCGCAAGAGCCCGACCAGGACGCCGACGATGAGCGTCGTCCAGACGATGAAGCGCCCCAGCTGACGCACCCAGTGAGCTTAGCGCTCCCTACGGCGCTGCGCGAGCTGGAAGTGACCTCGGGGGCTCCGCCGCGCGCCGAGGCGGCCGCGCTCGCTCCCACAGCCTTCAGCGGAAGATCACGAGATCGTCGCGGTGGACGACCACGAGGTCGTGCGCGCCGACGCCGAGGCTGAGGGCCAGCTCCGGGCCGTGCTGGCCGGCGACCCGCGCCACCTCCGCGGCGCCCAGGCGGGTGAGCCCACGGCCCACCTCCGCCCCCTCCGGATCCAGCAGCCGAACCGCGTCTCCACGGTCGAATTGCCCGCGGACCCCGAGGACCCCCACGGGCAATAGGCTGCTCCGCCCGGCGCGCAGGACGCGCGCCGCCCCAGCGTCCAAGAGGAGCGCCCCGCGAGGTCGGAGCGTGTAGGCGATCCAGTGCAGCCGCGCCTTGAGCGCTGGCCCCTCGCAGGGCACCAGCGTGCCGAGGTCCTCGCCGTCGAGCAGGCGCAGCAGCACGTTCGGGGTGCGCGCCGAGGCGATGACGACGCTGGCCCCGGCCCGGCTCGCCTTGCGCGCCGCCGACACCTTGCTCGCCATACCCCCGGAGCCGAGCGAGGGCGCGCTCTGCGCGCGCGGGAGGCTGGCGAGCCCTTGCTCTGGCGCCAGGAGCGTGAGGCGCCGGCCGTCGGCGTCGAGCACGCCGTCCACGTCGGTGAGCAGCACGAGCAGCTCCGCCCCGACGAGCGGCGTGACCATGGCAGCGAGCTGATCGTTGTCGCCGAAGCGGATCTCGTCGGTGGCGACGGTGTCGTTCTCGTTGATGATGGGCACGGCGCCCGCTTCGAGCAGGGCTCCGAGCGCCTCCCGGGCGTTGTTGAGGCGCACCCGGTCGGCGAGATCCGCGTGGGTGAGCAGCACCTGCGCGCTCGCCAGGCCGTGCTCCGCCAGCGCGTCGTCCCAGCGCCGCATCAAGGCGACCTGACCCGCAGCGGCCGAGGCCTGCAGCCGGCTCATCTCCTTCGGGCGCACGCGGTAGCCCAAGCGCTTGAAGCCGATGGCGATGGCCCCGCTCGAGACGATGACGAAGGAGCGCGCCGGCGCCACGCTGGCGAGCTGGGCCGCCAGCTGGCGTGGCAGCTCCGCGTCCCCGGCGAGCCCGCTCGAGCCAATCTTGACGACGATCCGCCGCACCTTGCTCAGCGCCGCCCGCGGGTCTGACATCGGCCGCCCTGCTAGCCGAGCGGCGCGCCCGAGTAAACGCTCCTGGCCCTGCGCGGGAAGGTGGCGGCCCGCGCGGGACCCCCAGGCTCCCGCCAGGCCCGGGCCGGCCCCTTCCGCCCGGCGCCGACCTCGGGCGGGCGCGCCGGTCCCTCGGCTCGGGTAACTCGGCGTGCCTGGTGTTAGCCTGCCGGGCTCATGGAAAGCTCCCTGCTCGCACAGCTCGAGGCCTTGGAGGCGCACCATCGGTCGAGCCTCGAAGCGCTCGGCTTCGACGCGCCGAGCTTCGCGCGCCTCGCGGAGCAGGCGCTCGCGCGCCATCAGCCCCGTCAGGTCCTCGGGCGTGTGGAGCCCCCCGCAGCGGAAGATCTCGCGAGCTTACCAGCCGCGGGCAGCGCCGCGCACGGGCGCCTGGTGGAGCTCGGCGAGCAGGCGCTACGCGGCGGACACTGCGCGCTGGTCGTGCTGGCGGGAGGCATGGCGACGCGCATGGGCGGCGTCGTCAAGGCGCTGGTGGAGGCCGTCCCTGGCCAGAGCTTCCTCGAGCTGCGCCTCGCCGAGCAGCGGACGCTCGAGCGTCGCTTCGGGGTGGCGCCTCCGCTCTGGTTGATGACCAGCGACGCCACCGACGGCCCCATCCGTCAGGCGCTGGGTGACCGCCTCGATGGCGAGCGGGTCGCCGTCTTCCGGCAGTCGGTGGCGCTGCGGCTGACGGCGCAGGGAGATCTCTGGCGCGACGCCTCGGGAGCGCCGAGCCCCTACGCGCCGGGTCACGGTGATCTGCCGGAGGCGCTGCAGCAGAGCGGCCTGCTCCAGCGCTTCCTCGCGCGGGGCGGGCGCTGGCTCACCCTGACCAACCTCGACAACCTGGGCGCCTGGCTGGATCCAACGGTGGTCGGCTGGCAAGCGGCGCAGGGTGAGATCCTGAGCTGTGAAGTCGTGGAGCGGCGCGCTACCGATCGAGGCGGCGTGCCCATGCGCTGGGAGGGGCGGCCCGTCGTGCTCGAGGAATTCAGGCTCAGCGAGCCCAGCCTGGCCGCGGCCAGCCCGGTCTTCAACACCAACAGCTTCCATGTGTCGGCGCGGCAGCTCGCGGCGCTGCGCGCGCAGTGGACTTACTTCGCCGTCGACAAGCAGGTGGACGACGCGCAGGTGCTGCAGCTCGAGCGCCTCCTCGGCGAGCTGACGAGCTTCCTGCCGACGCGGTTCCTCACCGTCCCGCGGACCGGGCCGAGCTCCCGCTTCCTCCCGGTGAAGGACGCCGCAGAGCTCGAGGCTCGGCGCGCGGAGATCGAAGCGGCGCTGCGCGCTCGAGGAGTGCTGCCATGAACACGAAGATCCTGGGACGACTCCTGACCTTGTCCGCCAGCTTGCTCTGGGCGCCGCCGGCGGCCGCGCAGCGCCTGCCGGCGCACGGGCAGCCGCTAGCGGCCACCGACGACGCGCGCGCGCTCGTGGGGGCGCCCTCCAACCTGGCCTTCTTGCCAGCGCCGGAGCTGCGCTGGCAGGCTCAGTTCTTGAGCGAGTCCGCCAGCGTCCCCTGGCAAGGCCACGCCTTGAGCGTGGGGCTGCCGCTGCGCGTCCTGGGGCTCGCCACGGGGCTGCGGCTCGATCTGGTGGACCCGCCCACGCGCGCCCGGCAGGAGCTGTCACCGGGGGGGATCGCCTTCGCCGGAAGCCCCGACTACCAGGTGCTGACGTGGGGCCTCGCCTTGCAGACGAGCGCCGCGTCGGCGCTGGGCCTGACCTGGCAGCGCAGCTTCTCGTCGAGCGAGCGCCTGCACGGGCTGAGCAGCTGGACGGCGGCCTTCAGCTGGCGACCCTGGGACGCGCTCGGGGTCGCGCTCACGGCGCAGGACCTCTTCGGCGCGGACAACGACCTCGGCCTGCGCCTCGAGCCGAGCTGGGAGGGGGGTCTCGTGCTACGCCCTCTCGGCACCCGAGCGCTCGAGCTCGGGGTGGAGGGCCGCTACTCCACGCTCCGCGAGCGGTGGACGCCCCGCGCCACGCTCGGGGTGGGGCTCCCCGTCGGGAGGCTCTGGGCGGACGCGCAGCTCGAAGAGCGTGACGCGCGGCGAGCGTGGCGCGCCAGCGTCGGCGTGGAGGTCGCGCTGAGCGCCCCGCAGGGGTCCACGCAGCTCGGCCTGAGCAGCGCCGGGGGCGAGGCGCTCGGCGACGCGCGCGGTCGCTGGCACGAGAACGTGGGCGCCGAGCTCGCGCTGAGCGGCGCGCGGCGCGCCGAGGGGACGGACGTCCCGCGGCTGGCGCTGCGGCTGCGCTGGGAGAGCACCCCCGGCGGGCGAGAGCACGTCGCGCTGCTGCGTCGGCTCTGGGCGCTCGCCGAGCACGAGCCCGGCGTCGAGGCGGTCGTCCTCGAGCCACGCACCACGCCCGGCGCGAGCTACGCCTCGGTCGAAGAGCTGCGGGACGCCGTGGCGCTCCTACGGGCGCGCGGCAAGAAGGTGCTCTGTCACCTGGAAGACGCCGGCGTGCAGGAGCTCTACCTCTGCGCCGCCGCGGACCGCACCCTCGTCAACCCCGCCGGCGGCGTGCGCTTCGCGGGCTTCAGCCTCAAGCGCTTCTACCTCGGGAGCTTGCTCTCGCAGCTCGGCGTCCAGGCGGATTTCGTGCGGATAGGCGCGCACAAGAGCGCCCCAGAGCAGTTCATGAGGACGGGCGGCACGGAGACGGCGCGCGCCGACACCATCGACTTGCTCCAGCGCTACGAGCTGGAGGTGATGAGCGCCATCGCCACCGGGCGGCGGATCCCCCTCGTCGAGCTGCGCCGCCGCATCGCGACGGGACCCTTCATCGCCGCCGAGGCGCGGCAGGCGGGCCTGGTGGACGGCGTCGCCTTCGACGATGAGCTCGAGCGCGAGGTCTCGAAGCTCGTGGGTCATGAGCTGACGCTGCTCGACGTGGAGCTCGGGGGTCGGGCCGCGTCGAGCTTCGGCGGTGGGCGCCGCGTGGCGCTCCTGCACGTCGACGGCAACATCATCGACGGCCGGAGCCGCACCATCCCGCTGCTCGGGACCAAGCTGGTGGGTGGCTACACCATCGCCGAGGCGCTCCGCACGCTGCGCGAAGCCGCGGAGGTGGGCGCCGTCGTGCTGCGCATCGACTCCGGCGGGGGCTCGGCCATGGCGAGCGACGTCATGTGGCGCGAGGTGGCGCTCACCGCCAAGCGCAAGCCCGTCGTCGTGAGCATGCACGGGATGGCCGCCAGCGGCGGGTACTACGTGGCGGCGCCCGCCACGCGCATCTACGCCAACCCCTTGACCATCACCGGGAGCATCGGCGTCTTTTACGGCAAGGCGGACGTCTCGGCGCTCCTGTCGCGAGTGGGCGTCGACGTGCAGACCTACAAGACCACCGAGCGCGCCGACGCCGAGAGCCTGTACCGGCCCTTCAGCGCGGA
>CAUJEM010000011.1 GCA_963169915.1 Myxococcota bacterium
CGCGGAGGCCACACCCCCCCCCTCCGCGAGCGCACCTCCACCGCCGGCGGCCGCCCCGGAGAGCACCGCGCGCCCTGCTACGGCCCGACCCATCAGCGCGAGCAAGCCCAGCGCCCCCAAGCCCTCCAAGCCCACGGACAAGGGCAGCACCTACGGCGAGCGCTGAGGCGGCGCCGCGCGCCCGGCGCCGCCCCCCACGGAAGTTGGCCCAGGCAGCCGCGCTGCCTAGCTTGCCGGCCATGCCGCCCGTCCGAGCGCTCAGCTCCTGCTGGCTCTTCACCGCGCCGCTCGCGCTCGGCCTCGTGGCCTGCGACGCCGTGGCCCCCAACGCGGCGGCCGCCGGCAGCGCCGCCGTGGTGGCACCCGCGCCGAGCCACGCCTCGCGCCCCGAGCGATCGCGCGCGCAGGGCGCCGAGCAGCGCCGCACCCCGCGCGTCAGCGCGGCATCGCTGCCGGCGCGCGCCGAGGCGCCCGCGGCCGTGGTGAGCGCCGAGGCGACGCCCCGCGCGACCCCGAGCGCGAGCGCCGAGGCGACGCCCAGCGCGGCCCCGAGCGTGACGGCGACACCCAACTCGTCCCCGAGCGCCGCGGCGACGCCCAGCGCCTCCGCGACGAGCGCCGCCGCAGCGCCCGCGCCCAGCGCTCCAGCGACGGCGAGCTTCGAGTGCGCGCCGGGCATGCAGCACCTCACCGGCGGCTACTGCCGCAACGTGGAGCAGACCTGCCTCGAGTACATCCTCGGCAAGGACGACGTGCCGGATGAGAGCCGCTGCCTGCGCTACGCCAAGCCGAGCGTCTGCCTCGACACCGCGCCGCGGGTGGAGATGGACTACTGCATGGACACCTTCGAGTACCCGAACGTGGAGGGGCAGCTCCCGCGCACGCTGGTGGACTGGACCACCGCGCGCCAGCTCTGCGAAGAGCAAGGCAAGCGGCTGTGCACCGAGAGCGAGTTCAACTTCGCCTGTGAGGGTGAGGAGATGCGCCCCTACGTCACGGGCTTCGAGCGCCCCCAGGCCGAGTGCAACATCGATCAGCCCTTCCTCACCAAGCGCCTCACGCTGCAGGCCGAGCCGCTGTGCCTGGCCAACCCGGCCTGCGCGCGGGAGTTCGCGCGCCTCGACCAGCGGCGCCCCATCGGCTCTAGCCCAGGCTGCGTGTCCTCCTCGGGCGTGCGTGATCTCAACGGCAACGTCAACGAGTGGACCAGCCGGATGTGGCGGCCGGCGCCGCGGCGCGCCGCGCTCAAGGGCGGCTGGTGGGGGCCGGTGCGCAACCGCTGCCGCGCCATCGCGCTCTCGCACTACGAGGACTACGTGGGCTACGAGGTCGGGTTCCGCTGCTGCTCGGACGGCAGCAAGGCCGCGGCCAAGCGCCGCTGAGGCGCCGCTCAGCGCTGGCGCAGCACCACCAGCTTGGGCTGCGTCAGCTCTCGCAGGGAGTACGGGAGCCCACCGACGCCGAGCCCGGACTCCCGGCGCCCACCGAAGGGCATCCAGTCGACGCGGAAGGCCGTGTGCTCGTTGATGAGCACCGTGGCGGCGTCCAGGCCGCTGGCCGCCGCCAGCGCGCGGTCGAGGTCTTGAGTGAAGATGGCCGCCTGAAACGCCCAGCGCGTGGCGTTGGCGCGCGCGATGGCGTGCTCCAGCTCGTCGAAGGCGGTGAGCGCGAGCACGGGGCCGAAGACCTCCTCCACCATCACGCGCGCGTCGTCCGGTGGCTCCACGAGCAGCGTGGGCGCGTAGCTCTGGTTCGGTAGGGCGCGCCCGCCGACGCCCAGCCGCGCCCCGGCCTCGAGCGCCTGCGTGACGACGGCGTGGACGCGCTCCACCTCGCGCGCGCGGATGAGCGGCCCCACCTCGGTGGTGTCTCGCCGCGGGTCCCCCACCCTCAGGGCGCCGACCACCGGCTCGAGCCGGGCCAGCAGCTCCTCGAGGCGGCTGCGGTGGACGTAGACGCGCTGCGCGCTGACGCACACCTGACCCGCGTGGTAGTACGCCGCCTTCACCAGCGGTGGCAGCACCTGCTCGAGGCGCGCCGAGGCGTCCACGATGACGGGCGCCGCGCCGCCGTGCTCGAGCCCGACGCGCACGCCGGGCGCCAGCCGGGAGCGCAGGTGCCAGCCGACCCGCGCGCTGCCGATGAAGGACAGGTACGCCAGGCGCGCGTCGCTCGCGAGCTGCTCGGCCAGCTCGTTCGAGCAGGGCAGCACCGTCACCCAGCCGGGCGGGAGCCCCGCGCGCTGCAGCGCCTCCGCGCAGGCGTAGGCGGACAGCGGCGTCTCGAGCGCCGGCTTGACGATCACCGGGCAGCCGGCGGCCACCGCGGGCGCCACCTGGTGCACGATGAGGTTCAGCGGGTGGTTGAAGGCGCTGATGGCGCCGACCACCCCGATGGGCTCGCGCACGCTGAAGGCCCAGCGCCCCAGCGCCGGCGCGGTGGCGGTCATGGGGATCTGCTCCCCCGCCAGGCGCTCGACGTCCCCGGCGACCTCCTCCATCCCCGCGCAGGCGCGCGCCACCTCGACGCGCGCGTCCACCAGCGGCTTGCCGCCCTCCGCCGCGATCAGCGCCGCGAGCGCCTCGGCCTGCGCCGTCAGGAGCGCGGCTGCGCGCCGCAGCACGGCCGTGCGCTCGTGGAGCGGCAGCCCCGCGCGCGCCTGGAACAGCGCGCGCGCCTGGTCGAGCGCCTGCTCCAGATCCTCCGCCGCGGCGAGCTCCACCTCCCCCACCACCTCGGCGTCGTAGGGTGAGCGCACCTCGAGGCGCGCCCGCGCGCGGGGTGTTGCGCCAAGGACGGACAGCGGGTGGCGTCGCATGCGCCGATCCATAGGCCCCCTCCGCCCGGCGCGCGAGCCGCGCCCGGGTCAGGCCTCGCCCTCGACCAGCGCGTCGAAGCTCTCCGCGGAGGCGGCGCGCCAGGCGCGCGCGTAGCTCTTGGGCAGCGGCTCGCCCAGCAGCTCTCCGGGCTTCAGGTACTCGTACATCTCCCCGTAGTGTCGGACCTCCAGCGGGCTGACGCGCCGCAAGATGTGCCACGGGCGGAGCTGGTCCGGGCGCTCCAGACCCGCGGCGGCGATGAGCTCCTGGAAGGCGCGCACCGTGTTGCGCTGGAAGCTCGCCACGCGCGCGGCCTTGTCCGGCACCACCAGGCCCACCGTGAGGGTCGGATCTTGGGTGGCGATGCCGGTGGGACACCGGTTGGTGTTGCACTTGAGCGCCTGGATGCAGCCGAGCGCGAACATCATGGCGCGCGCGCTGTTACAGAGGTCCGCGCCGAGCGCCAGCTTGTGCGCGATGTCGAAGCCGGTCACCACTCGCCCGCTGGCGATGATACGGATTCTGTCACGCAGCCCAACTCCAACCAATGAGTTGTGCACGAAGATGAGCGCCTCGTCCAAGGGAGTCCCCAGCACGTCCGAGAACTCCAGGGGTGCCGCGCCCGTCCCGCCCTCCCCGCCGTCCACGGTGATGAAATCTGGAGTGACGTTGGTCTTGACCATGGCCTTGCACAGGGCCAGAAACTCACGTCGCTTACCGACACACAGCTTGAATCCCACCGGCTTGCCGCGCGACAGCTCCCGAAGCCGAGCGATGAACTGGCAGAGCTGCTCCGGCGTGCGGAAGGCGCCGTGCGTCGGCGGGGACAAGACGTCCTGCCCGAGTGGAACCCGGCGAATTTGCGCAATTTCAGGGGTGACTTTGCTCGCCGGCAAGATGCCACCGTGCCCCGGCTTGGCGCCCTGGCTCAGCTTGATCTCGATCATCTTCACGCTGGGGTGCGCGGCCGCCTCCGCGAACAGCTCCGGCGCGAAGCGCCCCTCGGCGTCTCGACACCCGAAATAGCCAGTGCCAATCTGCCACACCAGATCTCCCCCGCCCTCCAGGTGATAAGGAGACAAGCCGCCCTCTCCGGTGTTGTGATAAAAGCCGCCCTGTCGGGCGCCTTGGTTGAGCGCTAACACAGCTTGTCTGCTGAGCGCGCCATAGCTCATGGCAGAGACGTTGAGCACGGCCGCGGAGTAGGGTTGTCGGCAGTCCGGCCCCCCGATGAGCACCCGGGGCGGCTGCTCCGGCGGGTGCACCGCGGCGAGCGAGTGATTCATCCACTCGTAGCCCACCGCGTAGAGGTCCCGCTCGGTGCCGAAGGGGATGGTGTCCGTCACGCCCTTGGCGCGCTGGTAGGCCACGGCGCGGAGCTGGCGGCTGAACGGGCGCCCAGAGCTGTTGCTCTCGACGAAGTACTGCTGAAGCTCCGGGCGGACGCTCTCGAACAGGTACCGTAGACGGCCCAGCAGCGGGAAATTGCGCCGGATGGCGTGGCGGGTCTGCGTGAGGTCGTACAGCCCCAGGGCCACCAGGGGCCCGCTGAGGGCGAGCCCCCAGACTGCCCCGGGGAGCCAGTGCTGGAGGAGCAGCGGCAGCCCTAGCGCTACCACGGAGAATCCCACGAAGAGCTGACGCGGTGACATGGTGGCCTCCCTGTGAAGCGCCAGCCCGGGCCCGGCAGCCCCGGCCACGCCGGCCGGGCGAGGATACTCGAGTTCGGGGAGTCTTGGGGGGTCTCCGCGTGAGCTCCGGCGTGCGGGGATGGCGGGAGGAGACCCCGCGGCGAGGCGGACGCGGGCCTCACTGGCTCGGCGCTAGCGCCGCGCAGGACGCCACTGGCGTCCGTTCACGCGCCCTTCACTGCACTTTCGTACAGCATGGGTCCGCCGTGATGGAACAGTGGACAGTGGTTCAGGGAGCTGAGGGGCGACGGCCCACGCCTGCGCGTCCGAGGGGCTGCGAACGACTCCAAGGTGTCCCTATCGCCGGCCGAGGTCCCACGCCGAGGCGCGCCGCGCGCTCTCAGCCATAGGCAACCAGTGAATTTCATGAAACAATATTGCAACAACTTGAATCATTGATCAATCCTTGATAATAGCTGCACATAACATGACCGCTAAACTCCTTTTTCAGAAACGCTGTACTGATGAGAGGTACTGAAGGGTGCCCGCAGCTCCTCTGCTCAGCCGCTCAGTGACCGCGTACCGGCTAGAGCCGCCGGGGGAGCGCTGAGGTGGGCTGGCTGCGCGAGCTGATGCTGTCGGCCGAACGGCCGGTAAGGAGCTTCGGGGTCCTGGCCCGGCAGGCGCTCGCGCACCCTGGCTGGCCGTCGGAGCTGCGGCTGGAGGCGCGCTCGTTGGCCAGCGTCTTCAGTAAGCTGGATCGGGAGCAGGAGCTGGACTGGCTGCGGGACCGGGAGCCCGTCCAGGCGGTGCTGGCCTCGCTGCTGGGGCGGCCGCTGGCGGAGCTGCGGGCGGCGGCGCATCCCCTGGAGGTCGCCCCGGGGCAGCCCGCCCGGCTGCTCGCGTGGAGAGACGTCCGCTTCGCCCGCGCGCTGGATCTCCCTGCGGAGGAGCTGCCGCCGGGGCTGCCTCGTGAGGTGCTCCGGCCGGAGCGCTGGACGCCCCTGCACTGGCAGGCCGACAGCGGCGCGGGGCGGAGCCTCGTCGGGCGCTGGCTGGAGCAGCGTGGGCTGGCGCGCTGGCTCTGCCCCACCGCGCCAGAGCAGCTCGGCGCTGCGCTGGGCTCCTCGCGGGCCTGCTTCGTGGAGCTCCCAGCGGAGCGCCTGGAGGCGCGCTGGGGAGAGGCGCTGCTCGAGCTCGGGCGCGCGCGGCCACTGTGCGTCGCCAGCCCAGCGCCGCTGCCGGAGGGCTTTCGTCGTGTCCAGAGCGAGCCGGTGGCCACCTACGCGGAGGCGCTCGTGGAGTGGCTGGCGGCGCGGCTGCCCAACGACGGATATTTCCACGCCGAGCCGGCGCTGCGCTGGCTGCGCGAAGGGCCGCTGGCCGCTGGGCTCGCTCCGGACTTTGGCGCAGCGCTCGGCTGGCTGGGGCTCTACGACGAGCTGGGCACGCGTGAGGCGAAGGGCCTGCGCAGCGAGGAGCTCGCCCAGCGCTGGCTGCGGGAGCGCTTCAGTGAGCTGGGGGAGGCGGGCGCCAGCGACGCCGCGTGGCTGCTGCGCGAGGGCTGGGAGCTGTGCACGGAGCTGGCGGCGCGCGCGCACACGGACGAGGAGCTGCCGTGGACGGCGCCGCGCAGCTTCGAGCGCTGGCTGGCGCTGGTGCCACCGGAGCACCAGCGCGGGCATGATCTGGAGTGGCTCCGCCACACGCGCGCCCTGCGCGACGACGGCGCGCAGCGGCGTGAGCTGGAGCGCGCCGCCCGCCGCGCGCCGCCGGGCGCGTACCGCATCGTCCGCGCCTTGCAGCGCGCCGGACTGCTCACGCCGCCGCCGCACCCCGGCGCGCCGGAGCGCGGCGAGCTCGCCTTCGGGCCACGCTGGCTGGTCGTGCTCACCCGGCAGCGCGCGCTGCGTCGCCTCGCGCAGGCCGCGCCGGTGACGTGGGGAGAGGCGCTGCTGCGTCGTCACGCCGCGCCGGCGCTCTTCGACGCGCTGCTCTGGCGCGTGCGCTCGGGCGCCGCGGACGCCCTGGAGGACGCCACGGAGCTCGAGGACGAGGCGCCCCTGGCTCAGGTGGCGGCGCTGGAGGCGAGCGTGCGCATCGCCGGGCGCGCGCTGATGGCGGGGGAGCACCTCACGCGGGAGCTGGTGCTCGCGCTCTGGGAGGAGCAGCAGCGCTGGCTCGTCCACTTCCCGGAGGAGCTGCCCGCGCCGCGCGTGAACTGGCACCCCGCGCCCACGCCGGGGCTCGCCCGCGGCGCGTGGCTCGCCGCGCTCTTCGCGCTCGCCCTGGAGCTGCCGGAGCCACGCCAGCGCGAGCTGCAGCAGCTCTGGCGCGCGCCCGCGCTCGGGCAGCGCCTGCTCGACGAGTGGCTCACGCTGGCGCGCGCGGACGAGGTGCTCGCCGGGGAGCTGGTCGCGCTGGTGGCGCAGCTCCGCGCGGCCTGGGGCCCCTTCAGCCACGAGGACGCGCACCCGCACGCGCTGGAGTATCCGTCCGCGCTGCTCGCGGAGCTGCAGCTCGGCGTGCTCACCTGGGAGCGGCTCGAGACCGCGGGGGCCTCCGCGCTCGACGCCTGGCTCACGCTGGCCCGCGCGCGCGGTCTCGAGGCGGAGCTCTGGCCAGCCTACTGGCAGGCGTGGCTCGCCGCGCCCGAGCTGCCGGAGCCCCGCGAGCCGCCGACGTGGCCGCTCGCCTGGGCAGCGCTCCCCGCGGAGCTCGGCGCCAGCGTCGCGCGCCGAGGCCGCGGGGAGGGCGCTTGGCAGCTCACCTCGAGCAGCGCGCGGGAGGCCGTCGCGCTGGCGCTCACCGCGGGCGAAGTGCCGCTCACCCCGGAGCTCTGCGCGGCGCTGCCGGAGCAGCGCCTCCAAGCGCTCGTCCTGCGAGCGGACGCGCTCTCACCGCCGCTGCTCCAGGCGCTCTGGTCGCGCTCGCTGGAGCTGGGGCTCACGCTGGTGCGCGCCTGCTTGAGCGCGGGAGCGCTGGGCCACGCGCTCGCGCTCGCGGAGCTGGCCCCAGAGGCCGCCAGCGCTCGGCTGGTGGAGGGCTTCGTGGAGCAGCTCCCGGACGGCTCCGCCTCCAGCCAGCTCTTGCTACGGCTGCAGCGCTGGTTGCACGCGCGCATCGCCGCGCGCGACGCCGGCTACGAGCGCGCGCACGAGCTGCTCGACCTGCTGCTGCGCGAGCAGCGCGCGCTCTAGCGCATCGAACCCATGGAGTCGACGGGGCGCTGACGTGGACGTGGACGCTCTCGCTCGCGAGGTCGACCACGAGGCTCCAGACGTCAAGGCGATAGGGGCGAGGTCCACGTCGCCGTCACGGTCAACGTCAATGTCATCGTCTGGCCGCCGCGCTCTACCCGTCGACTCCGCGGAATCGTTCGACTGGCTTCTACCTTGACGCTCAGAGGCCCTGGGACGGGATCTGGGCGGCGCTGGCCGCTTCGAGCCGGGCGACGACCTCCGACGGCTCTGGCAGCGTGGCGATGAACCGCTGGTAACACGCGCCCGGTCGCAGCTTGACCACCACCGCGGGGCCGCGGCCGTGGAGGGCGACCACGTCACTGGCGCCGCGGCGCAGCATGGTCCCGATGAGTGCGACGCCCGGCACACCGGTGCCGACGCGCAGGCCCGAGGCGACGCTCCAAGGCTCTTGGACCACCTCCACCGACTCCACCTCCCCGAGCGGCACGCGCGCACCGCGACGTAAGCCACCCAGTGTCTCGAGCAGCGAGAACCGAAACACCAAGTCTCCACCCTCCACGTCGAACGTTGCCATGGTCACCTCGATGCCAGGAGCGCCTCCTGGCTCACGCTCCGCCTCTTCACAGCATACCTGACGGCGGCGGGCGGCTCGCTGGCGCGGCGGGCGGCTCGGGCAGCGGAGGCTCCGGCGGCGAAGACCGCTCGGTGCCCCAGACCGAGCCCGGCCCGTACCCAACCAAGCTCCGCTTCGTGAACCCCACCGAAGTGCCCGTCGACATCCGCAACCTCTGCGTACCCTGCTGGGAGCTGCGCTCCTATGCCGCCGGCGACCGTCAGGCGCTCACCCCCCGCGGCGGTGGCAGGAGCTCGTGCCACCGCAGGGACCATGGCGGAGGCCGCCTCGACCGTGGGATGGGCCGGCCGTCAGCGAGCGCGGTCACCAAGAGCCCACCCCTGGCGATCGGCGGGCCTGGGGAGTCGTTCGAGATCCAGCAGGTCGAAGCTTGCTCCTGCTATGAGCCGCTCGACCCCTTGCCTGGCAAGTACCGCGTGCGCGCCGTCCTCTCCATGAGCGAGCAAGAGGTGCTCGACGGCACCACGCGAGGCACCGCCGCCTGGGAGGATCTCACGCTGCCAGCGACGAGCGGTGTCGTCGAGGTGACGGTAGCGCCGCTCGTCGGGGGAGCTCCTGGAGCCAGCGGGGGGCGACACGGCGGTGAGCTTCGGGGGCCGCTCGGTGTGCAGAGGATGAGCGCCTCCGTTCGCCGCTAGGCCGCGTGCGGCGCGAGCCGGGGCGCGCGGGCGCCGCGCTCACGAGCGTGGAGCTGCGACAACTTGACTCATGGTCCTGACCGCTCGCGCCGCCCAGGCTGTCGGCCATGTCGCTCGTGCGCTCTCGCCTCGCCGCCCTCGTGGTCGCTCCGTTCCTGCTCGCCAGCGCGTGCGGCGACGGCGCGGAGCGCGACGCGCCCACCCCCGTGGTGGACACGCCCATCACGCGCGGTGAGGCCATCTTCCGCCGAGACTGCGTCGGCTGTCACTCGCTGGGGCACGGCGACCGCCGCCGCGCTCCCGACCTGCTCGGCGTCCACCAGCGCCGCCCGTCGATGTGGCTGAGCCACTGGCTCACCGACCCGGAGCACGTCGCGCAGAAAAACCCCTACGCGCAGCAGTTGGTGCAGAAGTGGGGCGGCGTGGTCATGCCCAATCCCGGGCTCGACGCGGCTCAGATCAGCGACGTGCTGGCCTTCATCGCCCATCAGAGCGCGCTGGGGCCCATGCCGCACAGCGCGCCGGTGGAGCTCTCCAGTCAGGAGCTCGACGCGACCCGCAGGCTCTACTTCGAGCGCTGCGCCGGTTGCCACGGGACGCTCCGCGCCGGCGGCACGGGCCCGGACATCGGACAGGCCGCGGCCACCTCCCTGGGCACGGACGCGCTGGCGGCCGTGATGCGCAACGGCACGCCGTGGGGCATGCCCGCGTGGGGCCGCCAGGCGATCCTGTCGGAGGTCGAGATCGCTCGGCTCGCCGCCCTGCTCCAGCTACCCCCTGCGCAGGGGCCGGCGCTGTCGCTCGAAGAGGCGAAGGGGAGCTGGGAGCTGCTCGTGCCGGTCGCTCAACGTCCGAGCCTGCCCGAGCACGGCTGGGACTGGCAAGACTTCTTCGGCGTCATCCTGCGGGACTCCGGCCAGGTCGCGATCTTCGACGGCACCAGCCGCGCCGAGGTGGCGCGCATCGACGCGGGCTTCGCCGTCCACATCCTGCGGGCGTCCTCCGACGGCAGGTACCTCTACGCGGTCGGGCGCGACGGCTGGGTGACGCTCATCGATCTTTGGAGCTTGGTCCCGAAGGCGGTCGCCCGGGTCCGCGGTTGCTGGGACGCGCGCAGCGTAGAGAGCAGCAAGGGCGCGGGGTACGAGCAGAGGTACGCCATCGAGGGCTGCTACTGGCCCTCCCAGTACGTCGTGCTGGACGGCCTGACGCTCGAACCGCTGGCCGTGCAGGGCGTCCTCGGAGAGACGGTGGACACCGGGGAGCCGCTGAGCGAGGTGCGCGTGGCGTCGATCGCGAGCGTGCCGGGCGCGCCGCTCTGGGCGGTGTCACTGAAGGAGTCCGGGCACGTCGCCCTGGTGGACTACTCGAAGGGGGACTTCCCCATCGTGGCCCGCATCCCGGTCGAGCGCTTCCTGCACGACGGGGGCATGGACTCGACCGGTAGGTACCTGCTCGTCGCTGCCAACGCCAAGAACCGCGTGGAGGTCGTGGATCTTCAAGAGCGCCAGCGGGTCGCGAGCATCGAGACCGGCGTGCTGCCGCATCCGGGCCGTGGCGCCAACTTCATCGACCCCACCTTCGGCCCGGTGAACGCGACGACGCACCTGGGAGAGCCCGCGCTCTCCGTCTACGGCACCGACCCCATCGGTCACCCGGAGCAGGCGTGGACGGTGGTGCGCAAGCTCGCCCTGCCGTCGTCAGGCGGCTTGTTCCTGAAGACACACCCGGCCTCGCCCTGGGTGCTGATGGACATGGCCTTGTCGACCGACCCCGAAGCCGCGCGCCAGATCTGTGCGTATTCGAAGCAGACCGGCCAGATCGACCGCTGCATCACGCCCGCGAGCCGGGGCAAGGCGCTGCAGCCGGAGTTCAATCGCGCTGGCAGCGAGGTCTGGGTCTCGGTGTGGGATCACGCTGGCGAGCTCGTGATCTACGACGCGGTCTCACTGGAAGAGCGGGCGCGCATCACCGGCCTCGAGACGCCAACGGGTAAGTTCAACGTGTTCAACACCGCGCGTGACGTGTACTGACGCGCAGCCCTCGGGCCTCACGCCACGAAGACGAGCTCGAGCTCGGCGAGCGCATCCGTCAGCCCAACCGTACCCTGACGCCACCGCGCCCGAGCGGCCGCCCTCGCCGCCGCCGCGCCCGCTCCGCGCGACGAACCTCCCGCGCTCGAGCACACCCCGATCGACCCCGAGCACGATCTCTCCGCTATCATGCTCACCGCCCCCTCCTCCGCTCGCGAGCCGCTGAGCTCCGCCGCCTCGTCCGCCTCGACTCCTGCGGCGTCCCCCGAGCCGTCCGCTCCCGCGTTGACGGCGACCCCGCCGAGCTCAGCGCTCGACCCCACCCCGTGACGCGCTGCGCCCCGCGCGCCGCTCGAGCCCAGTGCCCTCAGACGACGCGCACTGACTCACACGCTCTCGGGCTCACCGAGGGGAGGTCGCCCTGCTCGAGGCCGGCACCGATGCGGCGAAGGGCACGCGCGCGGTCGTCTGCGCGAGCGCCTACGCGCCAGCCCGCGCGGCCGCTGCGCTGACCGTCAGCGCGTCATCGTGAGCGGCGCGCGCCCGATCGCGAGGAGCCCAAGCACGATCAGCACGAGCGCCCCCAGGACGCCGGCCAGTGGCAATCGCCACCCGGGCGGCTGCGCGCGTCGGTTCTTCGCGAGCGTCACGTGCGCGACCGCGACCGCGCCGAGCATGCACGCGAGGTGGCCGCTCAGCGCGGGGTACCACGTCCCGCCAACGACCAGCAGCAGCCCGACCAAGACCTGTAAGTCGAGCAGCCCGACGAACACGGCGCCGAGGATGCGCCCCGCCCTGTCGAACGGACGCTGGGCCGTGAGCCCGAAGCCGGCGTAGCCGATGACGAGCACGGCGGCGAGGAGGGCGAGGTACCGGAGGCCAGAGTGGGCGTGGAACAGGGCCGTCATGGGGGTGCACCTTAGCGCAGCGCGTGGTGAGGCGCTCGCGGAGGTCGCGTGGGCAGCGCTGGTCGCCCGGAGGCGCCGCGCTGAGCGGCAAGCTCCGGGGAGACGTGCTGCTTCCGAGCGTCGCCTCGGAGGGCGTCGAGCAGCGCCCGGCCAGGTCGCTCGTCCGTCAGGACCGGTCCTGGGACGAGCGGAGGCCCTAGCGGAGCTCCGCGCAGCTCGTGCCCTCGGGCGTGGCGCTGCAGCGGCGCCCCGCGCCGCAGACCTCTTCGATCGCGAAGCGCTGTCCCTTGCACATGAGCACCTGCGAGCCGTCGGCGCTGCACGCCAAGTTGCCGGACATCTCGAGGGTGCAGGGCTCGTCGAGCCTAGCCACGGACATGTCGCAGACGACGACGCCCGCTCGGAGCTGGCAGCCCTCCGGGCCGCGGCAGTGGTGCAGCAGCACGAGCCGACCGTCGCGGCAGCCGAGCAGGCCGCGCCCGTCCGACGCGCAGCGCGGCGAGGGCTCCTGAGGGCACGGCGTCCCCTCGACGGCCGCCGCGGCAGAGGCGCCCGGCGTCGCCGAGCCCAACGCGCCGGGCGCGGACACCGCGGGCAGCGCCGACCCGGTGGTGGACGGCGGCGGGCAGCCGGGCGCGCCCGGCGCGCACTGTTCGCTCGACGGTGAGCGACAGCCCGCGACGGCGCCGCAGGCGAGCACCAAGGAGCACCAGGAGCGCAGCACCCTGGCACCATGCCAAATCTTCTGCGCCGCTTCACCTCCGCCCGCAGCGTCCCGCGGCTCCAAAGGGGGGCCGAGCCGGTGCGCCGCGGCTGCGCGCGCGACAAACCGCCACCGCGGAGCGAGCCCAAGGCCACGCCCCGCGGTGAAGTGCCAGGCTGAGCGCCGTGGCTCAGGCCGCCCGACGGCGGCGCCGCGCCCCGACGACGGCGCCCGCGCCGAGCAGCAGCCCTGCGCACCAGAGCGCGTCCCCGCTGGCCGTGCCAGGGGCGGCAGCGCACGACGCGCTGGCGCTGGCGGAGCCCTCGGCGGTGCACTTGCCGTTGTTGCACTCTGCCTTGCCGGTGGCGTCGTAGGTGACCTTCACGTTGAAGGCCGCCTTGAGCGCGCTCAGGCACTCTTGCAGGTTGCCCTTGGTGTCCACGTACTTCCCGTCGCAGAAGAGCGCGCCCTCCGGCTGCTCACAGCGCGCCTTACAGCCGCCCTCCACGCGCACCAGGCAGTCCGCCTTGGGCTTGCTGGCTTGGCAGCCGGCCTGGCACTGCCCGTTCACCTGGGCGCTGCACTGACCACCGCAGGAGGCCTCGCACTTGCTCTTGCAGCTCGCCGAGGGCGGCGTGCCGGTGCACTTGCTCTGGCACTCACCGGAGGCGGTGGCCTGACAGCTCGCCTCGCACTCGCTCTTGTTCTCGGCGGTGGCGCACTGGCCCTGGCAGTTGCCTTGCGCCTCGGCCGTGCAGTTGCCCTCACAGGAGAAGTTGCCCGGGTTGACGTCGCACTCCGCCTCGCAGGTCCCCTGGCAGCTCGTGGTGCAGTCCACGTCCGCCGTGACGTTGCAGGTGGCCTTGCACTCCGCGTAAAATTCCGCTTGGCAGCTCGCCTCCACGGACACCGGCGTGCACTTGGCCTCGCAGCCGCCCTTGACCTCCACCTGGCACTCCGCGTTGGCGCTGACGTTGATGTCACCGCAGGCCTCCAGCCCAGCGTGCGCCACGCCAGCGGAGAAGAAGGGGACGGCGAAGGCCGCGACGAACAAGCTAGAGAGCAGGGCGTTTTTCATGTGAACGGATCCTCCAGAGCTCTGAGTGTGACCGATGGCACCCCCTGAGAGCAAGCCAAGGGCCTGCTGATGATACGCCGAGGCGTCAGAGTAATTCCCGCGCTCCCTCGCGCGCGGCGGCCTCGTGGTCAGGGGGTGGCTCTTCCAGGGGCACCTGCAGGAGCCGCCGCCAGCGCTCGCGCGGCAGCGGCGCAGCGTCCGCACCCGCATCGGAGGTAGCGTCGCTGGGGTCCCAGGAGAGCACGTAGCCAGCCGCCCGCAGCCGCTCGGCGAGCAGGGGCAGCGCCTCGAAGGTGTGCTCCCCGTGAACGTGAAAGAGCGCCACCGCTCCCGGTCTCGCTTGGCCGAGCACCAGGTGGACCAGATCTTCGGCGGGGGCGCCCTCCCAGTCCCGGCTGTCGACGTCCCAGAGCATCAGCTCGAGCCCCGCCTCCTCGACCAGGCGCGCGACGCGCGCGTCGTAGGCCATCAAGGGCGGTCGGAAGTACCTGCAGTCGCCGTCCGTGGCGCCCTCCACGATCTCACGGCGCACCTGCTCTTCGGTGTAGCGCGGCAGGGTGAGGTTGAGGTGGCTGAGCGAGTGGTTGCACACGCGATGCCCCTGTGCCTTGGCCTGCTCGACCCAGTCGTGCCGCTGCTTCACCCAGGTGCCGGTGGGAAAGAGCAGCGCCTTGATCTTCAGCGCCGAGAGCAGGGACAAGAGGCGATCGGCCTGGCGCAGGCGACGGGGGGCGTCATCGAAGCTGAAGACGAAGCGCTGCCCCTCGCCTGGGGTGACGCGGGTGGGCGGCGGAACGCTGGTGCGGAACGCCTGGGGCGGCACGCTCGCCCCCTCCACGCTCAGCACGTAGCGCCGCCCCATCTTCCAGCGGGGCACCCCACTGACGCGCAGGGTGCCGTCGGGCGGACGCTCGAGCCGCAGCTCCACCGCTGGCTTGACGCTGACGGTGAGCTCGCCGGCGCGCAGCGGCCGACTGAAGCGCAAGATCATCGGCGCTGTCGCGGCGATGCGCGGCTCGGCGTCGTCGCTCGGGAGGAACACCGGCGGGGGGAGCGCGACGGGGCCCAGCGCTGACGCCGAAGCGAGCGGCGGCGCGCGCGGTGGCTCCGGCGTGGCGGGCGGCGGCGGCGCAGCGGCGGGCGTGGCCAGCCGCGCCAGCGCCCACGCGGCCGCCACCCCCACGGGCACGAACGCCCACCGAGTCCACCTGGCCTGCTGCACGACGCCCGGGAGCATAGGCGGATCGGCTGCGCTGTCCTGCTTCGCTCACGTACGGCGCCGCCGCGCGGCGCTAGGAGGCGTCGCGCCGCCACGGTATGAGCCCTGGCGTGCTCCGCGTGCCGCGCGCCCCCCGCTCCCCAGGACCAGGCCTGCTCGCGGCGCTCCTGCTCGCGGCGAGCGGCTGCGACGCGCCCCGCGGCGAGCCCGTGGCCCCCCCGGCGACGCCGTCGTCGACCACGCCGCGCTGGCGCCCCTCCGCCGCGGCGCGGCCCGGCGCGCCCCCCAGCGCCACGCCGTCCTCCGGCGCCGCGGCCGCCGCCGCGCCGTCCGCCGGCGCCACCCCCCCGCCACTCGCCCGTGAGGCGCTCCCCGCGTCTGCCACGCCGCCGCCGCTCGGCCCCGTGCGCGCGGAGCCCGCGGGCCCGGTTCACCTCCCCGAGGACGCCGAGCGCTGGCGCGCGCTCGCCACGCTGCCCATCACCAGCGCCGCCCCGAACGCCGGCGGCGCCACCCTGACCCTGCGCCTGCGCCTGGCGGACGGCAGCCGCGCGCTGTTCAAGCCCGCGCAGCGGCACTCTGCCTCCAACCACCGCGCCGAGCTCGTGGCTTATCACCTGGACCGCGCGCTCGGCCTCGGGCGCGTGGCCGTCGTGGTGGGCACGCGCCTGCCCCGCGCCGCGCTCCGCGCGTGGCTCGCGGAGCGCGGCGCCCAGGCCGCGTGGCTCGCGCGCTACGACGCGGAGCTGCGCGACGAGGCGGGCTGGGTCGAGGGCGCGCTCATCGACTGGCACGCCGGTCGGCTCGTCGCCCTCCCGATGCACGCCAGGGACGCCGCGGCGCTCGCCCTGCCGAGCGCGCCCGAGCCGTCGCCCGAGGGTGGGCTGCCGCCGCCGCTCGACGGCGGCGCAGCAGAGGGCGGCGCGCCGCCGTGGAGCCCTGCGCGCCTGGCGGAGCTGTCGGATCTCATCGTCTTCGACGCGCTGCTCGACAACACCGACCGCTGGTCGGGGGGCAACGTGCTGGCGCTCGGCGAGCAGGGGCCGATGATCTTCTTGGACAACGCCGCGGGCCTGTCGCGGCGCAGCCTGGGTCTGGAGCGCCCACCGCTGCGCCTCGCGCAGCGGGTCTGCCGCTGGCGCCGCAGCACCGTCGCCGCGCTGCGCGCCTTCGCGCCCCCCTCCGAGGGGCTCGGCGCGTGGCTCGCGCGCTCGCTGCGCGGCGACCCTCTGGCGCTGGGCGTGAGCGCGCAGCAGCTCGCCTGGGTGGAGCAGCGCGCCGGTCTGGTGCTGGCGCAGGTGGAGCGCTGCCTCGCCCGGGAGGGCGAGGCGCGCGTGCTCCCCTGGTGAGGCTCAGAGCCCTAGCTGCTTGGCGATGATGATCTTCATCACCTCGCTGGTCCCCGCGAAGATGCGCTGGACGCGCGCGTCCATGTAGGCGCGCGTCACGGGGTACTCCAGCATGTAGCCGTAGCCACCGAAGAACTGGAGGCACTCGTCCACCACCCGCCCGAGCATCTCCGTCTGCCACAGCTTGGCCATGCTGCACTCCTTGGCCAGCAGCGTGCCGCTGGCGTGGCGTGCGGTGAGCACGTCGAGGAAGGTGCGCCCCACCTCCACCTCGGTGGCGCACTGGGCCAGCTTGAACTTGGTGTTCTGGAAGGCCGCCAAGGGCTTGCCGAAGGCCTTGCGCTCGTTCACGTAGCGCAGCGTCTCCGCCAGTACGGCCTCCGCGCCCGCCTGCGAGCCCAGCGCCACCACCAGGCGCTCCTGCGCGAGCTTGCGCATCAGCATGAAGAAGCCCGAGCCCTCCTCCCCCAGGCGGTTGGCGGCCGGCACCCGACAGTCCTCGAAGGCGAGCTCGCTCGTGTCCTGCGAGGCCATGCCCATCTTGTGCAGGCGCTTGCCCTTGCTGAAGCCGGGGCGCGTCGCCTCTACCACGAACAGGCTGATGCCTTGGTGGGCGTGGCTTGGGTCCAGATCCGTCTTGGCAGCCACCACCACCAGATCACAGAGCTGCCCATTGGAGATGAAGGTCTTGGCGCCGTTCAGCACGTAGTCATCCCCGTCGCGGCGCGCGGTGGTGGTGATGCCGGCCAGATCCGAGCCGGTCCCCGGCTCCGTCATGGCCACGGCCGTCACCAGCTCACCGGACGCGCAGCCCGGCAACCAGCGCTGCTTCTGCTCCTGATTGCCGAACTCGTGCAGGTAGGGCACGACCACGTCCGAGTGCAGTGAGAGCGCGAAGCCCGACTCGAACACCCGCGCCAGCTCCTCGATGATGACGGCGGAGTGCAGGAAGTCACCCCCGGCGCCGCCGTACTCCGGCTCGAGCCACGGGCAGAGAAAGCCTGCTTGCCCAGCCTTCGTCCAGGCCTCACGGTCCACCATGCCCGCCTCGCTCCAGCGCGCTTGGTGCGGGACAATCTCCCGCTCCGCGAAGGTGCGGAACGCCTTACGAAACAGCTCGTGCTCTTCAGAGTAGATGGTTCGGTCCATGATGACGCTCCTCTAGGGCTGGTTCACAGGTGCAGGGCGCGGCCATCCACCGCGAGCGCCGCCTCTTTGACGACCTCCGCCAGCGTGGGGTGCGCGTGACAGGTGCGGGCGATGTCTTCGCTGCTGGCGCCGAACTCCATGGCGGCGACACACTCCGCGATGAGATCGCCGGCGGCCGGTCCGATGATGTGGACGCCGAGCACCCGGTCCGTCTCTGCGTGCGCCAAGATCTTCACCTTGCCCTCCGTGGAGCCGATGGCGCGCGCGCGGCCGTTGGCGCTGAAGGGGAAGCTCCCTGCCTTGTACGGCACGCCCGCCTGCTTCAGCTCCTCCTCGGATTTCCCGACGCAGGCGATCTCCGGGTGCGTGTACACGACCGACGGGATGGCGTCGTAGTTGACGTGCCCCCAGCCCTTCGCGATGAGCTCCACGCAGGCCACGCCCTCGTCCTCCGCCTTGTGCGCCAGCATGGGCCCGCGGATGACGTCCCCGATGGCGTAGATCTTCGGCGCGCTCGTGCGAAAGTGCTCATCCACCTCCACGCGCCCGCGCGCGTCGAGCTTCACGCCCGCCACCTCCAGCCCGAGATCTTGCGTGTTCGGCGCGCGCCCTACGGCGCAGAGCACGCGGTCGCAGCGCAGCGGCTCGCCCCCCTCGTACTGCACCACGCAGCCGTCGCCCTCACGCCGCGCGGCGGTGACCTTCACGCCCAGGCGAAACTCCAGGCCCTGCTTGGCGAGCACCTTCTTGGCCTCCGCGGCCAGCTCCGCGTCCATCCCCGGCAAGATGCGGTCCTGGTACTCCAGCACCGTGACCTTGGCGCCGAGGCGCTGCCACACCGAGCCGAGCTCCAGCCCGATGACGCCCGCGCCGATCACCACCAAGTGCTGGGGCACCTCCGGGTAGCTCAGCGCCTCCGTGCTGCCACCGATGCGGTCGCCGTCCAGCTCTACGCCGCGCAGCGAGGCCACCACGCTCCCGGTGGCGATGATGATGTGCTCGGCGCTCAGCTCTCGAGTGCCCTCGGCGCCCTCCACCGTCACCTTGCCGGCGCCCGCCAGGCGACCCCGCCCGAGGTAGCGCGTCACCTTGTTCTTCTTGAACAGGTAGTCGATGCCCGCGGTGTTCTGCCGCACCACGCTGTCTTTGCGCTTCAGCAGGGTGGCCAGCTCCAGCGCTACGCCGGACACCTTCACGCCGTGCGCCGCCAGGGTGTGCTGCGCGGCGTGGTAGTGCGCGCTCGACTCCAGCAGGGCCTTGCTGGGGATGCAGCCGACGCGGACGCAGGTGCCGCCCAAGGTCTTCTCTGCCTCCACGCAGGCCACGTTCAGGCCGAGCTGCGCCGCGCGCAGCGCCGCCACGTAGCCGCCAGGTCCCCCGCCAATGATGATGAGATCGTGTGAGCTTGCCATGAGTGCGGGGTAGTCTCGCCCCCGGCGTGCGCCGGCGCTAGCCCCCGGCGCGCTCTGGCGGCCCTGGCGTGGGCGCCTCGGCCTCCGCCGCGCGCTCCGGGGGCGCCTCCGGCGCGCTCCCTTGCGGCGGCGTGAGCGCCCCGAGCTGCTGGAGGAACGCCCCGAGCGCGCGCCGAGCCGCCTCCTGCGCCTCGGGCTTGGCGCTGCGCACGCGGCGCACCAGCGAGCGGAGCTGCTGACGATCCAGCGTGGGCCGGAGCTCCAAGAGCGCCTCCACCGCCGCGTCCCCGCCGGCGACCAGGTGCTCGCGCCACGCGACCCAGGGGCGGGGCGCCGCGGCGCCGCCGCCTTGCGCCTCGGTCAGGGTCCTCAGCCGCGCCGTGACCGGCTCTACGCCCTCGTCCCGCAGCAGCTTGGCGACGTAGCGGAGCTGGCGCGCCAGGGCTCCGTCGTGCTCGAGGCGCTGCGCGTCCCGCAGCGCCTCCCTCAGCTCTGGCGAGAGCTCCAGGCGATCCAGCAGGCGCGCCGAGAGCTGCACCAGCTCGAGCGTGAGCGCGCGCCCCGCCTCCCCGGCGGCCTGGCGCTCCTTCTTGCGCTCGAAGCGCGGCGGCATCTCTCGGTCGGCCTCCGTGGCCTCCCGCTTCCACCAAGGTCGGGTCATCGGGGGGTGGTCTCATCGCCGCGCCGGCGCGAGCGCCGAGCGCGGCTCCGCGGCTCAGATCTCGACCAAGAGGCGCGTGGGGTTCTCCACGCACTCCTTGATCCGCTTCAGGAAGGTGACGGCCTCTCGACCGTCCACCAGGCGATGATCGTAGGTGAGCGCGATGTACATCATGGGCCGGATGACCACCTGGCCGTCGCGGGCCACGGGCCGGTCCATGATGGCGTGCAGGCCCAAGATGCCGCTCTGCGGCGGGTTGATGATGGGCGTGGACATCATGGAGCCGTAGATGCCGCCGTTGCTGATGGTGAAGGTACCGCCGCTCAGCTCCTCCAGCGTCAGCTTGTTGTCCCGCGCGCGCTTGCCAAAGTCCGCGATGCGCTGCTCCAGCTCCGCGAAGCTGGCGTGCTCCGCGCTGCGCAAGATGGGCACCACGAGCCCCCGGCCGCCGCCCACCGCCACGCCGATGTCGAAGTAGTTCTTGTAGACGATGTCCGTGCCGCGGAGCTCGGCGTTGACCTGCGGGACGAGCTTGAGCGCATCCACCGCGGCCTTCACGAAGAAGGACATGAAGCCCAGCTTCACGCCGTACTTCTTCTGGAACTCCTCCTGGTAGCTGCGCCGCAGCTCCATCACCGCGCTCATGTCCACCTCGTTGAAGGTGGTGAGCAGCGCGGCCGTGTGCTGGCTCTGCACCAGCCGCTCCGCGATGCGCTTGCGCATGGTGGTCATGGGCACCACCTCCTCCTCCCTCGCGCCGCCGCTCGAGGGGGTGACTGCCGGCGCGGGCGGCGCGGCCTGGGCCGCAGGCGCCAGCGACTTGGCGTCGTGGCGCAGCACGTCCTCCTTGAGCAGCCGCCCGCCCGGCCCCGTGGCTTGGACGTCCGCCGCGGTGAGGCCGCGCTCGTCCAGCAGGCGCTTGGCCGACGGCATCACGCGCGCGAAGCCCTCCACCGGGACGCTCGACGGGCGCGAGGGCTCCGGCTTCGGCGCGGGCACGGCCTCCGGCACCACCACGGCGGGTCCGGCGGAGGCGCTGGCGCCCTCCTCCACGAGGCCGATGACGTCCCCCACCGCCTGGGTGGAGCCGGTGGGCGCCAAGATCTTGGCGAGCCGGCCCGTGACCGGAGACACCAGCTCCACCGTCACCTTGTCGGTGTCGATCATGACGACGATCTCGTCCCGCTGGACGGCGTCGCCCTCTTTCTTGAGCCAGTCACCAATCTGAACCTCGGTGATCGACTCGCCTACGGTGGGTACCTTCAACTCGACGGACATGCTTGCTTCCCTCTTCAGTGATTGAGTCGAACGTGGCCGCGCGCCGGGCTCACGGCGCGAAGGCGGCCTCCAAGATGCGTTGCTGCTCTAGCTTGTGAGCGCCCTCGGAGCCCGTGGCGGGGCTGGCGGAGGCGTCCCGGTGGACGCCCGTGAGCGGATACTTCCCGAGCACGCTCCCGCCGAACCGATAGCGGACGCTGTGCCACGCGCCCATGTTCTCCGGCTCGTCCTGGACCCAGTAGAGGGGGGTGCCCTCCGCGTAGGGCGCCAGCGCCTCTTGGAACGCCTCGTCCGCCACCGGGTAGAGCTGCTCCAAGCGCAGGATGGCGACGTCCTCCCGGCCCAGCTCCTCCCGGCGGTGCTCGAGATCATAGTAGATGCGCCCGCTGCACAGCAGCACGCGGCTGACGGGCTTCTGGCGTGACTTCAGCGTGTCCGGGAGGATGCGCTGGAAGCGCCCGGTGGCGAGCTCTTCCAGGGAGCTGACGGCCTGCGGGTGCCGCAGCAGCCCCTTGGGGGTGAACACGATGAGCGGCTTGCGCCAGGGGCGCAGCACCTGCCGCCGTAGCACGTGGAAGATCTGCGCGGGGGTGGTGGGCTGCACCACCTGGATGTTGTGCTCCGCCGCGGACATCAAGAAGCGCTCGATGCGCGCGCTGGAGTGCTCCGGCCCTTGCCCCTCGAAGCCGTGCGGCAGGAGCAGCACGAGCCCGGAGAGGCGCTTCCACTTGTCCTCCGCGCTGACCAGGAATTGATCGATGATGACCTGGGCGCAGTTGACGAAGTCGCCGAACTGCGCCTCCCACAGCACCAGCCCGTCCGGCCAGTCCAAGCTGTAGCCGTACTCGTAGCCCATGACGCCCGCCTCGCTGAGCGGGCTGTTGTAGATCTCGATGGGAGCCTGGCCGGGCTCCAGGTGCATGAGGGGCATGTGCTTGTGCCCGTCCTCGAAGTCGTGCAGCACCGCGTGACGGTGGCTGAAGGTGCCACGGCCAGCGTCTTGCCCGGTGAGCCGGACGCGCGTGCCCTCGGTCACCAGCGTGGCGAAGGCGAGCGACTCCGCCGCGCCCCAGTTGAGCGGGTGCTTGCCCTCCGCCATCTCCAGGCGCCGGCTGAGCTCACGCTCCAGGGTCTTGTGGGGCTGGAAGTCCTCCGGAACGCGGCCTTGCCGCCCGAGCAGCTCCGCGAGGCGCGCCGCCGGGACGCCGGTGTCCACCTCCGGCACGCCCGTCTCCGGCCCGCCGTGGTAGCCCTTCCACAGGCCGCTGAGCCAGTCCGTCACCTTCACGTAGCTCTCGCTGCGCGCGTCCGTCAGGTGCTTCTCCAGCTTGTTCCGGCTCTCTTCGTCCGTGCGCTCCGCGTCCTCCCGTGACACCTGCCCAAGGCGCATGAGGTGCTCCACGTAGCTCTCGCGCACGCCGGTGCGCGCGCGGATGGCGCGGTACAGCACCGGCTGGGTGAAGGCCGGCTCGTCCTGCTCGTTGTGCCCGAGGCGACGGTAGGCGTACATGTCGATGACCACGTCCCGCTTGAACCGCGCGCGGAAATCCATGGCTAGGCTGACCACCGCCGCCACCGCCTCCGGATCCTCTCCGTTGACGTGGAAGATGGGGATTTGGAGCATCTTGCACACGTCCGTGGCGTAGGTGCAGGAGCGGGACTCGCTGGGCGGGGTGGTGAAGCCCACCTGGTTGTTGACCACGACGTGCAGGCAGCCGCCCACCTGGTAGGCGTCGAGCTGGCTGAGGTTCAACGTCTCTTGGACGATGCCCTCCCCGGCGAGCGCCGCGTCCCCGTGGATGAGCAGGGCCAGCTTGCGGGAGCGCGCCGTGTCTTGTGCGCGATCTTGCTTGGCGCGCGTCCTGCCGAGCACCACGGTGTTCACGTACTCCAGGTGGCTGGGGTTGAAGCACAAGGTCAGGTGGACCTTCTTGCCCTCCAGCGTGGTGAAGTCCGAGCTGTAGCCCATGTGGTACTTCACGTCGCCGGAGCCCATGTACATGGCGGCGTCCTTGTCGTCGAACTCCCGGAAGATGTCGCGCGGGCTCTTGCCCATGATGTTCGCGAGCACGTTGAGCCGCCCGCGGTGCGCCATCCCGACCACCACCTCGTCGATGCCCTGCTCCGCGCCGCGCTCGATGGCGAAGGCCAGCAGCGGGACCAGGCTCTCCGAGCCCTCGAGCGAGAAGCTCTTTTTCCCGATGTACTTCTTGCGGATGAAGTCCTCGAAGACGGTGGCGTCCGTGAGGCGGCTCAGGATGTTGAGCTGCTGGGCGTGCGTGAGCTGCACGCGGTTCTCGCTGCCTTCCATCCGCTCTTGGAGCCAGGTCTTCACCAGCGGGTCGTCGATGTGCATGAACTGCACGCCGATGCTGCGGCAGTAGGTGTTGCGCAGCCGCTGCACCATCTCCCGCAGGGTCATGGCGTCCGGGCCCTGGATGGTGCGCGCCGAGAAGGTCAGATCCAGATCTGCCTCCGAGAGGCCGTAGTAGCCGAGCTCCAGCTCAGGCTGCAGCGGGCGCGGGAGGCCCAGCGGATCGATCTCGGCCACCATGTGGCCGCGGACACGGTAGGCGCGGATGAGCTGGTCGACCCGATCCTGCCGGACCGCCATGTCCGACAGCGGCGACGCGGCGCTGCCCGCAGCGGCCGCGCCCGCCACCACCTGGACGGCGTTGAAGACCGAGCGCGGCTGGAAGCGGGGCCCGATGTGCGTGGAGGGGCCCCCCTGCGCCTCGAAGTAGGCGCGCCACTCCGGGAGGAGCGACCGGGGGTCGGTGAGGTAGACCTCGTAGAGCTCTTCGAGGTACGCGAGGCTAGCGACGTTGGGCGTGGGCGATGTCATCTGGATCTCGAGGCTGGGCGACGAACGCTGACAACAAACGACGGTGGAGTCCAAGGCGTCCCCTCACAGGCCCCCGCGCGCCGCGGCATGCTATGCCGTTTTCGGGAAGTTTCAAGCACTTGGAGCTTCAGCGCGCTTTCGCCCGCGGGCGCCGCGCCGGGGCGGTGTGGCGACCCTGGAGGCGCAGGTAGCCGCCGCTCAGGAACTGCAGCATCTGCTCCGACAGGGCCTCCGCGCTCTCCTCCGCGAGGCCCAGCGTCACCGCCTGATAGAGCAGCTCCTTCAGCGCCCCCAGGCTGAGGTACGCGAAGACCCGCGGCTCCCCTTCGCCCACGATGCCGAGCCGCTGCCCCTCCCGCAGGCTCTCGGTGAGCAGCTGCACGACCTCGTCGTAAAAGCTCTGGATCCGGCGGTCGAAGCTGGGGTCCACCCCCATGGCGTCCGTGAACAAGATCTTGGTCATGGTCCGCTCGGCCAGCGCCGTCCCGATGACGCCTCGGATGTTCTCCCGAACCTGCGACTCCACCGAGCGCGCGGGATCCGAGGTGACGATGCGCACGATGGACATGGCGATGCGCGCGCTGAAGCGATCGATGAGCTCGCTGAACACCGTGCGCTTGTCCGCGTAGTAGAGGTAGAAGGTGCCGCGCGCCACGCCCGCCGCCGACACGATGTCCTCCACGGTGGCCTGGTGGAAGCCGCGCCGCCCGAAGACCTCGCGCGCGGCGTGCAAGATGAGCTGCCGCCGCTCCGCCTTGGGGAGCGCGGGAGCGCTGGAGGAGCGCCGCTGCTTCGTCTTCCGCTCCGCCATGCCTCACCCCAGGGTCCTCAGCGCGGCGTCTGCTGGTGCGCGCGCGCGGCGAGCGCTCACTGGCAGAGCCACGTGGTGAGCATGCAGGTGCAGGTCACCGCGCCGTAGACGCAGCTGTCCGGGTTGTTGAGGTAGGAGCAGCCGCCGCCGTTGACCGGCGCCGTCGCCGGGCACGTGCCTGGCTGCAGCGGGGCGCGCGAGGCGGCCCCGATCGCCCAGTCGCTGCGCAAGAAGCTGGGCGCGCTGCCGGCGAAGGCGGCGCGCACGAAGGCCCGGGTGTTCTCGGTGGTGGCCGTGACGCCGCTGATGGGCGCGGGACTGAAGCTGAGCGGCGCGGGGAGCGCCGGCGGGATCAAGCCGGCGTCGATCTGCAGGGCGTCCACCACGTTGGCGGGCGTGGCGCACGCGCCGCGGCAGAGGAGCACGTACCCACCGTTGCCCGTGCTCCCGCTGTCGCCACCCGCGAAGGAGATGTTGCCGTTGCTGCCCGTGCTGAGCTCGCCCGGGTTGGCGGTCCCCTCCGTGACCACGAGCTTGCTGCCAGGACTCAAGCTGGTGCTCGGCAGGGTGAAATTCAGCGTCTCCGCTGCGGAGGCGCCCCACACGAAGCGGAGCTGCAGGCCTCGCAGATCCACCGGGCAGGCGCCGCGATTCTCAAGGATGACGTGGTCTTGGGTGCCGATGTTCAGCTCCACCAGGCGCACGACGTCGCCCGCGTCTTGAGCGCCGCCGCAGCTCTTGCAGCTCCCGTCCACGCAGCTCTGGCTGCTGGCCGCGCAGTTGGTGCCACCGGACTGGTAGCTCATCCCGTCGGCGCTGCAGCGCGTGGCCACGTCCCCGTTGCACACCGGGGCGCCTGGCGTGCAGAGCTGCGCCACGCAGGCGCCGTCGCGGCACGCGCCCGCACAGGTCTCCACCACGCTGGTGGAGGAGCCGTCCGCCGCGCAGCGCACCACGCTGGCGCCGCTGCAGCTCAGCGCGTTCGGCGTGCAGCCGCCGACCTCACAGCTCCCGCTGGCGCTGCAGCGGTAGCCGGGCAGGCAGTCCTGCGGCTGGAGGCAGTCCACGCAGTACCCGAGCCCGCGGTTGCAGAGCTGCCCCTGCGGCGTGCACTGGTTGTCCGACTGGCAGGGGCGCCGCGTGACGCAGCGATGGGCTTCACACTCCTGCCCAGCCTCGGGGCAGTCCGCGGCGTCCACGCAGTCCACGCAGCGCTGCCGGCTGGGGTCGCACACTTGGGGCGCCTTGCAGTCTCGAGAGTTGCCGCAGCTCTGGTAGGGCACACAGCGGTTGCCCAAGCAGTCCGCGGTGCCCGCGCAGTCCGCCGCGTCCGCGCACTCCACGCAGCGCTGCGTGCTCGGATCGCAGATGGTGCCCTGCTGGGCGCCCACGCAGTCGCGGCTGTTGGTGCAGCTCTTGTTGGCTTGGCACGCCTTGCTCACGCAGCGGCCGTCCGGGCAGTGCACGTCTGCGAGGCACTGCACGCAGGCGCCGCTGTCGGCGTCGCACAGCGGCGTGGCGCCGGCGCAGCTCCCGCCTCGGCGGCAGTCCGCGCTGCCGCCGCCCGTCCCCGCCGCGCCGCCGCTGCCCGCGCTGCCCGCGCTGCCCGCGCTGCCGCCGCCGCCGCTCGTGCCGGCGCCGCCGTCCGCGCCGCCGTAGACGCTCTTGTCGCTGCTGCCGCAGCCCGCCGCGACCAGCAGCGACAGGAGCGCGGCCAGCGCCCCGCGCCCGCCGGCGTGACGCCCGCTCATTGGCAAATCCATTGCGTGGTCATACACGTACACACGACGCTCCCATAGGTGCAGGGATCGGGGTTCGTGAACACCAAGCAGCCGCCCCCGGTCACCGGCTGCGTCGCCGGGCAGTTGGTGGGCTGCGTCGTGCCCCGGAGCGCGTCCCCCACGGACCAGTCGGCCCGGTAGAAGGTGGGATAGGCGCCCGTGAAGGCCGTGCGGACGAAGGACTTGGTGTTTTGGTTGGTGCCGGTCACGCCGCTGATGGGCCCTGGTGAGAAGCTCAGCGACGCGGGCAAGGCCGGCGGCGTGTCACCCGCCGACATGCGAATGGCGTCCACGACGTTCGAGACGGCGGCGGCGCAGGGCCCCTGGCAGAGCAGCACGTAGCCCCCCGTCCCGGGCGAGCTCGCGTCGCCGCCGAAGAAGGAGAGGTTGCCGTTGGTCCCGAGGGGGATCTCCCCGGTCTTGGCCGTCCCCTCCGTGACCACGACCTTGGCGCCCGCAGCCAGGGTCTGGCCGGGCAGGTTGAAGATCAGCGTCTCGCCCGCCTGGGTGCCCCACGTGAAGCGAAGCTGCAGACCGGCGAGGCTGACCGGGCAGCTCCCCTGGTTCTGCAGCACGATGTAGTCCTGGTCGCCCAGGTTCACCTCCACGAGCCGCACCACGTCCCCCGGCGGCTCCGTCCCGGAGCAGGTGACGCAGGCGCCCTCCGCGCAGTGCTGCGAGCTCGACGTGCAGTCCGTGCCGCCCGTCAAGTAGCCGCTCCCCTCCGCGTTGCAGGTGGTCGCGACGTCCCCGTTGCACGCCGGCGCGCCCGGGGAGCAGACCTGGGGCACGCAGGTGGCGCTGGCTGCGTCGCAGTACTGCGTCGTCGAGCAGGTGCGGTCCAGGGTGGAGCTGGTGCCGTCGGTGCTGCAGCGGCGGCGCTCCTTGCCCTCGCAGAAGTAGCTGCTGGGAGCGCACACCTGCGTGGAGCACCTGGCTCCGATGCAGTTCTTGCCCTCGAGCGCGCAGTCCGTGCGCTGCGTGACCTGGAGCCCGTCGCTGGCGCACTCGATGAGCTCGCTCCCCTCGCAGTACGTGCTACCCGCCGTGCACACCCAGGGGCGACACTCCGCGCTCGAGCCCTCCTGCACGCAGCTCGTGCGCGCGGCGCAGGCCTGCGCGGCGCCGTAGCCGCTGCCGTTGGCGAGGCAGGTCGCCAGCCGCCCGCCCTCACAGCGCGCCTGCCCCGCGACGCAGCGATCCAGCTCGCACACGCCCGCCGCGCAGTACCGCTCCGGCGCGCAGTCCTGGTCGCGGGTGCAGTCCACGCAGTAGCCGAGCCCGCGGTCGCAGAGCTGCCCCTGCGGCGTGCACTGGTTGTCCGACTGACAGGGCCGGCGCGTGACGCAACGATCGGCCACGCAGCGCTGGTCTGCGCCCGTGCAGTCCGCGTCGTCCACGCAGTCCACGCAGCGGCCGGCGGCGACGTCGCACACCTGCGGCGAGGTACACTCCCGCGAGTTGATGCACGCCACGTACGGCACGCAGCGCTGGCTCAAGCAGTCCGCCGTGCCCTCGCAGTCCGCCGCGTCCACGCACTCCACGCAGCTCCCCGAGCCGGGGTCGCAGATGGGGGCCCCGGCCTGCCCAGTGCAGTCTCGGCTATTGGTGCACGCCTGGCGCGCCCGACACTGCCCCTCCCGGCAGCGGCCACCGTTCGCGCAGTGCCCGTCGATGAGGCAGGCCACGCACCGCGAGGCGTCATCACAATAAGGAGTGGCGCCGGCGCACTCGGTGCTCGACCGGCACCCCTGCGCGCTGCCCCCGGTGCCCGCGCTGCCCCCAGTGCCCGCGCTGCCCCCCGTGCCCGCGCTGGCCCCCGTGCCCGCGCCGCCCCCGGTGCCCGCGCTGCCTCCAGCGGCGTCCACCCCACCATCGGCGAACAGCGCCGCGCCGGAGTCATCCCCACAGCCCGAGACCCCCGCGAGCGCCACGCCAGCCGCCGCCACGGCCGCGAGCCCTCGCCACCACTTCACCGCCACCTCGGTACTGCTCATCGACCCACTGGCTCCCGGCCGCTGCCGCCCCGACCTGCTCTGGGCGCGAGCCGCCTTGTTTGTTGCGCCGGATGCTACCGCGATCGCCGAGAACCGCCAACGCCTCCCCGCCGGTCCACGGGCCGGCGGGCGCGCGCACCACGGGCGCCGGGCCACCGCTTGCCCTCAATGACACGCGCGTCAGTGTCAGGCCCTGACGACCGACATCAGCCCCAGGCGCACCCGCGATCACGAAGATGACGCTGCGTCACAATTTCGATATTGTCCGTGGTTTTTCCGGTATTTCCCTGGAAACCCACGTCCCTCGCGCCAGCACCTGGCCAAGAGCACCTGGGCTATGCTAGTGCCCACTCACTGACACTGGCGTCAGTCAATCGGTGGAGGGCGGCCGCGGTGGCCCTCCCGTCCCCGTCGGGGTGAGGCATGAGCGTCGAGCAAGATTTGGTGATCGGGATGGACGTGGGCTCCACGACCGTGAAGGCCGTGGTGCTGGACGCCGCGAGCCAAGAGATCTTGTGGAGCGACTACCAGCGCCATCACACCAAGCAGCCGGAGAAGGTGCTGGAGCTGCTCGAGGCCATCTTGAGCCGGTTCCCAGGGCGTCCGCTCGAGCGCTGGCGCATGTTCCTCACCGGCAGCGGCGCGAGCCCGCTCGCGCCCTCCACGGGCGGCAAGTTCGTGCAGGAGGTCAACGCCGTCACGCTCGCGGTGGAGCGCCTGCACCCCGACGTGCAGAGCGTCATCGAGCTGGGGGGGCAAGACGCCAAGATCATCATGTTCAAGGAGGACAAGGCGCGCGGCACCAAGACGGCCCGCGCCTCCATGAACGACAAGTGCGCCTCCGGCACCGGCGCCACCATCGACAAGTGCATGATCAAGGTGGGCGCCGAGCCCGGCTTCGCCACCTCCCTCCGCTTCGACGACACCAAGCTCCACCACGTCTCCGCCAAGTGCGGGGTGTTCGCGGAGACGGACATCGTCAACCTCATCAAGAGCGGCATCCCCAAGCAGGAGGTGCTCAACTCCTTGGCGGACGCCATCGTCCTACAAAACCTGAGCGTGTTGACCCGCGGCAACACGCTCAAGCCCAGGGTGCTGCTGCTCGGCGGGCCCAACACCTACCTGCCGTTCCTGCGCGACTGCTGGCGCCAGCGCATCCCGGAGACGTGGCGAGATCGCGGCCTGGACTATCCGCGAGACGTCCCCATCGAGGAGCTCATCTTCGTCCCGAACAACGCGGACCTGTACGCCGCCTACGGCGCGGCGCTCTACGGCCTGGCCGAGGGCGGCGAGGCCGGCGTCTTCCGCGGCACCGAGCCGCTCGCGGATTTCATCACCAACGGGCGCCGCGCGCGCCTCGGGGAGCAGGCGGGGCCGCCGCTCAGCGCGTCGCCAGAGGAGACGCAGGCCTTCCGCGAGCGCTACACCGTCCCGACGTTCGACCCGGCGCGCTTCGAGCCAGGCCAGGTGGTGCGCGCCGTCATCGGGCTCGACGGCGGCTCCACGTCGAGCAAGGCCGTGCTGGTGGGAGAGGACGGCGCCCTCTTGGCCAAGGCCTACCAGCTCTCGCGCGGCAACCCCATCCAAGACGCCAAGGAGCTGCTGGCGGAGCTGCTCGCTCACGTGGAGTCCCAGGGCGCCAGCCTGGAGTGCCTGGGCTTCGGCGCCACCGGCTACGCGGCGGACGTGCTGGAAGAGTGCGTCAGGTCCGACGTGAACATCGTGGAGACGGTGGCGCACATGATGAGCGCCGTGCACTTCTTCGGTGACGTGGACGTCATCTGCGACATCGGCGGGCAGGACATCAAGGTGCTGTTCATGAAGAACGGCGACATCCAAGGCTTCAAGCTGAGCAACAGCTGCAGCGCTGGCAACGGCATGCTCTTGCAGTCCATGGCGGAGCAGTTCGGCCTGCCCGTCACGCAGTACGCGGAGCACGCCTTCAAGGCGGAGCTGGCCCCGAAGTTCAGCTACGGCTGCGCGGTGTTCCTCGACAGCGACCGGGTGAACTTCCAGAAGGAGGGCTACCAGAAGGAGGAGCTGCTGGCCGGGCTGGCGCAGGTGCTCCCGAAGAACGTCTGGCAGTACGTGGTGCAGATCCCGCGCATGGCCTCGCTGGGTAAGAAGTACGTCTTGCAGGGCGGCACCCAGTACAACTTGGCCGCCGTCAAGGCGCAGGTGGACTACATCAAGCAACGCGTGCCGGACGCGGAGGTGTACGTCCACCCCCACACGGGCGAAGCCGGCGCCATCGGGGCCGCCATGGAGACCCTGCGCCGCTGGAAGCGCACCGGCAAGACCCGCTTCGTCGGGGTGCAGGCGGCGCTGGCGCTGGAGTACTCCACCAAGACGGACGAGAGCACCGTCTGCCACTTCTGTGAGAACGAGTGCAAGCGCACCTTCATCGACACCGTGCGACCGGACGGCTCCACCAGCCGCTACATCTCCGGCTTCGCGTGTGAGAAGGGCACGGTGGAAAGCCACGACGCCATGCTGGCCCTGATGGCGGAGCGCAAGAAGACCGCCAAGCAGTTCCCCAACCTCATCGAGTACGAGGCGCGCAAGGCGTTCATCCACTTCTACAAGCCAGAGCCGCTGCCGGAGGCGGGCACCCTCGTGGAGGACGTGAAGGTGACGCCCGGCCTCTTCCGCGTGAAGCGCCAGAAGATCACCCGCCCCTTCCAGCGCTCCAGCCCGACCGCGGCCGCGCGACGCGCCGAGCTGCGCGTGGGCATCCCGCGCGTGCTCAACCTCTACAGCACCGCGCCCTTCTTCCGCACGTACTTCGAGGCGCTCGGCCTCAAGAAGCAGCACGTGGTCTTCAGCGAGCCCACCAGTGAAGAGATGTGGGTCGAGGGCGGCAAGTACGGCAGCATCGACCCGTGCTTTCCCAGCAAGGTGGCCCAAGCGCACCTGCATCAGCTGCTCTTTCACCAGCACAGCGAGGAAAAACCGCTCAGCTTCATCTTTTTCCCGGTCATCACCCACGTCGAGAACTTCGTGAAGGACACCATGGACAACGCCTGTTGCCCCATCGTGGCCGGCACCCCCAACGTGATGAAGGCGGCCTTCACCAAGGAGGTGGACTTCTTCGCCACGCGCGGCATCCAGTACGTGGATCCCGCGCTCAGCTTCGTGGAGCCCACGCTGCTCGCGCGGCGCATGTTCGAGGCCTGGGGCGAGGCCCTGGGCATCACCGAGGACGAGAACGATCACGCGTGCCGCCAGGGCTGGAAGGCGCTCGAGCGCTTCGAGCAAGACCTCCAAGACAAGGGGCGCGCCATCCTGGAGACGGTGGAGGCGGAGGACCGCATCGCCATCCTGGTGCTCGGTCGCCCGTACCACTCGGATCCCGGGCTCAGCCACCTCATCCCGGAGGAGTTCCAGGTGCTGGGCTACCCCATCCTCAGCATCCGTAGCATCCCGAAGTCCCCGGAGTACCTCTCGCGCTTCTTCGCGGACGAGCTGCGAGACGGGACCATCCGCTCGCCCCTGGAGCTGAACCAGGTGTGGCCGGAGAACTACTCCGCCAACAGCGCGCAGAAGGTGTGGGGCGCCAATTTTGCCGCGCACCACCCCAACGTGGCGGTGTTGGATTTCTCCAGCTTCAAGTGCGGGCACGACGCGCCCACCTATGGACTCATCGACAGCATCTTGCAGACGAGCCGCACGCCCGCCGCCGCCTTGCACGATCTGGACGCCACCAAGCCCGGCGGCTCCATCAAGATCCGCGTCAAGACCTACGCCCACTCCCTGCGCCTGGCGCAGGAGCGCTTGGAGGACCTCTCCGACAAGCGACGCGAGCTCGCGCACGCCATGGACAGGAAGCGGCTGGAGCTGCTCGAGCTGAGGCAGCGGCAGCTCGCGGGCCTACAGCGCAAAGACCCAGCCCTCGAAGGGCAGATCGAGCAGCTCGTGGAGCGCGTCCGCAGCTACGAGGTGCGGCGCGCGCCTCCGGTGGAGCTGCCCGCGGGCGTCGTGGGGCTGAAAAGAAAGACGGCGGACGGGCGGATCGTGCCGGTGACGACCACTGAACGAAGCCTCTAGGGCAAGAGAGAGAGCGCAGTAGCGATGACCCAACAGCTAGACATCGGCACCCGCGGCAAGCGGAGCCTCCCCATCGCGGGCCAAGAGCTCGACATCGACGCCGAGCTGCGCGCCTTCGAGCGTGAGGAGCGCGCGCGGCTCGGCCTGGAGAAGGAGGAGCAGTGGCTGGAGGAGATGGCCAACCTCACCTTCACCAAGCAGGAGAAGGGTAACATCACGCTGCTCATCGGCGGGCTGACGATGGCGCACGACTACCTCGTGGAGGGCGCCTTCAAGAGCTTGGGGTACAACGTGGTGGCGCTGGACTGCCCGGACAACGACGCGCTGCGGCTGGGCAAGGAGTTCGGCAACCGTGGGCAGTGCAACCCCACGTACTTCACCGTAGGCAACCTCATCAAGGTCCTCACCTTCCTGCGGGACGACAAGGGGCTGAGCACCCAGCAGATCATCGACGAGTACGTCTTTCTGACGGCGGGGGCCTGCGGCCCGTGCCGCTTCGGGATGTACGTCACGGAGTACCGCAAGGCGCTGCGCGACGCTGGCTTCGACGGGTTTCGCGTCATGCTCTTTCAGCAGCAGGGCGGGCTCGAGCAGGCCACGGGACAGGAGAGCGGACTGGAGCTGAACACCGCCTTCTTCCTCGCGCTGGTGAAGGGGCTGGTCGCGGGGGACGTGATCAACGCCCTGGCCTACCGGCTGCGCCCCTATGAGCAGCTCCCCGGCTCCACCGACGCCGCCGTCCAGCAGGCCAAGGAGATCGTGTACCGCGCGCTCCACGAGCGGCGCAGCGTGCTGCTGGCGCTCCGCCGCGCGCGCGCCGTGTTCCAAGCCGTGGCGCTCGATCGCACGCGGGTCAAGCCGCGCGTCTCCATCATCGGTGAGTTCTGGGCCATGACCACTGAGGGGGACGGCAACTACGCCTTGCAGCGCTTCTTGGAGAGCGAGGGCGCGGAGTGCGACATCCAGCTCGTCAGCGCGTGGATCCTCTACAATATCTGGGAGGTCCGCTTCGACACCAAGAACCGCGCGCTGCTCAAGGCTCACGACGGCGGAAAGTACGGCCTGCAGGGCTCGGGGGAGTACGGCGTGCTCGCGCGACGTGTGGGTCTCTGGGCCGCGGACCACGCCGTGCGCGCCATCTTCCAGACCTTCGCCTGGTTCGGTGGGCTGCACGGCTATCAGCTCCCGGACATGGACGAGGTCGCGGCGATCGCCGCGGGTCACTACGACAACGACGTGCGCGGCGGTGAGGGGCACATGGAGGTGGGCAAGCTCATCCTCAACGTGGTGCACCAGAAGGCCACCATGACGCTGAGCGTGAAGCCCTTCGGCTGCATGCCCAGCTCTGGGGTCAGCGACGGGATCCAGACGCTGATCACGGAGAAGTACCCGGGCACCATCTACTGCGCGGTGGAGACCAGCGGGGACGGCGCCGTCAACTTCTACAGCCGGGTGCAGATGTACCTCTTCAAGGCCAAGCAGGCCGCACAGGCGGAGTTCGAGGCGGCGCTCGGACAGGTGGGGCTGACCGCGGAGCGCTTCGCGGCGCTGCTGGAGGCGCACCCGGAGCTGCGCGCGCCCAGCTTCCGCGCGCCGCACGCCGGGGCCTGCACCGCGACCGATCTCGTCCACGCCGTCGCTCGCTATGATCGCACGACGCCCTGGGAGCGCCGCCTGGAGCGGCTGCGGCGCGTGGGCGAGCAGAGCTACCGCTTGGGCGCCCGCGCCGCCCGTGGCTTGCCGGGCGCGGCCAGCACCGCGCTCACCCTGAGCCGCACCGGCGGCCAGGAGCTGCTGGAGATCGTGGCGGAGTCGGCGCCGCGCTGGCGGGCGAGCGCCGTGGACGCGCTGCGCGCGCGCGCGCAGCGCTGGCGGAGCGCGCGCGGCGTGGCGGAGGTCGCTGCTGGCTGAAGCGCACGCGCGCGGCGCCGGCCCGGGGCACGCGCTCAGTTGCTGGTGAGCAGTGCCCAGTTGATGAACTCATTGAAGAACGCGCGCTGGCCGTCGCTGGTGTCCTTCCAGTGGCCGCCCAGGTACTCGTGAAAGAGCTGGATGGCGAGCGCGCCCACGCCGTGCTCCGGCGCGCAGCCCTCGCGCCCCGCCTCCCAGTCCCCCTGAGCGCAGGCCGCGGCCCTGACCTCGTGAGAGCGCGCGGGCCCAAGCCCCGCCGATTGATACGCGAGCGCGCCCGCGGCCTGCTGCGGCACCACGGCGAGCTGCGCCGGCTCCATGACGCCGTCCAGCACGAGCAGCGCCGCGCCGGCCGCGTAGTTGGCAGCCAGCACCGCGTAGCGCTTGACCACCGTGTCCGCGTGCTCGTCGATGAGCGTGGACTGTGGGGAGCGCAGGCGCGCGAGCGCGGCCGTGACCGCGGCGAGCGTGACGCGCTCCACCTGGATGGTGGCGGCGTAGGCGTCGCTGCGCGCCTTGGCCACGGCCTGCAGCGGGACACGCTCCTTCGCCCAAGCGTCCGCCGTGAGCAGCGCCTCGTTCCACGGGGCGTGAGCGCTGGGGGGCACACACACCTTGAGCGCGTGCGCGGCGAAATGCGCGCCGAGGTGCACGAGCCCTCGGTGCGTCAGGTCTCCCTTGCTGCAGCGCCGAGCGGTCCGCTCCAGCACCGGCAAGGCCACGCCACGGAGCTGCTCCGTGACCGAGATGACCCGCAGCCCCGGAGGGCGCACCGCTCGTGAGGGTTCCATGCGCTAGTCCATAATGGCGAGGTCGCGCGCGGAGAAGCCCATCAAGAACAGCAGGGTGTCCAGCCGCTCGTTGTGGTTGAGGCTCATGTCTGCCACCTGCTGCAGCCGCGGCTTGGCGTGGAAGGCGATGCCCAGCCCAGCGGACTGCAGCATCAGCATGTCGTTGGCGCCGTCCCCGATGGCCACCGTCTGCTCCAGGCGCACCCCGTACACCTTGGCCATGTCTTTGAGCACCTGCGCCTTGCGCTCCGCGTCCACCACGCTGCCCTGCACCTTGCCGGTGAGCTTGCCGTCCGCCACCTCCAGCTCGTTGGCGAAGGCGAAGTCCAGCCCGTAGCGGTCCTTGAGCCGATCGACGAAGAAGTCGAAGCCGCCGCTCACCAGGCCCACGCGGTAGCCCATGCCCTTGAGGATGCGCACGAAGTGCTCCGCCCCCGGCGTCAGCTCCACCTGCTCTGCGAGCGAGAGGGCGCGCTCCATGGGCAGCCCCTCGAGGAGCTGGACCCGCTCCCGCAGCGCGCCGCGGAAATCCAGCTCGCCGCGCATGGCGCGCTCGGTGAGCGCCGCCACCTGCTGTTTGATGCCGTGCAGGGCCGCCAGCTCGTCGATGAGCTCCCCCTTCACGAAGGTGGAGTCCACGTCCATGCACACCAGGCGCTTGTTCCGGCGAAAGACGTCGTCCTTCTGCACCGCGAGATCTACCCCCAGCTCTCGGCCGAGCTGCAGCACCTTGCCGCGCAGCTCCGCGAGCGCGCCGTTGGTCCCCAGGCTGGGCGGCAGCTCTCCGATGAACTCCAGCCCCGTGAGCTGCCCTTGGCTCAGCGAGCGGATCTCACGGATGTTCAGGCCGCGCTCCGCCAAGAAGCGCGTGATGCTCGCGAGCGCGCGCCCCTCCCCCAGCTCCCCCAGCACCGTGATGCACAGCCCGGGCCCCTGCGCGTCCGTCGCCGCCGACACGGGACGAAACGCGCTCACCTCCATCTTGAGCCCCAGCTCGCTCACGGCGAACAGGAGCTCGCGCAAGGCGTTGGAGCTGGGCGGGGTGTCCACGATGGCCGAGAGCATGAGGTAGCCGTGGAGCACGGACTGGCCGATGTCGATGAGCGTGGCCCCCTCCGCGGCGATGACCTCGGCCAGGCGCGCGGTGACCCCGGGGCGGTCGGCGCCGGCGACGTGTAGGACGATGCGGTTGCGGTGGGGCATGGGACGGCGCCTCTATAACGCAGGGCAGCATCCCGGGCGAGGAAAACCCCTCCCGCCACGAAGCGGCGGACAGAGGCTCGGAATTCTCGTTAGAGTGCCGGCATGAAGACGGCACTGGTCACGGGCGGCTGTGGTTTTCTCGGGAGCTCCATCGTGCGCGAATTGCTGGAGCGCGGCATCAAGGTACGCGCGCTGGCCCTCCCCAAGGAGCGCACCGACAACGTCGACGGCCTCGACGTGGACATCCGGCGGGGAGATCTGATGGACCGCGCCTCGCTCGACGCAGCGCTGGAGGGCGTGGACACCCTGTTTCACTGCGCGGCGCTCTACCAAGCCTGGGTGCCGGATCCGACCAAGATGTACGAGGTCAACGTGCGCGGCACCCTGCACGTCCTCGAGGCCGCGCGCCGCGCGCACGTCCAGCGCAGCGTCTGCACCGCCAGCATCGTGGCGCTCGGGCGTCCGCCCAAGGGCACGCTCGGCGATGAGCAGACCGCCTACGAGGCCTGGGACCTCGACTTTCCCTACAGCCGCTCCAAGTACCTGAGCCTCGGCGTCGCGCGGGACTACGCGAGCTTCGGCGACGACGTGCGCATCGTGTGCCCGGGCGTGGTGTTCGGCCCTCGGGATCTGACCCCCACGCCGTCCGGCAAGATGATCTTGGACGCCATGAAAGATCACCCCGCCGTCTACTACGAGGGTGGCATCAGCTACGTGGACGTCCGAGACGCGGCGCGCGCCCACGTGCTGGCCGCCGAGCGGGGCGCCCGCGGCGAGCTCTACGTGGCCACCGCGCACAACCTGGACGCGCTGGCCTTCATGCGCGCCATCGACGAGGCGGTGGGGCGGCGGCGGCGCTACGTCAAGCTCCCGGTGTCGGTGGTGCGGGCCAGCATCTTGGCCGCGGATGCGGTAGCGCGCCGCACCGGCAAGGAGCCGCTGCTCACGCGCAACTTCTTCGAGTACTCGCTCGTGCCCAGCTTCTTCTCCAACGAGAAGAGCCGGCGGGAGCTGGGGATGAGCTACCGCCCCATCCAAGAGACGCTGAGCGACGCCATCGCGGACTTCCGCCGCCGCGGCGTCGCGCCCTGAGGGGCGCGCCCTCCCCGGTCGCTCAGAACACGCTCTGGGCGAGCACGCGTAGCCGCCGCCACGGGATGCCGAGCGGCGGCTCGTCCGCCGGGTCCGCTTGCCCCAAGATGAGCTCGGAGTAGCCGCCGTACCGGTCGGCGCCGATGAGCTGGTTGAAGCCCGCGGTCTGCTCATTTTCCATGTAGAAGACCACGCTGCCGGGGCTGGAGCCGTCCAGCATGATCATGCCGTAGTCCTGCAGCGCGACGCAGAACATCCGCAAGAACCGGGTCTCCGCGCTGCTGTCCGGCTTACCGGGGACCACGCGGCGCGAGCAGTCCACCTGCGGATCGAGCTGCAGGCGCATGCCCATGTCCATGCGCTCGCCCTCGGGCGCCATAGGGCCCACGCAGTTCTTCGGCTGATCGGTCTTGGTGGCGGGCGCGCGGAAGCGGGCGCTGGAGTCGCAGTTGCTGTAGGCGAAGCGCAGCGCATGGCGGATCGCGCCGGCGCGCACCTCCTCCGGGCGGATGAGGCCGGCGAGGTAGGAGAGCCCCGAGCCGGTGCCCGCACCCAGGAAGGCGTTAGAGTGGCTGGGGCTGCCGTTGGGGTTCAAGATCCGACCGTCGTTGTTGTAGTGAAAGAGGCCGCCGCCGCTGGCGGTGACCCGCTTGGCCGCGTGGTCGACGCTGGCCTGCCAGAGCCGCAGCTCCGTGAAGGGGCCGTAGCTGGGGTGCTCCGGATCCAGCACGATCAGGGGGTGGTCCGAGCCCGTCCCGGGCACGGCGCCGGCCGGCACCCTGAAGCTGATGGGGCCACCCAGGGTGCTCACCTGGACTTGGTAGCTCTCGTCGGTGGGGCCCACCGTGTAGACGGTGGGGACGTCATTGTGGTTGCTGAGCTGCACGCGCTTGGCGAGGAGGTTGGTGACGAGGCGACCAATGACCGCGCCGCTGCGCGCGTCCAAGGCGGCGCCAGCCGGGATCTCGCGGTTGAGCGCGAAGTCCGGCGCGTAGGGCGGCGTGCTCGAGGCCGGGGCGCCGCCGCTGCCCGCCGCGCCGCTCGTGCCCGCCGCGCCGCTCGTGCCCGCCGCGCCGCTCGCGCCCGCCGCGCCGCTCGCGCCCGCCGCGCCGCTCGTGCCCGCCGCGCCGCTCGTGCCCGCCGCGCCGCTCGTGCCCGCCGCGCCGCTCGTGCCCGCCGCGCCGCTCGTGCCCGC
>CAUJEM010000012.1 GCA_963169915.1 Myxococcota bacterium
CAGGGGGCGGCGGAGCTCAGGTACCGCCTCGAGCGGAACAACTATGAGGTGGCGGCGGTCGATTTCTCCGAGGCGCGCCCCTCGCTCAAGGGCTGCGACGCGCTCGTCGTGGCGGGGGCCGAGGAGGCGTTCGCGCCCGCCGCCGCCAAGCTCATCGAGGAGTACCTGCGCGGCGGGGGCAACGTCGCCCTGTTGCTCAACCCTGGCCTCGACGACGACGGGAGGATCCGCCCGACGGGCCTGGAGCCGGTGGCGCGCGCCGGAGGCATCGAGCTCGGGGGGGACTTCCTGGTTGAGGAGGAGGAGCGCCTGCGGCTCCCTCAGGGCCTCGGTGAGACCTTCCTCGCCACGCCAAGGGAGCACCGCATCACTCAGGGCTTCCTGCTGGGAGACAAGGTGCGCTACCGAGTGCTGCTCAGCGCGGCCCAGTCGCTGCGCGCCGGCAGCCCAGCGGGCGCCCAGGTGCTGCTGGAGTCGAGCCCACGGTCCTTTTCCCTCAAGGACGTCCGCCCCTTCGTGGAGGGCGGCCGCGTGCCCGAGAAGGGCGCGGCGGATCCCGCGGGGCCGTTCCCCGTCGCGATGGTCGCGGAGCTGTCGAAGCCGGCGGGCTCCTCGGCACTGCACGGCCCTCGGCTGCTCGTCGTCGGCAGCGCCAACGTCTCTTGGTCGCGGGTCTTTCGTGAGCCGGCGCTGCTCGGGACGCGGCTCTTCCTCGAGAGCGGGCTCGCCTGGTTGGTGGCGCGCCAGGCCATCGTGAGCGTACCGGAGAAGCCCCTCCAGGACGTGGGGCTCAGCTTGACGGAGGAGTCGCTGAGCGAGGTGCGCCTGTACGTCTTGCTGTACATGCCGCTCGCGGCGGCCCTCATCGGCGGCGCCACGCTCTATCGGCGCCGCTCGCTCGAGCGGCGCTCGCGCCGGGAGCAGCAGCCGAAGGGCAAGGCGTCGTGAGAGCGCAGCTCCGCAAGCAGCTCGTCAACCTCGCGCTCGTGCTCGCCGCCGTCGGCGCCGTCACGGCGGTCGTACTCACCACGGGGCGCGTGACCACCGAGGAGCGAGAGCTGCGCGCCGACAACCTGCTGCCGGCCTGGCGGGGCGACGACGTCACGCGCGTGTCCGTGGAGCGCGAGGGGAAGGCCACGGTCATCGAGCAAGGCCCCGCGGACGACGCTGGGGAGCGCGAGTGGCGGCTGACGAGCCCCATCGCGGAGGGCGCCGACGCCTACGGCGTGGACCAGCTCCTGCGCAGCCTGGAGTTTGCGCGGGTGGTGCGCCGCATCAAGCCGGAGCAGGTGGATCGGGCGGCGTTCGGCTTGGAGGCGCCGCGGTGGCGGCTCGAGATCGAGATGGGTGCCATCCGCTATCGGCTCGCCATCGGTGCGGAGGCCGCGTCGCCGGCCGGCGCTACCTACGTGGAGCTTTCGGGCGTCGGCGTGCCCACGCCTGGGGTGGCGCTCGTGGCCAAGGAGCTGCTCCCGGAGCTGAGCGCCGGGTTGACCGAGCTGCGCTCCAAGCTGCTCCTCCCGTACCTGTCCATCGCGCTCAGCAAGCTCTCCTTGGCGGGGGAGGGGGGGGAGCGGCGGCTCCGCCGTGAAGGCAAGCTGTGGCGCTTCGACGGCGAGCGGGGTGATCGGCGCGTGAGCCGCGAGGCCCTGGACAGCGTGCTGCTCCAGCTCGCGCGGCTGAACGTGGAGCAGTTCCTCGACGCGCAGGAGGTTGAGCGCCAGCAGCGAGGTGCGGGCGTGGTCACGGTGACGCAGACGCCGGAGGATCCCGCCAAGCCACCGGGCGTCCTGATCGTCGGCGGCGCCTGCCCGGGAGGGCGCCCGGGGGTGCTCGCGCGGCGCGTGTCGCCCGATCCGCTCGCCGGCTGCGTGCCGGACAGCGTGATGGCAGGGCTGACGCTGCCTGCGGAGCGCCTGGAGGACGCCTCGGCCGTGGGCTTGCGGCGTGACGAGATCGAGTCGTTGAGCGTGGAGCTCGGCGGCCGCAAGCTCGTGATGGATCGCTTGGAGAGCCGCTTCGAGCTGCGTGAGCCCACGAGGGCCGAGGTGAGCTTGGAGGCAGGCAACGAGCGGCTGGAGCACCTCGTGGCGGCCCGTGGGCAGCGCGTGGAGGCGCCGGATCTGGCTGCCTTGGGGCTGCAGCCACCGCGCGGCACGCTGACCGTGCGCTCCGCGGCAGAGAGCGAGCACGACGTGGTGGAGGAGCGGGTGGCGCTCGGGCGGGTCGACGCGACCGGGCGCCTGGCCGTGCGGCGCGAGGTGGACGGGGTGGTCTTGGAGCTGTCGCGTGACGAGGCCCGCGCGTTCACGCCGGACGCCGCCCTGGTCCGCAGCCGTAGCCTCCTGCCCTTCAGGCCCGCCGAGGTCACGCGGGTGGAGCTCAGCGGTCAGCAGGGGAGGCAGGTGCTCGAGCATCGGGCCGGTGGTGAGAGCCTGCTCCTTCAGCCGAAGGGCTACGCCGTGGACGCCGCCGGCGCGCAGGAGCTCATCGAGGCCTTGGCTGGGCTCAACGCCGAGCGCTGGGTCGCGGACGAAGACGACGGGAGCTTCGGCCTGCAGCGCGCGCCGCTGAGCGTCACCGTCAGCGTGGGTGACGCAGACGCTGGCTCCAAGACCTACGAGCTGCGTGTCGGTGACGCGTCGCTCTCCGGCAGCTACGGGAGCTTGAGGGGGGAGCCCGGGGTGTTCCTCCTCGCCCGTCGAACGGTCGCGCTGCTCGACACGCTGCTCATCGATCGCTCCGTGTTCAGCGTCCCAGCGGAGCAGCTGCAAGGGGTGACGCTCAGCGCCGGGCCGCGGCGCCTCCGGCTGGTGAGGAGCGGGGATGGCTTCTCGGCGGTGGCGTCGGAGCTCCCCTCCAGCCGGATCGGGCCGCTCGTCGACGCGCTGCTGACGCTGCGCGCCGAGGCGGCGCTGCACCTCGGCGCCGCGCGACCCGACGAGGGCTTCGGCAAGCCGCTGCTCGAGGTCGAGCTCTCGCGCCGTGACGGCGGAAAGCTCCGCTTCGAGGTGGGCGCGGGAGACACCTGGCGTGAGCTGGCCATCCACTACGCCAGGGTCGATGGGATCGCCGCGACGTACCTACTGCCCCGCAGCCGAGTCCGGCTCCTCCTCGACGCCCTCTAGCGTGCGTCGACCTCACGTCGCCACGCGTCGCTCAGGCTGGAGGCTCGAGCGCCCTGAGGCACGCGTAGGCGGCGTACTTGTAAGACTCCCCCAAGGTGGGGTGGTTGAAAACCATGTCGATGAACACGTCCACCGGGCCATGCAGCTGGATGACCGCCTGCCCGACGTGGACCAGCTCACTGGCGCGCTCCCCGAGCACGTGCACCCCGAGCAGTCGCCGGTCTTGGGCGTCGACGATGAGGCGCGTCACCCCGTTGAGATCTCCGATGATCTGTCCGCGGGCGTTGTCCCGGTGGAGCGCCTCACCCACCACATAGCGGCGCCCTTGACGCTGACAGCTCTGCTCCGTCTCTCCGACGGCGCTCACCTCCGGGATGGTGTAGACGCCGTAGGGGATGAGCGGCGCCACCTCGCGCTTGTAGCTGAAGCCGAAGGCCTGACAGGCCGCGACCCGCCCCTGCTCCATGGAGGCGCTCGCGAGCGCTGGAAATCCGATGGCGTCACCCGCCGCATAGATGCTGGGGACGGCCGTGCGAAAACAGGCGTCGACGTGGAGGTAGCCACGCTGATCCGGCTGGAGCCCCACGCTCTCTAGGCCGAGCCGATCGGCGTTGCCCGTGCGCCCCGCGGCGAACAGCAGGTGCTCGCTGAGCAGCGAGGACGCCCCCTCACGCTCGGCGAGCACCCCTTGCCCCTCCCGCGTCACCTTCGTCCAAGGGTGTCCGAGCTCGAGGCGAACGCCGAGCGCCTGCATGGCGGTGCGCAGTCGCGCGACCAAGCTCTGATCCAAGAAGGTGAGCAGCTCGAGCTTCGGATCCACCAAGGTGACCTCCGTGCCCAGCGCGGCGAACATGCAGGCGTACTCACAGCCGATGACGCCGGCGCCCAGCACGGTGAGCGAGCGTGGCAGCTCCGTGATGTCCAAGATCTCGTCGCTGTCGTGGATGTGATCGTCCGCGAAGTCGATGTCGGGGGGGCGTCGAGGGCGCGAGCCCGTCGCGAGCAGCAGCACCTCGCCCCGGAGCCGGAGCGTGCCCGTGGCCGTGGTCACCTCCACGTCGTGCGGGCCCGTGACGCGGCCGTTGCCCTCGAGGTAGGTCACCCCGTGGCGGCGGAGGTTCTCACGGATCCTCGCCGACTCCGTGGCCGCGAGCGTCGCCTTGCGTTCCATCAAGCGCAGGATGGTGGCGTCCCGCGTCAGCTCGACCGCGATACCGTAGAGCTGGCGAGCGTGACGGCCCGAGAGGTAGAGCGCGGCCTCGCGGAGCGTCTTGCTCGGGAGGGTGCCGGTGTGCACGCCGGCGCCTCCGGGCTGGGGTGCGCGCTCCACCAGCGCGACCCGCTTCCCAAAGAAGGCCGCTTGTGCGGCGGCGCGCTCGCCCGCCGGACCCGAGCCGATGACGACGAGATCGTAGGAGTGCTCGCTCACGGGACACCAGCCTACTCCCAAGTGGGTGAGAGGGGGGAGACGAGTCCCCTGCGCGTCTGTCAGTGGAGCGTCGAGCGGCGACTGAAGATGCGGTCCCAGTTGCGACGGTAGGTGTCGGTCGCCACCTGCGCGGGGCCCTGCCGCGCTGCCTGCGGGGTGGGGATGCTCGGCGCTCCGTGGGGGAGGAGCACCTGAACGTCGTGCAGCCCCGGGACGTCGTGACGCGGCGTGAGGCGCACGAGCTCTCCGTGGAGGGGCCGCCCGTGCTGGAGCGGGCGCACCTCCCCGGCCTCGAGGCGCCCCTCGCGCGCGCGCAGGATGCGCAGCCCGTCCCCGTCTTCCGTCACCCCGTGCACCCATGCCAGATCCGGCGACGAGGTGCTCGAGTCCGCGGGAGGAGGCGGCGCGGCGGCAGGCTTCTTCACGCTGCGCTGCTTAGCATGAGCCGGGCCTGCGGGCTGCCGCCACGCTACATCCCGATGGCGGACTTGTAGACCCAGCCTTCGCTACCCTTCGCATCGTACTTGATCCGATACCAGTCGAGCCGCTTGCCGGTCACGGTGACGCGCGTCCCCTTCAAGATCCGCGCCTGGATGTCGCCGTCCTTCGGGGCTGCTCGGACGACCGCCACGTCCCACGACACGGTCGCCACCCCGCTGGCCGGCGTGAGCTCTCCCTCGCCGTCGGAGGGCGGGGGAGCGTCGTCGACCGACGTGGGCGTGGCGAGCAGCTCTACCGGGAAGAACACGGTGTAGCGCTGCTGTTCGTGCTTGATCGAGCTCAAGTCCACGGCGGTGACGGCGCTCTTGAAGCACCTGAGCAGCCCCTGACTGGCCACCTCCGAGAGGGTGGTGCTGCGACCGCGTGAGACCTCGGCCACCTGGTTCGAGCCGAAGTCGAGCTCTACCCCGAGCGACAGCATCCCGACCGCGTCCTTGCCGGCCTCGCACTGCTCGAGGCCGAGGAGGGTGGCCTCGAAGGCGGGCTGCAAGGCCGGGGCGCTGCAGCTCGTGAGCTTCTCCCCCGTGGCTCCCCTACAGCTGGTGACCTGCGGCGTGCCGAGCTTGATGCGCGACGGGGGCCGCGTGGGATGGGTGAGCGCGGTGGTGGCGGCGGCCGCGACGGCCGCGGGCTCCGCCTCCTGGGGCTCGGCGCCGTCCTCACTGCCGGTGGGCGCGGCGGTGGGCGCCTTGGACTCCGGGACGGAGGGCACGAGCTTGACCCCGGCGAGCTTGGGCCAGGCGACGCCGATGAGAAAACACAGCGCCGCGATGATGCCGACCCGGCCCAGCCCTCGGGAGTCCGAGCCAGGCGCGGGGATGTGGAGGTGGGGCTTCGAGGGGGCTTTGGTGGCCACGGGCTCAGCGGCGCCACCGACGGGGCGGCGCCGCTCCAGAGGAGTGCCCCAGCGCTTAGCATAGATGCGACAGGGGGCAGCAATTTGGTGCCGTGGCGCGCCGTCATCGGGTAAAAATCCTGGGTCACGGCGCGCTCGAGCCCCAGCTCGCTCGGGGCGTCCCGGGCTCGGCCCCTGCACGATTGGCTCCACCATGAAAGCTTGCCCGCTGTGTCAGCTCCGTTACCCCGAGGAGAGCGTCACGTGCTTCGTGGATGGTTCGACGCTGGGCCAGATCCCGGACCCCCGGGTCGGCACCGTCTTGGCGGGCCGGTATGAGCTGGAGGGGGTTCTGGGTGAGGGGGGGATGGCCACCGTCTATCGTGCTCGCCATCGCCTGAGGGGTAGCGCCTGCGCGGTGAAGGTGCTGGCGCGAGAGCTGGCGGACAACGCGGTCGTCCGCGAGCGCTTCCGACGCGAGGCCAAGACCGGCCAGAAGCTCGCACACCCGAACATCATCGAGATCTTCGATCAAGGCGAGACGGGCGACGGGAGCCTCTACATGGTGATGGAGCTGCTCGAGGGCTGCGCGCTCTCGGAGCTGCTCGAGCGCGAGCGCAAATTACCGATCGAGCGCGCGCTCCCGCTGTTCATCCAGATCGCGCGCGCGCTCGCCCGCGCGCATGATCTCGAGGTCATCCACCGGGATCTCAAGCCGGAGAACATCTTCATCACCCGCGAGCGGGACGGGAGCGAGTGGGTCAAGCTGCTCGACTTCGGGATCGCGCGGTCGATGCAGGACTCACGCCTCACGGGCACGGGGGAGGTGTTCGGGACACCGCAGTACATGGCGCCGGAGCGCATCACCTCGACGGAGGCGGGCGCCGCCAGTGACCTCTACGCGGTGGGGGTCATCATGTTCGAGCTGCTCACGGGGCAGCTCCCCTTCGACGCGAGCGACATCAGTGGCTTCTTCATGAAGCACCTGAAGGAGCCGCCGCCCTCGCTCCGCGCGCTCGAGCCCTCCTGCCCGGAGGTCGTGGAGCAGCTCGTCTTCGAGCTGCTCGCCAAAGATCCAGCGGCGCGGCCCGTCGACGCGCACCGCCTGCACGCGGACTTGATGAAGCTGGCGGGCGCCATCGGGGTCCGCCCGCCCCTGGAGGTCACGGAGGCGCCACCCCTGGAGGCGGAGCCGATCCCCAGCCTCCCGCCCGTCGACCTCGATCACTGGTCGCGTCGCATCGCGCTGTTTCGCCGGATGTTGGAGCGCTCCTCGAGCGGCGCGCCCGCGCTGCCAGCGCAGGCGGAGCAGCTCGCCAAGCTCGAGCGGCTGCTCCGAGAGAGCCTGGATCTGCGGGCGGCGAGCTTCGCGCTCCAGCACGAGCTGGAGCAGCGGGTGAGCCGCGGCCGAGAGGGGCGGCAGCGGTTCGGGCACGCCGTGGACGCGCTGGGGCTCGACGTGAGCCGAGCACGGGACGAGCTGAAGTCCGCGCTCGCCGCCGCCGCTCTGGTGGCGGCGGAGGTCGAGCGGCTCCGCGAGGCGGCACGTCAGGTCCACCGTGAGGTCATCGTGTGGGAGGGGCGGTCTGGCTTCGAGGAGCCCTGGCCGGAGCTGGTGGCGGCGTATCGCGCGGCGGCGGACGCCGTGGAGGTCTGGCTCGGAGCGCGACGCCGCGGACAGCTCGCCGAAGGGGAGGTGGAGGCCAAGCGTACGGAGGTGCAAGACCTGGAGTATCAGGTGCAGCAGCTCCGGGAGGCGCTCGCCAAGCACGAGGAGAATACCGACCACGCCTGCCAGCAGTGCCAGGCCCAGGTCACGGAGGCGAGCCTGCGCGTCCAGGGGCTCGAGGCGCAGCTCCTCGAGGAGGCCTCTCGGTTCTGCGCGCCGCTGAGGCAGCGCCCGGAGCTCGTGGAGCTGTTTCAGCAGCTCGAGGGTGGGGGCACGTCACGTGCGGCGGGCGCGAGCTGAGCGTCGATTGACGATGAGCAGCTCCCCCACCGCGCCTCGCCCCGCGGCGTGGCGGTTGATGGGGCGCCCCACCTGGAGCGGGTGAAGCTCGTAGCCCGCGTAGAGCTCGCGGACACGGGGCGTGTCGGAGTTGCTGAGCACGGCGTGGACGCAGCGCTGCTCCAGCTGCCGGAAGAGGGTGGCGAGCCGCTCCTGCTGTGAGTCGTCGAAGCCCGCCGCCTGGTACTGCCGGAAGCTCTGCCGCCGGCCGTCGACCGGAGCGTAGGGGGGGTCGAAATAGACCGCGTCTCCAGCGGTGGCGCCGGCGCAGCCCTCGGCAAAATCCGCGGCGTGGAGCTGGGCACCGCGGAAGGCCCGCGCGGCGGCGCGGAGCCGCTCGGGGTTACAGATCTTCGGGTTGACGTAGCGTCCGAAGGGGACGTTGAACTCACCGCTCGCGTTCTCACGGTAGAGTCCGTTGAAGCAGGTGCGGTTGAGGTACACGAGGCGCGCGGCGCGGTCGACCGGGCGCAGCCGCGCGGGGTCTTGAGCGCGGACCTGGTAGTAGTGCTCCTCGGAGTAGGGCAGCGCCGCGAGCGCCTCGATGAGCGCGCCCACGCTGCGCTGCAACACCCGGTAGAGGTTGATGACCTCTACGTTCGTGTCGGAGAGCACGGCGCGCTCGAAGCGCCCGGTCTCGGCCAGCGCCAGGAAGACCGCGCCGCTCCCGAGGAAGGGCTCGTAGTAGGTGCCGATGCGCGCCGGGAGGAGGGCCGTGATGTGCCCCGTGAGACGCCCCTTGCCGCCCGCCCACTTCAAGACGGCGCGGCGGTGGGGCGCGCCGGGAGCGTCTACGGCGCTCGGGCTGCGGGGACGGCGAGGGACGGGAGACGCTCCGGGCACGAGGGGTGCCGCGTAGCCTAGCTGCTAGTTTGGCGTGAGCGATAGCCGCTTGAGCATCTTCTGCAGCCCGTAGCGCGAGACGCCGAGCAGCTCCGCGGCGCGCGTGCGGTTGCCTCCGGCGCGCGCGAGGGCCTCGCGGATGAGCCGGGTCTCCAGGGCGCTCACCGCCGCGTGGAGGCTGCCGTCCGAGGCTGAGTCCACGGCGTCGCCCGTGAGCGCTCGCGAGAGGTGGCGGGACTCGATCCGGTCCTCCGCGAGGACGATGGCGCGCCGCAGCTCGTTCTCTAGCTGCCGGACATTGCCTGGCCACGTGAAGTTCATGAGCGCCAGCTCTGCCTCCGGCGTGAGCGTGAGGCTGCGATCGGGGGCGTGCTTGTGGAGGAAGTGCCGGATGAGCAGGGGGATGTCGTCGCGCCGGGCGCGGAGCGGCGGCACCTTCAGCGTGAAGACGTCGAGGCGATAGAGCAGGTCCTCACGGAAGCGCCCGGCCTGGACCAGGGCGTGCAAGTCCCGGTGCGTGGCGCCGAGGACGCGGACGTCCACGGGGCGCGGCCGCTCGGCGCCCAGGGGAGTGATCTCGCCGCGCTCGAGGACCCGCAGGAGCTTGACCTGGAGCGCGGGGCTCATCTCCCCCAGCTCGTCGAGCAGCAGCGTCCCGCCGCTCGCCAGCTCGAACAGCCCTGCGCGGGCGCGCACGGCGCCGGTGAACGCGCCGCGTGCGTGTCCGAAGAGGGAGGCCTCGAGCAGCCCCTCCGGCAAGGCGCCGCAGTTCTCCGCCACGAACCGCTGCTGACGGCGTGGCCCGTGCTCGTGCAGCGCCCGCGCGACCAGCTCCTTCCCGCTCCCCGACTCTCCCACGATGAGCACCGGGACCTCGACCAGGCTGAGGCGATCGAGCAGCCGGAGCAGCTCGAGCAGGGGGGGGCTCTCCCCGATGAGCTCGACGTAGCGCCCGCGCGTCCCGCGCCCGGCGGTGGCTTGCGAGAGCTGCGCCTGCGCGACCGAGAGCTCCGCCTCGCGCTCGGCCAAGCGCCCGCGCGCGCGGGCCTCGGCGCGCGCGCTCCGGCGCAGGGCGCGCTCGAGGAGCAGCTGCGCGCGAGCATCGTCGATGGCGGTGGCGGTGACGCTGGCGACGAGCCGCACCCAGGCGAGCTCTCGTGGCCCGAACGCACCGCGTCGCTGACGATCGTCGAGGTACACCACCCCGAGCCCCTCGCCGCGCGCGATGAGCGGGACGGCCAAGACCGAGCGCAGTGAGAGCTGGTGGACGCTGGCGTGGAGCTCGGGGAGCTCTCCGCTCGCGTCCACCGCGACCACCGGGGCACCCTCTCGCAGGGCTCGCTCTGCCAGGCTCATGCTCAGCTGCCGCTGCGCCGCGCCCAGATCTCCTCGTTCGAGGTTGCGCCCGAGGCGCGGGACCAGGCGACCGCCGGGAGCCCGCAGCAGCAGCAGGCCCCGCTCGACGCCGGTCCAGAGCACCAGCGTGTCGAGCACCTGGCGCAAGAGCGGGCCGAGGCCGTCCCGACGCCCGAGGCCGCGCAGCAGGGCCTCCAGATCGCGAAGCTGCGCGTCGGAGAGCGGGTGGTCCGGCGCTGGCTGCTCGTCGAGCGCCCAGGGCAGCGCCGCGATGGGCTCCCGCAGGCTAGGCCCCGCGCGCTCGAGCAGCGCGCGATGGGCGCGGCGCGCGGCGCGTCGCAGGGCGCGCGTGCCCTCGCCGTCCGCGAGCGCGGCTGCGAGGCGCGCGCCCTGCGCCCACGCGGCGCCGGCGTCGAGCAGCGGCGCTGGCGCGTCGAGGCTACGCAGCAAGGCGGCGACCACCCCGGCGGCGCAGCGGGGGGTCTCCTCGAGCAGCGCGCGCCGCGCGCGGGCGTGCCACCACTCGAGCGCGGCCTCTGCGCCAGGGCTCAGGCGCAGGGCGCGCGCGTCTCCGGCGGCGAGCTGCTCGGGGCCGAGCCCTTGCAGGCGTAGTCGGCACGCGTCGAGCAGGAGCGCCGCTTCGTCGTCCTCGGGGCTCCCCAGGAGCTGCTCCGCGCGCTCGAGCTCGAGCAGGGCGTGGCGCGGCGCCTCGGCGAGGTCTACGGCGCACAGGTGCGCGTAGGCGCGGCAGCGGCGATCCCCGCCCTGGCGCGCGAGGTGCAGCGTCTGCTCGATGGCGAGCTCCGCTTCGGCCTGCATCCCGAGCGACGTATGGACCACCGCGCGCGTCAGCGCTGCGCGCGCCGCGAGCGCGGGGCGGCCGAGCTGCTGAAAGAGCAGTCCAGCACGGCGCGCCGCCTCGAGCGCCCGGCTCAGCTCCCCACGCTGGACGCTGGCGCTCGCGAGCCCGGTCGCCCAGGTGGCCTCTTCCAAGCTCGCGCCCAGGCGCGCGGCGCGCTGCTCTGCGCGGGCGAAGGCCGCGAGGGCGAGCTCGGGCTCACCCGCGGCGTGCGCGAGGTACCCCCGCAATCCATCGAGGCGCGCCAGCTCCTCGTCGTCCAGGCTGAGGCGCGCGGCGTGCTCGAGGTGCTCGCGCGCCAGGGTGAGCTGCCCGCGCGCGTGCGCGACGAGCGCCAGCGCCTCCAGCGTGGCGCAGCGCTCCGGCGCGCTCGAGACGCAGGCCTCCGCCTGGTCGAGCTCGCCGGCGTCGAGGTGTAGGCGGGCGGTGGTCGCCGCGAGGCGCGCCGCCGTGTCCGGCTCGGCGTCGAGCGGCGCTCCCTCGAGGAGTCGCTGGGCCAGCGCGGGCTCGCCGGCTCGGCGCGCGGTCTCCGCGGCCTCCGCGCGCGCCGCCGCGCCCGGCAGCCGCAGCGCCAGCGCCAAGGCTCGCCCGCCCTCGCTCTGCAGGCGTAGCCGGCGCACCGCGGTGAGAGCGAGGGCGGGCTCCACGTCGGCGAGCCACGCGCGGCGCTCGAGCTCGTCGAGCAGCGCGGGCTCGAGCGCGTGGCCTTGCAGGCGCAGGGCGAGCGCCACGTCGCTCTCCGCGCGATAGTCAGCGGAGGGCGCAGGGCGCGCGAGCGTGTCCCAGCGCCGGCTCGTCGCGGGGCGGAGGGCGAGCTGCGCCCCGAGTAGCCGGCTGCGCTGCTCCTCGTCGTGTGGGCTGTGTGGCCAGCTCGCGGCGCTCGGTCCGACCAGCTCGACGAGCCACTCGTCCAAGGCGGCGCCCTGCAGCGGGGGCAGCAGCGCTGGACCCTCGGGGGCTGGCGCCGCGCGGAGCTCG
>CAUJEM010000013.1 GCA_963169915.1 Myxococcota bacterium
CGAAGGTCTGCTCGAAGCGCTCCCGCAGGAGCTCTTGCATCCGGGCGGAGTGGGACCAAAAGCGCAGGGTGCCCGTGCGCAGGTTCCAGACCAGGTCCATGAGCTTCATGCTGGGGAGCGACCGCTTGCGGAGCCGCGTGAGCACGCGCAGCTTCAGCTCCTCCTGCAGCGCTCGGCTGAGGCGCTCCACGCCCCTCTTGCTGAGCTGGCTCAGGCGCTCCTCCGCCAGGTGCGCGCGCAGCACCGCGCTGGGGATGCGCCAGCGGTCGACGCGGAGCCCGAGCGCCAGCTCATCCCCGTAGTAGAGCGCGTCGTAGTCGAAGCTCAGCTCGAACACCCGCCCCGCCACGCACCAGCCGACGCTCTCTTGCTCCGGCTGCTCCGGCTGGAGCGGCGCGAAGGCGCGCAGCTGCACGGCCTTCAAGTACGCCTCACGGAAGCCCTTGGGGGGCTCTCCCTGCACCTGGAATCGCGCGTACGTGAGCTGTCCGTCGAAGGCACCCATGATCGATCACCCTGCCGCTGGCCGCCGCGGGTTTCTACGCGAGAACGAGCGGCGTCAAGCCAAGAGCAGCCCGGGTCGAGAGATTGTCTCCCGCCTGCGCTAGCCTGCCCCGCCATGCGCCCGCTCGCCCTGCTCGCCCTGCTCACCCTCGGGGCCTGTGCCGCCGCGACGCCAGAGGCCCCTCAGCGCCCCGCAGAGGCGCCCTCGCGCGCCGCTCCCGCCGCGCCCACCCCCGCGCCCGCCGCGCCCAGCGTGGCCACGCCGCCGCCGCCGAGCGCCGCCGCAGCGCCAGAGCCCGCGCCGTTCGCGCCGGCGGCCTTCGCGCCGCCCTTCGCGCGCAGCGCCAAGCCGGGAGACGGTCAGTGGGCGCGGCTGCCCGAGCTCAGCGGCCGCGACGCCGACGGGGCGCTGCTGCGCACCACGGTTCACCCGCACCCCATCAAGAAGGACGTCGTCGTGACCTTGGTGGCGATGGACCTCGCCCGGCTCTCGCTCACCTGGGTGCCGGGCAAGGAAGATCCACCGAACCCAAACATCCCCGCGGAGGCGCGCCCCGGCCTCATCCCCGAGGCGCTCCAGCCGAGCGCCCTGGTGGTCTTCAACGGAGGCTGGCTCTACAAGCACGGGCGTCACGGGATGAAGCTGGGGGAGCTGCTGTTCGCGCCCCCCAAGGAGGGGGCCTGCACCGTCGCGCTGCTGCCCGGCCCACGGCTGCTGATCGGCCCGTGGGAGCGGCTAGAGCCGCAGCTCGGCGACGCGCTGGCGTGGCGTCAGGCGCCGCCCTGCCTGCTGTTCGAGGGAGCGCCGCACGCGGAGCTCGGGCGTCGCAACGCACCGTGGGGGCTCTCGGCCGAGGGGAAGCAGGACATCCGCCGCTCCGCCCTCGGCTTGGACGCTACGGGGCGCGTGGCCTACTACGCGCTCGGGGAGTGGATCTCCGCGCCCGAGCTGACGCGCGGACTCCAGGCGGCCGGCGTGGTGACCGCGACGAGCTTGGACGTGAACTACAGCTACACGCGCTTCTTGTTCTTGAGCCCGAAGCCGGAGGGCCCGGGGCTACGGATCAGCGCCACCCTGATCGAGGACACGAAGCACCTGCGCGGCGAGTACACCGACCGCCCCGCGGCGCGTGATTTCTTCGTGGTCACGCGCCGCTAGCCGGAGCTCAGCGGGGCCTCGGCATGCAGATGCGGTTCGTGCACGTCTCGCCGCCCTCGCAGTCTTGCGCGCGATTGCACGGCTTGCGCGGCACCCGCGTGGTCCACTGCCCGATGTGGTTGCCGCCGTTGGTGCTCTGCGTGGGGAGCCAGAAGGCGTTGAAGCTGCTCTCTTGCCCCGCCCGGAGCTTGTCCACGTCGATGGCCACCATCCAGAGCTGGGCGAGCTGCCCGTCCGTGAAGCGTAGACCGTACGCTCGGGCGCTGGTGAAGGTGACCCACATCACCTTGCCCGCAAAAGAGTCGTGCTTCGCCGGGGCCCACTTGGCCCACTGCAGCCACCCCGGCGCGCTGATGCGACCGAGCCGCACGGGGGTCCCGCCGTTCGCGGAGACGATCCACAGCTCGGAGTCCGGCAACCCGCCGCCGTCCTCCGGCTTGCCGCTGACGTAGCTGCTGTTGTTGCTGGGGCTGCGGTTGTAGATGATCCACTCGTTGTCCGGAGAAAACGCCGGGTAGTAGTTGTTGCCGCCCGCCGCCGGGACGAGCGTGGTGGGGGCTTGGAAGCTGACGCCGTCGAAATTGGAGAGCTCGAGCGACGCGCTGTCGATGCCCGGCGCCGCGAAGAGCGGGCGGTTCTTTGGCTTGGCGTAGACCATCTTGCGCCCGCTGGGGGACCAGTCCGGCATGGTGCCGTAGGGCACCACGTTGGCCTTCATCTGCGCCCCCGTCTCCACGTTGCGCAGGCCGATGGTGACCGTGTCCGAGTAGAGCAGGTACTTGGAGTCCGGTGAGAACGAGAAGAAATTGGCGCCGCCGCGCACCCAGGGGTTGCGCTCGATCCGAGAGACCACGTCGAAGGTGCGGTAGGTGGCCGGCGAGGGGATGTTGAGCCCCACCACGATGGCGTCCCCCGAGCGGCTCATCACGTGGCAGCCGAGACAGGTGCCGCCGCCCGCCTGCGTGACGTTCAGGTAGTTCTCGATGGGCGGGCTGGGGATCCCGAAGTCTTGCCGTTGCACCTGGCCCACGCCGCTGGTGTTCCAGTAGTAGATGCCCCCCAGGATGTCCTGCCGGCTGAAAGAGAGCTGCCGCTCCGCGGAGCCGCCCACCACGCCGCCGGCCGTGACACCGCGGATGCGCCAGCGCACGGGCGCCGTGCCGCGCGCGCTGGGCACGAGCTTGCTCCAAAACTCCGTGTTGGCCGTGGCGTAGCTGCACCCGCCGCCGAGCGCCGTGCAGCCCACGTAGATCTTGAGCGTCCGCGTCGGCGCGATGAAGCTGAGCTCGAAGTGGGTCTGACCCGCGGCCGGCCGCCAGTGCACGTCCAGCATGTTCATGTTGGGCGGGCTCATCGTGTGATCGAGCGGGTAGACCACGCTGGGGCTCTCTCCGGTGTCAGCCGCGCCGAACCTCCCGGGCGTGCTCGCGTCCGCGCCTGGTCCGACCACGATGTCCGTCACGCCCCCACCATCCACCGGCGAGGGGTTGCCAGGATCCGGGATCTGCCAGCCGTCACCGAAGTCGATAGGACCTCCTGCGCTGCCCCCAGTGCCCGCGGTGCCGGCGCTCCCCGCCGAGCCACCGCTCCCTCCGGCGCCCCCCGTCCCTGCGCTGCCCGCGCTGCCCGCGCTGCCCGCGCTGCCCGCTGCGCCCGC
>CAUJEM010000014.1 GCA_963169915.1 Myxococcota bacterium
GATCGTGACCGGCGCGGGCTGCTCCGCGAAGCCGAAGGTGGCACCGTGCTGCTCGACGAGATCGGCGAGATGCCGCAGAAGATGCAGGCCAGCCTGCTGCGGGTGCTCCAGGAGCGGGCGGTGCGCCCGGTGGGCGGCGGCGCCGAGCAGCCCGTGGACGTGCGCTTCATCGTCGCGACGCACCGGGATCTCCGAGCGCTGGTGGACGCCGGGCAGTTCCGTGAGGATCTCTACTACCGCATCAACGTCGTCGAGCTGGTGGTGCCGCCGCTCCGTGAGCGGCGCGAGGACATCCCCCAGCTCGTCGACCACTTCTTTGCGCGCTTCTCTCTGCGCTATCAGCGTGAGCGCAAGACGCTGTCGCGCGCCGCGCTCAAGCGACTGACCTCGCACCCCTGGCCGGGCAACGTGCGCCAGCTCGAGAACGTCCTGCTCAACGCCTGGGTGCTGTCCGACTCTAGCGAGATCGCCGAGGAGGAGCTGGACGCCCTCGGGGCCGCTCTCGGCCGCTCTGGGGTGCCCCCGCCGGGCCACGCGGAGCCCGCGCTGCCGCGCGCCAGTACGCCGCCGGCGCGCGCTGCGACGCCGGCGGCCGGCGACCCGCAGCGCCCCGCGCTCGGTCACCAGGAGCGGGAGCGAACCAAGATCTTGGAGGCGCTCGAGCGCTGCGCCTGGAACCGCGTCAAGGCGGCCCAACAGCTGGGCATCCCGCGGCGCACCTTCTACCGTCGACTACGAGACTACGGCATCCAGTGAACCCCGCTTGCCGCGCGCACGGGGAGGCGCAAGCCTTGGCGCGATGAGGCCCTCGATCGTGCTCCCCTCGCTCGTCCTCTTGGCGGCGTGTCAGTCCACCTCCCCCACGGCGTCCACCGAGGCGCAGGAGCCCCCGCGCAGCACCAAGCCCGTGCTCAGCGCGGTGCGCCCCGTGCGCCCGCCGCCGTCGACCTTGCTCCCGGTGGGGGCACCCGCGCCGGATCTCACCGCCACGACCCACGAGGGGCAGCCCTTCAAGCTCGCCGATCACCGAGGGCGGCCCGTCATCGTCTACTTCTACCCCAAGGACGACACCCCGGGGTGCACTGCGGAGGCCGAGGGGCTGCGTGAGGAGTGGCCCGCTCTCCAGCGGAGCAACGCCATCGTGGTGGGGGTCTCCACCGACGACGTGGGCTCCCACCAGGCCTTCGCCAAGAAGTATCGTCTCCCCTTCGCGCTCCTGCCGGACGTCGATCACGAGATCGCCGCGGCCTTTGGGGTGCCCATCAACCTCGGGGTCGCCAAGCGTGTCACCTTCCTCATCGACAAACACGGGCGTATCCGCAAGGTGTTCCCCGCCGTGAGCCCGGAGGGGCACGCCAAGGAGCTGGTGAGCGCGCTGGCGGAGCTCTGAGCGGGGCGCCGCGTCCGAGCGGCGCATCCCTCAGCTCATCCCGAGTTGCCGGAGCTTCTTGTGGAGCCCCTCGCGCGTGATGCCGAGCGCCTTGGCGGCGGCCGTCTTGTTCCCCGCGTGCTCGCGGAGCGCCTGCTGGAGAAACCACCGCTCCATCTGCTCCGTCATCTCTCGCAGGCTGCCGCGCGTGACGCCCGCGCGCGTCAGCAGCTCCTCGGTCCGACGCAGCTTCGGACCGAGCAGCGCCGCATGGACGATCCCTCCGGGCTCCACCTCGATCACGGCGCGCTGCACCTCGTTCTGCAGCTCCCGCACGTTGCCCGGCCACTCGTAGGCCCCCAGCGCCGCCAGCGCCTCTTGGGAGAAGCCGGCGACCGGCTTGCCGAATTCGAGCGCGTAGGTCTGGAGGAAGTGGCTCGCCAGGAGGGCGATGTCCGCGCCGCGCTCCCTGAGCGGCGGCACCTGCAAGGGGAACACCTCCAGTCGATAGTAGAGGTCCTGCCGGAAGCGCCCCTCGGCGACCTCCCGCGCGAGCGAGCGGTGGGTGGCGGTGACGATGCGCACGTCGACCCGGCGCGTGCTCGTCGCGCCGAGGGGGCGCACCTCACCTTCCTGGAGCACCCGGAGCAGCTTGGCTTGTAGCGACAGCGGCAGCTCCGCGATCTCGTCGAGGAACAAGGTGCCGCCGTCGGCGAGCTCGAAGAGCCCGCGCCGGTCTTCCGTGGCGCCCGTGAAGGCGCCGCGCCGGTGCCCGAACAGCTCGCTCTCGAGGAGCGCCTCCGGCAGCGCCGCGCAGTTCTGCGCCACCAAGAGCTTGGCGTGGCGCCGGCTGCGATGGTGCAGGGCCGCGGCGATGAGCTCCTTGCCCGTCCCCGTCTCCCCCTCGATGAGGACGGGGACGCGCGTGTCGACGACCTTCTCCAGCTTCTCGAGCAGCGCGACCATGGGCGCGCTGTTGCCGATGAGCCGGGCCTCTCGCTGGCCTGGGCGTGCCCGGTCCTTGAGGTAGTGCACCTCCCCCTGGAGCCGCCGCTCCATCGAGCTGAGGTGCTGCAGGAGCCGCGCGTTCGAGACGGCCAACGAGGCGTTGCTGGCGAGGACCGAGAGCACGTCGAGGTCGCTGGTGTCGAAGGTGGCCGGGATGCCGCGGCTGTCGACCTGCAGCACCCCCAGGATCTCCTCGCCTCGCCAGAGCGGTACGCCGATGGTGCTCTGGATCGAGGCCCCGAGCAGCGAGTCCGAGCCTAGCCCCTCGCTGGTGACGTCGGCCGCGAGCACGGCGGCGCGCTCCTTGAGGACGCGCCGGAGCACGCTGCGCGCCATGGGGATCGGCTCCTCGGGAGTGAGCATGGCGCCGCCCGTGCCCCGAGTCCGTGTGACCATGGGGAGGAAGACGGGGGCGGGAGGCGGCCGGCGTGGATCGGGCGCGTCGCTGAGCGAGAGCGTGGCGTGGCTGGCGCGCGGCGTGAGCGTCAGCGCCGCGTCCGCGACGGCGGTGAGCACCCCGAGGAGATCCTCCGGCTCCTGCAGCCGCTGATCGATGGTGCGGAGCGCCAGGAGCAGCTCCGTGTCACGTAGCGCCGAGCCGCTGACCGTCGGGATCTCCTCGATGCGCCGGAGGCTCAAGACCTGCGCCTCGGGCTGCTCCGGCTCGAGCTGCACCTGGAAGCGCACTCCCCCGGCGCCGGGCCCTCCCAGCTCGATCTCGTCGCCTGGCTCGAGCTGCGTTCTGCCCGCTGGCGAGCCCTCCACGACCAGCCGCTGCCCAGCGCGCACGACGACGCTGCCGTTGGTGCTGCCGAGATCCTCCAGCGACACCGCCTCCGCGCCGATGACGAGCCGCGCGTGCACCCCGGAGACCATCGTGTCCGGGAAGATGACGTCGCAGCTCGGGCTGCGCCCGAGCCGCGTGAGGTCACCCGTCAGCGTGAGCCGCTCCCCCGCGCGCGCGCCCTCGGTCACCACGAGCTTCATACCCAGCATCGCTACACCGGCGGCCCCCCAATGACGAGCGCCC
>CAUJEM010000015.1 GCA_963169915.1 Myxococcota bacterium
CACCTGCTCCGGCTTGATGCGGCGCACCACCCGCGCAAACTCCAGGCTGCGCAGGAGCTGGTCCACGCCGTAGGCGTCGGCGCTCTCCGCGACGGGGCTCGTCAGCCGCCACTCGCGCTCTCCGGCGTCGTCCGCGGGGCCTTGCTCGATGACCGTGGTCTTCCCCTCGCGCTCCACGGACACGCGCGTGACGTCGTCGCCCCGCCACGCCGGCAGCAGGTTGTCGGCGCGCAGCTCTCGCTCCTCGGTGGTCACGCGCCCGGTGGTGACCACGACCGCCGTGACGGCGCCGGCGGCGGCGAGCACGAGCGCGAGGTTGACGAGCTGCTTGCGGAGCTGAGCTCTCATGACGCCTTGGCCTTCGGCTTCTGCTCTCGACGCGAGCGCCGCTCGAGCGAGCGGCGCCGATAGAGCGTGGCGCCACCGATGAGGGCCGCCGCGAGCGGCATGTACAGCAAGACGTAGAGGCGCACGTCGCTCAGCGACTCCTCCGTCAAGCTGAGCCCCACGTCCTGGAGCGGCTTCTCCGGCACGCTCACGATGGCCTGGCGCGCCACCAGCCAGGCGAGCCCGCTCTCGAGGAACAGCCGCGTCCCGAGCAGCGCAGGCTCACGAAACACCCGCGACCAAGAGACGTTGGCGCTGCCGACGACGAGCAGCCGAGGGCCGTGCTGCGCCGAGGAGCCCGCCGGCTTCGGCAGCTCCGCGACCATGGCGACGGGGAACGGCCCCGCGGGATCCGCCGCGCCCTTCTCGGGCACGCGGCCGCCCTCCACGAAGGGGCGGACGTCCTTGAGGGAGAAGGACCGCGGGCTCGACTCCAGCAACACCTGCGCACCCGCTGGGCTGCCGGCGCGCAGCGACTGCGCCGCGCTGAGCAGCACCCGGTAGCGCACCTTGTCTCCCAGCAGGAAGCCCTGGGTGATGCGGTGCTCCCTCGGCGTGGCGAGGAAGGTCTCGCCGAGGCCCTGAGGCAGGCGCAGGCGCTCCTCCGCCTCGATCAGGAAATCCTCCCCGAACTCGACGCCTCCGGCGCGCGCCACCGGCTCCAGGCCGGTCGGGCGGATCCTCCCGTCGTCGTCGAGGCCAGGGTTGAGCAGCAGGGCGACGTTGCCCCCGCCGCGCAGATACTCTTCGATGAGCTTGGCGGCGGCGGGCGCGAACGCCTCCTCCGCCCCCGCCACGACGAGCGCGTCGCAGCCCTTGAGCGAGGGGCGCGCCTCGGAGAAATCGACCGCCGCCACCTCATAGTTGTTCCGCTCGAGGCGGTACCTGAGCTCCGCCGCCCCCTGCGGCCCGCCGTCGTCGATGCTCTGCTCCTGATGGCCCGTGGAGAAGCACACCTTGCTGCGCACTTGCTCGAGCACGTTGCGCAGGGCCTCCGTCAGGGCCTGCTCGAGCCGAGGGCGGACACGGCCGTCCTCCTCGTCCACCACCACCATGTCGCTGGTGGTCACGAACCACCGCCGCTCACCGCGCGACACCACGATGCTGGCATCGCTCACCAGCCGCCCGTCCTCCGTCTTGCCGGACTGGAGCCCGTACTTGCTCTGCAGCGCGAGGAACTCGGCCGGGCTACGGTCCGGGTCCACGTAGCGCACCCGGAGCTGCTGTGTCTCCGCGCCGTAGGCGACGAGCATCTGGCGCACGCTCACCGTGAGGTTGTCGCTCTGCGACAGCAGCACCACGACGTCGATGGGCTCCGTCAGCTTGGTGAGCGTCTCCACCGTCGCGGGCGACAGGGTGTACAGGCCCGCGGGGGTCACGTCCCAGCGGTGGTAAAACCGCGCGGTGAGGACGTTGACGCTGACCGCGAGCACCGCCGCCGCCAACACGCCGACCGCGCTGAGCGAGCGCCAGCCGGTGCTCACCCCGCCCGGGCGCTTCACCCCCACCTCCAGGTCTCGACGACGCGGGTGGTGACGAAGAGAGGCAAGGCCGCCAGCGAGGCGTCGTAGACCACGCGGCGAAGATCGATGAGCCCCTTGCTCAGCTCCTCCATCTGCGAGAGCACCGAGACGTAGCCGCAGAGTTCACGCATCCAGCCTGGCTCCACGATGTACTCGGCCACGCCCAAGACCACGAGCCCGAGCTGCAGCATGGCGGTGAGCAGGAAGGCGATGAGCTGGCTGGTGGTCAGCGCGCTCATCAGGGTGCCGATGGCGAGGTAGCCCGCGCCGATACCGAGCACGCCGAGGTAGCTGGACGCGACGACGGGCCAGTCCACCTGCCCCGTCTTGCGCAGGATGACCACGTAGAGCACCGTCGGCAGCCACATGAGCACGTAGGTGCTCAGCGTCGCGGCGTACTTGCCCAGCACCACGCCGGCAGAGGTGACGGGCGCGGTGAGCAGGGTCTCCACCGTGCCCGCGCGGCGCTCCTCCGCGAACAGGCGCATGGTGAGCGCAGGGCACACCAGCAGCAGCGACAGCACGAGGAAGATGGACTGCCCGAAGTAGGCCTGCACCGGCCCAGCGTCCACGGAGGCCGCGGGGAGGCTGGCCAGGTGCGCCACCATGGAGAAGAAGCTGGCGCCCTGGATCAAGAGGAAGGCCGCGAGCAGCACCCAGGCGAGCGGCGTCACCCACAAGGAGAGCATCTCACGCCGGTAGATGGCCCAGAAGCCGCTCATGCCGCGACCTCGC
>CAUJEM010000016.1 GCA_963169915.1 Myxococcota bacterium
TGGGCGCGGCCTCGCGCTCGGCGCGGCTGAGCCGCTGCACCTTGGCGGGCTTGAGCAGGCCGTCGCGCGCGTCGAGGGCGCGCGGCGCGAGCACCGCGGGGCGCCCACAGAGGCTCAGGTGCTCTTGCTGCTCCCCGACGACGACGGTCACCTCCCCCGCGTCGGTGGGCTCACCGACGAGCACCGTGGCGCCGCTGCGCTCGCCGTCTTGCCCCGCGGTCCAGCCGGTGCGTCCCGCGAAGACCACGCGCGGCGCCGCGCCGCTCGGCGCCGGGAGCACCAGCGCCTCCCAGCGCTGGTCGGCCTCGGGCCCAGGGACGCTCACGAGCACGGCGCGGCGCTCGCCCGCCAGGTGCAGCACCGTGAGCTTGGAGTGCGGCAGCCCGGCGCGCAGCTCCGCGGGCAGCCCCAAGGCCGTCGCGCCCGCGAGCCCGCACGGCGAGCGGGGGCAGCTCTGCGCGCGCAGCTCGCCGCTGGCGTCCACCCCGACGGCGAGCGCGGGCCACCCCCCGCTCGGCGGCACCTCCGCGACCACGACCCGCGCCGGCGGCGCGGCGGGCGCGGGCGGCGTGGGCGCTGGGCCGGCAGGCGCGGCGGCGGCGGTGACCCCCGTGAAGGGGACGAGCAGGAGGGAGAGGAGGATGGCCTCACGAGGACGGAGCGGCACTGAGCGCATCGTGACAGGCGGGGGCGGCAGAGGCGAAGGGTATTTGGCGCGAGTCGCCGATGGCGAGGGGGGGCGGCAGAGGCGGTCTCGGTAGAGGATCGCCGGGGGTGGCGCCGAGCGGCTGACGGGCGCGGCCTGGCGCGTGGCCTGGTGAGGCTGGCCCGGGGCTCAGCAAGTCGGGCAGCTACAGTGCAGGCCCATGAGCCCGCTAAAATCCGTGCAGGTGTCGAAGGGAGCGATGCACACGCTGGGCCCGAGGCAGGCGCAGGAGAAGTCTCCGTTGCAGCGCGAGGGGACGGTGACGCAGTGGGCCTCCGGGCCCGTCTCCCGATCGATGGCGGCGCAGACCATGCCCGCGTTCATGCAGCTCATGCAGTGGCTCGCGGAGCGGCACTGCGCGGCGTCGACGCAGTCGCCCGTGTAGCAGCCCTCGCGGATCTCCGGGAGCTGCCGGGGGGGGCACGCCGGGGCGGCCCGGCGGCAGCGCACTTGAGCCTCGTCGCACTCGAAGGCGGCGACGCAGCGGCCGGCGATGCAGCGCGCCTGGGTGATGCCGTGGGCCGAGCAGCTGCTCTGCAGGCACTGATGGTCGCAGCCCGGCGTGGGGCGCCCGGTGAGCGGCTGGCCCTCGCAGCGGCAGCAGTCGTCGAACAGGGTGCACTCCTCGTCACGGGTGCACTCCGGGGTGGCGCCAGCGCCGCCGCTGCCCGCCGAGCCGCTGCTGCCCGCCGAGCCGGCGCTGCCGCCCGAGCCGCCGCTGCCCGCCGAGCCGCCGCCGCTCCCGCCGAGGGCGGTGGCCTGCTCGCTGACGCCGCCACAGCCGACGCCGAGCAGCACGAGGACGGAGGCTAGGGTGACGCAGCGCATGAGAGCGGCTCCTGAGCAGGGTGCCCAGAGAGTATGACACGTCGGCCGTTTCAGCGGGGGGCGACACGCGGTCGGCGGTGGTGGTACGCTGCGAGGATGCGAACCTGGATGTTGGGCGCGGTCGTTGGGCTCGGATGCACCACCGCGCTGGTGGCGTGCTCGGAGGAGGAGACGAAGAAGGCGAGCCCCAGCCAAGACGCCGGGAGCGATTCCAGCGCGGAGGGTGGCGGTGGGGTCGCGGGCCTGGGCGGCGCCGCGGGGAGCAGCGGGAGCGCCGGGACCGCCGGCGGCAGCGGTGGGGTCGCGGGCCTGGGCGGCGCCGCGGGGAGCAGCGGGAGCGCGGGAGCCGCCGGCGGCAGCGGTGGGAGCGGTGGCAGCGGTGGCAGCGGTGGCGCGCTGGTGTGCGAGCCGCGCTTCGATCCCGGCGCAGCGGGGGCGGCTGGCACCACGGACGGTGGACCCAATGGCTACAAGTGGCGGGACTGGGCCAACCAGGTCTGCGCGGACTGCGTGGGCACCACGCTCGAGTGCGCCGACTTCGATGAGCTCACGAGCTACTATGAGCCAGCCACGCGCCGGCTCACCATCGTGCTTGAGCCGGGGCGGGCGGAGCTGGTGGAGGCGACGCTGCGGGAGCTCATCTGGCGCGACGTAGGCACCAGCGGGTCGTTGAACGAGGAGCTCCCGATGCAGATCAATGGGAACGTCCTCACGGTCGAGCTGCCCTCGACCGTCCCGACGTCGGCATACCGGCTCGCGACCATCGCGTTGGTGGTGACGGACGCCTGCGGCGTCACCAGCACCATCGACGGCGCGCCGCTCGCTGGTGATGACGGGGGCGACCCCACCGCGACGCAGTGGCCCATCTATTGTGAGTGGTGAGCGGGCAGCAGGCTCACGCAGTCCTCGTACTTACCGCTGGCGGAGCGGGGGATGTCGTCACGATACTCTAGCGTGAGCGTCACCTCGCCGCCCAGCAGCTCCTCGGCGGCGCCGAGCACCCGCGCTTCCAGCTCCGCGCCCAGCGGCGGCGCCACCACCTCCAGCACGAAGCGCTCGAGCGAGTGCTGCACGAGGCGGAGCTGCCGGAGCGGGGCGAGCTTACCGAGCACGTTGGAGCCGAAGCGAGGCCAGAGCCGCTGGCCGCTGGGCAAGGTGATGAGGTGGCGCGAGCGCCCCACGACGCGCTCGAGGACGGGCAGCCCCAGCCCCGTCGGGCAGGGGCCGCCTCGCGTGGCGTAGTCCCCGAGGTCGTAGCGGAGCAGCGGCATGGCGAAGGCGTGCAGCGGCGTCACCACGACGCGCCCCGTCTCGCCCACCGCGCAGGGGCTGCCGTCCTCGCGCAGCAGCTCCACCCAGACGTTCTCGGCTTGCACGTGGTAGTGCTCGTGCTCGGGGCACTGCAGCGCGATGAAGCCCAGCTCACAGCAAGAGTAGGCGTCCACCACCGGGGCGCCCCACACCTCGCGCGCGCGCCGCCGCAGGTCCGGCGGCAGCACCTCACCGAAGGTGCCGAGCTCACGCAGGCCGGGGAGCGCGACGCCCAGCGCTTCGGCTCGCTCCACGAGCCCCAGCGCGTTGTTGGCGTAGGTGACCACGTAGCTGGGCGCCGCGCGCTGGAGCCAGGCGAGCTGCTCGTCGAGCGGCGTGTCCACCGGCAGGCTCAGCAGACGGCCACCCCGCGGGTGGAGTGACCAGCGCGTGACCGTGCCAAGCTGCGGATCGGCGCGGAGCGCGGCGGCGGTGAGCGTGAGATCACGCTGGTGCCAGCCGTGGTCGCGCAGGGTCAGCGCTTGCAGCAGGTGCTCCTGCGCGCGCCCGAGCTTCACCGTGACGGGCGCCCCGGTGGAGCCGGAGGTGTGCGCCGAGCGCACCGCCGCGTGCGCGGGCGCCACCTCACGGCTCTCGAGCGCCTCGGCGTGCTCTTGGAGGTCGCGGCGCGTGAGCAGCGGCAGCTCCTCGAAGCGCTCGGGGTGCCGGGCGTAGAACGGCACCGTGCGGCGCGCGTGCTGCAGCAGCGCCGTGAGGCGTGCGCGCTGCTGCCGCTCCAGCTCCGCGGCGGGCAGTCGCTCACTGGCCGCCAAGCGCTGGAGCATGGCGCCGAGCGCCGCGCGGAGCGGCCGCTGGGCGAGCAGGCTCAGCTCCTCGAGCAGGGACGGACCGGACACGCGCGCAGCTCTCCGCCGCCGGTGATGCCGGAGCTGCCGCGGGAGCGCAAGGCGCGCGAGCGCAGCGTGGCGCGGCGACGGCAGGTGCGCCGAGCGGAGACGGGCGGCTCCACGAGAAGCCTGCCGCCCGCGCGGGGGTCGAGGCCTGAGCTGGACTCGCGCCATGGATCCGGGCTAAGCGGTGGAGGAGCCGCGATCGGCGGCGCTGAAACGACATGCTTCGCTCGAGACTCGCGCCCGCGCTCCCGTTGCTCATCGTCTTGCCTGCCTTGTGGGGGTGCAAGAAGCTCACGAGCCGTGGGGGCAGCCCCGCCGCGAGCGTCGCCAGCGCCAGCGCCAGCGCCAGGCTGGTCGCTCAGCCGCCGAAGCTCGAGGGCGCTGGTGGCTTTGGGCCGAGCGAGGGCGCGCCGCTGGAGCTCGCCGTCGGTCAGTGGGCTCGCTATCGGCTGAGCCAGAAGGGCCAGCCCGACGGAGCCTTCACCTACAAGGTGCTCGGCGGCACCAGCACCGCGCCGGACTTCGAGGTCACGGTCGAGAGCGACAAGGGCCGCACCGTCATCGCGATGAGCGTCACCCTGAAGGACCGTTACGATCCGAAGACGTGGAAGGTGACGAAGGCAGCGGTCAAGCTCCCGGGCTCCCCTCCGCTGACGCTGCCGCGGTCGGCGCTCCAGCGGGTCGACCGCCTGCTCGGCGGCGCCATCGTCGTCATCCCGCGCTTCACGGGGCCGCGGCGAGACTGCGAGGCACCGGCGGGGAGGTTCGCCCAGTGCTACGCCGTCACCACCGCCGCCCAGGTGCTCGGCCGTGAGCACCAGACGACCGCCTACGCCCACTCCTCGGTGCCCATCTTGGGGACCGTGCGCGCGGAGATGGACGACGGCGCGGTGATGGTCCTCGAGGCGTTTGGGCTGACGCCCGAAGCCGAGCCGTGAGCGCCAGCGCTCAGCGCAGCGGCCGCGCGGGCTCGCGCGACGCCGCGCGCCCCGCGCGGCGCCTCACACCCCGTACCAGGCCTTGGTCTCCGGCCTGAGCCAGTACACGATGAGCGGCACGCCGAAGGGCAGGCACGCGCAGCTCGTGCAGCCGAGGATCATGAGGACCAGGTGCAAGTACCACGCGTACTTCCTGCGTCCGGCGAGGGCTGCCCAGGCGCAGACGCCGGCGAGGCTCAGCCCAAGGACGAGGTAGACGCCCCCGAGCGCCTGCCGGATGAGCTCCTCACCCGGGGCGCTGGCGCCCTCGGCGCCCATCGCCAACAGCGCCACGCCGATCACGGCGGCCAGCAGCTCCAGGAGCCCCAGCGCCGTCGCGTAGAGGCGCGCCCACAGCACCACGCTGGGGGCCGCCTCGGACGGTGGTGCGCTCAGGTACCTCGGGGTGCTCATGGGGGCTCAGCCGATGGCGGCGAGGACAGGCTCGAGATCCCCCGGTCGGTCCAAGCGGAGCGCGTGGACGAGACCGTGGAGGTCGCGAGCGATCGGCGTGAAGCTCATGAGCTGCCAGCCCTCTGCCACCGCGCGGTGGTCTGGGGCGTCGTTAGCAGAGGGGGGGAGGGGCGGGTAGCGGCGCGGCCGGGCGGCTAATCGGACGGCTGCAGGTGGGCTGGCAGATCGTGCGGGCTGACGCCGAGCGCGGCGTACACCTTGCCCAGGTACTTGCGCGGCAGAGAGACGCGCGTGGGCATCCCGCCGGCCAGGCCGAACAGCGCCAGGAAATCCACCCCGCTGTCGAAGCGCGCGGCGGCGCTGATGGTGTCGCGCTCGAGCACCACGCTGATGCGCTCCCGCTCTTGGCCGAGCATGAGCAGCAGCGTCTTGTCGAAGGTGCGGCCCCCGGGGCTCACCCCCACGATGGCCACGCCGGGAGCGACGCGCACGTAGTCCTGCGCGCGGCGGCGCGTCTCGGCCTCGATGGGCACCAGCTCCGCGGCGGCGGCGTCCACGTCGCGCCAGAGGCTCGCGTCCTCGAGCCCGCTCGCCAGGTGCCGCACGATGAGCCCGAACAGCGCGGTGTCGCGCGGGCGCGCGCGCAGCGCGCGGTCGAAGCGCTCCCCGGTGGCGCTCGGCTTGCCGAGGCGGGTGTCGATGGCGCGCGCGTCCGCGTCCGCCCCGGGGTAGGGCTCCACGCCGCCGCGCAGCCACTTGGCCGCGCTCGCCAGGCCGTCGAAGTCCGTGTGGCACACGATGGTGTCGAGCGGCCCGATGCGCGCCACGAGCGCTGGATCGATCATCTCCGGGCAGGCGCCGTGCTCCGCCTTGGTGGCGAGCACGAAGCGCGGATCTTCGGCGAAATCTCGGTGCCGCTCGTGATCGTGGTGATCCACCCAGACCGCCAGGCGCGGGCCGAGCGCCTGGATGAAGGGCTCGGTCACCGTCTCGAAGCTGCCGCTGCTGCCCCCCACGCCAGCGAAGGCGACGTCCAGCACCCCGACGCGCCCGCGGAGGGACTCGGGTCGGGGGAGCTTCCGTGGGGTGCCGAAGGCAAGCTGTGCGGTTATCATGAGGTCGGTCGCGGTCGCGCGGCGCACGGCGCGGCGAGGGAGATAGCATGAGAAGCTCGGCAGGATCGTCATGGGGGCTCACGTGGGTGGTGGGGTTGGCGCTGGCCGGCGCGGCGTCGGCCGCGGTCGCGGGCGGTCCGCGGCAGGCGGCGCAGACCGCGCCCTCGAGCAGCGCGGCGCCGCCCGCGCCGGTGGGGAGCTGCAGCGTGCAGGGGCTCGCCACGCCGGCCCGCGGGCTGACGGTCTACGACGCCGTGCTCGGCGGTCAGCCGGTGGCGGTGCTCACGGGGGTGCAGCTCCCCCTCACGCTGAGCGAGGTGCCCAGTAAGGCAGAGGGCGGGCGCGCGGTGGTGAGCACGGGCCAGGGCCGCGGTCACTTCAAGCTGCGCGGCTGGGTGGACGCTCAGCAGGTGCCCGTGTTCGCCAATAGGCTGCTGGAGAGCGTCGTGGGGCACGTGTGGATCGGCGAGCAGCAGGAGCTGCGGCTGCTCGGCGGCACTGGCAGCCAGCTCCGCGTGGAGCGGCAGGTCGCCGGGCCGCTCAAGCAGGTGGTCACCGCCAGCGCGGGCTGCGAGAGCTTCAGCCTGACCGCCGGCACGCCCAAGGAGCGCCCCATCCCGAGTAAGGCGCGCGGCTGGAAGGTCCAGCCAGAGTCGCTCGAGATCTACGACGAGCCCGGCCGGGACGGCAGCGTGGTGGCGGTGCTCGTCAAGGTGTACGAGGACGCCGACGTCCTGCTCTGGGGCGACGCGCAGAAGGCCGGCTTCGTCCATGTGATGTACTACGCGGACATCGTGGTGGAGGGCTGGGCCAAGCAGAGCCAGCTCCGGCCGCTGCCGCGCGGAGAGCTGATGGATCAGGCGCAGCCCCCGCGCCTGGTGCCCTTGCCGCCCAAGCTCTCGTTCTCGAGCGAGCCGCGGCCCAGCGAGGCGCCGCGGGAGCTGCCGCTGCGGATCCAGGCCTCCGCGGACGCCCAGCCCGTGGGCGTGGTGGAGGCGGGCACGCCCCTGCTCGTGCTGGACCTGGTGGCCTCCTGGGCCAGCGTGCTGCCGAAGGACCTGAGCATGATGCCGCCGCCCGGCCAGCAGTTCTGGGTGCCGGCGGCCGCGCTGGTCATCCCGCCGCGCAAGCCCTAATCAGCTCGGGGCGCGCGTGCTAGCGTGCCCCGCCTTGGCCACCCCCATCGAAGACACCCTGCGCGCCGCGCTGCCTCACACCCTCGAGGGCTCGCACCTCGAGCAGCTCGGGAGGAAGTACGAGGGCAAGGTCCGCGACAACTACTCCACGCCGGACGGGCGCCGCATCATCGTGGTCACCGACCGCATCAGCGCCTTCGACCGCGTGCTCGGCACGCTGCCGCTCAAGGGGCAGCTCCTCAACCAGGCGGCCGCGTGGTGGTTCGAGCACACGCGCCACATCGCGCCCAACCACGTCCTCAGCGTGCCGGATCCGAACGCCCTCATCGCGCGGGAGTGCCAGCCGCTGCCCGTAGAGATGGTGGTGCGCGCCTACCTCACCGGCACCACCAGCACCAGCGCGTGGGTGCACTACCAGCGGGGAGAGCGGCGCTTCTGCGGCCACGCGCTGCCGGACGGGCTGCGCCAGCACCAGCGCCTGCCGGAGCCCATCCTCACGCCCAGCACCAAGGCGGCGCATGGCGGCCACGACATCAGCGCCTCACGCGAGGAGATCCTCTCGCTCACCGGCATGAGCCCGGGAGACTTCGACGCGGCGGCGGCGCTGGCGCTGGCGCTGTTTCACGAGGGTCAGCGCGTGTGCGCCGAGCGCGGGCTCATCCTGGTGGACACCAAGTACGAGTTTGGCAAGGCGCCGGACGGTGAGCTGCTCGTCATCGACGAGATCCACACGCCGGACTCCTCGCGCTTCTGGTACGCGGAGTCCTATGAAGAGCGCTTCGCGGCCGGTCAGGCGCCGGAGAGCTTCGACAAAGAGTACGTGCGCCGCTGGCTGGCCGCGCAGGGCTTCACGGGCGACGGCCCCGTCCCACCGCTGCCGGACGACGTGCGCGTGGAGGCCTCGCGGCGCTACGCCCAAGCCGTGGAGCAGATCACCGGGGAGCCCTTCGTGCCCAACCTGGAGGAGCCGCACGCGAGGCTGCGCCGCAACCTGGGGCTCGCCTAGCGCCGGCGCGCGGAGAGCGCGCGCTCCCAGTCTCGCACGTGCGGGAGCTCCGCGGCCGGCCAGTAGCGCCGTGCCCAGGCGCGGCAGGTCTCGTCGGCCTCCAGCTCGAAGCCGCGCGGCTCGAGCCAGCGCACCCACTGCTCCGGCGTGATGAGCGAGCGCAGCGGCTCTCCCACCGCGCGCGCGAAGGCGCGCCCCACTGGGCGCAGCAGCGCCACGCCGTGCTGCGGTGGCAAGTAGGTGACGAGCAGGCGGCTGCCCGCGGCGCTGGTGGCGGCCACGGCGTCCAGCGTCGCCAGGATGGCCGGCTCGGTGAGGTACATGGTGACGCCCTCCCACACCCACACGGTGGGCCGTGAGGCGTCGTGGCCCGCGGCGCGCAGCACCGCGTCCAAGGCCTGCCGCTCGAAGTCGATGCTGGCGTAGACCACGCGCTCCGCGAGCGGCGCGAGCTCGAGGCGCCCGCGCTTGATGGCCTGCGTGTCCGGGTGATCCACCTCGAAGACGGTGAAGCCCTCGAGCTCCGGCAAGCGGTAGGCGCGCGCGTCGAGCCCCGCGCCGAGCACGACGAGCTGGCGCGTGCCCTCGCGCGCGCTTTGACGCACGGCGTCGTCCAGGAAGCCGAGCCGCAAGGGGATGCTGTAGCTCAGGCCGCCGGTGAGCGTGCCCACCAGGCGGTGCGCGAGGCGCCCGGCACCGGGCAGCCGCGCCAGCCCGAGCAGCGCCCGCCAGGTGGGCGAGAGTAGGAGTGCCGCGGCAGGATCGTCCGCGGTGGCCAGCGCTGGTGGCCCCTGGGTGTAGAGCGCGCGCAGCGCGGCCACGTAGTCCGAGGTGGTGCTGCGGTGACCGGTGCGCATGGCCGGCAGCCTAGTCGAGTCCTCGGCTTTCGTCCTCCCGGCCTGCGCGCTACATCCCCCTCGTCGAGCACCACCCTCACGCAGGAGCACCAGCATGACCCAGCCCGTCTACATCGTGAGCGCTACGCGCACGCCCATCGGCTCGTTCCAGGGGGCGCTCGGCTCGCTGCCCGCCCCGCGCCTCGGCGCCGTGGCCATCCGCGCGGCGGTGGAGCGGGCCCGGCTCGAGCCCGAGCAGGTGGACGAGGTGTACATGGGCAACGTGCTGTCGGCGGGCATCGGCCAGGCCCCGGCGCGGCAGGCCGCCATCTTCGCGGGGCTGCCGCACGCCGTGCCTGCCACCACGGTGAGCAAGGTGTGCGGCTCGGGGCTCCAGGCGGTGGTGCTGGCGGGCCGCGCGCTGGCGCTCGGGGACGCCGGCGTCGCCGTGGCGGGGGGCATGGAGAGCATGAGCCAGGTGCCGTACTACCTCCAGCAGGCGCGCACGGGCTACCGCATGGGCGACGGCAAGCTCGTGGACGGCATGATCTACGACGGCCTGTGGGACCCGTACCACGACTACCACATGGGCAGCGCGGGGGAGCTCTGCGCCAAGGAGTACGGCGCCACGCGGGAGAAGCAGGACGCCTTCGCGCGGGAGAGCTACCGGCGCGCCGTGGCGGCGCAGCAGGGGGGGCTGTTCGACAAGGAGCTCGTGGCGGTGCCGGTGCCCCAGAAGAAGGGCGAACCCACCCTCGTCAGTCTGGACGAGGAGCCGGGCCGCGGAGATCCGTCGAAATTTGACAAACTACGTCCGGCCTTCGCCAAGGACGGCACCATCACCGCGGCCAACGCCTCCACCATCAACGACGGCGCCTCGGCGCTGGTGCTCGCGAGCAAGGCGGCGCTCGAGGCGCACGGGCTCACCCCGATGGCCAAGATCCTCGGCTGGGGCGGCGTGGCGCAGGCGCCGGAGTGGTTCACCACGGCACCCGCCAAGGCCATCGACGTCACGCTGAAGAAGCTCGGCCTCCGCCCCCAAGACATCGATCTGTTCGAGATCAACGAGGCCTTCTCCTGCGTCACCATGGTCTGCGCGGAGCTGGCCGGCATCGACCTCGAGCGGGTGAACGTGCACGGCGGCGCGGTCGCGCTCGGCCACCCCATCGGCGCCTCCGGCGCTCGCATCCTCACGACCTTGCTCTACGCGCTCGAGGCGCGCGGCCTCCGGCGCGGCCTGGCGACGCTGTGCATCGGCGGCGGAGAGGCCGTCGCCGTGGTGGTCGAGCGCACGTGACGGACGGCGCCGCGCCGCTCGGTACGGGGCTGTGGCGTCACGCGGCGCGCACCCCTACCCTGCCCCCGGCCACCCACACGCAGAGCTACGCGCTCGGGCAGCGGCAGCTCTTGCTCGTGGAGCCCTCCACCCCCTACGAGGAGGAGCGGCGGGAGTGGCTCGCTTGGGCGCGGGGGCTGGCCAGCGAGGGGCGGGAGCTGACGGCGCTGCTCGTCACCCACCACCACCCGGATCACGTCGGGGGCGCCGCGTTCTTGGCGGGCGAGCTCGGCTTGCCGCTCTGGGCACACCGGCTGACCGCCGAGCGGCTCTCCGCCGAGGTCACGCGCCACCTGGAGGACGGCGAGGAGCTGCTGCTCGCCGGGCCCACGCCGCAGCGCTGGCGCGTGCTGCACACGCCCGGGCACGCGCCGGGGCACCTGTGCCTGCACGAGCCGGAGCTCGGCGCGCTCATCGTGGGGGACATGGTGGCGAGCGAGGGCACCATCCTCATCGATCCCACCGACGGTGATCTCCAGGAGTACCTGGCGCAGCTCCGCCGCCTGGAGGCGCTCGGCGCGCGCATCGCCTTGCCCGCGCACGGCGAGCCCATCCGGGAGCCGAGCGCGCTCTTCGCGCGCTACGTGGAGCACCGGCTGCTGCGCGAGCAGCGGGTGGTGGAGGCGCTGCGGCAGCGCCCCGACGCCACCCCGGAGGCGCTGCTGCCGAGCGCCTACGCGGACACGCCGCCGGCGGTGTGGGGCCTGGCGGTGCGGAGCCTGGAGGCGCACCTGCTCAAGCTGCGCGCCGAGGGGCGTGCTAGCTTGGGCCAAGGCGGCTGGCGCTTGGAGGAGACGTGACGGACGCGCTCGAGCGGGCCTTCGTGGCGGTGAGCTACACGCTCGGCGTGCGGGGGGAGGCGCTGCTCCGCCCGCTCGGCGCGGCGCCTCCCGCGGGCGCCGTGGCGCTGGCGCGCGCGCTGGCGCAGCCGGAGCGCACGGCGCGCGGGCGGGCGCTCGCGGCGGAGCTGCTCGAGGTGCGGCGCGCGCTCGAGGCGCTCCGCTGGGGAGCGCCGGGGTGAGCGTGCGGCGCGGCCGAGTGCTGAGCGCGGAGGCGCTCACGGGCGCCGGTGCGCCGGCGGCGGCGAGCGCGCCGCGCGCACGGGCGGGCGGCCCGCGCGTGCTCGCGCGAGCCACGCTCGAGGCGGAGCTCGCCGCCGCCCGGCGCCTGCAGGCGGCCGAGGCCGAGGCGGAGGCCATCGTGCGTGCGGCGCGCGCTGCGGCCGCGGAGCTCGCCGCCGAGCTCGCGCAGGAGGCGCAGCAGCAGGCCGCCACCGCGGTCGCCGCGCAGGCGCTCGCGCTGGCGGCGCGGGAGCAGCGCGCGGACGAGCTGCAGCTCGAGCGGAGCCTGGAGCTGGCGGTGCTGCTGGCGGAGCGGCTGCTCGGCGCGGCGCTGGAGCTGAGGCCGTCGCTGGTGGCGTCGCTGGCGCGTCAGGCGCTCGGGGAGGTGCGCGGCGCGCGGCGGCTGCGCGTCGTGGCCCACCCGCAGGATCTCGCGGCGCTCGAGGTCGAGCTCGCGAGCTTGGCGTTCCCGGCGGAGGCGCTCGAGCTGCGGGCGGACGCGTCGCGGGCGCGCGGCGCGCTGCGGCTCGAGACCGACGCCGGCGTGCTCGACGGGGAGCTCGCGCCCCGGCTGGAGCGGCTGGCGGCGCGGCTGCGCGAGCAGCTCGGCGCCGCTGTCACGGGCGCGCGGCGGTGCTAGACCGGCGGCGATGAGTGCCGAGGCCCCACAGGGCTACTTCCCGCCCGTGCCGGACGCGCCCCCCGCGCCCTCACCCCAGAGCCACTACGCCGCCCCCCCACCGCCGGTAGAGCGGCCGCGCCGCTTCGGCTGGGCGCTCAACCTGCTGCTATTCGTCATCACCGTGGGCAGCGTGCTGTTCGTGGGGCAGATGTACGCGCCGCCCGAGGCCACCAGCGCGCTCGGCGGCGCCGCGTACTTCGCGGTGCCGCTGCTGCTCATCCTCACCTGCCACGAGTTCGGGCACTACATCGCGGCGCGGCTGCACCGCGTGCCGGCCTCGCTGCCGTACTTCTTGCCGCTGCCCATCCTCAACCCCTTCGGGACGCTCGGCGCCATCATCGTGATGCCGGAGCGCATCCGCTCGCGCAAGGCGCTGCTCGACATCGGCGCGGCGGGGCCGCTCGCCGGGCTGGTGGTGGCCATCCCGCTCATGCTCGTGGGGCTCGCGCGCTCGCCCGTCATCGAGCAGGCGGAGTCGGGCTACGTCCAGGAGGGGCAGAGCCTGCTCTACTGGGCGCTCAAGCGCGTGATGGTAGGGGAGCTCGGCCCCACGCAGGACATCGCCACGCACCCCATCGCGCTGGCCGCCTGGGCGGGCTTCTTCGTCACCTTCTTGAACCTCTTGCCCTTCGGGCAGCTCGACGGCGGGCACGTGGCCTACGCGCTGTTCGGGCGCCGGCAGGACCGGCTCGCGCGCTGGGTGAAGCTCTTGCCGCTCGGCATGGCGCTGGTCAGCGCCGTGCGCTGGGCGGGTCCCCCGCTGTGGCGCGGCGCCGAGCAGGGCTGGAGCAGCCTGCCGCTGGGCGCGTGGCTGCCCGCGTCGTCGGCGCTCAATTGGCTGGTGCTCTACGGGCTGCTCAGCGTGCTCGAGCGGCGGACGGGCCGGGAGCACCCCCCGGTGGACGATCATGCGCTGGGGCTCGGGCGGCGCCTGGTGGGCGGCCTGACGCTCGCCTTCTACGTGCTCTTGTTCATGCCGTTCCCGTGGGTGGTGCACTGAGAGCCCACTCGGGCCCGGCCGCCGCGCTCACTCCGCCGCGAACTTGCGTGCCAGGGCCTGCACCACCACGGGCGGCGCGTAGCGGCTCACGTCGCCGCCGTGGCTGGCGATCTCCCGCACGAGCGACGCGGAGATGAAGCTGTTGCGGGCGCGCGTCGGCAAGAACACGGTGTCGATGTCCGGGCCTAGATCCGCGTTGGCGTGCGCGAGCTGCAGCTCGTACTCGAAGTCCGTCCCGGCGCGCAGGCCGCGCACCACCACGCGCGCGCCGATCTTCTTGCCGTAGTCGATGAGCAGCCCGTCGAAGCAGTCCACGCTGACGTTGGTGTACTTGGCGCAGAGCTCGCGCATCAGCTCCACCCGCTCCTCCACGGTGAACAGGGACTTTCGCGTGGGGTGGACGCCCAGCGCCACGACCACCTGGGGGAAGAGCTTGGAGGCGCGATCCACCAGATCCAAGTGGCCGTAGGTGGTGGGGTCGAAGCTACCGGCGTAGATGGCGACGTGGTTCACGGGCTTGGCCTAGCGGGGCTGAGCGGCGCTGGCGGGGGGCGCCGGCGCGGGCGTGGCGGACGTGGCGGGCAGCGCCGAGCCGGCGGGCCCTGCCGGCGCCGAAGCCGCCGGCGGGGCGGCGGGCGCGGGGAGGTGCTGACGGTACTGCTCGGCGGCCTCCGGCGGCAGATCTTCGAGCCAGAGCGTGCGTCCTTGGTCCACGAGCGAGACGCGGAACGGGGCGATCAGGCCCGAGCCGACCACTCCGTCCAGGTCGAGCTGCAGCTCCTCGGCCATGGCGTCGAGCGGGACGCCGAGCACCGCGGGGATCTGTGGGATCTCGAAGGCGCCGAGGCGCAGCAGCGGCAGGACGCCCTGCTTGAGCTTGCCCCCGCTGCCGGGGAGTTGCTTCAGGGAGCTCAGCGCCACCCCCGCCTTTTTCCAGCCGGGCTCACCGAGCGCCAGGGGGAAGCTCAGCGAGCTGTCCACCAAGAAGGTGCCCATGGGGGCGGCGTCCTGCGTGCCGAAGGCCCCGCGGAGCACCATCCCCCCGCCCCGCACGTACGCGACGCGCAGCGTGGTGGCGGCGGGCGGCGGCGGGGGCTCGAAGGAGCGCACCACGAACTGACCACCCAGAAAATCGATGGTGGGCCGCAGGTGCCGCAGCAGGTTGATCCCCAGCAAGATCTTGATGGGCGCCCCAATCTGCCGCGACAGCCCGCTGAGATCTTTGGGCAGCGCCGGCACGTCCCGCACCTCCACGCGCCCACCGAAGCGCAGGCTGACCCACGAGGCGCCCGCGCCCCCGCTCGAGTCGATGAGCGTCTCGGCCACCGCGGTGGCGATGACGCCCAGCGCCTCTTCCCCGTTGACCTCCACCGGCACCACCAGCCAGGTGGAGTTGACCTGCGGCATCTCCACCGCGGCCACGAGCCCGCCGCTCAGCGTGAAGGGCTTCCGCCCGGCGCCGCGGCGGGCGAGCTTGGAGACCTCCGCCGCCCACGGATCCCGCACCGAGGGGTCGGCGAGCAGCGCCTCCAGCTCTTCGGCGGCGGGGTCGATCTGCCCCGAGTACCAGAGCGCGCGCCCTCGCAGCCCGGCCGCCTCCGGGCCGGGCAGCCCGCGCAGGAGCTGCAAGGCGCGGTCGTACTCGAGCTGCGCCAGCGCGATCTTGCCGGCGAGCAGCTCGATCTCATCGCGCCGCGGCGGGATCCGCCGCGCGTTGTCCACGGCGATTTGCGCGTCTTCCAGGTCCCCCACCCGGTAGCTGCCGAGCGCGCGCTCGTACCACTTCTTGGTGAGGGGCGGCCACGCGGCCTCCTCCGTCCCGACGGCCGCGGGACCGCACCCGGTGAGCGCCGCGCCCGTCAAGAGCGTCGCCCCGGCGAGCAGCAGGGAGGCGAGCGGGCGGCGGAGCGGAGCGAGGTGACGAAGGTGCACGGGCTGCTTCCTCGGAGTGCCGATCCGCCACGAAATTCGACGAAGGCGGCCGGCTCTTAGCTCATCGGGCCGCGGAGGTCGAGGTCGGCGGGGCGCCCCGGGGCGGGCGCCGAGCGCCGCCCCGGGGGACGGGGAGGGCTGAACGCCTGGTTCGGGGCGCCCGGAGCCCCCGCGAGGGCCGAGGCGTCGGCGGACACTTCGTGCTGGCGCTTCTCTCCCACAGTGTTATCCCGCGGCTCCCAAACGAAGCGGAGCGGGCTTTCAGGCCGCCGGCACCAGAGCGAGACGAACCCAGATGACTGAACTCAGCAAGTACCGCAACATTGGCATCTTCGCGCACGTGGACGCCGGCAAGACCACCACCACCGAGCGCATCCTCAAGGTCACCGGGAGGATCCACAAGACGGGCGAGACGCACGACGGCGCCGCCACCACGGACTTCATGGTGCAGGAGCAGGAGCGCGGCATCACCATCCAGTCGGCCGCCACCACCTGCTACTGGAAAGATCACCGCTTCAACATCATCGACACCCCCGGCCACGTGGACTTCACCGTCGAGGTGTACCGCTCGCTGAAGGTGCTGGACGGCGGCGTCGGGGTGTTCTGCGGCTCGGGCGGCGTGGAGCCGCAGTCGGAGACCAATTGGCGCTACGCCAACGACTCGCGCGTGGCGCGGCTCATCTACGTCAACAAGCTCGATCGCACGGGCGCGGATTTCTTCCGCGTGGTGGATCAGGTCAAGCGCGTGCTCGGCGCGGTGCCGCTCGTCATGGTGCTGCCCATCGGGTCCGAGACGGACTTCAAGGGCGTGGTGGATCTGCTCGAGCGCAAGGCCTACGTCTGGGACGAGACGGGCAAGGCGGAGAACTTCAGCGTCGGTGAGGTGCCAGAGGCCATGAAGGCCGACGTGGAGAAGTACCGCGCGCAGCTCGTGGAGCGCGCGGTGGAGGAGGACGACGACGCGATGGCCATGTACCTCGAGGGCCAGGAGCCCAGCCTCGAGGCGCTCAAGGCCTGCATCCGCAAGGGCACCATCCGCATGGCGTTCTTCCCCACGTACTGCGGCTCCTCGTTCAAGAACAAGGGTATCCAGCAGGTGCTGGACGGCGTGGTGGACTACCTCCCCAACCCCATGGAGGTCGCCCCCCAGCCGGAGGTGGACCTCGAGGGCAACGAGACGGGGCATTTCGCCGTGGTGGATCCGAACGGCCCGCTGCGCGCGCTCGCCTTCAAGATCATGGACGACCGCTTCGGCGCGCTCACCTTCACGCGCATCTACTCCGGGACGCTGAAGAAGGGCGACAACGTCCTCAACACCGCCACCGGCAAGACCGAGCGCATCGGCCGCATGGTGGAGATGCACGCCAATGAGCGCAACATGATCGAGTCCGCCCAGGCGGGGGACATCGTGGCGCTGGTGGGCCTGAAGAACGTCAAGACGGGGCACACCCTGGCGGACGAGAACAACCCCGCCACGCTCGAGCCCATGGTGTTCCCGGACCCGGTCATCTCGGTCGCCATCACGCCCAAGGACAAGACCAACAGCGAGAAGATGTCCACGGCGCTCGGCAAGATGGTGTCGGAAGATCCGTCGTTTTACGTCGAGGTGGATCAGGAGTCCGGCCAGACCATCCTGCGCGGGATGGGCGAGCTGCACCTGGACGTGAAGGTGGACATCCTCAAGCGCACCTACGGCGTGGAGGCCACCGTGGGCGAGCCACAGGTGGCCTACCGCGAGACCATCACCCGCACGGTGGAGGACAGCTACACCCACAAGAAGCAGACGGGCGGCTCCGGTCAGTTCGCGAAGATCATGTACACCATCGAGCCGCTGGAGCGCGGCTCGGGCTTCGTGTTCGAGTCGGCCATCGTGGGCGGCAGCGTCCCCAAGGAGTTCATCCCCGCGGTGGAGAAGGGCTTCGAGAGCATGCTGGACAAGGGCCCGTTCGCGGGCTTCCCCGTGGTGGATCTGAAGGTGACGCTCACCGACGGCGGCTTCCACGCGGTCGACTCCTCGCAGATCGCCTTCGAGATCGCGGCGAAGGCGGCCTTCCGCCAGAGCGTGCCCAAGGCGGGGCTTGAGCTGCTCGAGCCCATCATGAAGGTGGACGTGTTCATCCCGGACGACAACGTGGGTGACGTCATCGGCGACCTCAACCGCCGGCGCGGGATGATCAGCGGGCAGGAGCCCGGCGCCACCAACGTCCGCGTCAAGGCGGAGGTGCCGCTCAGCGAGATGTTCGGCTACATCGGGGATCTGCGCTCCGCCACCTCCGGTCGTGGCCAGTTCACCATGGAGTTCAGCCACTACAGCCCCTGCCCGCGCCAGATCATGGAGAAGGTCAAGGAGCAGGTGGCCAAGGCCGAGGCCGAGAAGAAGAAGTGAGCGTGAGGCGGGCGCCGAGCGTGACGCTCGGTGCCGTCACCACACGAGCTCGGGCGCGTGGAAGCAGGCCGCCACCAGCTCGGTCAGCAGCGCTGCCTCCTCTTCGCTGAAGGCGTCGAGGAAGGTGGAGTCCAGATCGAGCACGGCGCGCAGCGTCCCCGCCGTCACGACGGGCAGCACCAGCTCCGAGCGGGCGGCGTCGTCGCAGGCGATGTGCCCGGGAAACTGGCGCACGTCCGCCACGCGCTGCGCGCGCTGAGTGCGCGCCGCAGCGCCGCAGACGCCGCGATCGAAGTCGATGCGTAGGCACCCGAGGCTGCCCTGATACGGCCCGACGGCGAGCGTGCAGGGGCCGACGCGGCGGTAGAAGCCACACCAGCTGAGCTGAGGCAGCACGTCCCAGAGCAGGCGCGCGAAGGTCGCCTGGCGGGCGATGGCGTCCGTCTCGCCCTCCAAGACGGCGAGCACCTGGGGGCGCGCGTCGCCGAGGCGCTCGAGGCGAACGGGCAGCGGCGGGAGCGTCGCGCGGGACAGGGGTGGCAGCAGGAGGCCTCGTTCCATGGGGGGCGCCATTAGCGCACGGCGCGGGCCCGGACGCGAGGTCGCGCGCCGCCGCGGGGGTGCGCCCTGAGGCTTCTATCGCGCGGCCTTCGCAGGTAGCGTTGCAGGGATGAAGCAAGCGTGGCGCGGGTGGCTAGCGGGGTTGAGCTGTGGCTGGGTGCTAGGCTGCGGGGGCAGCGAGCCGCCGCCCGTGGTCGCGAGCGCGCGAGAGCCCGAGCCGGTGGCGAGCGCAGCGGTGACCGCGCCGGCCGTCGCGCGGGAGGAGGCTGCGCCAGCGCCCGCCGCGTCGTCCGCCTCCGCCCCCGCGGTGGCGCCCGCCGTCGGCCCCGGGCCGTCGCAGGCTCCGGTCGGGGCGATCGCCGAGACGCGCCCCATGGAGGTCATCGCGGACGTCTTGAAGACCAACCGGCAGGCCATGCGTGACTGTTACGAGAAGACCTTGAAGGAGCTGCCAGGCTTGCGCGGGACGCTCACGGTCCACTTCGTCATCGATCCGAAGGGTGTCGTCACCCGCGCGGAGCCCAACGCCGAGCGCACCACGCTCAAGGCGGGGGCGGTGGCGGCCTGCGTGGTGGAGGCCGTCAAGAAGCTGAGCTTCCCGCCGTCTTCGGCCGGGATGGAGACGACGGTCAACTACCCCTTCGACTTCAAGCCCTGAGGCCGCGGGTGACCGCGCTGCGAAGCCTCGTGCCGGCCGCTGGCCGCGAAGACGCCTACGACGCCCTCTTGGCGGGGACGCGGGGGCTGCGCGCCGAGCAGCGCACCACGCGCGACGAGTGGTTTCAGCGGCTCACGCTGGAGAGCAAAGAGGACATTTTATTCGAGCTCGAGGTGCTGCTCAAGGCGACGGCGTGCTTCTCCAACCCGCGCAATCACCCTGGGCCGCTGCGGCGCGCGCCCATCGTCACGCAGGATTTCCGTGAGGCCACGCTCGTCGCGCGAGAGGGCCTGCAGCGCGGCGTCCAGCTCGTCCGCCAGCTCCTCGGCGAGCGGGATCGCGCCTACTACTTTCACCGCTACCTGGAGACGGTGCTGCCGGAGGACAACCTGCGCGGCCGGCTGGTGCGAGAGGGCGTCGAGCAGGAGTCTCCCGAGCAGAGCTTGGTCGTCTTGCGGCACCTGCTCGCGAGCCACGGAGAGATCTTCGACGGCGTGCTGCGGGCCCAGCGCGTGCCGTTTCGACTCTACTACGCGCTGCTCGCGGGGCTTCAGCGCGAGATCGGGCACAACGCGTACTTCAACCCGCTCACCGCGCTCGAGTTTCGCCCGGAGTTCGATCGCATCAAGAGCGTGCAGGTGCTCGAGCTCATCCGCGCCGTGCCGGAGGGCGAGGCGCACCGGCTGGTGGCCTTGAGCTTCCTGTCGCTGTTTCGGATGCTGCGCTACCTCAGGCTCCTCCAGCGCATCAGCCTCGAGGGGGCGACGGGGCGTCGCGGGCGAGCCACCAGCCGCGCCTACCTCGTGCTCAGCGTGCTGCGCTCGGACGGGCGCGCGCTCGGCGACTACCTCCGGCGCCGCGCGGGCACCCAGCTCGCGCGGGGGTATCAGCGAGAGCTCTTCACCGTGCCGCGCGCGCGGCTGCTGGAGCAGGCGCCGGCGCTGCGCGCGTCCGGGCACCGGCTGCTCACCATCAAGAGCTCGCTCGAGAGCGTGGCCAGCTCCCTGCGGCTGGAGCTGCGGCGCGCCTTTCAGCACGAGCTGCCAGCGCTGGGCGGCGGCGTGAGCGAGGCGGAGCAGCGCGCGCGGCTCCAGGCGGCCGTGGCCACCCTCCGCCCGGCGCTGCGCAACGCCATCCTCTACCTCGGCAAGAGCCTGGGCGTCAGCTTGGAGGAGGGCGGCGTGTTCGACGACGTGGCGGCGCGGCGCGAGACGAGCGAGCGGCTCCGGCGCGACGTGTGGATGTTCGCGCAGATCTTGCGAGCGTTCAGCGCGAAGGTGGAGCACTCGGACGGCGCCGACCGATGGAGCGCCGTGCAGGGCTTCCAGTACATCCGGGAGTTTCTTGGGTACTTCCGCGCGATGGGCTACCCGCTGCTGCGGGCCGGGGACTATCCAAAGTTCGAGGCGTTCATGCAGGCGATGGCGCAGCTCGAGGAGACGGACCTGGTCGATCCCGCGCGCCTGCAGGCCGCCTTGCGGGAGTGCCTCGGGTTTCAGAGCTACCTCACGCAGCTCTTCGAGGACATCTCGCGCCGTGACGTGCTCGAGGGGGTCAGCTTCGATCGCCGCGCCGCGGCGCTGGCGCTCAAGCTCTACTTGGGCGCGTAGCCCGGCGCGGGGCGGCGCGCGCCGCAGCAGCGCGTACAAAACGACGGAGCGACTGGGCCAAGACAGCTCAGTCGCTCCGCCGCAGCTCCCCTCAGACCCCCAGCGGTAAGACCGACGTGCAGGTCAGGAGGCTGACACCGAGAGAGTCCGCTCAGGCCTTCTTCGCGGCCTTGCGCGCGGGCTTCCGGGCGGCCTTGCGGACGGTCTTCTTGGCGGTCTTCTTGGCCGCCTTCTTGGCGGTCTTGCGCACGGCCTTCTTGGCGGTCTTCTTGGCCGCCTTCTTGGCGGTCTTGCGCTTGACGGTGCGCTTCTTGGCAACCTTCGGCGCCTTCTTGGCAGCCGGTTTACGGGCGGTCTTGGTCTTCGTCTTCTTTGCGGCCATGGGATGCCTCCTAGGAACCGGGACGGCCAACTCGACCCGCCACGGTATGTTGCACGACGTATATTGCCACCTAGTGCAATGTGTCAATGAAAAATGTTCTGCGGGTGACCTGAAGGGGCTTGCATTCTGCGTGATCCTTTGCGCAAGCCCTGCGGAGGGAGCGCCGGTTCAGTGCCGCGCCGAGGCGCGCGGTCGGGGGTCGGGGGGCCCGTCTTTTCTCTTTATTCTCGATGGCTTGACCGAGCGCGGGGGGCTGCGCTAGGCGGCGAGCCCGGCGCCACGCCAAGCGCCTCAGGGAGGTGCGCGCCATGCTAGCCAGCCAGCGATTTTTTTTTGCAGGAGCAGCCCTTGGGCTGAGCGTCGCGCTCGGTGGCTGCGGTTACTCGCAAGAGGAGTGGGACCAAGTCCAGCGGGACGCGGAGGCGCTCCGCAACCAGCTCGCCGCGCAGCGCCAAGCGCGTGAGGTGTGCGCGCAGGAGGCGGCGGACACCCGAGCGCGGATCGCGGAGCTGAGGGAGACGCTGGCCGAGCGCGGGGTGGACTTGGAGCACGCGGGAGCGGATCTCGCCAAGCAGCAGCGGGCCCTCGCCGAGTACGAGCTGCGCGCGAAGCAGCTCACCGCCCTCAAGCAGCACGCGGAGCTGCTGCGCGAGGCGCTCCGTCCGCTGGCGGAGCGCGGCGTGGCGGTCACGGTGGTGGACGCGCAGCTCGCCATCACCATCAAGCTGTCAGCGCTGTTCGACGCCAAGAAGGAGACGCTGAGCGCCGCGGGGAGCGAGCTGCTGGCGCGCGTGGCCGAGCCCCTCCGCACGGATCCCGAGCTGTCCCAGCGGGCGTTTCGGGTCGTCACCCACGGCGACGGCAAGCCCGCCGCCGGCCGCGACGACTACCAGATGGCCACCCAGCGCGCGCGCGCCATCGCGGCCTACCTGGTGGACGGCAAGGGCGGCGGCTTGACGCCGCGGCTCATCGACGTGGGCGCCGGGTCCACGCTCGGGGTGGAGCCCGCGCAGGCGGCGCGCGCGGAGCGGGTCGAGCTGGTGCTGGTGCCCACGGAGGAGGAGATGCTCAGCGTCGGCGCGGTCGTGCGCTGAGCTTGGCGGAGCTGCATGAGCGCCACCCCGCGCGCCGCGGCCATCGACATCGGCACCAACACCGTGCTCCTGCTCGTCGCCGAGCGTCGCGGGGCACGGCTGCTGCCGCTGCTCGAGCGCGCCACCATCACGCGGCTCGGCGCCGGAGTGGACGCGACCGGGCGGCTCGCGCCCGAGGCGGTGGCGAGGACGCTCGCCTGCCTCGAGGACTACGCGCGCGAGCTCGAGGCGCTGGGCATCGCGCGGCTCGACGTGGTGGGCACGAGCGCGCTGCGTGACGCGCGAGGGGGCGCGCCCTTCGTGCAGGGGGCGGCGGCGCGCCTCGGGGTCGCGCCGCGGGTGATCTCGGGGCTGGAGGAGGCGCGGCTCAGCTTCGAGGGGGCGCTCAGCGGGCTGGCGCTCGAGGGGCCCGGGCTCGTGGTGGACGTCGGCGGCGGCAGCACGGAGCTGGTGAGCGGTGATCCGGCGCGCCCTGGCGACGTCAGCGCCGTCAGCTTGGACGTGGGCAGCGTGCGCTTGACCGAGCGGCTGCTCTCGCGAGATCCGCCCTCGGCGGAGGAGCTGGCGCGGGTGAGCGCGGCGGTGAGCGCGGCGCTGACGCAGGCGCGCGCGCCGGGGGCGCTGGGGTGGGTCGTGGGCGTCGCAGGGACGGTGACCACCTTGGCGGCGGTGGCGCAAGGGCTCGCGCGGTACGAGCCGGCGCGCGTGCACGGCAGTCGCCTCGAGGCGGCGCAGATCGCGGCGCTGGTCGAGCGGCTCGCGGCGCTCACGGGCGCGGAGCGCGCGCGGGTGCCAGGGCTGGAGCCCCAGCGCGCGGACGTGATCGTCGCGGGGGGGCTCATCGTCCAGGAGGTGCTGCGGTGGGCGGCGCAGCCCCACCTGGTGGTGAGCGATCGCGGCGTCCGCTGGGGCTTGATGCAGCGGCTGCTGGGAGCCGGCGGTGAGGAGCGCGGCGCGGAGGTCGGGGCATGATGGATGAAGCGCGAAGCAAACGTGACCAAAGCGTGACCTCGAGCCCTGCGGATGCGCCCATGCTCTCGGGCATGACGTCGCGCAGGACGCGCCTCATCGAGCGGCTGGTGGTCCACGGAGGCCCGATCGAGTTCCCAGCGCTCGCGCGGGAGCTGGTCACGCCGCGCACGCGCTACCTCGTGCTGGATCTCGATCGCACGGTGCATTTCGGGCGTAATTTGGGGGAGCTGCTCGGCTGGGAGATCGCGGCGTACCGTGGCTTCGGCGGGGAGCGGCTCCAGCAGATGGAGCCGAAGCGCCGCCCGGGGCGGCTGCTGTTTCATCGTGACCAGCTCGCCGGGTCGCTGCGCTACCTGTGGCACGGCGCGCGCACTTGGGCGGTGCCGGGCCTCTACTACTTCTTCTGGGGCAAGCTGCCGGCGTACAGCGACCGCCTGCGCGGCCTCACGTTTCGGCGCTTCGGGGCG
>CAUJEM010000017.1 GCA_963169915.1 Myxococcota bacterium
CGGAGACTGCCCAGACGCCTCCAGCTCCGCGATCAGGCCAGCCCAGTCCTCATGCGTCCGCCGCTTCGCGCCCATGCGCCTGACCCTCGGCGATCTGTCGGACGCCCGGAAGACCCCTCGGGGCTTCCATTATCGGACGGGTACCCATTATCGGACGGATACTCCTTCACGATGCGAAGCTTCTCGGCGGCGGTAAAGACTCGGCGGGTCCTCTTCGGCACGGTCTCGACCGTAACGCCTCTCGGTCGAGCCTGTCTGCGCTCGCTCTGCGGCTCGGGGTCACGGTCAGGAATACGGGCTGGTTTCGGCACGATCGGGGATCCATTCTCCGCCCATCGGTACATAGGTTTCGAGCCGGAGCTGTCTCACCCGACGTTGGCACGTAGGGATCAGGCCAGCCCAGTCCTCATGCGTCCGCCGCTTCGCGCCCATGCGCCTGACCCTCGGCGATCTGTCGGACGCCCGGAAGACCCCTCGGGGCTTCCATTATCGGACGGATGCTTCTCCGTCGTGCGCGAGGAGAACGCGGGAGGCGGCGTCGAGGGGCTCTGGGACGGAGCCGAGGGCGTTCTCGGCGGGCTCTTCTCCAGGAGAATCGGGATCGCGATGCGCGAGGCGTTTTACTCAGCGACCGGGTGTTGAACGCACGGGTAGCGAAGTAGTCTACTATTTGTGCCGCGTCCTGCGGAACGGATACTATTACGGAACGTAGGCTTGCAGAACTTCCACACCACCGGCTCGGGGGGCGTGAGAATGGACGAGGCGTCCCGAAGCAGCGCTGGCCTCACGCGCACGGCGGCCGCTCGGGGGTGCGTCGCTCAGCGCCTAGCCCTACGCCGCCCGGAGAACAGAGTTCCGAGCGCGGCCGCCGCCAAGGCGAGCACGCCGCTACCGGCGCCGGGCTCTACGCCCACCGCGCTGCACGAGCAGCCGTCGGTGCTCCCGGAGTCCGGCGAGCCACCGCTGGCGGACGCGCCTCCGTTGCCGGCGTTGCCGCCACTGCCCGCGTTGGCGCCGCTGCCCGCGCCGCCGCCACTGCCCGCGCCGCCGCCACTGCCGGCGCCGCCACCGCCCTGGCCGGCGCCGCCGTCGCTCGGGAGGCCACCAGCCGTCACCGTCACGACGAAGCTCCGCTCGCTGGAGGCGAGCGTGGAGGTGCCGACCTCCCGCGCCACGAGGTGCACCGTCCGCGCTCCAGGGGTGGAGTAGGTGTGGCGCGCCACGGCGTCGCTGGAGGTGGTGCCGTCCCCGAACTCCCACGTGAGCTCGACGTCGTCCCCATCCGGGTCGTGCACGGAGGAGCCATCGGCGATCACCTCTTGACCTACCTCGACGGTGAGCGGGCTCACCACCGCGCCGTCAACGTAGGGCGGCCGGTTGTCCGCGGCGTCCAGCACCATGAGCGCGGTCTCCGCGGTAGCCTCCGCTCCCTGGTCGTCCACCACGCGGAGGCTCACCGTGTGCCTCCCCACCGTGGCCACGGTGAACACCGCGGGGGACGTGGTGACCTCTGCGCCGCCGTCGAGGCGAAAGCCACAGCTTGCCACGCTGCCGTCCGGATCCGAGCTGCCGGTGCAGTCACACGTCACGGTGAGCGGCGCGGGCCCGGTCAGGGGTGAGCAGGTCAGCGCGGCTACGGGCGCCTGGTTCTGCGCCTGAGCTGCGCTCCCCGTGGCGATGAACACTGCGAACTCTGCGCCGCCGACCGGCAGCGAGATGGGCGCGCCGGTGAGGCTGCCGCTCGCGACGGGCGCCCCGAAGGGCTCTCGCACCGGGCGCACGGCGTAAGCCCCCGCGGAGAAGGTGGGCGCCAGCGCCACGGGCACGCTCGCCGCGCGCCCGGGGTTGTACACCACGACGAAGGCTCGCTCGGGCTCGTAGGCGTTGGGCAGCACCACCACCTTGGGCGTGGTGGGCGCTGACACGAGCTCCCCGTGCTCGTCGAAGCGGCTCCCCGCGGCCGCCGTCGCGCTCCTCCATGCCGAGAGCGAGGTGGCCGTCGTCTCCACCCCCTTGGCGTGCAGCTCTGCGCGGAAGGGCGAGGCGTAGTGGTTGTCATCGAAGAGATCGGTAGGGTTCAGCGCAGGCCCGCCTTCGTCGCGCCCATCCGTGGTGTAGGCGGACGTGCGCAGCGTGACGACGGTGCCCGAGGCGAAGAAGGTGTTGTCGCGCAGCGTGGTCGGCGCCGTCTGCAGGTAGCGCGTCTCCCCCGCGCCCCACAGCCAGTCGTACCTCAGCGCGGATCTGACGCCGTAGTTGCCCGTGGCCTCGACCTGCGTGGGCCGGGCGTAGCCGAGCTGCAGGTCGCTGTCGTAGAAATAGTTGTTGCGGAGGACGTTGCGGTCTGTAGGGGTTCCGTAACCACCCAGCAAGAAGCGGTCGTGGGCGAACACGTTCTCTTGCAGGTAGTAGCCGCTGACGGTGCCGGAGGTGGCGTAGGCGTGGAAGGAGTAGCAGTCTTGGCTCTGGCTACTACACCCCATGGTGGAGGACTCCAGGCTCACGTTGTGGACGAAGACCTTGTACCCATCGATGGAGTAGTCGTTCTGCGTGTAGACGTTGTGCATGTCCGCGCCCGTGCTCTTGTCTTCGAAGATCACGTTGCCGTAGGCCACCATGTCCGGCCCGGATCTCCAGGAGGTGAGCCCCCAGCCGACCCGCACCGTGTTGTTGATGGCGCGCGTGTGGCCAGCCCGCATGGACAAGCCGTACAGCTCGAGGCCCCACACCCAGTTGTGCTCGGCCGACACGATCAGCTCGCCGGGTAAGACCGCGCGCTCGCCCGGGCGTGAGCGCAGCACGATGGGGCGCTCGGCCGTACCCGGCCGCGTGAGCTCCGGGAGCGGTGCGGGGTAGGTGCCAGCCGCCAGCCAGAGGCAGTCCCCCGGTTGGGCGCTCGCGAGGGCCGCCGGCAGGCTGGCGGGGCTCGCGGCACTGGCGCCGCTGCCGGAGCCGCCGGGTGACACGTACACCTCGCGAGTGGGCGTGAAGGGACGGTGCCAGGTGGCGCGGTTGTCCACGGTGAGGGTCACTGAGGCCGTGGGCGCGCTGTTGCCGGCCGCGTCCATGGCGACGGCCCGCACGCTGTGCGAGCCGTTGCTCAACAGGGTGCTGTCGAAGCGGGCTCGGTAGGGGGGCGCGCTGACGGGGGCGCCGTAATTCGCGCCGTCCACTTGAAATTGCACCTGGGTGACGGCGACGTTGTCATGAGCCGTCGCGCTGAGCAACACCGTGTCGCCGAGCGTCGTCCCGGTGGTGGGGTAGACGAGCGACACCTTCGGCGGCAAGCGGTCGCCCGCGGCGTTGGCGAGGGTGACGCTCACGGAGCTGGTCGCCGCGTTGCCGGCGAGATCATAGGCGGTGGCCACCAGCGTGTGTGCGCCGTCCGGCAGGGCGGTGGTGTCCCACTAGACGTTGAAGGGGCTGGACACGCTCTGGGTCCGCGCCGTGGCGAACACGGTGCCCGCGACGGAGAACTCCACGCGGGTGACGCGGAGGTTGTCCGAGGCCACCGCGCGCACGTCGACGCGCCCCGAGAGCGGAGCGCCGCCCTCCGGGGGCACGAGCGACACCGTGGGCGCGACGGCGTCCGCTCCCAGGTATTTCGAGACGTCGACGGCCACGAGGTTCGTCGAGCTGTCTTGGAAGCCGAGATAGGCCGTCGTCCCGAGCACGCGCAGCGCGGTCACGCGGCCGCGCGTGCCGGCAGCGTAGCCCTCCAGGCGCACCGTGGTGGCGGCGTCCGACACGTCGATGATCTCGAGGTTCGTGGGAGAGAGAGCCTCGAGCCCCGCGAAGAGGTACGACCCCGTGGCATGACCGGCGAAGCTGCGCGCGCCGAGCCCGACGTGCGCGGCCGCCCTCGCTGCCGGCAAGCCGCTGAGATCGAAGACGCCGACCTCACGGTCCTCCGCGCCGTGGTACTGACCGAGCACGGCGTTCTGCCCGATGACCTCCACGTAGTAGCCACGGATGGCGCGGCCGTCGCTGGTGCCCAAGATCCGGCTCGGGTTGGACGGGGTGGAGATGTCCCACACCTGTAAGATGGAGGCGTCTTGCGTGATGGAGTTCGTCGCGCCCAGCAGGTGACTGCCCAGCACGTTGAGCCCGTAGATGCGCGTGTTCGGCAGGCCTTGTCGGACGACGGACAGAGACGCCGGGTTGGCGATCGAGACCACGCGCAGGCCATTCGCGGGATCTTCCCCGCCGGGAGCCGCGACCCCTACGTACAGCGTGGTGCCCGACGTGGTGAGCGCCGAGACGTCCACCCCGAGCTCGACGGAGCCGAGGACGGTCGGCGCCGCGGGGGCGCCCAGGCCGACGGCGTAGAGCTCTGCGCCCCCTTGCGTGAGCGTCCCGGCGTAGGCGGTGCTCCCCTCCACCTGCAGCGCCGTCACCTCCGCGCCAAGGGCGACTTGCCCGAGGACGCTCGGGGAGGCTCCGCTCACGTCCACGACGTACAAGGAACCGGCGGCGCCGACGAGCAGGCGGTCCGCGTGCGTCGCGAGAGCGCGCACCGGTCCGCTCCCGACGTTCGTCGCGAAGCGCGTGGAGAGCGGCGCCGCGTGGCCCTGCTGGGCCGTGACCAGCAGGGTGAGGAGCAGTGACCCAAGGAGACATTTCCGCATCGTCCGAACCTCCGGTGGGCGCCTCCGAGCGCCACTGAGGCGCACGGTACTCCAAGCGGAGCGCTCGTGAAGCCGCGGATGCCTCCGCCGGGCCGAGGCGCTGGGGTCGGCTGCCCTCCACGGGCGGGACCCGAAGTGCCTTGCGGCGCGCGTCCGGGCTTGAGAGCATCCCGTGAGGCTCACTGGCTCATGTCCACGCTCAATCGCGCCATCGAGATCGCGGCTGCCGCCCACGCTGGGCAGGTGGACAAGGCCGGAGAGAGCTACATCTTGCACCCGCTGCGGGTGATGCTGCGGCTCCGCGGCGAGCAGGAGCGCATCGTCGCGGTGCTGCACGACGTGGTGGAGGACTCCGCGTGGACCCTGGAGGCGCTTGCCCAGGAGGGCTTCGCCCCCGTCGTCGTGGAGGCGCTGGAGGCGCTCACCAAGCGCCCTGGGGAGGACCGGCTCGCTGCGGCGCGCCGAGCGGCCGCCCACCCCATCGCGCGCGTCGTCAAGCTGGCGGACAACGCAGACAACAGCGATCTCTCACGGATCGCTCACCCTACCGCAAAGGACCACGCGCGCCTCGCGCAGTACGCGGCCGTGCGGGAGGTGCTGGAGCAGGCCGCCGCTCCCGGCAGCGAGCCCCCTCCCGTGGGCTGAGCGGCGGGTCCACCTCGGCGGAGTTGTGCTGGTGGGCGCTCGGGCGTCCCACCAGCGCTCTTCCGCGCCGAGCCGCCGGAGCCGCGCGATGGCCTTCCGCCCCGCAGCGCGCAGGGAGGGGGTCGTAGGCACCCGGGGTGGGCGCCGCGAACACGCGGTGCTGCGTCGAGGAGGGCGGTGGGCCGCGCTCGCGCGGGTGAGCTGCCAAAACGAGAGCGGCGCCGAGGCCGTTCTGCTAGAATGGCGCCCCAATGCTCAAGCGCGTCACGGTGGGCCTGGCGGTGATCGTTGCGGTGTCGGGGGTAGGGTGCAATGCCCTCTTGGGGATAGAGCCGCTGAGCGACGCGGACGGCGACGCAGGAGCGGGAGGGAGCACGGGCGGGACGGGGACGGTGGGGCAGCCCTGTGGTCGGGAGGGCGCGCTGGCCTGCGCGGGGCACGCCCAGCGGGTGCAGCTAGCCTGTCAGGGGGGAAAATGGCAGACGGCCGGGAGCTGCCCGGCGGGTCAGGCCTGCGACACCCGGCGAGGGAACGAGGGGCTGTGTGAGACGGTCGTGGCGGGGTGTGCCGGGAAGCTGCCGGGGGAGCAGTACTGCGACGGTCGAGACGTGGTGACCTGCGGCCCGGATCTGGTGAGCAGCGAGCGGGAGACCTGCGCGAACGCCTGCGTGAACGACGCCTGCTCGGGCGCCTGTGAAGACGGCACGCGGCGATGCAACGGCGTGACGGTGCAGCGCTGCGACGCGCAGGGCCTCTGGCAAACCGAGACCACCTGCTCGGGGGCATGCCTCAACGGGACCTGCGTGGACTGCCTGCCGGACACGAAGCAGTGCAGCGGGCAGGTGCCACAGACCTGCGCCGCCAATGGGGCGTGGCAGAGCAGCGCGGCATGCCCGAACGCGTGCGTCGGTGGCGTCTGCACCGGTGAGTGCGCCGTGGGCACGGTGCAGTGCAGCGGCAGCTCCTTGCAGCGCTGTGACGCGGAGGGCAGGTGGACGACCCAGGCGGTGTGCTCGGGAGCTTGCCTCAGCGGCGCGTGCGTGGACTGCATGCCCTCCGTGCGGCGCTGTGAGGGTCAGGTGCCACAGACGTGCAGCCAGCAGGGCCAGTGGGAGAGCGGTGATGCGTGCCAGTACGTGTGCATGGGGGGGAGCTGTGTGGGGAGCTGCTCGCCGGACAGCAAGCAGTGCAGCGACAACACGCCGCAGACGTGCACGGCGCAGGGGGCGTGGCAGAGCGGCGCCGCGTGCCAGTACGTGTGCTCGGGAGGAACCTGTACGGGCAGCTGCGCGCCGGGCAGCCGGCGCTGCGAGGGCGCCACCCCGCAGAGGTGCAGCGCGCAGGGCGAGTGGCAGGACGCGCCTGCGTGTGGCGCTGGCGCGGAGTGCTCGGAGGGCCACTGCGCGCTGGCGGCCGCCGTTCCCCCGGCGAGCTGCGCGGTGAGCGGCGCGGGCCGGACGGACTGTGGCAGCGGGAGCGAGAGCTGCTGCACGAGCCTGGTGGTCCCTGGGGGCAGCTTCATGATGGGGCGCAGCACGGTGGCGGGCGGCTCGGACGAGTTCTCTAGCGGCAATGACAATGAGCTGCCGGAGCACTCCACCACCGTGGCGTCGTTCGCGCTGGACAAGTACGAGGTGACGGTGGGGCGGTTCCGTCAGTTCGTGGAGCAGTACACGGGCGTGGCGCCCGCGGTCGGCGCCGGCGCGCACCCGCTCGTCTCCGGGAGCGGCTGGCAGGCGGAGTGGGGCGCTCAGCTTCCCCCGAGCCTGGCGGTGCTGTCGAGCAGCCTCCAGTGCAGCGGCAGCTACCCGACGTGGACGCCCCAGGCGGGCGCCAACGAGCGCAAGCCCATCAACTGCGTCAACTGGTACGAGGCCTTCGCCTTCTGCGTCTGGGACGGCGGGCGCCTCCCCACGGAGGCAGAGTGGGAGAGCGCGGCGGCGGGGGGCGCGGACAACCGGCTCTACCCTTGGGGCAGCACGCCTCCGGGGCCCAACACCACCCTCGCGGTGTACGGCTGCTTCAGGGGCGGGGGAGGGATCTGCAGCGGTGTGTCGAACATCGCCCACGTCGGCTCCGCGCGCGCCGGTGACGGCCGCTGGGGGCAGACGGATCTGGCTGGGAACGTGTTCGAGTGGGTGCTCGACGCTTACGCCAGCGATTGGTACTCCGGCGCCGGCATCGCCTGCAGCAACTGCGCGAACGTCGACTGGGCGATCCAAGACCGCAGCCTCCGCGGGGGAGATTTCAGCTACTTGGCGTCGGCGCTGCGCGCCGCCAGCCGGAGTCAGAACCCTGCGAGCTACCGCACCGCCTTCTATGGGCTGCGCTGCGCGAGATCGCTCTGACACGAGCGTCCCACCGCCGAAGGCTGCAGCCACGGAGGGGCGGGGCTCGGTGGCACGGCGGTGTGGGCGTTCACGCCGGGTGGGTGTGCTGCGTGGGGCTCGGGCGCTGCTGGCGCCAGGAGCCAGGCCTCGAGGCTGCTGCTCGGGACGGCTCGTGGTAGACTTCGCGTCACCATGGCACGGTCCTCCTGGGTCTCTGGCTCTCTGGTCTTGACGAGCGCGCTCGTGCTGGCCGCGTGCGGCAGCAGCGGTGAGGACATCGGCGGGAGGGGGCCGCTCACGGACGCGGGCGGAGACGCGGCGACCGACGCGGGCGACGCCGAGGCCGACGCGGGCGACGCCGAGGCCGAGGACGCCGCGCCCGATGTGCCCACGGGGCCGTACTGCGGCGACGGCACGGTGGACCCGGGAGAAGACTGTGACGACGGCAACACCAACCGCTTCGACGGCTGCTTGCCAGACTGCACGGTGCCGCCCGAGGTGACCGGGACCAAGTTCATCTGGAAGTACCACAAGGTGCCCGGCACCCTGTGCTTGGACGGCAGCACCGCGGGCTTCGGCGCCAGCTTGAACCCGGACTCCACCAAGCTGATGATCTACCTCGAGGGCGGCGGGGCGTGCTTCAACGACGCCTGTGATTTTACGGCGTTCAGCATCCCCTTCGTCCCGCCCACGGACGGCGTCTTCAATCGCCTGAACCCCGGCAATCCCGTCGCGGATTGGAACATGGTGTATGTGCCCTACTGCAGCGGGGACATCCACGGCGGCGACAAAGACACGGTCCTCGCGGACAAGCTCAGGCATTTCCGGGGCTACTCCAACATCACCAAGTACCTCGAGCGGTGGGTGCCGAGCTTCTCGAAGGTCAAGACCGTGCTCATCACGGGCATCAGCGCTGGCGGCTTCGGCTCGGGGTTGAACGCGGAGCAGGTCGCGCAGGCCTTCGGCCCCTCGCGGGAGTTCATCCTGCTGGACGACTCCGGGCCCCCGCTCTCGAACAAGGTCATCCCGCCGTGCCTCCAGCGACAATTCCGCGAGGTGTGGGGCCTCGACAACACCTTCTTGGCCACCTGCGGCGCCGACTGCCCCGACAAGGACGACTTCGCCAGCGGCTTCATCGATCACCTCGCCAAGCGCTACCCGAACACCCGCGCGGCCATCTTCTCCAACATCCGCGACGCCGTCATCAGCGGCTACATGGGCGCCGGCTGGGCCAACGGCACCTACAACGACTGCTCCGGTGGGCTCAGCATGGTGCCCGGCGAGGTCTACCAGCAAGATCTGCTGGATCTACGCGAGAAGTACCGGAACCGGGCGTCTACGTACTACGTGCCGGGCATTGGCCACACCGCGCTGCGCTCGCCGCTGTTCTGGACGACCATCGTGAACGGCACCTCGCTGCCGAAATGGTTCGGTCGCGTGCTCGACGGGCAAGTGACGCACGTCGGGCCCTGAGGCTAGGGACCGCGCGAGCGCCGCGTGGTCCTCGCGGACGCGGTCGTGCAGGCGACGCGCGCCTGGGGCCTCGCGCCTCCAGGCCAGGAGTGCTCCAGCCCATCAGCGCGCAGGACCGTGTCCGCCGTGACGTCGCCACGACCCACGAGCGAGCCGCCCACGAGCGGGCCGTCCGCGACGAAGGGCGCCACGACCGCCTGGAGCGGCGCTGCCCCCGACGCGGCGGCGTGGAGCAGCTCGGCCACGGCCTGAGGGCTTTCCGAACCGCGGCTCGAGCCGCTAAGCTGCGCGCTATCGTGGCGCGATCGACGTCCCGGCAGGGCGCTGAGGAGGCGATGGTGGCTGCGGGCTCGCGCCTCGAGCGGCGCCGGGTCGTTCGCCGCGGGCTCGCCGGAGGGCCGCGGGCGCGGCGCCTCGGGCTGCTGCTCGGTGTGGCGGTGGTGGGCGTGGCGGCGCTCCTGCTGGAGCTCGATGTGGCGGAGGCGCGCCCTGGAGGCGGCCACACCTACTCCGGCGGCAGCCGCTCCTCCTCCAGTGGCAGCTACGGGGCGAGCGGTGGCGGCGGGTCCTACGGTGGTGGGGACGGAGGAGCGCTCGGGGTCTTGCTCGGCTGGCTGTACCTCGAGCACCCGCTCCTCAGCGTGCCCCTCACGCTGGTGGGTCTGGCGGGGCTGCTCTGGCACCGACGGCTCGCCAAGCTCGAGCGCGACTGGATGACCCACGGCGTGGAGAGCGCTCCGGCCGTCCCGCGCGACGCGCCGCTGGAGCTGCCGAAGTTGACGTCATCGCTCGCCGCCGTGCGCGCGCTCGATGAGCACTTCTCGCAGATCGTCTTCGAGGACTTCCTGCACGCGCTCTACGTCGAGGTGCAGCTCGCGCGCGGAGCCGGTGCGCTCGATCGGCTCTCGGCGCATCTCACGCCAGCGGCAGCGCAGGCGCTCCGGCAGTCGACGGTGGGTCCGGTGCAGGACGTCATCGTCGGCGCGATGAAGGTCGCGCAAGCCGGCGCTTCGCGGGAGGGCGGAGCGCGCGTCGGGGTGGAATTCAGGAGCAACTACACCGAGGCCGGCCGGGGCTACTACGTGGTGGAGCTCTGGCTCTTGACGCGCCAGCCCTCGGCCACCTCGCGCCCACCCGATCGCGCGCGCGTCTTTGGCTGTCCAAGCTGCGGGGCCCCTCAGGAGGCGCTGTTCGGCGGTGGCTGCCGGTTCTGTGGTCGGCTCGTCAACGACGGCTCCTTCGACTGGGTGGTGCTGTACGTCACGACGCTCCGGCGTGAGGCCACCCCGCCACCTCTCGTGTCGGACGTCCAGGAGCGGGGCACGGAGCTGCCCACCCAGCGAGACCCAGGGCTGGAGGATGCGCTCCGCGCGCTCTCCGCAAAAGATCCGGCCTTCGAGCTCGGGCAGCTCCAGGCTCGCATCGGGCTCATTTTTCACCAATTTCAGCGGGCGTGGTCGACGCGGGAGCTGCGCGCCATGCGGCCGTTCTTGAGCGATGCGCTCTTCATGACGCAAGAGTATTGGATCCGCGCGTACCAGGCGGCGGGCCTTTGGAACCTCACCGAGGGCGCGCAGGTCACCGGGCTGGACCTCGTGAAGGTGGACTCGGACGCGTATTTCGATGCAGTGACCGTACGGCTCTACGCCACCGGCCTCGACTACACGCTCTCCCGAGAGGGACGGCTCGTGTCCGGCAGCCGCAGCGTGCCACGCCCCTACAGCGAGTACTGGACGCTCATCCGCGGGGCGAGCGGCCGGGGGCCGGCGCGCGCCGAGCTGCGTTGCCCACGGTGCGGCGCGCCGCTCGCGGTGAACATGGCCGGGCACTGCGACCACTGTCGAGCGAAGATCACCAGGGGGGACTTCGACTGGGTGCTCTCGCGCATCGAGCAAGACGAGGAGTACCGCGGCTGAGGCGGGCGCTGGCCCGATGACGCCCTGTCGCGCGGCTCCGCGCCGCGTGCCGACGCTCAGTGGGCCCCGCCGTGGCCTAACTCAGCGGCTCGAGGTACTGCTCCAGGCGATGGACGTCCGGGGGATTGTCCAGCGCCGACAGGCGCAGGTGCCACTCGCGGTCTCCGTCGCGGCTGATGAAGAGCGAGAGCCCGTCGTGGTAGGCGTTGTAGTCGTGGCCCAAGTAGAGCCACTCCTCACCGACGGGGTGAAGCTCGCCGTCGTAGTCCGTGAACGCTTGGATCACCCGGTACTTGACGCCGCACTGCAAGGGCGGCCACGGCTTGGCGTACTTCGTGCTCCAATAGCCTCTTTCTCTGGGGTTGGTCATGGGTGACTCCTGGTGGTGGGTGAGCGCCTGCACCGACCCGCGCTTCGGGAGTGGAGCGCGGTGGCCCCAGTGTACCCTCGCGCACGTGGGCACGCGGCGAGAGCGTGCACGGGCCTACCCAGCGCCACGGGTGAGGCGCCTCGGGACACGCTCCGCCTCGGCCGCCCTCCCCCGAGCAGCCCGCCGAGTCGCTCATCAGGGGGGGACCGCTCAGCCCTTGGCTGCGGCGAGCGCGGCGTCGTAGTGGGGCTCCTGGGTCAGCTCCCGGACGAGCTCCGTGTAGAGCACGCGGTCCTGCTCGTCCAGCACCACGATGGCGCGCGCCAGCAGCCCAGCGAGCGGTCCATCCGACAGGCGCACGCCGTAGGCCTCCCCAAAGGCGCGAGCGCGCAGCTCGCTGAGCGGTACGACGTTGGCGAGCCCGGCGCTCTCACAGAAGCGCTTCTGTGCGAAGGGAAGATCTGCAGAGACGACGAGGACCACGGTGTTGGCCAGGTGCGCGGCGCGCTCATTGAACTGGCGCGTGGACGCCTGACACACGCCGGTGTCCAAGCTGGGTACGATGCTCAAGATCTTGCGCTTTCCGGCGAAGGCGTCGAGCCCCACGTCGCTGAGGTCTCCACGGGTGAGCAGGAAGGCAGGCGCCTGGGCGCCCACCTTCGGGAGCTCACCACTGGTGTTCACGGGGCGATCATGAAAGGTGACTTGGGCCATCGGTCCTCCTTGGGGTGCGTCTCTGGCGCGCCCAAGCTGTAGGGACGACGGCGCACGCCGTCGAGCCCCGAGGGGCGTCATCCTGTCGGTCGTCACCTCGACGGCGTCGCTCCCGCGCTCACTCGCGCGGCGCGCCGCGCCGCGACGACCCGCGCCACGCCGGCGTCCGCGGCGCTGCGTGACACCTCCTACCCTGGAGCTTGCACCGGGCGCGCAGGAGGAGCCCCGCGCTCACCCCGCCACCCCTCGACGTGGCCCCACGCACGGCGTACCCTTGGCGGCGTGAGCTCATCGCGGCCGGAGTCATTGACCGGGTGGTGCTACCGAGGGGTCCGAGGGCTCTGCCTCAGGGGGAGGTTGCCGTGATGCGCCTGGCGCGCGCGCTCGCTCGCTCGTGGTCGTCGCCACCCCTGGCGGTGTGGCTCGTGGGCGTCGCGACCTCGCTGGCCGTGGGCTGCGCCGACGCTCCAGGGGCCAGCCCAGGGGGCGGCGGGCACGGAGCCACCGCTGGCGGAGCGGGCGGCGGCGGCGCCGCACCGTCGAGCGGCGCTGGTGGAGCGGGCGGCGCTGACGCCGCGCCGGCGAGCGACGCCGGCGGGCAGGGTGGCGCCGCGCCGTCGAGCGACGCTGGTGGAGCGGGCGGTGCTGGCGCCACGCCGTCGAGCGACGCTGGTGGAGCGGGCGGCGCTGACGCCGCGCCGGCGAGCGACGCCGGCGGGCAGGGCGGCGCCGCGCCGGGTCCGTCGATCGCGCTCGGGTTCAACGCTCACGGCCAAACTCAGCCGAAGCAGCAAGCGCTCTGCGCGAGGCACTGGCTCGGCGCGCTGGCGCCCACCCAGCGTGCGCCGGTGACGATCCGCGTGCTCGGGGGCACCGCGTCGCAGCGCTATGGCAGCGACACCTGGAGCGATGGAGGAGGTGAGAGCGGCGGCATCCAGGAGTGGGTGGACATGGCTCGCGAGCTGGGCGTCGGCCTGAGCTTCACGGTCAACGGCAACGAGTCGCCAGCAGCGCAGCGCGCCTTCTACGACCGGTGGGTGAGCGCCGGCGCGCCCCTGCGGTTCATCGAGCTGATGAACGAGTACTACTTGAAGAAGTTTGCGACCTTCGGCGAACCGACCTGGAAGTGCGATGATGGCTGCCCCGAGGTGACCCGCAAGGTCACCCCCGAGATCTACGTCAACGACATCCTCCCCTCGTACCTCGCGGCGTTCGCCGACGTCGATACGCGGTTTTACGTCATCCTCGCGCCACGCAAGGACGCCCAGAGCCAGCCTGGTGACGCGCCGAGCGTCTGGAACGACACGGTGCTCGCCTTCATCGAGGCGCATCACACCTCCTTGCGGCTCGGCGCGACCGTCCATCTTTATCGAGACGCTGGCGCGACGGCCTTCGACTACGCGCAGCTCGACGAGCTCATCGCGCGACTGCCGAGCGATGTGCCGCTCGCCATCACCGAGGCCGGCGTGAGGAGCGACGACGCGCAGTTCTACGGGACCCAGGCGTTCGTCGAGCAGAGCGTGGACCACTTGCGTCAGATGCACGCGCGGCTGCGGCCAGGGGACGCGATCTTCGATCAGGTCCTCTACCTCAAGGCCTTCCCGAGCACCGCGGACGTCTACCTGGCGGGGCAGGGCGGCTGTGAGGTATCGCCGAAGGGCGCGGCGATGCTCACGACCTACGGCGAGCTGCTCTAGCTCAGCGGCGCGCCGCGAGGGCCGGGCCGAGGCGCGCGCTGGGTCTGCGGGGCCTCCCTTCCCGGCGAGGGTGCCTCGCGGACGCTACTTCGCGGGGGTCCGGAGCGGCCCATTCATGACCCACCCGCGGTTGATGAAGACGTAGGTAGCGCGCTGCCCGCAGCCCTCCACGCCCACGATGGAGCCCTCGGGGTTCTCCGTACCGGCCACCTGCCCCTCCGAGGTGTCACGCAGCACCTGCAGCCGTACCTGCTCCTCGGGGCATTTCAGATCGAAGGCCACGCGCGGGAGGGCCTCGGCCCGGAAGCGCTGCCCGGCGACTCCGGCGCTGGCGCAAGCGCCGGTGAAGAGGGCCAGGAGGAGGAGAGGGCGGTGGACGGTGGTCTTCATGCGGGCTCCCAGGGCGCCTCGCGAGCCCCCAGCGGGCCCCGGAGCGCCGCACGAAGCTAGCGCAGCCGCACCGTGAGGCACACCCGAGCTCCCGCGAGGGCTCGCAGGGCGCGCGCGGCGCGGGCGGCTCACGGCTTGGTGAAGATGAGCGTGATGCCCTCGGGACGATCCGGGGCGCAGGTGAGCTTGCCCCCAGCCACGTCGCACGTCGCGTCCCTCCCGTCCACGGTGGTGATGAGCTTGGAGCCATCCAGGCGCCAGGTTCCGGTCTGCGTCTTGACGATGGGGGGCGCGCTCTTGTCCAGCAGGATGGAGCTGGCGACCTCGAGCGCCCCGCCGCTCTTGAGCTCCATGGAGAGGTTCATCGTCGGGATCATGGCCAAGCTGAGCTTCGCCATCGGCTGCTGTTCAGCGGGCAGCTGGTCCACCGTCGCCTGGTAGGCGCCCTGGGTCGCCGCCTGGTCGAGCACGTACTTCCCCTCGGGAGAGCTCTTGCAGGCGACGAGGGCGGTGGCGAGGGTGAGGAGACCAAGGGGAGCGGTTACTGGGTTGTTCATGCTGGACCTCGTCGTCGCAGGGAGTCACCGCGCCGCGGCGGCCGCGAGCTTGCGCGCCGATCCCGGAGGGGCACAAGCCAATTGTGGCGCTGGCCTCACGGTGGCCGCTTCGGCCCCGCGCTCTCGGGCGCTCGAGCGTCACAGCCTGGTGACAGGGGTGAACGAGGAGAAGATCTCCTCGAAGAGCTCCCCCAAACGCTGCTCCTCGGCGCTCGCCGTGGCCCGCGGTACCCGGACGTAGACGAGCACCACGAGGTAGCGCGTGGCGACGCCGCGCCCCATCAGCACGGAGACGCGCTCGAGCGCTTGCCCGCGCTCCCTAGCCTGCTGCTGGAGGATGAAGCCATAGGGTAGCGCGCCGAGGCGTAGCTGCTGCCGCCCGAGCCCCACCGGAACGTCGAGGCCAAACTCCCGCTCGGCGCGCCTCAGCGCGGTGGGCGCCAGCGCGAGCTCGTCGTAGGCGTAGAGCAGCAAGCCGGCGTCGCGCGTGGGGCTCTGCGCGATGGCGAGCCCACCCTCGGTGGTCACGGTCCAGCCCGCGGGGACCGAGAAGCGGACGCCGCCGGTGACGGTGGGGAGGGGAGGGTCGCCGGCGCGGCGCTCGGGGGCTGGTGCCGTGGCGGGCGCGGGCTCCGTAGGCGCCCGCGTCTGCCTGTGAGAGGCGTCTGCGGGGGCAGCGGGCGGGCGACAGCCTCCTCCCAGCGCTGCTGTCACGGCGAGCGCTCCGGCGCGCTTCAGCCTGGCGAGGGGCGTCGTCACGAGCGAGGGACTACCTCACGCGCTGGCGGCCGTCACGGCCGCCCCGGAGGAAATTCGTCTTGGGAACCAGCCCGTCACCGTCACGAAACGATCCGGAAACCTAGAGGGGGGTCTACTGCGGCCGATGAGCCCCTCCGACAATGACCTCTGGCTGGCGCGGGAGCGGAGGCGCTACCGAGGGGCCGCGGTGGGAGCGAGGGGCGCGTCGCCCTCGTGGGCGCCGGGCGCGTCCCACCCCTCTCGAGCGCCCGGCGCGTGAGCCCAGCATGACCCTCCCAGCGCGTTCCGGTTTGTATGACCCACGGTTCGAGCACGACGCCTGCGGCGTCGGCTTCGTCGCGGACCTCGAGGGGCGGGCATCGCACGCCATCGTCCGAAAGGGCGTGGACATCCTGCTGAACCTGGTGCACCGGGGCGCCACTGGCGCCGACCCGCTCACCGGAGACGGCGCCGGCATCCTCCTCCAGCTCCCGCACCGGTTCTTCGCGGAGGAGGCGGTCCGGCTCGGGCTGCAGCTCCCACCCCCGGGGCGCTACGGCGCCGGCTTGGTCTTTCTCTCGCGGGACAAGTCCCAGCGCAGCCAGCTCAAGCGCGTCCTCGAGGACAAAATCCTCGGGACGGGACAGCGCGTGCTCGGCTGGCGGCGCGTCCCGGTGGACGAGGCCGTGCTCGGGCCGCTCGCTCGCGCGTCGGCGCCGGTCATCGAGCAGGTGTTCGTGGGCTCGACCTGCGACACGCAGGACGACTTCGAGCGCAAGCTCTACGTCATCCGCAAGTGGGCGGAGACCGCGGTGCGCGATGGCGGCATCCCCGGGCGCGATGCCTTCTACATTCCCAGCCTCTCGTCTCGCACCATCGTGTACAAGGGGCTGCTGCTCGCGGAGCAGCTCACCGGGTTCTATGCCGATCTGGACCAGCCGAGCGTCATGAGCGCGCTGGCCATGGTCCACCAGCGCTTCTCCACCAACACCTTCCCCACCTGGGAGCTGGCGCAGCCGTTCCGAACCTTGGGACACAACGGCGAGATCAACACCGTCCGCGGCAACGCCGCCTGGATGCGCGCGCGAGAGCAGCTCTTCGACGGCCAGATCTTCGGCGAGGACGTGCGCCGTGTGCTGCCCGTCATCACGCCGGGCGGCAGCGACTCTGCCACCCTGGACAACGTCGTGGAGCTGCTCCTGCACGCCGGGCGCTCGCTCCCCCACGTGATGATGATGCTGGTGCCGGAGGCCTGGCAGAACGATCCGCTGATGCCCGCGGAGCTGCGGGCCTTCTACGAGTACCACTCGTGCTTGGTCGAGCCTTGGGACGGCCCCGCGGCGCTCGCCTTCACGGACGGCGTGCGCATCGGCGCCATCCTCGATCGCAACGGGCTCAGGCCAGCGCGCTGGACCGTGACGCACGACGGCCTGGTGGTGCTCGCCTCCGAGACGGGCGTGCTGGAGCTCCCTCCCGAGCAGATCGCGCGTCAGGGCCGGCTCGAGCCGGGGCGCATGTTCTTGGTGGACACGGAGGCTGGGCGCCTGGTCGAGGACGAGGAGATCAAGCGCCGCGTGTCGAGTGCTCGCCCGTACGCGCGGTGGCTGGAGGACAACAAGATCTCCCTGGGCGATCTGGCGCCGGTGGCCGGGGCGCCCGCGAGCGACCAGGGGGAAGAGCTGGCCGTGAGCCAGCGGCTCTTCGGCTACACGGAGGAGGAGCTGCGGCTGCTGCTGGGGCCCATGGCGGCCACGGGGGAGGAGCCCACCGGCTCGATGGGGAACGACGCCCCCCTCGCGGTGCTGTCGGAGCGCCCGCAGCTCCTCTTTCATTACTTCAAGCAGCACTTCGCGCAGGTGACCAACCCTCCGGTGGACCCCATCCGTGAAGAGCTGGTGATGAGCCTGCGCAACTCCCTGGGCGGAGAGGGCAACCTGCTGCTGGAGTTCCCGGATCATGCGCAGATGCTGGAGCTGCCGGAGCCGGTGCTGGACAACCAGCAGCTCTACCAGCTGACGCACACCCGCACGATCCACCTGCGGCAGCCAGCCGTGCTCCCCATGCTCTATCCGGTGGCGGAGGGTGGCGTCGGCCTCAAGAGCGCGCTCGACGAGCTGTGCCGGCTCGCGAGCCTCGCCGTGCTGAACCACCACGGCGTGCTGGTGCTGAGTGATCGCGGCGCGAGCGAGCACATGGCGCCCGTCCCCAGCCTGCTGGCCACCGCGGCCGTCCATCATCACCTGATGCGCAACGGAACGCGCATGCGCTGCGGCATCATCGTGGAGACGGGGGAGGCGCGAGAGGTGCACCACATCTGCCTCTTGCTCGGCTACGGCGCCGGCGCCGTGAACCCCTACCTGGCGCTAGACGGCGTGGACGAGCTGGTGCGCACGGGCGCGCTCCCTGGCGTCACGGACGCCGGCGCGGCGCGGCGCAAGTACGTGAAGGCCGTGTGCAAGGGCGTGCTGAAGGTGATGAGCAAGATGGGGATCAGCACCTTGCAGAGCTACCACGGAGCGCAGATCTTCGAGGCCATCGGCCTCGCGGAGGAGGTGGTGGAGCGCTACTTCACGGGCACGGTCAGCCGGCTCTCCGGCGTCACGCTGGAGGTCCTCGCGGAGGAGTGCGCGCGGCGCCACGCGTGGGCATACCCGAGGCGGGTCCAGCCCACCGAGCGGCTCGCGGTGGGCGGCCAGTACCACTACCGCGCGCAGGGCGAGCGGCACCTGTGGAACCCCACCACCGTGGCGCGGCTACAGCAGGCCGTGCGGCAGGAGGACCGCTCGAGCTACCAGCAGTACGCCGCGAGCATCAACGAGCCCGGCGCAGAGCTCATCACGCTCCGGCAGGCCTGGGAGCTCGTCCCCGCGGACCAACCCATCCCGCTGAGCGAGGTGGAGCCCGCCGCGGAGATCGTCAAGCGCTTCGCCACCGGCGCCATGAGCTTCGGGTCGATCAGCGCGGAGGCGCACGAGACGCTGGCCATCGCGATGAACCGCATCGGCGGAAAGAGCAACACCGGAGAGGGAGGGGAGCGGGAGGAGCGCTACCAGCCCGAGGCGAACGGAGACTCTCGACGCAGCGCCATCAAGCAGGTGGCCAGCGGGCGCTTCGGCGTGACCACCGGGTACCTCGTCAACGCGGACGAGCTCCAAATCAAGATCGCTCAGGGCGCCAAGCCGGGGGAGGGCGGCCAGCTCCCGGGGCACAAGGTGGACGCGGTGATCGCGGCCACGCGCCACTCCACGCCGGGCGTGACGCTCATCTCCCCGCCACCCCACCACGACATCTACAGCATCGAAGATCTGGCGCAGCTCATCCATGATCTCCGCAACGTCAACCCACACGCCCGCATCAGCGTGAAGCTGGTGGCGGAGGCGGGCGTCGGCACGGTGGCGGCGGGCGTGGCCAAGGCGCGCGCGGACGTCATCCTCATCGCGGGGCACGACGGCGGCACGGGCGCGTCGCCGCTCACCTCCATCAAGCACGCCGGCGTCCCCTGGGAGCTGGGCTTGAGCGAGGCGCACCAGGTGCTCGTGAAGAACGACTTGCGCGGCCGCGTCCTCTTGCAGGCGGATGGGCAGCTCCGCACGGGGCGGGACGTCGTCATCGCGGCGCTGCTCGGCGCCGAAGAGTTCGGCTTCGCCACGGCGCCGCTGGTCGCCTCGGGCTGCATCATGATGCGCAAGTGCCACCTCAACACCTGTCCGGTGGGGGTGGCCACCCAAGATCCGGTGCTGCGCGCCCGCTTCACCGGCGCGCCGGAGCACGTCATCCGGTTCATGTTCTACGTCGCCGAGGAGGCGCGGGAGCTGATGGCGCAGCTCGGAGCGCGCAGCCTGCGGGAGCTGGTGGGCCGGGTGGAGCTGCTCAGGGTGCGCGATCTCTCGCAGCACTGGAAGGCCTCGCTGCTCGACTTCTCGGAGGTGCTCCGCCCGGCGTCTGCCGCGGCCGGGGTGGCCACGCGCCACGCCCACCCACAAGAGCGCGGCCTCGACGACGCCCTGGATCACCAGCTGCTCGAGCAGGCGCGCGAGGTCCTCGAGCGCGGCGCGGGGTCGGTCCGCGTGGAGTTGCCGCTGCGCAACGTCCACCGCACCGTCGGTGCCATGTTCGCCGGGGAGATCGTTCGCCGCCACGGCGCGGGCGGGCTCCCGCCGGGCAGCGTGGAGCTCGTGTTCCACGGCACGGCGGGCCAGAGCTTCGGAGCCTTCATCGTGGAGGGGATGGAGCTGACGCTCCACGGCGACGCCAACGACTACGTGGGCAAGGGCATGAGCGGCGGCTCGCTGGTGGTGCGCGCGCCGCAGGGCGCGGCCTACGCCCCGCACGAGAACGTCATCATCGGCAACGTCGCGTTCTATGGCGCCACCGGCGGGCGCGCGTTCATCGGGGGCATCGCGGGGGAGCGCTTCGCGGTGCGCAACAGCGGCGCGACGGCCGTGGTGGAGGGCGTCGGGGACCACGGCTGCGAGTACATGACCGGCGGGCGGGTGGTGGTACTCGGCCGCACGGGCCGCAACTTCGCGGCGGGGATGAGCGGCGGCTTCGCCTTCGTGCTGGACGAGGACGGCGCCCTCCGCGCCCGGTGTAACCTCGCCCTGGTGGAGCTGGAGGCCCCGGACGTCGCGGATCAGGCCTGGCTGGAGGGCGTGATCGCCGAGCACGTGCGGCGCACGGGGAGCCCCAAGGGCCAGGCGCTGCTCGCGGACTGGGCGGGGGTTGTCCAGCGCTTCGTGCGGGTCACCCCCGTCGAGTACCGGCGGGTCTTGGCAGCGCAGCGTGAGCAGGCACACGCGGAGAGGCACGGCGTGGAGGCTCTCCACGGAGGAGCGGCGTAGCCCATGGGCAAGCTGACGGGTTTCCTGGAGCTCGACAGGCGGACGCCGGACAAGCGCTCCGTGGCGGAGCGGGTGAAGGACTACCGCGAGATCGAGCTGCCGGTGCTGCAGGAGACGCTCGCGGAGCAGGGCGCGCGCTGCATGGACTGCGGGATCCCTTTTTGCAACACGGGCTGCCCGCTGGGAAACCTCATCCCAGACTGGAATGACGCCGCGTACCGCGGGCAGCTCCCCCGCGCGATCGACGCGCTGCACGCCACCAACAACTTCCCGGAGTTTACCGGGCGGGTGTGCCCGGCGCCCTGTGAGGCGGCCTGCACCTTGGGCATCGGCGCGGAGCCCGTGAGCATCAAGCTCATCGAGCACGGCGTCGCGGATCGAGCCTGGGAGGCCGGGCTCGTCCAGCCGCGCCCCGCGATGCGGTCGACGGGCAAGCGCGTGGCGGTGGTCGGCTCGGGCCCGGCGGGGCTGGCCTGCGCGCAGCAGCTCGCGCGCGCGGGGCACGCCGTCACGGTGTTCGAGCGCGCCGATCGGGCGGGTGGTCTGCTCGTCTACGGCATCCCCGACTTCAAGCTGGAGAAGGGGCTCGTGGAGCGCCGCCTGGAGCAGCTTCGCCAGGAGGGCGTCGCGTTTCGCGTGGGCGTGGAGGTGGGGCGGGAGCTCGGCGTGGCGACGCTGCTGGCCGAGCATGACGCCGTGTGCCTCGCGGTGGGCTCGCGCCAGCCGCGAGATCTGCCAGTGCCGGGCCGGGAGCTCGGAGGGATCCACTTCGCCATGGATTTCCTCGAGCAGCAGAACCGCCGCGTGGCCGAGCAGCCGCTCCCCGCGGGGGAGGACATCGTGGCGACGGGCAAGGACGTCGTGGTGCTCGGCGGCGGAGACACCGGCAGCGACTGCGTCGGCACGGCGCTGCGCCAAGGCGCGCGCAGCGTCACCAGCCTCGAGCTCCTGCCGAGACCGCCGGAGACGCGCTCCCCCACGACGCCCTGGCCGCAGTGGCCGCTGATCCTGCGCACCTCGACCTCCCACGAGGAGGGGGGCTCGCGCGACTGGAGCGTGTCCACGCTGAGCTTCGAGGGCGTGGAAGGTCAGGTGGCGCAGCTCCGCTGCGCGCGCGTGGAGCAGAGCGCGGTCGGCCCTCGGCCCGTCGCGGACTCGGAGTTCCGGCTCCGCGCGGACTTGGTCTTGCTCGCGCTCGGCTTCGTGCACCCCGTCCGCGAGGGCTTGCTCGGCGCGCTCGGCGTGGAGCTGTCGGCGCGCGGCGCCGTGCGTGTCGGGCGGCAGTTCGAGACCAGCGTGCCCGGGGTGTTTGCGGCGGGCGATTGCCAGCGCGGGCAGTCGCTCGTCGTCTCGGCCATCGCTGACGGACGGCGCGCCGCGGCGGCCATCGACGCCTACCTGATGGGCGGGCGCTCCGAGCTCGAGTGAGCGCGCGCCGCGTTGGCTCGCTGCGGTAGCGACCGGCGGTCAGCGAGACGCTGCCGAGGGGGGCGCGCCGGCGCCCGCGCGAACGCGCGGGGCGCCGGCGCGTCTGAGAGAGTACGGCGGCCTGGCGCGTCGCGGCGGAGGCGCGCCGGCGCTCTGCGCCGCGTGCGCGCTCCCGGCGAGGGGCCTCTACCGCGGCAGGTCGGTCGATTAAGATAGAAAGGCAGCTTTACGTAGTGTAAAGCAAACGCGTCATCTGGGCCTAGCTGTCCTGCCTTGGGCCCCGGCGTCGGTCCGAGCACCGTTCGCTCGACCCGCGCGCCGCGGCTCCCTCCATTCGATCGCCAAGGAGTTCCTCATGTCGCCGCTACCTCGCCCGCTCGTCGCTCTCGTCACCGTGTCCGCGCTCTTGCTCTCCGGGTGTGGAGGGACCGAAGACGCCGCGGAGCAAGGCTCGGGGGTCCAGCGCGGCCCCGCCCTCCTCGCCGTGGAGGGAGATCCGAACGGGCTCTGGTGGGATGACGCGACTCAGACGCTCTACGTCGCCGACGACGCCGGCAACCGCCTGCTGCGCTGGACGGACGCGGACGGCTTCGCGTTGGTCGAGGCGCTCACCCCAGCGCCCGAGCAGGGCGCTGGGCTCGGGCAGGTGGTGCGCACCAGCGACGGGACGCTCGTGGTCACGCGCTTTGGTCACGGCACGGCGGGCGCCGTGGTCGTCGTGCCGCCCTCCGGAGGCGCCCAGGACGTCCCCGGCCTCGCGGTCGAGCGCCGGCGCATTGGCCTGACCCTCGCGAGCGACGGTCAGCTCTACGACTCGTGGTTCGTCCGTCAGTCCAGCGGAGATCGCGTGGGCGCGGTCGGCGCGCTCTCGCTCTCGGGGACGGAGAGCGAGGTCATCACGGGCCTCAAGAAGCCCGTGGGCGTCCTCGCCGTCGGCCGGACGCTCTTCGTGTCGGATCAGGACCTCGGGCAAGTGCTCCAGGCTCCGCTCGGCGAGCCTTCGTCGTACACCGTCTTGGCGGCGGTGCCGTCCCCGGATCTCATCGCCGCCGGTCCTGACGGCGCCATCTTCACCGGGAGCGAAGGGGGGCTCCTTTATAAGCTCGAGCCGAGCGGCGCAGCCTCGGTGTTCCACAGCGGCTTCGACACCGTGAGGGGTATAGCCTACGATCCGAGCCACCGGCGGCTGTTCGTCGTCGATCACGTCGGGCACGAGGCGCAGGGGGTCACCCACTCCATCCACATCTTGCCGGTGGAGTGAGCCCATGAGGCGGCGCTTCATCGCCTTGACCGCGCTGCTCGGCCTGCCGCTCACCCCGCGGCCGGCAGCGGCGCAGGGTACGGAGCCGTCAGCGCTGCGGCCTACCCTGCTCGTCGAGGCGGACTACCGCGTGTACCCCTCGGAGCTCGAGGGGAACACGGGGTTCGCGCTGGCCCGGGTGCGCCCCGGCTTGGTCCTCGAGCCGGCGCCCTGGCTACAGGCGGTGACGACGGTCGAGCTCGCGGACGAGCACCCGGCGGTGCTCGACGCGGCCGTTCGACTGCGCGCGGCGGAGTGGGCCGAGGTGACGGCAGGCTACTCCAAGCCGCCCCTGTTCGCGTCCTACGTCCATGAGCCGGTGCACGTGCTGCCGTTCCCGGACCGCGCGCCCGTCGTCGCCGCCTTCCGCGTCCGTCGGGACGTCGGCGTGGGGTTACAGCTCCGCCCCCGCAGCGTGCCGCTGGAGGGTGCGCTGCGCGTGGGCAACGGCGCTGGTAGCGCGCTCGGCAACGACAACGCGCTGCCCGCCGCCACCGCGCTGCTGGATCTGGTGCTCGGGCGCGCCTGGGTGGGCTCGACGTCGAGGACGCGCCGCTACGGCCTGCGGCTTGGCGCTGGCGCCCTGGTAGAGAGCCCTCGGGATCGCGACGGCATCGTCGGCAAGACGCCGCTCGGCTTCACGTATTTCCGCCCCATCGTGGTGTCGGGGCCGCGCGTCGTCGGGGAGGGGCACGCCGTGGGCTACGCCGGGCCGGTCCGCATGACGGTCGAGGGCGCCCTGGCGCGGGAGGAGCGCTCTCGGGACGACGACGGCAATCCGTCGACGCCCCGGCGCGCGCTGCCCTCGGTGAGCTCGTACGGCGTCACGGCGGAGCTGGCGTGGGTGCTGGTCGGGCAGGCGCGCGAGGTGGGGCGCGCGCCCGGCGGCGCTGGCTTCGCCGAAGCCGGCGCGCTGGAGCTCGCGGCGCGCTACGACGGGCTGTGGCTAGGACGGGGCGCGCGGGATGTTCGCGCCGGTGGCTCTCAAGGTGGAGCGGTCGCGATGAAGTGGTGGCCGGCGCCGTTCCTGGCCGCGAGCGTCGCGAGCTACCTCACGCGCTACGACGTCCCGCCGCTCGAGGCACCTCGAGAGCGCTGGTCTTGGGGCGCGCTCACGCGGCTCAGCGCCTTCTGGGGGCTCTCTGGCCGTCCCCCGGAGCAGAAGGTGCCATAAGGAGCGCGCATGCTGGCCCGACGCACCCTTCTCCTGACGCTGCTAGCGCTCACGCTCATGAGCGGCGCCTGCCGACGCGCGGAGCCGCCGGCCGCGCGTGAGACGCGGCTCGTCGTCTTCGCCGCGGCCTCGCTGCGAGAGGTGTTCACCAACCTGGGGCGGCAGTTCGAGGCCGCGCACCCGGGCGTGACGCTGAGCTTCAACTTCGCCGGCACGCAAGAGCTGCGCGCGCAGGTCGAGCATGGGGCGGTGGTGGACGTGTTCGCCTCCGCGGACCAGCGGCACATGCAGGAGCTGGTCCGCGCCGAGCGCGTGACGCAGCCGGTGGTGTTCGCCCGCAATGAGCCGGTGATCGTCGTCTCGCGTGAGGCCGCGGGGCGGGTCCGGAGCCTGGCGGAGCTGCCCGAGGCGGCGAGGATCGTCCTGGGGGCGCCCGAGGTGCCCATCGGACGCTACGGCTTACAGATCTTCGAGCGGGCGCGCGCCACGCTGGGCGCGGATTTCCCTGCGCGCATCGAGGCGAAGGTGGTCTCGCGGGAGCTCAACGTGCGCCAGGTGCTCACCAAGGTGAGCCTGGGGGAGGCAGAGGCGGGCCTCGTGTACCGGACGGACGCCCTCGCAGCGGGTGAGGGCGTCACCGTGGTGACGCTCCCGCCGGCGCTCAACGTGGTGGCGGACTACCCCATCGCCGTCGTGATGGGTGCGCCGCAGCCGGAGCTGGCGCGCTCCTGGGTGGACTTCGTGCGCTCGCCCGAAGGGCAGCGAGCGCTCCGCGGCGCGGGCTTCGTCCCGGTGAGCACCGACGCCGCGCCGTGAGCTGCGGGTCATGATGGCGCTGGCCCTGTCGCGCCGAGGTGCCGGCGTGCCACGCAGGCCTGGTCAGGGCTTGGCCACGCGATAGACCCCGCCTGGCCGACTGCCGCCAGGGCCTTGGGCCCACGCCACGTGGGTGGAGGTCACCGCGATGGCCTTGAGCCCCCAGAGGCCTTTGGCGACCGTCGTGGGCGCGCCGCCACGCGTCGAGAGCTTCAAGATGAACCCCGCGTTCCGCTCGCCATCCTGATCGACCCCAAGGTAGAGCCACTCTCCATCGCGCGCGAGGGCGCGCGTGGTCAGCGGCCCTCCAGACCCACTACGGGACCAGAGCTCCGTCCCACCGGGCCCGGTCTTGGGGATGCGCAGCAGCGAGGTCGCGGTGCGACAGTAGAGGGAGCCGTCGTCCACCAGCAGATCCAGGCACGTGCCGTTGCCGATCCGAGTGGTCTCCCAGGTGCCCTTCTTGCGAGCGTAGACCTCGAGCAGGTCCCTGCCGGTGAGCAGGCCGAAGGAGCGCGCGTCCCGCTCGCGCGCCGAGTAGTAGAGATGCGTCTCATCGGCGGCGACGCAGCTATAATAGCGGGTGCGCACGGTGTCGGTGTCTACCCCGGGTCTCTCCGCCACGAGGGGAAGCGGGCGCCCGCCATCGTCGAGGCCGGGGAGGACGAGCGGCCGCGCTGGGTTCAGCTCCACGTCGCTGCGCCTGGAATCTCGGTCACCCCGGTACTCCAGCCAGTAGACGTTCCCAGGGGTGGAGGGATCGAAGGCGAGGCACTGCGGCTCGAGGGAGACGTCCGCCTCCGTGAGCTGCCGAGGAGGTGTGACCCCATCGAGCGTCAAGCGGAACAGCCCGCGGCTCGACGCTCCTTCGGCGTAGGCCTAGTGACGCTGGCCGTCCGACCAAACGCGCAGAGCGCGAAAGCCCGCAGGGAGCCGCGCCGCGACGCTGGCGCCCGCCTGCCCGGCAGCCACCCTCCAGACGAGCCCCTGCTCCGTCTCCGGAAAGAGCAGGTCGTCCCCGCTGGCGACCAGGGAGAACACGGAGGGGCCCTGGAACAGCGCTTCGTAGCTGCTCCCAGCAGCGCTGGAGCGCGCCGTAGCGCTCGGCGTGAGGCTGGCGCCGCTGGGGGCGGTCGAGTCCGTGAAGGCCACGAGCCCGATGAGGCCCAGCACGGCGCAGCTCCCGAGGAGCGCCGCGACGCCCCCGAAGAGGAGCAGGAGCAGCAGGAGGCTCGGTCCCCGTCGCTTCGGTGGCTGGGGCTGGGGCGCTGCCCCGAGAGTCGGCGCTCCAGCCGGGGGAAACGGCGGATGACTCGAGGACTGCATCGAGACTCCTGGCCTCTGGGGACGGCTAGCGTGAGGGCTTGACGGTGCCCGCGGCGCGCAGCGGCGAGCACGACGCCTCCGCGATACCCTGTTCGTTCGCGGTGAGTCTAGGAGCCCCCCCGAGCGACTCGAGGAGGAAGGACCGGCGCGGAGGAGGGTGGCTTTGCTTGCGCGGGGGAGAGCGGTGTACCCTACCCCGCATGTGGCCGAGGGCGCTGGTTGGGGTGATGGTGCTGCACCTGGCGGCGGGCTGTGGAGCGGAGAGCACGAGTGACGGTGGGGGCGCGAGGGGCGACGCCTCCGCAGACGCCACCACGCAGGAGGACGCCGCGGCGCCCGCGGACGGTGGTGGGTCGGACGCCAGCGCGCAGGAGGACGCCGCGGCGCCTGGGGATGGCGGCGGGTCGGACGCCAGTCCACTGGACGCTACGACGGGCGACGCCGCGCTCGACGGAAGCGTGGACGCCGCCCTCGACGGCGCCGCTTCGGACGCGGGCGACGTCGTCTTCGGCTGCCCCGCAGCCTTCCCGAACGAGGTGTTCCGCGATGACTTCGACGGCACCAGCATGGATGGCGCGAAGTGGAACGTCACCGATCAAGGCCCCGGCGGCGGCACCTTCACCCAGCTCACGAGGATGCGCCGGGAGAACGCGCGCGTCGCGGAGGGCAAGCTCGTGCTCTCGTCCATGCGCCACTGCGAAGATCCCCGCGCCAACCGCGCGGCACCGGAGCACCCCACCCAGTGCGCGGGGCAGAACTACTACTCGGGTGCCTGGCTCAAGAGCGTGAACGCTTACGCGCCGTCGCACGGGCTGATGGCCTTTCACGCGAAGATGGCGCCGCCGGTACGCGGCGTCTTCCCGGCGCTGTGGGCCAGGAACACCGAGGGCGGCGACCTCTACGTGGAGCTCGACCTCATCGAGATGTCTTGGGATGAAAAGAAGGGGGTCGAGGGGCCGCCGGACAGCTTCTTCGTCACCTCGCACTTTGGCGCTGGCGCCAAGTACCACGCGCAGGGGCCGCTCCTCCAGTTTCCCAGCCTGACGGCGGCGTACCACGTCTGGGAGGTGGAGTGGGACGCAGACGCCGCCGCCGTTCGCTACTACTATCGGGACGCGCCGGGCGCCGCGCGGGCGCTCCTGCGCGAGGACACCGCAGAGTCCAAGGGCTTCAAGGGCAACGTCACCGCAGCGCAATTCGCCGAGGGCCTGCGCCGTGGCTTCCGCGCTTACATGGATTTCGCGGTGTTCCCCGACACCCCGTGGACCGCCGGAGCGGACACCAACCCGAGCTACGATCCGGAGGACCTGTTCATCGACTCCGTCGTCATCTGCGCGCCACCATGAGCGGCACGCGTGCGCACCGTCGGGCGCCTCGGTCGCGCGCGGCGTGGTCGGGGTGGCTCGTGCTGGGGTGCCTGGTCGCAGCCTCGGCGCGCTGCTCTCCGTCGGGCGAGGGTGGCGGGGCTGCCGCGGACGCCGCGCACGACGCGGAGACCCCTCCCGCGAGCCCCTGTGGCATCGCCGTCCCCACGCGACCCCCAGAGCCTGCCAGACCACGGCTCGGCGCCTCCGCGGTCCAGCTCGAGCCCGAGCGCTGGGGCGTCTCCCTCGACGGCACCCACCCCAGCGCCACCACCGAGGGCCTCAACCAGGCCATCCAGTGGGCCAAGGCCAACGGCCATCACCGGCTGGTGCTCCCGGCGGGCACCTACGGCATCGGCACGGACGATCGAGCGGACTACACCGGCGGGCTGGTGCTCCCCAGTGAGTTCGCCTTGGAGCTGCACGCGGACGCGGTGCTAGCGCTCAAGCCCACGAGCACCCCCTACTACTGCATGGTGCGGATCTTCGGGCAGCACGACGTGCTCATCACCGGGGGGCGCCTGCGCGGGGATCGCGCGGCGCACCGCTGGCCCCCCGGCGTCTCCCTCTCGGGCGGCGTGGTGGACGTGGAGGGCCACGGGGTGTGCGTGGAGAAGCAGAGCGCGCGCGTGGAGCTGAGCCACGTGGTCATCGAAGACATGATCGGTGACGGGGTGCTCATCGTCGCGGACGCCAGCCCCGCCGAGGATCTGTCCACCACGGACGTGTGGATCCACCACGCGGAGCTCGCGAACAACGGCCGACAAGGCGTGTCCATCGTGGGCGGTGAGCGCGTGCTCATCGAGGACTCCTTCCTCCATGACACCAACGGGGCCGCGCCGCAGTTCGGCGTCGACATCGAGGGGCCCCGACGAAGAGATCGCGACATCCTCATCCGGCGTAACCGCTTCTTTCAGAATTACGGCGGGGACGTCATCAACACGGGGGGGAAGAACGTCTGGGTGGAGGACAACGACTGCGACCAGGGCGCCCCGACGCGCCGACAGACCGACGGCCCCATCGGCTTCTGGCGGAACACCAGCAACGTCATCCGGCGAAACCGCATCCGGATGTCGCGGGGGACGGCCAACGGGCTCTACGGCATCTACTACTACGACGTCGGAGGCGCGCCCGCGGCCAGCCAGACGCACGTCATCGAGGACAACCAGCTCTTCCGCGCCGGGTTTCTGGTGAGGGGGCCCTCACCGTACCGCGTGGCGCGCAACGTGGTGGACGGTATGTACTTCTGGTCGGAGGCCACGGCCTGCCTCGAGCTGGTGGACAACCAGGTGAGCAACCTCCGCCCGGCGGACCCCGAGATCTCCTGGCCGCTGTCCGGTCGGACGTACCGCTTCGTCGACACGCGCGGCGCGGCCAGCGGCAACCTCGCCAACGGCGAGCCCGTGGAGTTCCCGCTGCGCCTGGACGCCTCCTACGACTTCTGAGCGCGGCGGCTGCGCTGCGCAGGGAGCCCGCGCGGTGCGCGCCGCCGGCTGCTGGTGCGAGGTGCGCTGGGCTCCGAACCGTGCACGCGGCGTGCGCGGCGCCTTCGAGCGCGCGCTCCCCGCGCTTGAAGGCTGCAGAGAGCTCGGGTAGCGTCATCGCTGATGAGCTGCCGCAGGTGGGAGCCCTCACGTCGGACATGGACGCTGGAGCCCCAAGGGCGCTCCCTGGAGTGGGTCGCCCGCCGCAGGAGCTGGCTCTGTCGGGGGCTCGCGGCGCTCGCGCTGAGCGTCGCCCCGGGCTGTACGCTGGCGTCGGAGCCCAAGGGCAAGCTCACGGCGGAGTCCCGCGCTCAGGGGAGCTGTCGCGCGGAGGTGGTGCGCTCGCTCGTGGCGCTGCGCGACGCCCTGGGCTTCGGCTTCGAGGTCAGCGACGCGGACGTGGACGCGCTGCACCAGCCCGGCAACCTGGAGAAGACCTACGCCCGGGACGGCGCGCTGATCTCGGCCGACATCGGCGTGGATGTCACCGAGGGCGGCGGCTGCTCCCTCCGCGTCTGGGCGCGCTCGGTCAAGACGCCTACCGTCACGGAGACGAGCTCGGGCACCTTCGGCTCCCAGCCGGCGCCGGGCTGTCGCTGCACCAGCCGGTGAGGCTCAGGGCTGCTGGAGGGAGGCCAGGAGATCGACGAGCGAGGCCTGCGGGTTGCGCATGAGGCCTCGGTGGGGCTGCTCGAGATCCATGGTGACGGTGAAGACGGCCGTCACGAGCACGGTGTAGACGGCGATGCGCGTCATGGTGGAGGTGAGCTTGCCGTGCTTGTGACCCGAGCGGCCCACCATGAAGGCGCTGACCAGGCCGAACAGGATGAGCAAGACGATGATGGTGTCCGGCACCTGGTTCTTGCTGCCGTAGTAGGCGCGGTCGTGCGTCATGGTCACGCCGTTGAACCCGTTCATGAGCGGCGTGTGCAGCGTGGGGGCTTGCTTGTCTGCGATGGCGGCTCGCAGCGCCTCCAGGATCTTCTGCTGGCTGGCGCGGCTCTGGGCGGTGACGTCCTGCATCTCCGGCGCGTCGATGTGCACGCGCCCGAATTGCAGGCGCAACTCCACGTAGCGACGCAGCTCCTCGTGGATGGCCCGCCCGGAGGGGCCCTCGATCATGGAGGCGGTGGTGGCGAAATCGCCGATGGCGATGGCCTCGTCGAGCAGGTACTGCTTGCGGTGCTCGTACCGGTCTGCCGCGCCCGAGAAGGAGAAGGCGAGCAGGAGCGCGAACAAGGCGATGCAGGCGTCCTCGATCCGCGTGCTCTCCTCTTGCCCCGCACGGGGCGGGTGCTTGGCGGCCATGGCCGCGCCGGCCCACCCCGCGAGCAGCATCAGCACGAAGAAGCCCGCGCCCAGGGTGAGCGCGTCGATGTGCAAGATGGAGCTCATGACGTGCTCCTCGACCAGGAGGTCCTTCGAGACCGTAGCCTCGCGGCCGCAGCGAAGCCATCAGCGCGGCGCCCTCCCACGTAGCCCGCCAGCGGCGCTGCGGACGCTGGCGCCGGCGGCGCCGCTCGACGGACTGGAGCGGCTGCCGTCATGGTGTGAGCGTGACCTCCCCGCGAACGATCCTAAAGATGCGTGGGTCCGTCACGAAGGCGACGGACATCATCGCGCGCGGCTCGGCGGCGCCTTCGGCGTAGGCGCAGGCGCCAGCGAACTGATCGCTGGGCGTCGTGAGCAGCGCCGTCACCGCTGGGGCGCCGTGTCGGTCGCGGGCGAGGGTAGCGGTCGACAGCTCCGTCACCTCGACGAAGGCGCAGCCGCGGTAGCCGAGGGCGGGGTGCTCGGGGCTGACGGAGAGCCAGGTCTTCCCCCCTGCCGCGAACAGCTCCGCGGCGTTGGCGCGCGTCGCGCCAGGCGTGCGGCCGAGGCATGGCGCGTCGGTGGCGGGCACGAGCAGCCCAGCGTAGCTCCAGGTGAGCGCGTGGTCCGTGGAGCGCAGCAAGACGACTCGGATGGAGCTGGTGGGGGTGAGCGAGACGCAGCCCAGCGCCAGCGCGAGGGTCCCGTCCGGGAGGGCGAGCGCAGACGGCTCCGTAAAGGCAACGCAGTCCGTGAGCGCCGGGGCGTCCTGCGCGAGAAAGCGCGCCCCTTCGGAGGAAATGGTGCTCGCGCCGCTCCAGCCGACGTTGGCCACGGGGAGTGACCAGGGGCCCTCCGGCGCCGCGGCGACCTGAAGGGAGATGTGCCCGATGTCGTACCGGAGGTCCGTCCCCTTCGCGAGGTAGCGATGGGTGAAGAGCTTCCAGCGCCGACTGGGGTCCGGCTCGAGCGGATCCAGGACCAGCGACGAGACCTCGGAGATGAGCCTCCCGAGATCATTGGGCAGCGCCAGGGGGGTGTTGGCTTGCGCGACGTAGATCCACGTCTGCCCACCGTCGCTGGAGAGGGCGATGCGCGTGGCGATGTCGTCCTTGGCGCTGATGGCGGAGTAAGCCATCGCGCCGCCGGGAGCTCCGGCCGGGTAGACCACGCTGGGATCGAAGATGCCCATCGGCGCTGGCGGATCATTGGTGACGCGCACCTCACGATCGAGCGCCACGACCGCGGCCGCAGGGAGGCGGTCCTGGCAGCTCTCTGCGGTCGCGTCCGGCGACGCGCCGTCGCTCTCGGCGTCGCCGGTGGCGTCATGGTCCGTCGCGTCGCCGGTGGCGTCATGATCCGCGGCGTCGCCGCCGGCGCTTCCGTCCGCGCCGGCGCCACCGTCGGCGCTCCCGTGTGTCGAAGGGTCCGAGCTGCAGGCCGCGAGCGAGAGTAGGAGCACGGAGCAGGCCAAGGAGCGCTCGAACATCCTCGGAGTCTACCGTGCGCTCGCCGGGCGCGGAACCCGTAGCTCGGCTGGCGCGCCCGCGCGAGCTCGGGGCTGCAGGAGCTAGCTGCCTGGGCGAGCGCGCCCGGTGGGGAGCCTCTGGCCGCGCCGGCGCTGGCGAGGTGCCGTCCCCGGGGTGCCCTCCGCTGCCGCCGCGGAGGCGCTTGTCGTCCGCGGAGCGGTAGGCTAACCCTGGGCGGCCTTCGGAGGTGTCGAGCGCCATGAACGAACGAGCCAAGGATGAGATCCGCCAGGTGGTGCGTGAGCAATACGGGCAGGTGGCTCGAGAAGCGCCCGGTCCGTGTGCGCCGGGGTGTTGTGGAGGGTTCAGCCCAGAGGCGAGCCTGAAGCTCGGCTACTCCGCGGAGGACCTCGCCGCCGTGCCGGAGGGCGCCAACCTGGGGCTCGGCTGTGGGAACCCTCGGGTGATGGGCTCGCTCCGCCGTGGCGAGACCATCCTGGATCTCGGCTCGGGCGGCGGCTTCGACTGCTTCTTGGCCGCTCGCCAGGTCGGCGAGCGCGGGCACGTCATCGGCGTGGACATGACGCCGGACATGGTGTCCAAGGCGCGCGCCAACGCCCAGAAGATCGGCGCCACCAACGTGGAGTTTCGCTTGGGGGAGATCGAGCGCCTCCCGGTCGGTGACGCGCAGATCGACGTCGTCCTCTCCAATTGCGTCATCAACCTGAGCCCAGACAAGGCGGCGGTGTTCCGCGAGGCCCTCCGCGTGCTCAAGCCGGGTGGGCGCCTCGCCATCTCGGACGTCGTCAACCTCCAGCCCCTCCCGGAGGCGCTGAAGAACGACGTGGCCGCCCTCACGGGGTGCGTCTCAGGCGCCGTCACGGGAGAGGAGCTGAAGCGGCTGCTCGCGGACGCAGGCTTCCAGTACATCTCCGTCACCGTGCGGCGGGAGAGTCGAGAGTTCATCCGGGACTGGCTCCCTGGCTCGGGCGTGGAGGACTACGTCGCCTCTGCGGACATCGAGGCCATCAAGCCCGGGGGGGAGCTGAGCTGCTGCGGCGGCGGCTGCTGTTCTTCCTGAGCGTGGAGGAGCGCCTCACGGAGCGCGCGCCTCCACAGCGCGCGGCGAGCTAGTCTCGAAAGGCCTCCGCCAGCTCGGCCTGGATGAGCTGGAAGCCGCAGCGGCGCGCCGGATCGTGGTAGTCCTCGTGGCCGCAGGCGCCGCGCGTGTCCGTCGTGAGCTGCGGCGCGTCGGGGGTCGTCGCGCCGAGCGCGCGTAGCGTGCGGATGAGCTGCTGTTGCGCGGCGTCGTCGGCGTGAGGGTCTTCCTGGCTGAGCAGCGACAGCGCACGGTGCGTGAGGAGCCCTTCCACCGCGAGCGCCGGTGAGCCCGAGCGCAGCGCAGCGAGCAGTGGGTTGGCGGGGGCAGCCCCGGGATCCACCCGAGGTGGCTGGTAGAAGCCGAAGGCCTCTAGCGTGACGCTCGTGACCCAGTCCGTCGACGGGCCGAGGCTGGTCGCACCAGGCGGCAGCGCGGCCTCGAGCACGGCGCCTGCGCAGTCCGTGGAGCAGCTCGCCGAGGTGCCGGCGGCGCGCTCCGCCGCACACCGCGCGGCCGCGCTCGGGGGTGGTCGCGTGAGCAGGGCGCGTCCGAGGGCGAGCCCCCTCGGCGTCAGCCACGCCTCGAGCCGCTCTCGGAACACGCCGGGCGCTTGGAAGTCCGCGTCTCGCACCTCCGAGAGCCGAGCGACGCGCGCCGCGGTGACGACCGCGCGCAGCACCAGCCCCATCAGGCCCACGGCGCGCTCCGACTCGTTGGTCGAGCCGAGGGCCGCGGCGTCCGGCGCCGCGTTGGACAGGTGGCTGGCGGACTCCCCGGTGAGGACCACGCTGCGCACGTCGAGCTGTCCTTGCAGCTCCGCGAGCTCCGGTCGCGTGGAGGCGGCCCAGAGCGCGGGCCAGGTGCCCATGGAGGTGCCGATGAACGCGACGCGCCCGGAGCCGCGCGGGTGCTCGCTGCGCGCCCACTGCGCCGCGGCGAGCACGGCGCGCGCGTCGAGGACGTCCTCGTCACGCGGCTTGAAGGCGTCGCCGCTGGGCGCGCCGTCGCCGACGTTGCGGTACGCCACGGCGACGGCGAGGTAGCCCAGGCGCGCGAGCGCTTGTGCGCGCTGGCGGGTGTCTCGGGCGAGCGCGGCGTCTCGCGGGCCGCTCAGCGGCGCGCAGTTGGTCAAGTCCTTGAGCCCCTTGCCCCGCGCGAACACGACCACCGGCAGCGGTCCGCTCCCCTCCGGCGCAGTGGCCGCCACCCAGAGCTCGTCCGTGCCGGTGGGCTGCGCCACGCTGAGGCGAGCGAAGGTCTCCAGCGTGGCCGGGGCCGCGGCGTCGCCCGCGTCCCCACCGTCGAAGGCGCCCGCGCCTCCTCCGGTGCCGCCCGAGCTGGAGGCAGGCTCCTTGCTCGAGCAGGCCGCCGCCGTGAGCAGGGCCAGGCCGAAGGTGACGGCGCGCAGCACCGCCCCAGGATAGCGCGTTCTCGTCGCGGGCGGAGCGACGCGCTGGCGCAGGCGCCGCGGGCGCGCTGCTGGCGCTGCGGACCGGGCGTGGGCTCAGGGTCGAGGGGGGCGCCTCGGGTGGTCTCCGGGGCGGTTCGAGCGCTAGGCTCGGGTGTCGCTGCTCGCTCGCGAGCACGGCGTCGACTCGAGAGACACGTCATGAAGAGGCTCGCTCAAGCTCCACCCTGGACGACGACCGAGTGGTTCAACACCGAGCGGCCGCTGAGCCTGGAGCGCCTGAGGGGGCGGGTGGTGCTCCTGCACGCCTTTCAGATGCTCTGCCCCGGCTGTGTGGCGCGCGGCTTGCCGCAGGCGATGCGCGTGGCGGAGCTGTTCGCGGGTGCGCCGCTGACGGTGGTGGGCCTCCACACGGTCTTCGAGCACCACGAGGCCATGCAGCCGGAGTCCCTGCGCGCCTTCTTGCACGAGTACCGCGTCCGCTTCCCGGTAGGGATCGACGCGCCGAGCCCTGACGGTGACCCCATCCCTCAGACCATGCGCGCCTACGAGCTGCAGGGCACCCCCAGCCTGGTGCTGATCGACGCCGAGGGGCGGCTGCGCCGGAAGGTGCTCGGTGTGCACGAGGATCTGCTGCTGGGCGCCGAGCTTCAGGCGCTGCTCCTGGAAGCGCCCGGCTAGCGCCTCTGCCGCGATGGCTACGGGTCCGCGCGGACGGCGAGCTGCGGCTGCCCCCCAGCGATGCTGACGCTGAAGGTGTAGCGCCCAGGCGCGAGCTCTTGCCGACCGATCAGCTCGTTGGGCAAGGTGGAGCCGACGAACTGCTGCCCGCTCACGGTGGTGAAGTTGTAGTTGCTGTAGGCGCCATACGTCGCCCTCAGAGAGCGGTATGGCGTCGTCGCCCCGCTGAGGATGGCCCCGTAGGCGCGACTGCCAGGGCCGCCGAAGCCGGAGCCGGCGCCGAGCCAGAAGCCCCGGAGGTCGCTGCCCGTGGCGTTGTGGATCCGCACCTCGAGGGCGGGGGATGGACTGGCGTGACACCCACCGACCGCTGGAGCGAGGAGCGCCAAGCGGGTGAAGAGGCTCCAGGGGAGGCGGGAGACGCGGGGGCGCTGGGTCATGAGCTCTCCAAGATGGCCCGAGCGGCGTCGAGCCCGCTCGTGACGGCGCCCTCTACCGAGGGTGCGTACAGGTACTCCCCGGCGAGCTTGAGTCCAGGGACCACGCGGTGCAAGCCTGGCCCTAGCCGCCGGCGCTGCACCAGCAGGGCTGGCGAGGCGAGGCAGACGGCCTCGGGCCAGCGCTGCACGAGCGTGAGGGCTGGCGCGCGGGGTAGGGTGGGGAGCCAGCGGCGCAGCTCCTCGGTCAGCGCGTGCAGCAGCGCGTCGTGCGGGAGCGACGCTAGCTGTGGCGCGCGCGCGTCGACGGTGAAGCCGTGGAGCAAGCCGTGACCGGGGGGCGCGAGGTGCGGGGACTTGACGGCGTCGTCCGTCACCCCAGCGTAGAAGGAGCCGCTCGCTCGCGGGAGGCCGAGCGCGTAGCACCCCGCGGGGAGCAGCGCGCCCCGCACGCCGACGAAGAGCTGCGTGGAGCTGCTGTAGGTGACGGCCGCGAGCAGCGCCTTCAAGGGGCTAAAGAGCGAGGGTAAGAGCCTAGACGCCGCGCTGGCCGTGGTCGCGCAGACCACGTGATCCGCCTCGTGCAAGCCGTGATCGGTCTCCACGCCGACGGCGCGTCCCTGGCGAAAGGCGATCCGTCGCACCGGGGTGCCCAGCACGACGCGCTCCCGGTGACGCTCGTGGAGACGCTGGGTCAGGGTGCTGACGCCGCTCTCCAAGGTGAACAGCCCGCCGAGCGCCGCCCGCACGAGCACCATGCCATAGCGAGCGCTCACGTCCTCGGGCTCCCCCAGGGTCATGGCCGAGACGAGTGGCTGCAAGAGCTGCTCGAGGGCTGCCTCACCGAGGTGCTGCCGGGCGTAGACCGCGAAGGAGTCGTGATCGAGCTGCGCGAGCGAGCGCTGGTCGGTGAAGGTGAGCCGCGCTCGGTGGCGCAGCAGCGTGGGGACGAGCCGCGGGAGCCGTCGCAGCGCGTGGCGGTGCGCGCGCGCGAACGCCCGCGCGCGCTCCAGGGAGAGCCAGGGCCGGCGCCAGCTCGGTGCGCCCTCGATGGGGTAGAGGGTGGCCCTCTGGTAGAGCGCGGCGCTTCGCGGCACCGCACGCAGCTCGGGGAGCAGCCCGAGACGCTCACACAGGGCGAAGGTGGCGCGGTAGCCACGGAAGAAGAACTGCGCTCCGAGCTCGAGGGTGTAGCCCGCGCGCCGCTCGCTCCGCAGGCGTCCTCCGGCCACGGGCTGCGCCTCGAGGGCGACGGCGTCCACGCCGGCCTCGCGCAGCGTGTGCAACGCCGTCAGCCCAGCGATCCCCGCACCGACGACGAGGACTCTCACCGTGGCTCAACCGAAGGTGCCATAGCCCGGGACGAACGACGCCCACACGTGCCGCTGGAGCGCCGCGGGGGCGTGCCCGAGCGCGGTGAGCGCCGTGCAGAGCGCGCGGCGCCGCGTCGCTGAGGGCAGGCCGTCCAGGAGCCGTTTGGTGCGCCAAGCGCGCGGGTAGCCCGAGAGCGCCTGACGGAACTGCTGCTGCGCGAGCCGCGGCCGAGTGACGGCGTTGGCGGCGATCTTGCCGCTGACCATGGCGCCGAGCATTCCAAAGTACAAGATGGGGTCCATCATGCCGCAGGCAGAGCCCGCCAAGATCTTGTCTTGGAAGTACAGCCTGGGGGCGCGCGCCGAGGCGTGGGGCAGGACGGCGTCCTCGAAGGTCTGCCACGCCGAGAAGCGGTAGCCGCTGGTAGCCTCGGCCTGGCGGCGAAACCGTTCTGGAGCATCGGCGGCCATGCGGCCGCGCGTGACGATGAGGAAGGCGAAGCTGCAGCCGTTGATGTTGCTCGTAAAGCCATAGTCTCGCGTGTAGTCGTCGAAGTAGAGGCACACCTCGGGCTCCTGACGCTGGGTCTTGCCGCGCGCGTAGTAGCCAGAGAGCGGCACGATGGGCAGCCCCAGGTTGCCATAGCCGTCCTCCTCCAGGCCCACCGTGATGATGGAGTTCGGAGGTAGCTCGGAGAACTGGCGTCGTGAGTCGAAGCTGCTGCCGTAGCGCACGCGAACCCCCACGCGCTCTGCCTCGCGCAGCAGCAGGGTGTCGAGGGACGAGGGACGCGCGCCCCGCTCCACCATGTAGGTCTCCATGCCGGGGCGATACGCCAGTGACCGCTTCTTGCCCCAGAGCACGAGGGAAAATTGCCGGTTGAGCTGACAGGCGCCGCTGATGTCGACGCCGATGAAGTTGGTCAGCCGCTCGAGCTGGAAGGGCGAGCCCGCAGGATCCGGGCGGACCGAGGGGCGCCCTCCGAGCTGCTTGCCGCGCTCATGGACGGTGACCTCGAAGCCCTCGCGCGCGAGGTTGATGGCGGCGACCAAGCCCGCCAGCCCTGCCCCCACCACGTCGATCGGCTTGCCGCTCATGCTGGCCTCCTGGACGGTGCTCGAGACGTCATGGTCGGGCCTGCGCGGAGACGAACGCCTTGCGGAGCTCAGCCCCACAGCGGGCCGAGCTGAGGTAGGCGTCCGCAGCGAGTGAGCTGCGCGACAGCACGCCGTAGTAGGTCTTGCTCGCGTCGATCCACGGGTAAAAGCCGAAGGCGCCCGGGCTGCTGAAGGCGCCGTCGCCGCTCACCGGGTCGTCCTCCACCCAGTGCCCGTAGGAGTAGTGCCAGGCGTCGCTGGCCGGGCTGTAGGCCGCGGTGGGGCAAGCGCTGGGCAAGGTGCAGACCGGCGCCTCGCCAAGATGCTGGCGGAGGGCGAGCGCTCCCGAGAGGAGCTTGCGGAGAAAGCCGGCGTAGCCTGCAGCGGAGGCGCGGACCCCGCCCGCGAGCTGCGGCGAGCCGTAGCTGAAATCCAGCTCCGGTCCGAGCACCTGCTTGACCGCCGCGGTGAGGCCGGCGTTGTCCAGAGGACCGAGGCCTAGCTCCAGCGCGTAGCGCTGATGATGCCCGCCGCCGTAGTAGAAGCGCCCGACGTTCGCCACGTCGAGCGAGCCGTTGTTCCCCGCCGTGAAACAGCGCTCCACCGTGGCGGCGCCGACGCAGGAGGAGAACGTGAAGCTGGTGTAGCCGCTGAGCATTCGGAGCGCGTCGGCGTCCATCCGCGAGAGGTCTCCCCGGAAGCGCTCCACCACGTAGGCCCCGAAGATGAACTTCGACGCGGAGGCCGTGCCCACCACCGTGGAGGCCGAGAAGGCGGTGCCCACCGCCCCCGAGACGATGGCACCACGGGCGTCGCCGATCTCCCAATAGAAATTTGGGATGGCGCGGCACGCGGCGCTCCCCGTGGCGGTGGCGCGTGCCGCCTCGGCGGCTCGCTCGCGGTCGAGCGCGCCGCCGCTGCCCCCGCCGCCGCCCGCGCCGCTCAGCCCAGCGGCGTCCGCCGTCCCGCCCTCGCGTCCAGCGTCACCATGCCCCGCGTTGCCGCCCGTCCCCCCGCTTGCCGTGCCGCCGCTGGAGGCGCCGCCCTCAGCGCTCAGGCCGGCCGTGCCAGCTCCAGCGGCGCCCGCCGCGGCATCCCGCCCCGCGGCGCCGTCCTCGCAGCCCAGGAGCAGCGCGGCCGTGAGCGCTCCCGAGGTGCAGCTCCAACGCCTGGGCACGCGCATGCTCACAAGGTATCACGGCGGCGGCCCTGAGCCGCAAGGTGTCTGGCGAGCGCTGCCCTCACCGCCGACGCTGCTCCAGCCCCACCCCAAGGGAGTCGTGGCATACTCCTGGAAGCTCGAATGGCGCGCCTCGTCACTCAGCGCTGCCCGAATTGCGGGGCCTCGCTCCAGGTGGCCCCTGGCGTGAGCCAGGTCGTCTGCCCGTACTGTCAAGTCACCTCGGAGCTGCGCGCGTCGCTACCCCCCCCACCCGCGCCGCCCGGGGCCGGCGCGCCTGCGCGAAGCTCAGGGTGGGCCGTCGCCGCAGCGGTGGTGGTGGCCGTGATAGGGATCGCCGCGTCGCTGATCGCGCGGCTGCTGCCGAGCGAGGTGAAGCAGCGAGCGGCGCGGCTGCGCGACGACGCGCTCGGCCGCAGCGCCGCGCCGAGAACCTCGTTCGCAGACTTCCCGTTCCTCTACGACGTCAACGCAGACGGCACGGCGGACGTCTTGGGGATGATCCGCCTCCTCCAGGCCGGCTCCCCCTACCACCTGGCGGCCCTCGACGGCCGGGATGGGCGGGAGCTCTGGCGTAGCGACGTGCTGACCGCGGAGGCGGCGGAGAGCATGAGCCTACGCTCCCTCATCGCCGACAGCTTCGTCGTGGTCGATGAGCTGGGGACGGTGCAGGCCTACAGCGCCAAGACGGGACGTCTGCAGTGGACACGCGCGCTGGGCGCCCGTGCGCAGCGCCTCTGCCAGGGCGAGGGCTTCGTGCGCATCATGGCGGCGTCCGGCCGGGCGCAGGACCTCACCCTCGCGACGGGCCAGCCTCTCGCAGCGCCCCCCACGGTCCCGTGCCGATCGCTGGGTGCCAGCGGCCTCGCTGCGGATGGCTACCAATGGGTCTCCTGCGGGGACTACCGCAACCGCCGCTCCGGCAGCGCGCCGGGGGCTTCGCTCTTCCGGGACTGCCGGGCTCTAGTGCCCGATGAGGGCGAACGAGCGCTCCTGCTCGGCGATCGCGCGAGCGGCGATGGCGTCGCGTTGGTCGCCGCGGTGCAGGGCGACGCGCTCCTCTGGCAGACCGTCGTCCCCGCGGTGGAGCCGCTCTCGACGCGCGTGCACCTCGCCCCGCCCATGGCGGCCATGGACGGCCGCCGAGTGGTGGTGCCGTACCCGTTGCTACGCAACAAGGGTGTGCGCCTGGCGGCCTTCGACGCGCGGACGGGCGCTCGTCTCTGGGACGTCGCCGTCCACGACGGCAGCCCGCTGCAGTTTGGCATGGTGCTGACCGAGCGCGACGTCTACTACTCCACCGCCGACACGGTGTACGTCTTCAGCGTGGAGCGCGGGGAGCTGCGCTTGAAGCTGGGGCTGGAGAGCGGCGCTCCGCGCGTCGGAGCGGCGCCTGGACGTCTCCCTTGATGTGGAGCGCCGACGCCAGCCTGGCGCTAAGGCGCTGACACGAGCAGGAGCTCCGGCCGCTCGAGCAGGCCGCGCAGCTCCCGGGCCAGCTTCCCGGCGTGGTACCCGTCGATGATGCGATGATCGAAGGTGGCGCAGAGGCGTAAGATGGGCCGCGCCACGACCTGCCCCTCGACCACCCAGGGGCGCTGCTTGATCTCTGGGACGAGCACCAAGAGCGGACAGCGCGCGAGCGGGAAGAGCGGCGCGAAGCCGGTGTCGATGCCGAACATGCCCACGCTCGTGATCATCGCGCTGCCGAAGGCGTCGGCCGGCATCCCGAGCCGCGGCAAGTGCCAGCCCAGCTCGTTGCTCAGCCAGTCGCTCAGCGTGAGCAGCGGGCGCGCCAGCCACCAGGGCATGCTCCGAAAGAGCCCCCGGCTGCGCTGGAAGATCTCGTCGTCTCCATCGCGGATCTTCGCTGCCTTGCCGCGCAGCTCGGCGCCGATCTGCTCGAGGCTCTTGGTGTCGGCGGCCTCGATGCGCACCCCGGAGAGATCGTGCCCTCCCTCGGAGGCGACCTGGAGGAAGAGGTCGACGCGACGACGTCGCTCGATCTTGCCCCAGAAGCGCACCTTGGCGTTGGTGTCGGGGTGCCGCGCGAGCGTCAGCGCGACGGCGCGGGCTACCAGGTGCGTCGGGGTGAGCTTGTGCCCGGTGCGGTCCGCGTGGTCTCTCAAGAAGGCGAGCAGCGGCGTCGCGTCCAGATCCATCGAGCCGAAGATGGTGGACTGGTTCGGCTTGCCCCAGAGCGCCGCGGCCATGCGGCGAAAGGTGGACAGCTCACCCGGCGTCGAGAACTCGGGCTTCATGGCGGCCATGTTCCCCTGGGGCGTGGGTGGGGTTCAAGCCCAGCCACGCCCGGGGTGGGGGGGGTGGGTGGCAGCGCTGAGGCTCAGACGCCGACGACAGCCGGACACGCCGCGGCGACGCGCTCGAAGCCAGAGATG
>CAUJEM010000018.1 GCA_963169915.1 Myxococcota bacterium
CGGTGATCTCTACCCCTCGGACGTGAAGCTCGAGCTCTGCGCGGCGCTGGCGCGCCTCTGGCCAGGGGCGCGCGTGCTGCTCGGACAGTCCGGCGCGGACGCCGTCACCGCGGCGCTGAAGACGGCGGTGCTGGCCACGGGTCGCCCGGGCGTACTGGCGCTGCAGGGCGCCTACCACGGCCTTGGCTACGCGCCGCTCGCCGCGTGCGGGCTCCGGGCGAGCTACCGGGAGCCCTTCGCTCGGCAGCAAGGGCGACACGTCCGCTTCATCGAGCCGGCGCGTGACGCCGCCAGCGCGGAGCACTCGCTCGAGGCCGCCGCCCATCACTTGGCCGGCGGGGAGATCGGCGCGGTGCTCATCGAGCCGGTCCTCGGGCGTGGCGGCTGCCTCGTCCCCCCCGCCGGCTACTTGGCGGAGCTGGGGAGGCTCGCCCATCACCACGGGGCCTTGCTCGTCACCGACGAGATCTGGACCGGGCTCGGGCGCAGCGGGGCCTGGCTGCGTGGCCTCGAGGACGGCGCCGAGCCGGATCTCGTCGTGCTCGGCAAGGGCCTGGGCGGGGGCCTGCCCATCAGCGCGTGCCTCGGGCGCGCGGAGGTGATGGAAGCGTGGCGCCGAGACGCGGAGGTCACGCACACGTCCACCTTCGCTGGCGCGCCCCTCGCGTGCGCCGCCGCGCTCGCGACGCTGCGCGTCTTGGAGGCCGAGCGGCTACCCGCGCGCGCCCGGGCGCTCGGCGACGCCCACCGCGGCGCGCTGCGCGCGAGGCTGGGCGCGCGCGTGCGTGAGATCCGCGGGGTGGGGCTCATGACGGGCATCGAGCTCGAGGGTGGGCGCGGCGTGGCCGCGCGGCTCATGCAGCGGCTGCTGGAGCGCGGCTGGCTGACGACCACCGGCGGCGGCCAGCGGGAGGTGCTGGTGCTCACGCCGCCCCTCATCGTCCATGGACACTTGCTCGACGCCTTCGACGAGGCGCTGGACACGGCCCTGGAGGGCCTCGCGTGAGCCAGCTCCTCGAGCGCTCGGAGGCGCTCCACGCGCGCGTGCTCGCCTTCGCCGGCGCCGAGGGCGAGGCCACGGAGGGCTTCGAAGAGCTCGCCTGTGACATCGCGCGCTTCCAGGCCGAGCACATCCCCGGCTATCGGCGGCTCGTGGAGGCCAGGGGTGCCACGCTGAGTGGCCTCGCGTCCCTCCCCGCCGTCCCTACGGACGCCTTCCGGCTGACGCGGGTGGCGGTGCACCCGCCGGAGCTGGACGCCGCGCGCTTCATCAGCAGCGGCACGACGCAGGCAGCGCGCAGCGTGCACCCGCTGCGCACCACCGAGACCTACCGGCAGCTCAGCCTGCGCTTCGGCGCCCGCGCGCTGCTCGTGCCAGGGGTGTCTCGCCACGTCGTCGTGGCGCTCGCGCCTCGCCCGACGCAGCCGCCGAGCTCCAGCCTGGGCTTCATGATGCAGGCCTTCATGGAGACCTTCGACGGGCGCGCGCTCACGGCGGATCCGCAGGGCGCCGCCTTCGACCCGCTGGCGGCCGGGCGCTGGCTGGTCGACGGAGGCGGCGTCGACGTGAACGGCCTGAGGCGCGCCGCGCTCATCGCCTCCGAGCGCCAGGAGCCGCTCGTCGTGCTGGCGACCTCCTTCGCCCTCGTCCTGCTCACCGACGCGCTCGCGGGCAGCACGATCAAGACGCCTCCGCGGACGGTGGTGATGCAGACCGGGGGCTTCAAGGGGCGCACGCGCTCGGTGGAGCCCGCCAAGCTCGCGCGGCGCGTCGCGCGCGCGCTCCGGATGGACGCCGGGAACATCGTGAGCGAGTACGGCATGACCGAGCTGTCGAGCCAGTGCTGGGAAGGGCGCCTGGGCGCGGCGCTGCCGGAGAGCCCCGGGCTCTATCAAGCCCCCCCTTGGCTGCGGGTGGACGCGGTCGATCCCATCAGCCTGCGCCCGCTCCCCGAAGGCGAGGTCGGGCTCGCGCGCTTCATCGATCTGGCGAACGTGGACTCGGCGGTCGCCATCGTCACGCGCGATCAAGTCCGGCTCGGGCCTCGAGGGCTCGAGCTGCTCGGGCGAGCCCCAGGGGCGCCGGAGCGCGGCTGCTCGCTGGCGCTGGAGGCGCTGACGCTTGGCTGAGCCGCTCCCCCGCGAGCCCCTCTCTCGCCGCATCGAGCGGGTGCTCGGGCTGCTGCGCGCGGCGGCCAAGCTCGCCGCTCCGCAGGAGCCGCTCGGCCTGCGCGCGCGGGCGCTGCTCCCGGTCACGAGCGGGCTCAGCCCGGAGAGCGTCGAGCTGGCGCTCTCGCAGCACCTCGAGACCAGCGCCTCGGTGGCGGCGCTCAAGGCGCTCTGCGCCGACGCGCCCGTCGCTCCCACGGCGCACGTCCTGCTCTCGTCCAACGTCGTGACGGCGCCGCTGCGCGCCATCGCCGTGGCGCTCGCCTCGTCGCCGCGCGTGGTGGTCCGAGCCTCGAGGCGGGAGCCGGAGTTCGCGCAGCTGCTCGCGGACGCGAGCGGCGGCGCCTTCGCCTTGGTCGATCAGCTCGCCCCCCTGCCCGGCGACCACGTGTGGGCCTACGGCAGCGACGCCACCCTGCGCGCCGTCGCGGGGGAGCTGCCCGCGGGGGTCGTCTTTCACGCCTACGGCTCGGGCCTCGGCGCCGCGCTCATCGAGCTGCCCGCCGGCTCCTCCGCCAGTCAACTCCAGCGATTGGCGCGCGAGCTCGCGCGCGACGTCAGCGTGTTCGATCAGCGCGGCTGCTTGAGCCCGCGGGTGGCGCTGGTGAAGGGCTCGGACGACGCCGTGCT
>CAUJEM010000019.1 GCA_963169915.1 Myxococcota bacterium
TACGAAGGCTCGGTGAAGATCGCAGACTTCGGGATCGCCTCGGCGAACCTGTTCCGCGAAGAGCCGGGGGTGCTCAAGGGCAAGACCGCCTACATGTCCCCCGAGCAGGCCTCCGGCGAGGTGGTCGACCGCCGCACCGACGTCTTCTCGCTCGGGGTCGTCTTCCACGAGCTGCTGACGGGGCGGCCCCTCTACACCCAGCGCGACGACGACCAGCTCCTCGAGCAGGTGCGGCTGGCGCAGATCGAGCGCCCCAGCGCGTCGACGCGAGACATCCCCCCCGCCCTGGACGACATCGTCATGCGCGCGCTCGCGCGAAGCCGACAAGATCGCTACCGCACCGCGCGTGATCTCGCGTCGGCGATCGGCCGCAGCTTGATGCAAGAGCATCAGCTCATCGACGCGCACCACATCGAGGGGGTCATCGCCCAGCTCATCAGCCGCGAGCACACCTCGCCTGGCGTCGTCGACTCGGGCGCCGAGCCGGCGGGCAGCGCCTCGCGGTCCGAGGAGGGCTCCAAGTCCGTGGGCGCGGACGCGCCCAGCGAGCTGACGGGGCCCGGGCGCCATACCACCGGCGGGATCAAGCGCACGCGGCTCGGGCGCGAGGTGCGCCACGTCGCCGTGCTGGAGCTCCAGATCCACGGCCTGCACGAGCTGGAGGTGCTCTTGGGCACCGCCAACACCGCGCGCTTCGCCGAGCAGCTCCGGACCACCATCGGGGAGATCGCCTACAAGCGCGGCGCACGCTGGGCGTGGGAGCCCACCGGCGCGGGGGCGGGCGCCGCCGCCCCGTTCAGCCCGGCGGCGCACGCGGTCGTCGGGCTGCTCTCCAACCCGGGGCGCGCGGCGCTCGACGCCGCGTGGCTCGCGGTGGACGTCCACGAGGCCATCGCGGGCGCCTCGGACGACCTGCCCATCCCCCTCTCCGCGAGCGTCGGCATCGTCCGAGGGATCGCGAGCGGCACGCGCGACAAGCACGGCAACCTCGGGCAGCACGAGCTGCAGCGCCCCGCGGAGGAGCTGGCCACGCTGCTCGGGCGCTCGGCGCCCCCTGGCGGCACGTGGGTCGCCGGCGGCATCTACCGGCTCGTCCGGCGGGACTTCGTCTGGGGTGACGCCCCCAGCCTCGACATCCCGTCCGCCCAGGCCCTGGAGCTGCCCGCCCAAATGCGGGCCTACTCCCTGGTCCGGCCGCTGACGCGCGAGGAGAAGCTGGCGGAGCTCGCCATGCTGCCGAGGGATCTCGTCGGGCGCGACGCCGAGCTCGCCGATCTCCAGGCGGCGTTTCATCACGCGATGACCCGCGAGGGCGAGCGCGGCTTCGGCCGCGTCACGGCGCGGGTCGTCTACGGTGAGATGGGCATCGGCAAGAGCGCCCTCATCAGCGCGTTCTTGGCCGAGCTGCCCGCCGAGGCGCGCGTCCTGAGGATCGAGGCCTCCCCCGCGCGGTCCGATCTCCCCTTCGCGAGCGTCGCAGAATTCGTCCGTGAGCTCAGCGGGGTGCAGCTCGGCTGGGAGCTCGAGCGCGCGCAAGACACCATCCGCACGCTGCTCGGGCCCTTCCTCTCGGGTCGGTTCGGGCAAGACATCGTCGAGCGGCTCAGCGAGCTGGCCATCGGCCTGCTCCCGGTGGCGACGGATGAGGCGGACGTCGCGCTCCAGCGCAAGCTGATCGGCGCTGGCCTGCGGCGCTTCTTCGCGCGCGCCACCGCCGAAGCGCCCCTGGTGGTCATCGTGGAGGGGCTGCAGTGGTGCGACCGCCCCAGCCTGGAGCTCATCAGCGCGCTCGTGCGCCGCAATGATCCCATCCCGCTGCTGGCCATCCTGGTGACGCGCCCGGAAGATCGCGTCACGGCCTTCATCGACGGCCTGGTGCGGATCGAGCTGAGCGGCCTCTCCGCGGACAACCAGCTTCGGCTGATGCAGTCGCGCCTGGCGGCCACCCGCGGCGTCGCGGAGGTCTGCGGAGATCTGCTGCCCCGGGCCGCGGGCAACCCCTTCTTCCTCCTGGAGATGGTAGACACCCTGCTCGAGCGCGGAGCGCTCGAGCTCCGCGAAGGCCCGGACGGCGCCCAGGAGCTCGTGCGCACCGAGCGCGGCGCGGAGCTCGCGGGAGAGCTCCCGAGCACCCTCGAGCAGCTCATCGCCGACCGGCTGGACGAGCTCCCCGCGGAGGAGCGCGCCCCCATCGACTGGCTGGCCGTCGCCGGGGGTCCGCTGACGGCGCGAGAGCTCGCCACCTTGGCCCAGCAGCCCGTCGACGAGCCCTTGACGCGGCTGGCCGCGCGGGGGCTGTGCGACCAACGCGGAGAGCTGCTGGACGTGCGACACCCGCTGACGCGCGACGTCGCCTACGCCGCGCTCGAGCGCACGAGCCGAGTGCGAATGCACCGCGCCCTGGCGGAGCTGCTCGTGATCACCCCCCTGGCCCGCGGGCTGAGCGCCGCCATCGTGGCGCGCCACTTCGCGCGAGGCAACGTCAAGGGGGAGGCCGCGCGGCTCTACCTGGACGCCGCCGAGGCCGCCCGTAAGAGCCAGCAGATCGCGCTGGCCGTGCGCTACCTGCGCCGCGTCGTCGCCCTCTTACCCCCGGAAGATCTGCGCCTGCTCGAGGTCCACGAGGCGCTGGAGGCGACCTGCCGCGATCAAGGGCGGTGGCGTGAGCGGCTGGGGCACCTCAAGGCGCTGCGGCAGCTCGCGCTCCAGAGCGGCAGCCCCTACTGGGCGGCGCTCGCGCTGCTGCGCACCGCGCGCTGGGAATTCGACAGCGGGCACCTGGCGCGCGGCCTCAGCAACGCGCAGCAGGCCGAGCGGCTGGCGCGCGAGCACCAGCTCGATCTGCTGTCGGTGCAGTGCCTCGCGCTCACCGCCGAGATGCTGCGCGACCTCGGCGACATGCAGGGCGCGCTCGCGGCGTGTGACCGCGCCTTGGAGATCGCGGCGCGCCCCAGCGTCCCCCCGCGGCTCCGCGCGGACGTGCTGCGGACGCGAGGCACCTTGCTGCGCCGCGTGGGCCGCGTCCAGGAGGCCGTCGAGGCCCACGTCGAGGCCATCGCCGTGTTCCGCAAGGAGGGCGCCCGGAGGCTCGAGGCGCGCGCGAAGAACTCCCTCGGCTTCGCGCTCTTCGTCCTCGGGCAGTTCGAAGACGCCATCGCCCTCGCCAAGGACGCCATCCGTATCGATCTGGAGATTGGTGGGCGCTTCCAGATCGCCAAGACCATCTCCAACATCGGGCAGTGTTACTCCCGGCTCGGGGACTACCCCCGCGCCGAGGCCTACTTGAAGCACGCCCGCGAGGCCCACGAGCGCTTCGCGGATCAGGACTCGCGAGCGGACACCCTGCTGGCCACGGCGGAGACCCTGCTGGAGATGGGACAGCTCGACGAGGCCAGCACCTTCGTCGGAGACGCGGGGGCGCTCACCGCCGTCACCGAGAGCGCCTACGACTCCGTGCACGAGAAGGTCCTGCGGGCCCTGCTGGCGCGCGCCAACGGCGACTCTGGCGCGGCCGTGATGCACGCCTTCGACGCGCGCCAGAGCGCCGAAGCGCAGGCCTACGTCGCCTTTCATTTCTACGCCATGGCCGTGGAGGCGGCGGCGCGCGTGGACATCGGCGAGCACCACATCGGGATCTTGCTCGCGACGACCGCGCTCGGCGCCATCGAGGCCATCAAGGGCTCCGAGTACGCCCTCGAGACGCGCGCCCTCTGCTGCGAGACCTTGAGCACCGCCGGCGCGCCCGACGCCGGGGAGATGCGCGAGCGCGCCGCCCGCTTCGTCGAGCAGCTCGCTGGGTCCATCCGCGACGAGCGGCTCCGCGCGCGCTTCTACCGGCGGCCCGTGGTCATCGCGCTCCGCGGGGCGCCGCCGCCGCTCCCCAGCGTCGACGACGACGCGGAGCTCGGCGACGTCACCGCCTTCATGGCGCAGGTGGAGGCCGAGGCCAGCACCGACGACGACGAGCTCGACTGAAGATCGAGGGCCCGCGAGCTTGTCGGTGACGCTGCGCTCGATCTTCGCTAACACCTAGCCCTCGTGAATGAGCCCCGTCAGCGCCGGCTAGCGATCATCCTCTCGGGCGGCGGCGCGCGCGGCGCCTACGAGGCGGGGGTCCTGTCGTATCTCTTCGATGAGCTGACCCAGCTCCGCGGCGCCCCCCCGCGCGTGGACATCTTGTGCGGCACGAGCGTCGGCGCCATCAACAGCGGCTACCTCGCCGCGCACCTGGCCGATCCAGTGCTCGGGGTGCGGCGCCTCATCGATCTCTGGCGGGGCCTGGCGATGGAGCAGGTCCTCGGCTTCGGCGTCCGCCAGGCGCTCAGCCTGCCGCGGCTCTTGCTGGGCGGGGGCGAGGGGACGGGCGTCTTCGACGTCTCGCCCATGACGGAGCTCGTGCAGCGAGAGATCCCATGGCGCGCCATCACCCGCTCGCTCCGCAGCGGCCTGCTCAGCGCCCTGAGCGTCAGCACCACCGAGGTGATGACGGGGCGCACCGTCATCTTCATGCAGACCAGCCCCAGCACGGCGCTCCCCACGCGCGCGCCGCCGCGCACGCTCATCCGGGCCGCTCCCATCGGGCCGCAGCACGTGCTCGCCTCGGCGGCCATCCCCCTCCTGTTCCCGCCGGTCCGCATCGGAAGTCAGCTCTACGTCGACGGCGGCGTACGCCAGAACACGCCCATCGCGCCCGCCATCCGGCTCGGGGCCACGCACGTGCTCGTGGTCGGCACCTCGCGGCTCGTCCGCGGCGTCCCGCACATCGACTACCGCGCGGCGGACAAGGCCATGCCAGGCGCCACCTACCTGCTCGGCAAGATGATGAACGCCCTGCTGCTCGATCACCTGGACAACGACGTCGGGATGATCGGCCTCCTCAACGACCTGATGGCGAGCGGTGAAGCGGCCTTCGGCGAGCAGTTCGTCCCCAAGCTCAACGAGGGGGCGGCGCGCCGCGGAGGCCACACCTATCGCCCCATCCAGATGATGACCGTGCGGCCCACGGAGGGCATCGGCGCCCTCGCGGCCGAGCAGCTCCGCTCGGGCAAGCTGCGAGGCGGCTCGCCGCTGGCGCGGCGCCTCTTCAGCCTGCTGGACGTCGGGGCGGGCGACGACGCCGATCTCGCCAGCTACATGCTGTTCGACGGGGACTTCGCGCGCCGGCTCATCGAGCTGGGGCGCTCGGACGCGCAAGCGCGGCGCACCGAGCTCTTGGACTTCCTCGGCGACGCTGAGGACGACGCCGCGCCCGCGCCGGCGACCGGCAGCGGGGGGATGAGCTGGAGCATCCCGCCGCCCGCGGTGGGCTGAGCCGCGCTAGGGTCGCGCTGCGTCCGACGCCTTGGGGGCTGCGCGCCGGCGCGCGTCGAGCGACCACGGACCAGGGCCGTGCGCGAACAGGAAGAAGAACACCAGCCCGTAGAGCACCGCCAGCTCTCCCCCGTTGACGATGGGGAAGAGCCGGGGGCTCGTGAGCGCGAACTTCCAGTGAAACTGCGCGTAGGCCACCGCCATCGTCCCCGCCGCCAGCAGGGCCGCGGGGCGCGTCGCCAGGCCGAGGACGACGAGGGCGCCGCCGAGCAGCTCGATGAGCCCGCCCCACCAGAGCTGTGAGCCGACGTCCGGCGGGGCCTTGGTGGTGAGCCAGCCCAGGAGCTTCTGCGCGCCATGGAACAGAAACAGCCCGCCGGCACCGACGCGCAGGGTGAAGTGAGCGAGGACCTGGAGGCGCTGGAGCGGGAGCATGGAGGCGGGGAGGAGAGGGACGCGCGCGGGACAGAGGCCGCGGCGCAAGGATGACCGCCGCCCGGGCCGTTGTCCAAGGCCGCCGCGGCGCTCCCTGCGTGGCGCCCACCAGACCTCGGAGCCGCGCCGTGGCTCACCAGGTGTAGACGGCGTAGTGCTCGGGGGCCGTGCGGCTCATCTCGCCGTCGGTGAAGCTCAGGAGGCTGGTGGTGCCGTCGGGCGAGGTGGCGCTGGGGCCAGCGCGATAGCTCGGCACATCGCCTTGCACCACGAGGTGGCGGAGCTGCCCAGGCTGGGCCGCGGCGCCCTGGGCCCACGCCCCGAGGAGCTGGCGACACTTGCGATCGCCGATGTGACCGATCACCTGCTCGAGGCCGCGCGGCAGCTGGCGCGGATCGAAGCGGCGCCCGAGGAGCTCGCCCAGCGCGCTGCCGGCGCCGAGCGCTGGGTTCGCCGGGCGATGGTAGAGCAGGCCGCCACCTTCCCCGGTGGCGCGGCTGCCCGGGCGGTGGAGCCGAGCGATGGCGAGCGGTCCGTCCACCCACGCCGCCACCGCCTCATCCAGGGCGGCGTTGAGCGCCTCGGCCACGCGCGGGGCGTCTGCCCAGGCCCGAGGCTCGAGCCCCAGAGCGGCGAGGTGCGGGCCCGTGACGCCCGCGTGACAGTGCAGCCGGCGCTCCGCGCTGGCGTGGGCCAGCCGCAGGCGCCGAGCGCGGAGCAGCGCCCACACCAGCTCCCGCTGGGCGGTCGAGAAGGCGCAGAAGTCCCGCGCGGCGACCTCTGCCGTCGCCAAGCTGGGGTACCACTCCGCGAGCCGCTGCTCGAGCGCAGGATCTGGAGCGTCCCCTGTGTAGGCGCGCAGGGCGTGCTCATGCGCCTGCGCGAAGCTCGCGTCATCGAAGTCTACCAGCTCACCGACCCGCGCCAGATCGTGATTGCCCGCGATGAGCACGACCTGATCGGGCGGGTGGCTCGCGAGCCAGGCCAAGATCGCCAGGCCGTCCTCGATGGCCAGGGGCCGCTGCGCGGTCCCACCAAAATCGAAATAGTCCCCGGCGCAGACGAGCTGGACGTCGGGCTCTAGCCAGCCCTGGTCACTGAGCAGGCCACGATGCTCGAGCACCGCCAGGAACACGGCGAGCGGCGCCTGAGGATCGCCGATGGCCACGCGGCGCGCTCGCGCGCGCCCGTCCTCGGCGACGGGTCGCCACGCTCGCTGTGCCGCCGAGCGCGCGTGGCGCTCCGCGAGGGCCGTCCGGGCGCTAGAGACCATGGCCAAGCCTAGCGAAGAGAGCGCGGGACGGCACGCCCAGGGAGTCCGCGCTCGGCGCGCCTAGAGCTGGGCGAGGAGCTCGCCGAGCTCGCTCACCGCGCGCCCGTCCCCCTGAGCGCGCGCGACCTCCACCCCGGCCTCGGCCCACTGGCGGGCCTCCGCGCTCCGCCCGACCTCCTGGAGGAGCTGCGCCGCCATGAGGTACGAGGGGACATACTGGGCGTCGAGCGCCCGCAGCTCCGTGAAGGCCGCCAGCGAGCGCTCCACGAGCCCCTCCTTACGGAGCTCCATGGCGAAGGCGTAGCGCGTGAAGCTGTCGGCGCTCCCGGAAGCGACGAGCTTCTCCAGCAAGGGAAGGCGTGAGGCCATGGTGACCGACGTTACCGCCACCGACACCACGTTGAACAGCCCCACGCGCCTCGGCGCCTCGAAAGCGCGCCCCTCACTGCCGGTGCGCGCCGCGATGTGGTAACGGCTGCCCGGCGTGCCCCCGCGGAGGCTGTCTCACCCGCCGGACCATCGCTCGCCGGCGATGGCGCCCCACCTCGTCGACGACGAGCGGCGCCGCGTCCTGCGCCTGCTGCAGCGCCACGGCTACAACACCACGTCGTTTCAGGTCCTGGAAGCGGGCTTCCGCTACTGGTTCAGCCCGGACGGCGAGGGCGCCGTGGCGTACGTGGACACCGGGCGGGCCTGGGTCGCCGCCGGGGCCCCCATCGCGCCCGAAGCCGGCCTGGCGAGCCTGTGCGAGGGCTTCGCGCGCAGCGCCCGCCAGGCCGGACGCCGCGCCTGCTTCTTCGCGACGGAGGCGCGGCTCGGCGCGCTCGGGTGGCTCGAGAGCGCTCCCATCGGGCTCCAGCCGTCTTGGTCACCGCCGCACTGGGAGCAGACCCTCCGCTCCACCCGCAGCCTGCGCGAGCAGCTCCGGCGGGCGCGAGCCAAGGGCGTCCAGGTGCGGCAGGTCGAGCCGGCGGAGCTCACCTCGCCCGACCTGCCCTTGAGGCGAGAGCTGGAGCGCTTCATCGGCGCTTGGCTCCAGACGCGGAAGATGGCGCCCATGGGCTTCCTCGTCGCGGTGGAGCCCTTTCATTTCCCGGAAGAGCGCCGCTACTTCATCGCCGAGCACCAAGGGCGGCTGGTGGCCCTCCTCGTGGCCGTGCCGATCTACGCGCGCCAGGGCTGGTTGTTCGAAGATCTCCTCCGCCAGCGGGAGGCCCCCAACGGCACCTCGGAGCTGCTCATCGACACGGCGATGCGCCAGGTCGCCGCGGAAGGGAGCCAGGTGGTCACCCTGGGGCTCGCGCCGCTCGCGGGGGAGGTCTCCCCGGCGCTGCGGCTGGCTCGCAGGACCACCCGGCTCCTCTACGACTTCGAGGGGCTCCGGCGCTTCAAGGCGCGCCTACGGCCCGATCACTGGGAGCGCATCGATCTGGCCTGGCCCAAGGGGAGCTCGGGCACCGTCGCCCTGCTCGACGCGCTAGCGGCCTTCACGCTGACGGGCGCCCATCGGCGCGCCAGCTTCCTGCGCTTCGGGCTCCGCACCTTGCTCGGCGTCCCAGCGCTCGGCGCGCTCGGCGCGCGCGGCCTCGCCCTGCTGCTGCTCGCGCTCGCGCTGTGGCTGCTGCTCTCGCCTCCCGGAGGGTGGCTCGCCCCGTGGCTGCGCTTGGGCTTGCCCGGGGGCCTCGGCGCCCTTGGCGTGCTGCTGCTGGCGCTCGCCCGGCCGGGCGCGGCCCGCGCCGCGGCGGCGCTCCCCCGGGTGTCCTCACGGTGACTGGGAGGCCCCCGGGTGCCGGGCCCGCTCGACCAACGCGGTGAGCTCCGCTCGCGTGACCCCCAGACGCGCCGCCGTCTCACGCGCCAGCGAGGTGGTGGCCACCCCCGGCACGACGCGGTAGGTGGGGCGGCGCTCGGCGTCCAGCTCCACCTGGAAAAACGTGAGCCCGCGCGGCTGCTCGGCCTGGAAGCGCGTGATGAAGTCGAGCAGGTGCGTGCTCACCAAGACCTGCGGCTCGAGCAGCTCGAGCAGCTCGAGCACCAAGCGGAAGATCTCCTCGGCCTCGCTCGGGTTGGTGCCGGAGCACAGCTCGTCGAGCACCACGAACACCCCTGGCTTGGCGCGCTCGAACACCTCACGCACCCTGAGCAGCTCCGCGCCGAGCCTCCCCTCACAGTGGTCCGCGCTGCCCGGCTCCCGCATGGACACCACGAGCGAGCTTGCCCAACGGAGCCGCGCGCTGCGAGCGGGCACGGGGAAGCCCGCCTGGCCGAGGAGCTGCGCGAGCGCGACGGCCTGGAGCGCGCGCGTCTTGCCGCCGGAGTTCGGTCCGCTCAGCACCACGCCGTAGGCGCCTGGCTCGAAGCACACGTCCGTGGCGACGGGGCGGACACCCGCGACGAGCAGGTGCGGGTTCCACAGCGCCTCGAAGCACGACGGCTCCGCCTGCAGCTCCGCGAGGCAGGTCTCGAGCCCCGCCTGGGCCGCGCGCCCGCGCAGGCCTTGCCCCGCCAGGTACACCTCGAGATCCGCCAACACCACGAGCAGCGCGGTGACCGGCGCGACGAGGCCCGCAAACACCTCGTCGAAGGTGCGGTAGACCAGCTCCGTGGCGCGGAGCGGCGCCCCCCTCCAGAGCAGCAGCAGCCGCTGCCAGAGGCGGCGCAGCGGAGAGACGTAGAACGCGCTGTGCTGGTTGGGCTCGAGCTCCAGGAGCTGAACCTGCCTCAAGCGACCATCCCGGCCGACGCCGAGCCGGAGCTCCACGCCCACGGCGCGCTCCTCGTAGTCCAGCAGATCCAGCAGCCGCCGATAGGGCTGGCTCTCGGCGATCTCCCGCGCGTAGGCGCGCAGCTCCCCGAGCGCGGAGGTGGCGCTCTCGAAGCCCCCGGACAGTGCCTCGATCACGGTGCGGACCGCGCGCAGTGTGTCGGCGCGGCGCGCGCCCGGATCGTAGTCGACCCCCCCCGGGCAGAGCTCGACGAGCAGCTGCTGCAGGGCCACGACTCCGGCCCGCAGCTCGACCTCGAGCTGCGGGCGCTGCTCGAGCTCCCGAAACACCTGCTGCCGCCGCCGCGCGTCCTCCGGTGTACTCGGCAGCGCGAGCACGTCGAGCGCGCCCTTGCTCACCCGCGCTCCGCTGCCCTCCGCCAGCCCCGCCAGCAGCTCCTCGAGGAACACGTCCGCGGCGAAGCTCCGAGGCTCGAAGTGGCTGGGGGGGCGGCGTGGCGTGGCCAGGCGGCTGGCCAGCTCCGGCGCGCCTCCCCCGCTGACGAAGGCGAGCTCGACCGCGCGCTCGAGCGCCTCGAGCTGCGCCGTGGGGCGCGGCGTGGCGCAGAGCAGATCCAAGCGCAGCGCGCGCGCTCCACGCGAGGTGGCGAGCGCCGCCGACGCCGCGCTGCTCACTGGACCACGGGCAGCCCGCCGGGCTGGGTCATGGCGGCGAAGAAGTCGTTGCCCTTGTCATCGACGACGATGAACGCCGGGAAGTCCTCCACCTCGATCTTCCACACGGCCTCCATGCCCAGCTCCGGGTACTCGAGCACCTCCACGCGCTTGATGCAGTCACGCGCCAGCCGCGCGGCGGGACCGCCGATGGAGCCGAGGTAGAAGCCGCCGTGCTTCTTGCAGGCCTCCGTCACGGCGCGGCTGCGGTTGCCCTTGGCCAGCATGACGAAGCTGCCGCCCGCCGCTTGCAGCGCGGCCACGTAGGAGTCCATCCGGCCCGCGGTGGTCGGGCCAAAGCTCCCGCTCGCGTAGCCGGCCGGGGTCTTGGCGGGCCCTGCGTAGTAGATGATGTGGTCCTTGACGTAGGCGGGCAGCCCCTCACCCCGGTCGAGCCGCTCTTTGAGCTTGGCGTGAGCGATGTCCCGCGCCACCACCATGGGGCCGCTGAGCGACAGCCGAGTGGTCACGGGGTAGCGCGACAGCAGCGCGCGGATCTCGCTCATGGGGCGGCTCAGGTCGACGCGCACGGCCTCCCCCGAGAGCGCCCCCTCCTCGACCGCGGGGAGGTACTTGGCGGGATCTTGCTCCAGCGCTTCGAGGAACACGCCCTCCGCCGTGATCTTCCCTAGGGCTTGGCGATCGGCCGAGCAGCTCACCGCGATGCCCACGGGGCACGAGGCGCCGTGGCGCGGCAGGCGGACGACGCGCACATCGTGGCAGAAGTACTTGCCGCCGAACTGCGCGCCGATGCCCGTGCGCTGCGACAGCTCGAGCAGGCGCTGCTCCCACTCCAAGTCCCTGAAGCCGCGGCCGCGGTGGTTGCCGCTGGTGGGCAGCTGGTCCAGGTAGTGCGCCGACGCCAGCTTCGCGGTCTTGAGCGTGTGCTCCGCCGTCGTGCCCCCGATCACCACGGCGAGGTGGTACGGGGGACAGGCGGCCGTGCCGAGGCCACGCAGCTTCTCGTCCATGAACCGCAGCAGGCTCTCCGGGTTGAGCAGCGCCTTGGTCTCCTGGAAGAGGTAGCTCTTGTTGGCCGAGCCTCCGCCCTTGGCCATGAAGAGAAACTTGTACTCCGCGCCCGGGGTCGCAAAAATCTCGATCTGCGCGGGGAGGTTGTCGCCCGTGTTCACCTCCTTGAACATGTCGAGCGGCGCGAGCTGGGAGTAGCGCAGGTTGGACGTCTGGTAGGTGTCGTAGATGCCGCGGGCGATGGCGGCCTCGTCGTGGCCGCCCGTCAGGACGAGCTCGCCGCGCTTGCCCATCACCACCGCCGTCCCCGTGTCTTGGCACGACGGCAGCACGCCCCCCGCGGCGATGTTGGCGTTCTTCAGCAGCTCGAGCGCGACCACCCGGTCGTTGGCGGAGGCCTCGGCGTCGCGCAAGATGCTGGAGAGCTGCGCCAAGTGCGCGGGACGTAGGAGGTGCGCGATGTCGCGCATCGCCGTCTGGGTGAGCAGCGTGAGGGCCTCGGGCTGCACCTGCAGGAAGGTCCGCCCCTGGGCCTCGAAGGTGGAGACGAAGTCCGTCGTCAGACGCCGATACGGGGTGTGGTCCTCCCCCAGGGGCAAGAGCGCTTGATACTCGAAGGTCGACATTCCGCGGAGCCTAGTCTCCGACGGAGGACCCGCGAAGTGTCTAGCGCGAGCGCGCCCTCCCCTGGCCACGGCAGCGACGCCCGCGCGCTCAAGCGGGCTGGAGAAAGCGCGCCAGCACCTTCTTCGTCCCGTACCCCGGGAAGTCGACGAGGAGCACGGGCTCGGCGCGCAGCTCCACGCGCTCCACCGTCCCCACGCCGTAGCGCTCGTGGCGCACCCTGTCCCCGGGCGCCACGGCCTGCCCGGGCTCCTGCGGCGGCTGGCCCTCCTCCTCGAGGACGAGCCGGCGCTCGCCCGGCGCGAGCGCTGGCTCGGGAGCGGGCGCGCGGCGCGCCGGTGCGCCCCAGGCGCGCCCCAGGTGCGCCGGGCGCGAGCCCCCACCTGCTTTCCGCTGCCCTTCCCAGCGGACGACCGCGGCGGGCAGGTCCGTCAGGAAGCGGCTGGCCCTGCTGTAGCGCGTCCGCCCGAACAAGGTCCGGGTGCCGGCCCAGCTCAGGTAGAGCCGCTGGCGCGCGCGGGTGATCGCCACGTAGGCGAGCCGGCGCTCTTCGTCGAGCTCATGGGCGTCCTCTCCGTCGAGCCCACGGTACGGAAAGATGTCCTCCTCCATCCCGGTGATGAGCACGACCTCGTACTCGAGGCCCTTGGCGCTGTGCACCGTCATGAGCGTCACGGCCGGCTCTTGGGTCATGGCGTCCACGGCAGACACCAAGGCCACCCGCTCGAGCCACCCTCCCAAGGTGGGCTCGGACTCCGACCAGCGCGGGGCGTCTTCATACTCCTGGATGGAGCCCACGAGCTCCTCCAGGTTCTCCAAGCGGGCGTCCGCCTCGGGGGTGTCGGCGGCGACCAGCGCCGCCCGGTAGCCGCTGAGCTCCAGGACCTGCCGCGCCAGCGCGCTGGGCGAGAGCGACCGCGCGGCCTCCCGCAGCTCCTCCATGGTCGCCTGGAACTGACTCAGCCGACGCTTGGCCGCCGCCCCGAGCGCGTCGCCGCGCAGCGCTACCTCGATGACGTCGTAGACGCTCGAGCCGCGGGCGCTCGCGAGCGCCAGCAGCGCCTCCACCGTCTTGTCTCCGATGCCCCGTGGCGGCGTGTTGATGATGCGCACCAGATCCGTGTCGCTGCGGGGGTTGTCGAGCCAGCGCAGGTACGCGATGAGGTCCTTGACCTCCGCGCGCTCGAAGAAGCGCATGCCGCCGACGACCTGGTAATTGACGCGGTTCTCGCGCAGCGCCTCCTCCAGGACGCGGGACATGGCGTTGATCCGATAAAAGACCGCGATGTCGGCCGGGTGGGTGCCGCGGCGCCGCTCCGCCAAGATGGTGCTCACGACCCAGTGGGCCTCGGCGCGCTCATCGTCGAGCGAGTGCACGCGCACCGGCTCGCCGGCGGGCTGCTCCGTCCAGAGCGCCTTCGGCTCGCGCGAGCGCGCCCCCTGGATGACCCCGAGCGCCGCCGCCACGACGTTGGCCGTGGAACGATAGTTTTGCTCGAGCTTGACCACCACCGCGTCCGGGAAGTCCCGCTGAAAGCCCAAGATGAGCCGCACGTCCGCGCCACGCCAGGAGTAGATGCTCTGGTCGTCGTCGCCCACCACGCACAGGTTCCGCGTCCCCGCCGACAACGCGCGCACCAGCCGGTACTGCACCTGGTTGGTGTCTTGAAACTCGTCGACGAGCACGTGCGTGAAGCGGGCGCGCAGCTCCTCCGACGCCGGGCCCTGCCCCTCGGCGACCCGCAAGACGTGGAGGATGAGATCGTCGAAATCCACGGCGTTGGCGGCCGCCAGCGCGCGCTCATAGCCCTCGTAGAGCTCGCGCAGCGTCTCGTCGGCGCGCCCCAGGCGCTGCGCTGCCCGTGGGTCGAGCGCCTCCTGCTTGAGCGCATGGATGCGCGCGAGCACCCGCTTCGGTGGGAGCTGGCGCTCGTCGTAGCCTCCCTCCCGCAAGACGCGCGTGAGCACGGCCTTCTGATCGGACTCGTCGTAGATGGTGAACTTCTCGCTGAGCCCGACGACGTCGTGGTAGCGGCGCAGCAGGCGCGCGCAGGTGGCGTGGAAGGTGCCGACCCACAGCTCCCGAGCCAAGGGCTCACCCAGCAGCTCCGTGAGGCGCTGCCGCATCTCGCCGGCGGCCTTGTTCGTGAAAGTGACGGCCAAGAGGCGGTAAGCCGGCACCCGGTGCGACACGACCAGGTGGGCGACCCGGTAGGTGATGACGCGCGTCTTGCCGCTGCCTGCGCCCGCGAAGACCAGCAGCGGGCCGTCGACGTGCGCCACGGCGGCAGCCTGCGCCGCGTTGAGCGCCGTCAGCGGGCTGGGGGTGGGCTCCTCCAGAGTCACCCGAGGGCGATAGCACGGCCTCGGCCCAGCGGGAGCCTCACGCGGCTCCCCGCTTGACGGCTCGGCCGCACCCCATGATGACCCGCCGCGTGCCGCGCTTGACGCTCTACCTCCGCTCTCCTCACGGCCCTGACGCCACGCTCCTCGAGCGCTTGGCGGCGCCTGCCCGAGTGGAGCGCCGGAGGACGGACACCGAGGACGGCTGGCTCCTCACCTGGCCCGAGACCCGGCTGTTGCTGCTGCGCTTGCCCGAGCAGGTCGTCCCACAGCACCTGGAGACCCTCGGCCACTTCATCGACCACGAGACCCACCAGCACGACCCCGCCGCCAGCGTGCTGATCCGCCAGACGCAGACGATCTTGGCGGTGGAGATCGAGAAGGAGCTCCCGGAAGAGGCGGACGTCACCCAGGAGTTTCTCTCCAGCCTCGCCGCCCAGCTCGACGCGCTCATCTTCGTCGAGGGGCTGCTGCTCAGCGCGACGGGAGCGGTGCTGGCGCACCCCACCGAGGCCGAGGAGGACGCTCACTGCGAGCGCTGCGAGGCCCACGACGACGCTCCCGAGGCCACCCCTCACGCTCACGGCCAGGACACCCCGCACGGTCACCACCACGACCACGGTCACGACCACGGTCACCACCACGACCACGGTCACCACTACGACCACGGTCACCACCACGACCACGACCACCACGACGACGACCACCACCACCACCACGACCACCACGCTCACGGCCCCCCCGCGCCCGCGCAGGTCGCCGTGCGGCTCCTCGGGCTGCTCACGCTTCTTGCGCGGGCGCACCTCGAGGCCACGCCCTCCCTGGACGCGGCTGAGCAGCACCGCCTCGCGCTCCTCGACGAGAGCCGTCAGCGGGGCGCCAGCCTCTCGTTGACGACGCACGAGCGGCGCCTGCTCGAGCGCCCCCTCGGCGGGTTCACGGCGGACGAGCTGGGGGCGCTCTCATGGCGCGTGGAGCAGGCCGCCGTCCTGGCCTGGGCGCTCGGGCGGCACGAGCTCCGCGACCTCGAGCGGCCGACCACCTCGAGCGAGGCGGCGGCGCTCGCGGCGCTGCTCACCGCGGCCGCTCCGCCGCTGCTCGCGTGCCCCGTGCTCCGGCCGCGCGACGAGCTCCAGCGCGCGGCGCAGCGCGTCGACCACTCGGCGCCGCGCACGGCGCTGGCGTCGGAGGTCGCGCGTGAGCGTGGCCGAGCGCTGACGTGGCTGCTCGGCGGTGAGCTCCGAGCGTGAGCGCGGCCACCCTCTACTGCGGCGGCTCGAACCGCTCACAGGTGTCCGCGATGACGCCGATGGCGCTGTCGAAGAACGGCGTGTAGTCCGGCTCGGCGACGCTCCCTCGCAGCCCCCGCGCCCCCCAGCGCTGAACGAACTCATACCAGTGCCGCTGCTTGGTGGGGTTGGGCAGCGCGCCACCCTGGAAGAGCCCCAGCACCACGACCGCCTCCGCGTTGCCGCGCTTGGCGGCGACGACGGCGTCGTACCACTGCTGCGGTGTCCCGGTGTCCTCGAAGTTGCCGTCGTCGCTGATGAAGGTGACCACCAGGACGGCGTCGCTCCGCAAGAAGCCTGCATTACAGCCGGCCGGCGCGTTCAAGGCCGGGCTCACCGCCGCGACCAGCGCGTCCATCGGGCGCTCTGCAGCGGCGCCGGCGAGCCCCACGGTCGCCGCGCACGCGAAGGCCTCGCCGAGGTTGGGCTGCGCCGCGGTGAGGTAGCGGTGCCCGCCCACGAAGCCGCAGTCTCGCTCGCTCGAGCCCGCCCCCCGCGGGTGCACGACCCCAGCGCCGAGCGTCGCGTCACAGCCCGTCGCGACGTTGGTGCACGCGTGCGGCGTACAGGTGGCGTGAGGCCTGGCCGCACAAGCGCTCGCCGTGCAGCGTGACTCGGCGTCCGTGTCGACCACCATCACCTGAAAGTCTCCGACGGTGGTGGCCTGCGTGATGGACTGCATGAAGCGCGGGAAGGCCGCGGTGAGGGCAGCCTGCTCCTCCTGCATGGACACCGAGGAGTCGATGACGAACAAGAAATCCACCTTGCTGCACCCCTGGGCTTCGGCGTCACTCCCTGCGTCAACGACGATGGGCGCCCCTCCCCCACCGCCCGTGCCGCTGGCGCCGCCGCCCGGCTGCGCCCCCGCGCCGGCGCCGGCGCCCGCGCCGCTGGCGCCCCCCGCACCGCTGGCGCCGCCGGCCGCGCCGAAGCCCTCCTCACCCCCGCCGCCGGCGCCGCCCGCGCTGCACGCGACCACCCCCGCCATCCACGCGGCGGCGACCACACCGCTCCAGATCCTCAGCACGGCTTCGACCTCATGGGCTCATCGTACCATCGGTCGGCAGCTCGACGTACGTCTGCCCTCCATGCAGGTCGCAGCGTCGACTTTCCGCGCTCCTCCCCTAAGCTCCTGGCGATGCCGGCGCCCCTCGGCTCTGTCAGCTCCGGGTCCGTCGAGCCTCCCGCGCTCGCTGCCTGGCTCGAGCTCGGCTCGACGCCGCTGCGCCCCATCGCGCGCTGCGCCTGCTGCCCCGCCCCGGGGACGTCCGCCCTGCGCCTCGCCTCACTTGGGCTGCTCGTTCCGCTGTGCGCGGCCTGCCGCGAGCACGTCGCCCAAGCGCGGACGCATCGCCTCGCGGCGCTCCTCGCGTCCCTGCTGCTGGGCGCGAGCTGCGCTGCCACGACGCCGCTGGTGGTCCCCGCCTGGCCCTGGTGGTCTAGCGCCCTCAGCGGCGCCCTCGCCGCCGGCTTACCGCTGGCCCTCTGGTGGTGGCTCCGGCGTGCCCCCGCGCTCGGGCACGCGGCCGCAGCGGAGTGTGCGGCCCTCGCCAGAGACGGCCGGCTCGTGTGCCTCGATCCGAGCTTCGGCCTGGCCTTGGCGGCCGCCAATGACCTCCCCGTCCGGCTCGCGCCCGCGCCATCCTGGCTCCTCCCCCGATGGCTCGGGGTCGGCGTGCTGCTGAGCGGCGCGCTCGGGCTGGGGCTCGGCCACCTGCACCAGCCAGAGACGCGGGTGCTCAACCTCACCACCGAGAGCTGGACCTTGGAGGTCGACGGGCGCCCCCTCGCCACGCTCTTGCCTTCACGCGTCGAGAGCTCGGCCGCGGGCGCCGCCCTGCGCCTGCCGGCGGGGCGGCATCACCTGCTGGCGCGCGCTCGGGGCGGCGCCGTGATCGCCGAGGCGCGCGTGGAGCTCCGCGGCGGCGCACGCTACCTCTACGCCCCCGCTGCCCCGGAGATCTGCTTCTGGCTGGAGGAGCGCACCCAAGGCAGCGGGGCGGCGGCGGCTCCCAGCATCACGCCGCTGCGCAGTGACACCGGCTTGCATGAGCTCCCGAGCGAGCTCGATCGCTGGTTCAGCCCGCTCCCCGCCGGCTCGTCCCCCCTGCTCGGGAGCAGCGGCGGGCGCCTGCGCGCCCTGAGGCAAGCCCGCTGTCTAGAGCTGGAACCCGCGGTCGCCAAGGCCTTCGGCCGAGACTGAGCGGCCGCGCGACGAGGGCCGTGGTGGTTGGCAGGGCAGCGCGCGTGGCTATAGTGCTCCCGCCGTGAACGACGAGTCCCCCCCTGATAGCACCAACCAGCCGGCGTCCTCCAGGCCGGGCGCCCCCGCAGACGCTCCCAGCGCGGAGGGCCCCGAGGCCGTACCTGCGGCAGCCCTCGATCCCTTGGCGGTCGCGGAGGCCGAGGCCCAGCGTTACAAAGATCAGCTCTTGCGCACCGCCGCGGATTTCGACAACTTCCGCAAGCGCAGCCGCAAAGAGGTGGAGGACGCAGCGCTCCGCGCGCGAGATCAGGTGCTCAAGGAGCTGCTGCCGGTCTTCGACAACCTGGAGCGCGCCGCGCTGGCGGCGGAGGACACCCAGGACGTCACGTCCGTGGCCGACGGGGTCAAGATGGTCCTACGCCAATTTCTCGATACCTTGGGCAAGCTGGGCATCGAGCGGATCGCCACCGTGGGCGAGCCCTTCGATCCCGCGCTGATGGAAGCCATCCAGCAGCTCCCCTCCACGGAGTTTCCGCCTGGCGCGGTCACCAACGAGGTGCTCGCTGGCTATCGGCAGGGGGAGCGCCTGCTCCGTGCCGCGCTGGTGGTGGTCGCCCAGGCACCCTGACCAACCCGTCACAAGTCTTGGAAGCCGCTAGGCTTTTTCTCGACTCGGCCACGCGCTTCTCACTACAATGGGGCCGGGATGCGCAAGATCATCGGTATCGATCTCGGCACCACCAATTCGTGTGTCGCCGTGCTGGAAGGGACCTCTGCCTCGGGAGAGCCTGAGGTCAAGCTCATCCCGAATGGCGAGGGCGCGCGCACCACCCCCTCGGTGGTCGCCTTCACTGCGTCCGGTGAGCGGCTGGTCGGCCAAATTGCCAAGCGCCAAGCGACCACGAACGCGGGGAGCACGGTGCACGCCGTCAAGCGCCTGATGGGGCAGAAGTTCCGCTCGGAGGAGGTGCAGCGGCAGTGCCGTAACGTCTCGTACGGGATCGTCGAGCATGAGAACGGCGACGCTTGGGTCACGCTGCAAGACAAGCAGCTGTCTCCCCCGGAGATCTCCAGCCTCATCATCGGCGCGCTCAAGGCCTCCGCGGAGCGCTTCCTCGGAGAGCCCGTCACCGAGGCCATCATCACCGTCCCCGCCTACTTCGACGACGCTCAGCGCCAGGCCACCAAGGACGCGGGTCGGATCGCGGGGCTCGACGTCAAGCGCATCCTCAACGAGCCCACCGCCGCCGCGCTGGCCTACGGCCTCGACCAGCGAGGCTCCGAACGCATCGCCGTCTACGATCTCGGCGGCGGCACCTTCGACCTCTCGGTCCTCGAGATCTCCGATGGCGTCTTCAACGTCAAGGCCACCGGCGGTGACACACACCTGGGCGGCGAGGACTTCGACATCCGGCTCATCGAGACGCTCGCGGAAGAATTCGCCGCCAAGCACCACGTCGATCTGCGCCAAGACCGCCTCGCCCTGCAGCGGCTCCGCGAGGCCGTGGAGAAGGCGAAGCACGAGCTGTCCAGCTCGCTCACCACCGAGATCAACATCCCGTTCATCACCACCGGCCCGAGCGGCCCCCTGCACATCGAGCGCAGCCTGAAGCGCAGTGAGCTGGAGATCATGACGCGGGAGCTGGTAGAGCGCACGATCACCACGTGCCAGCAGGTCCTCAAGGACGCCAAGCTCACCCCGGAGGACATCCAGCAGGTGGTCCTCGTCGGCGGCATGACGCGCATGCCCGCCGTCCAGCGCGCGGTCAAGGAGTTCTTCGGGAGGGAGCCGCACAAGGGCGTCAATCCGGACGAGGTGGTCGCGGTCGGCGCGGCGATCCAAGGCGCCGCGCTCGGCGGTGAGATCGAGGCGGTCTTGCTGCTCGACGTCACCCCGCTGTCCATCGGCGTGGAGACGGGCGGCGGGGTGTTCACCGCGCTCATCCCGCGCAACACCACCGTGCCGACCGAGCGCAGTGAGCTCTTCACCACCAGCGTGGACAATCAGCCCTTCGTGCCCATCCACGTCCTCCAAGGCGAGCGAGAAATGGCGGCGGACAACCGCAGCCTCGCGCGCTTCGAGCTCACGGGGCTGCCCCCCGCGCCGCGCGGCGTCCCCAAGATCCAGGTCACCTTCCGGATCGACGCCAACGGCATCTTGTCCGTCGAAGCCAAGGACCTCGCCACGGGGCGCTCCCACTCGGTGAGCGTGACGCCCGCCAGCGGGCTCAGCCACGCGGAGATCGAGCGGATCATCGGGGAGGGGCGCCAACACGAAGAGACCGATCGCCTCCGCCGAGAGCTGGCGGAGCTCAAGAACCAAGCGGAGACGCTGCTCTACACCACCACCCAGGCCCTCGAAGGCTACGTCGATCTATTGGACGCCGAGACCCTCGCCGGCGTCCGCGGAGAGGCCGACGAGCTGCGCCGCCTGCTGGACGGCGGCGCCTCCCTCGACGCCATCCGTGACGCATACTCCAGGCTCGAGAACTCTACCTTCGCCATCGCCGAGCAGATGTACGGCGGCGGCGGTGATGGCGAAGGCGCGTGAGCCAGGCGTCCGAGAGTTACGGCCGCTATCGGCTGCTGGAGCACATCGGGACCGGCAGCGCCGCCGAGGCGTGGAAGGCCAAGAGCTTCGGCGTCGAGGGCTTCGAGAAGACGCTCGTCATCAAGCGCGTCTTGCCGGAGCTGACGCGCGAGCCGCACTACGTCGAGTCCTTCGTGAGAGAGGCGCAGCTCGCGGTGCGGCTCAGCCACGCCAACATTGCGCAGGTGTTCGATCTCGGGCGGGTGGAGACGCCCGAGGGGCCCAGCTACTTCCTGGCCATGGAGTGGGTCCCGGGGCTGCGGCTCTCTACGCTGAGCCAGCGCTTGCGGCGCGCTGGTGGCGTCCCCCTCCCGCTGGCGCTGTGGGTCGGCGCCGAGATCGCGAAGGCGCTCGACCACGCCCACCGGCGCCGCGATGAGCAGCTCCGCCCGCTCGGCATCGTGCACCGAGATCTCTCGCTGGACAGCATCCGTTGCACGTGGGACGGCGAGGTCAAGGTCACGGACTTCTGCGTCGTCGGCGCGCTCTATGCGCTGCGCGACCACGGCCAGGCCCCGGCCAGCCTGGCGCTGAAGCTCGCCACCGCGAGCCCGGAGCTGTGGCGAGGGCAGCGCGTCGACTTCGGGAGTGACCTCTACTCGCTCGGGAGCCTGCTGTTCGAGCTGCTGACGGGCCAGAGCCCCCTCGGCGAGGGTAGCGTGGAGGCGCGCGAGCGGCGGCTGCTGGCGGGCGAGCTGCCACGCTTGAGTCAGCTCCGCCCCGACGTCCCAGAGGCCGTGGCCCTGCTCGTCGAGCGCGCCCTCGCGCTGAGCCCCGAGGACCGCTTCGAGTCCGCCGCGGCGCTCTATGAGGAGCTGATGGCCGCGCTCTACAGCAGCAGCGCTCGCTTCGGCGCCACGGAGCTGGCGGAGCTGGTCGAGCGCCACCGCGACGAGACGAGCCCCGGCGCGCCGGAGAGCCGCCGAGAGCTCCCGAGCGTGGACACCCAGGACTTCGCCGAGGCCACCGGGGAGCACCCCGCGCCGGCGCCGCGCAAGGCGGCCGCGGCGGCGCTGGCGAGCAGCGCCCTCGAGGAGCGTCGGGAGGCGGCGGTGCTCGTGGTCGAGTTCACGCGCGACGTCCCCGCCGAGCTGGGCGCGAAGCTCGCGGCGACGCTCTCACGCTACGGAGCAAGGCTGCTGAGCCAGGACGCCCGCCGGCTGGTCGGCTGCTTCGGCCTCGACGCGGGTGATGGCCGTGAGACGGAGAACGCGGTGCAGGCGGCGCTGGTGCTCGCGCGCTCACTGGGCACGACGGAGCTGCCCTTCAGCCTCGGCATCGGCGCGGGACCGCTGCGCACCGGCCCGGACGGGCTCCCCATGCAGCAGGACGAGCTCGGCGCGCTGCTCCACCGCGCGGAGCGCCACGCCGCCTACGCCCCGGGCGGCGTCGGGCTCGGCGAGCGCGCCGCCGACCAGCTCCGGGGGCGCTTCGAGCTGCAGCAGGCGCTGCCCACGGTCGGCCTGGAGGAGCCCACCTGGCTCGTCCTCGAGGCGCGCCGCCCGGAGGACGTCTATGGGCGCTTCGTCGGACGCAAGCCGGAGCTGCGGCGGCTCGGCGAGCTCATCGCGGCGGCCTCACGCCGAGCCCCTCAGCTTGCTACGCTGTCCGGTCCTCAAGGCATCGGCAAGACGCGGCTGGTCGTCGAGATGGCGCGCCGGCTCGTCCGCGGCTCCTTCAAGGTCGCCGCGTGGCGCGCCACCTGCCCACCGCGCGGCCGGGAGACCCCGCTGTCGGCCGCGGCGGAGATGCTCCGCATCCTCACGGGCCTGCGCGAGGGGGACGACGAGCCGCGCGTGGCGGCGGTGGAGCCACGCCTGCGCGCGCTGGGGCTCCACGACGAGGAGGTCGCCGCCGTCCTGGGAGAGCTCGGCGTGACCCGCCACGCGGGCCACTCCGCCGCGCTGGCCGCGGCCTTCGCGCGGATGGTCACCAGCATGGCGACCGAGAACGTCCAAGTCCTGGTGTGGGACGACGCGCAAGAGATGGACGACGCGAGCCTCGCGTGGCTGAGCGAGGTGCGCGCGCGCCTCGGCAACAGCCGCGTCCTCATCGTGCTCGTCGGGCGCACCAACGACACCCGCCGCTGGGCCCCCGAAGACGCCGCCGCGGCGCTGCTGCTCGGTCCCCTGGACGACGACGACACCTTCCGGCTCGTGGCGCTCCGCGCCAACCTGAGCCAGGTCCCGGAGGAGCTCTTCGAGTTCGTCAAGAGTCGCGCCGGTGGCCACCCCATGGTCGTGGAGGAGCTGCTGCTCGAGGCCAGCGCCTCGGGGGCCCTCCACGTCGAGGACGGCCGCGTCACGCGGCTCGATCTCGACGGCACCCTCGCCGTGCCGCGCCCCCTGCGGCGCCTCCTGGAGGAGCGCCTGCGCCGCCTGGCCGAGCCAGCGCGGCGGCTGCTCATCGCCACCGCCCTGCTCGAGCCCCCGGCAGATCTCGCGGTGCTCTCCGCGCTCCTCACCGAGAGCGTCGCGACGCTCTCGGCCACCGCCGAGCAGCTCGTCACCGAGGAGCTGCTCTTGCACGACGGCCCGGTCGGCCTGCGCGTGAGATCACCGCTGCTGCTGGAGGTCATCGTGGCGAGCGTGGAGGCGGACGCGCTCGCCGGCTGGCACCGGCGCGCCGCCGCCGCCCTCGAGCAGGTCGCGGGGGCCCCGCTCGAAGAGACGCTCCCGCGGATCGCCGCGCACCTGGCCGAGGCGGGCGATCGCGAGGGCGCCGCGGAGCGCTTCGCGGACAGCGCGGCGCGCGCCGTCGCCCAGCACCGGCTCGAGCGCGCCGCGTACTACCTCGGCCGCGCCCTCGAGCTGACCGAGCTGCCTCGGCGCCCGAGCGCCGAGCTGGCGCGCTGGCTCGGGACGCTCACGCGCGCGCTCCAGCACGTCCGCAGCGGCGCGCGCGTCATCGAGCCCATGCGGCGCGTCGCGCGCCACCTGGAGCACGTCACGGATCTGGGCGCCATCGAGCGGGCTTGCACCTTCATCGATCTGGCGCGCTCCTTCGCCGCGCTGCACCGCTACGACGACGCTCGCCACCTGCTCGCCCGCGCCGAGGACCTCGCCGGCTCGAGCGCCTCGACGCTGCAGGCCTTGCATGCGGCGGCCGCGGAGCTGGCGCTGCGGCGCGGCGAGCTGTCGGAGGCCGTCACGCTCGCCGAGCATGCGCTGCGGGAGGGCTGCTCCACCCCCGAAGATCACCACCGCCTGCTCATCGTCTCGGCGCAGGCGCTCGCCGCGACGGGGGACGCGCCTGCGGCGCTGGCGCGGGTGGACCAAGCCGCCGCCATCGCGCCCAGCACCGATCCCGTGCTGAGCTGTGAGCGCGCCAAGGTGCGCGCCCTCATCCTCGGCTTCAGCGGGGACTGGCGGGGCTGCGCTGCCGCCAGCGAGCTGGCCGCCCGCCAGGGGCAGGCGGCGGGGCTGCGCCACGAGGTGGCCATCAACCTGCACAACGTCGGCGACGCCCTGCTGCACTTGGGGGAGCTCCCCCGCGCCTACGCCGCGCTCCAGGCCTCCCTCGACGTGGCCCGGGAGATCGGCGCCGACCGCATGGAGAACCTCAACCGGCTCGTCCTGGCCTACCTCGACGCCATCAACGGCTCGGAGGCGGCCAGCCAGGAGCTGGCGCGGCGCATCGCCCGCGCCGAAGAGGAGCGCTGGCAGCTCGACGCGCTCCAAGGGCGCCTGCTCCACGCCGTGCTACAGCAGCATCGCGGCGACGGCGTGGCCGCGAGCCGCGAGCTGACGCTCGTGCTGCAGGAGGCGCGCGCCACGGGCAACGCGCTGCTCACGCGCGACTGTGAGGCGGCCCTCGCCAAGCTCTCCGCGGCGCCGAGCTGAGGGGCAGCGGTGCCGCAGCGCAGCTGGGCTCCGCGGGTGGTGGCTCAGCCCTCGCTGGCGCTGAGCTTGCGCTCGAGCTCGTCCAGGTGAGCCTTCACCTCCGGATCGGTCTCCGCGAGCTGCTCGACCTTGCGGACGGCGCTCATCACCGTCGTGTGATCTCGGTTGCCGAAGGCTCGCCCGAGCTCCGGGAAGCTGGACTTCAGCCGCTGGCGGCAGAGGTACATGGCCACCTGGCGCGCGAAGGCCACGCTCTTGTGGCGGTCCTTGGAGAGCAGCTCCGCGTTGGAGAGCCGGAAGTGGCTGCACACCACCCGCTGAATGTCACCGACGCTGATGACGGTGGCGGACCGTGACGACACCCGCGCGATCTCACTGCGCGCGAACTCGGTGGCGATGGACTGCCCGGTGAGCGAGGCCTTCGCCGCCAGGCGGATGATGGCGCCCTCGAGCTCCCGCACGTTGCTCTGCACGCTCTGGGCGATGAGGACGGCCACGTCGTCCGTCAGCTCGATGTGCTCTCGCTCCGCGTACTTCCGCAGGATGGCCACGCGCGTCTCGAGCTGCGGGACCTGGACGTCCGCGACCAGCCCCGACCCGAAGCGCGAGACCAGCCGCTCCGGCATGCGCTGGAGCTGCTGCGGGTACTTGTCACTGCTCACGACGATGGGCTTGTCCGCGTCGCGCAGCGCGTTGAAGGTGTGGAAGAATTCCTCCTGCGTCTGCTCGCGCCCCGCCAAGAACTGGATGTCGTCCACGAGGAGCACGTCGCAGCCAGCGCGGTAGCGCGCCCGGAACTCATCCATCTTCTTGTCTTGCAGCGCCTGGATGAACTCGATGGTGAAATCCTCCGCGGAGACGTACACCACGCGCGCGCCGGGGCGATCCGCCAGCACCTGGTGGGCGATGGACTGCATGAGGTGCGTCTTGCCGAGCCCCGTGCCTCCGCACAAAAACAGTGGATTGTAGCGGGCCCCACCGCCGCCGGCCGAGGCGCGAGCCGCCGCGTAGGCGAGCTGGTTGGACGGCCCCACCACAAAGTTGGCGAACGTGAACTTGGCGTTGAGGTTGGCGAGCCCACGCAGGCGCGCCGGGCGCTCTTCTCGCGCGCGGCGCGCGCCGGCGCGCTGCGCGGTGGGGTCCGGGGGCGGCGGCGCGGCGCTCGGCCTGCGCTCGGCGGGCGTGCAGACCGGCCGCTCGAGCACGCTGCGGATCGTCCACTCCACGCGGTGCTCACCGAGCACCGGCTCCAGGTGGTGCCGCAGCTCCGGGAGGAAGTGCGCGCTGACCCAGTCCCGCACGAAGGCGTCCTTGCAGGCGAGGCGCACGAGCCCGGGCTCGATGGACTCGAGCTGGACCCCAGCAAACCACTGCTCGAACGACGAGGGAGACTTGCTCCTCGTGCGCTCTACGGCGTGCTGCCACTCGGTCAGGTGCTCAGGGGTCTTCATGCTTCTCGCATTGGTCAATCAGTCGGGCGAGCGGCGCTGCGCGGCTCTCCCCAACTTGTCCACAGCCTGTGGAAAGGTGATCTCTTGCCTGCGCTCCGAGGTCCGCGAGGCGTCCCTCCTGGAAGCCCCGCGAACGTGCTGCCCCACTTGGCTGCATGAGATCCGATACGTCTTCACTTCCCGACGAGCCGCTCTGCCTCCAGAGCCGCGCGCGGGAGTGACACCGCTAGCACCGACCGCGCCCTCAGTTCAACTGCCTCGTGCGACCACGCAATAACACGAGCAAATTTTCGAGGCTCCGCGCGTCGCCGCGGCGGCGCGCGCCACGCGTGTAGCACTACACCACGCTGCCACGCGACCGCACGCGGGCGCGCCACGGCGTGCGCGCACACGCTGAGGCGCGCGTGATGAGCGCGGACCAAGGAAAATTCCAACTTAGGAACGATCTCTCCCTAGCGTGTCGTTTTTCCTTGCCACACGCGCGCTGCTCGCTCTCGCCGCTGCTCGTGCGCGCTCCTCCCGCGCCAGAATTGTTGGCCCCGCGCGGGCGCCGTTGCTAGCAGCAGCGCGTGCCCCCTGCGTCACGCCTGCTCGTCGCACAGCGCCGCCTCGCCCTCGCGCTGCGCGGCGGCCTGGCCGCGCTGAGCGCGAGCGGCGCGCTCGGCGTCGTGAGCAGCGCGCGCGCCGAGCCCAGCTCCCTGCCGCCCGAGGTCGGCTACGACTACGGCGAGGTGCTCACGCCGCGCAGCGCCTCCATGGGAGGAGCGGTGCGCGCGCTCGGCAACCCCACCGAGGGGCTGTGGCAGAACCCCGCCAACATGGCGGCGACGCGCGTCTACCACCTCGGCGCGCAGGCCAAGATCGGCGCCGAGGCGGGCAGCCAGCTCTACGGGCTCTCGGCCGTGGACTCCATCATGAGCTCGTCCCGCCTGGCGGGCGGCGTGGGCGGCACGCTGGGCTTTCAAGATCCCGAGGGGATCGAGCGGCGGACGACCGACCTGCGCTTCGCGCTCGCGTTCCCGTTCGGCGACAAGTTCTTCGTCGGGCTGGGGGGGCGGTACTTCCGCTTGTCACAGGACGGGGTGGGGCCGCTCGGCGACAGCGCGGTGTCCTCCGGCCTCGGCGGCGAGAACATCGTGCGCAGCTTCGGGCTCGACGCCGGGGTCACGCTCAAGCCCACGGAGCTGCTGGCGATCTCGCTGGTCGGGACCAACCTCACCCACCCCATGAACGGCTTTCAGCCCACGACCTTCGGCGGCGGCCTCGGGGTCGGGGGACGCTCCTTCAGCGTCGAGGCCGACGCCATCGCGGATTTCGACTCCTGGGGCAAGACGACCGCGCGGGTCATGGGCGGCGCCGAGGCGCTCTTGTCGGACCACTACCCGCTGCGCTTCGGGTACCGCTGGGATCAGGGCCTGAGCAGCCACGCCCTGAGCGGCGGCCTCGGCTACAACGACACGGCCTTCGCCGCGGAGCTGGGCGTGCAGCGCAGCATCACCGGGCCGGCCGCGACCAGCATCTTCTTCGGGTTCCGCTACCACCTGGAGTCGAGCGGGCTCACCCCGGGCCCCACCGACTCCTTCTGAGGCGCCGCCGGCTCACAGCACCGCGAGCAGCTCGCGCCAGAGCACCTCCGCGCCGCGGTCGAGCGCCTCGGGGGCGGCCTCGGGGGCCGCGCGCTCGAGCGCTTCGAAGCGCCGCTGCTCCTGCGCGCGCGGGTTGCGGTGCCAGTCCTCGTCGTGCTCCTCGCGGAGCACCTCGACCGTGGCCGCGCCGAGCAAGAGCCCCGCGAAGCGCGCCGGCGCGGTGGTGCGCAGGACGGGCACCACCCCGGGGGCGGCGGGCGGCCGGTCGAGCAAGAAGACCCGCGGCACGTGCTGCTCACAGGCCTCGCGGAGCGCCGCGCGACCCTCGAGCGCCGCGGCGCGCAGCAGCACTCCGAGCGCCACCCGGCGGCTATGGTGCAGCACCACCACGGCCAGGGCCCGGCGCGTGTCCTCCCAGCGGGCGCCGAAGCGCTGGCGCAGCGCGGGCGGCGTGGTGGGCGCCGCGGCGCACACCGTGGCCTGGACGTGCTCGCTGAGCGAATAAGGATCTTGCGCCACGACGAACGGCTGCCGAGGCGGCGCGGCGGCCAGCGCGAAGGCGCGCCCGAGGCGCGCGAGGCCCAGCAAGAAGCTGGCGGGCCCGAGCGGGGCCGGGAGCGCCACGGGCGGCAAGCCGAGCCCCTGGACGACGGGCTCGAGCGCGCCGAGCTCGATGAGGCCGCGCAGCTCGAGCCGCGCCGGCCAGCCGTCAGGCGCCGCCAGCCCGAGCGCCTGCCGGAGGTAGGGCTCGCCACCCGGCTCGCCCGCTGCCGCCGCGTCGTCGGTCCGCTCGAGCCACTCGAGCGCGCGCCGCGGCAGCTCCGGCGCCGGCGCCTCGAGGTCGTCCGGGTGCGCTAGCCCGAGGCGCCGGCTGATCTCGCGGCGCCGCTCCCAGAGATTACCCACCGCCTCGGAGAGCTCGGGGGAGCAGCGCTCGAGCGCGCGGCGCCAGCCGGCAGCGTCCGGGCCGAGGCGCAGCCAGCGCCGCCGCAGCTCCGCCCAGGTGAACGCGCCCTCCTCGGGCTCGCGCAGCTCATGGCGCCGCACTCGCGCCAGCTCCACGACCCGCAGCACCGCGCGTCGATCGATGCGCTGCTCGGCCAGCCGGTGACACCAGCGCAGCAGCGGGCGCCGCAGCGGGTCACTCGCTGGCAGCTCGCTCAGCGCTAGAAAGGCGCTCCTCCCTAGCACGGGGCGCTCGGCCTCGAAGGGCTCCGGCGCGTCGAGCCGACCCATCGCCAGGAGCCGCTGATACTCCCGCCAGCGGCGCGCGACCCGCTCGAGGCGGCGGCTCACCTCCAGCGGCTGCACCGCGTCACCCTCAGTGCTCACTCCCCACCCCGAAGGTGAGCCTCACGCTCAGCGTCATGACGCCCGAGATGTAGCCCTGGTCACCGCGCGGGGCGTCTTCACAGGCGTCGTTGCCGCCGACGCAGGTGCGGAGCTTGTCGACGAACACGTGCGACACCGACAGCGCCGGCCCCAAGCGGACGCTGCGCGACACCAAGAAATCCAGGCCGCCGCTGAGCTCCAGGGCGAGCCCCGAGCCCGAGCGCTCCACCTCCTGCCCGTCGGCGGTGGTGCCGCCGAACGCAAAGGCGCCGACCCCGAGCCCGAGCTGGACGTAGGGATCGAGCTTGTCCTGCGCCATGAAGTAGTGGCGCCCCACGAGCCCCACGGTGGCGGTGACGAGCGTGGCCTGCTGCCACCCGATGCTGGCCGGTGGGTCGTAGGCGTGCCCCTGGAGCTGGAGCTGCCCACCCCAGGCCCAGCGCGGGGCCATGCGCCACAGCCCGATGAAGCCGACCGCGAGCCCCCCGCTGACCCCGTCGCAGGTGGCGCTCGAGCGCTCTCCCGAGGTGCAGCGGGCGCGCGCGAGGCCCAGCTCCGGCGCCAGCTCCACCGTGTGCCTGCCGTAGCGCGCCACCGCGACCGGGGGCGGCGGCACGCTGAAGTCGATGGGCTCCTCGCCCGGCACGTCGTCGGCCGGAGCGCGGACGCTCGGGGGCGGCGGCTGGCGGAGCGCCACGCGCGCCGGAGGCTCGGCTCCGGCCCCGGCGGGCAGGCCGACCACGAGCGCCAAGGGCGCGAGCCGTGAGGCGACACCTCGCACCCTCTCAGGGTTACACCATCTCGCCCCTGGCGCGAGAGGCAAAGGACCCTATGCTGCCGAGTGAGCGATGGCGGTCCGTAAGCTCCCCGTACTTCAAGGCCCTACCCAGGTGTTGGTAGTGAGCGACGGGCGCACCCCGCGGCAGTGGGTGCTCATCGGGATGGGCTTCGTGGCGGCCACCTGGCTACCGCTCGCGGCGGTGGTCAGCCTCCTGGCGCAGCGCTGGGCGGGCACCGGCGCGGCCGGCGCCGCCGCCGCCATGCTCGCGGGGCTCGCGAGCTTCGGGCTGGCGGGCTTCGCGGGCGGCGCGCTGATGGTGCGCTTTCTCGGGCGCGCGCAGCCACGCCACGCGCTGGTGTCCGGCGCGCTGGCGGCGGCCCTCGTGTGGGTGTTGGCGCTGCTCGGCGGGAGCTTCGGCGCCTGGCTCACGGCCGCGCTGGCGCTCGCGCTGAGCGTGGGCGCCGCCACCGCCGGCGCGGGCCTGGGCGCCTGGCTGCTGCGGCGGCGGTGAGCGCCCGGCAGCGCCAGGTGGACCCGATGCCCCGGGGCAGCTAGGCTCCCGCGCATGTCTCGCCTCGACGAAGCGCTCTCCCACGCCGCGGGCTCGGAAGAGCCCTACGTGGACACGCTGCCGCCGGTCACCACGAGCCCGGCCGCCAAGCCTCGGGCCAAGCGCTCGCTCGGGCTGCTGGCGGCCGTCGTGGTCATGGGTGGAGGGATCCTCACGCTGGTGTTCACCAGCTTCGAAGACTCGGCCATCTACTCCAAGGGCGTGGATGAGCTGCTGGCGGAGCGCGACAAGCTCACCCACCGCAGCGTCCGGGTCGAAGGCACCCTCGTGAAGGGCTCGCTCGTCAAGCGGGAGTCCCCCTGCGAGTACCGCTTCCAGGTCCAGAAGAAGGGCGCCACCTTGCCCGTCAGCTTCGCGCAGTGCGTGGTCCCCGACACCTTCCGGGACGTCCCGGGGATGGACGTGGAGGTCACCGCGGAGGGCAAGCTCGGCGAGGACGGGCACTTCACCGCCAGCCACATCATGGCCAAATGCCCCTCGAAATATGAGATGAACGATCGGCAGGCGCGCGGGGAGCAGAGCCCGCACGGCACGCTGACCGGGGAGGCCTCCGCCGTGGCGGCCCCCGGGGGTCACTGACCCTGGCAGCGCGCCCGAGGCCCCCGGCCGAGGGTGCAAGGCGGAGCAAGTCGTTCTAGGCTGCGCGCCGCCTCTCTCCGGCGTCGTCTAAAGGCAGGACAAGGGACTTTGAATCCCTGAATCATGGTTCGAATCCATGCGCCGGAACCCCCTCCTCGTCCCTCCGCGGAACCCGCGGCGGCGGCGGTGGTCTCAGGGCCGTGGCGCGCGCCGCTCCAGCACCGCCGCGCGCGAGCGCGCATTCGGGCGCGTTGCCACGCGACGCCGCGCCCGATCCCGTCTACCGTGAGCGCAGCGTTTGGTGGGCCTTGACGGACGATCTGGACCCTTCGGCAGAACAAGCCCTCGTCGAGCGGCTCCGCTCCCACGACGAGCGCGCCTTCAATGAGTTCGTGCGCGCCTATGAGCTGCGCGTGTTTCGCCTCGTCCTGCGCATGGTGGGGCGCCGTGAAGAGGCAGAGGACATGGCGCAAGAGGTGTTCGTCCAGGTCTTCAAGGCCATCGGGAGCTTCCGCGGGGAGTCCAAGCTGAGCACCTGGGTGTACCGCATCACCGTCAACCTGTGTAAAAACCGCGTCAAGTACCTCTCTCGGCGCAAGAGCGGCGCGGAGGCGGAGCTCGAGCCCTTGGCCGAGCGAGCGCCGCTCCACCAAGCCAAGGGCGTCACCTTCGGCGACGTGGCTCGGCCCGATCACTTGGTGGAGGGCTTCCAGGCCGAGCGCGTCCTGCAGCGCTGCATCGCGGAGCTCGAGGCGGACTTCCGCGAGGTCCTCGTCCTACGTGACGTCGAGGACCTCAGCTACGAAGAGATCGGCGAGATCACGGGGCTGCCCGCCGGCACCGTCAAGAGCAGGATCCACCGCGCACGCGCCATGCTCAAGACGCTCGTCGAGCAAGCGCTGGGAGAGAAGGTCTCATGAGCGACGGAGAGCAACACCGAGACCCGCTCGAGGGCGCGACCGCGCCCGAGCACGACGCCGACCCCGCTGAGCCGGACGAGCAACGGCTCGTCCGCTCGCTGCTGCGTGGCACGCTGAGCGAGGAGCCAGAGGCGCCCCCGGATCTCCTGGGAGGAGTGCAGAAGAAGCTCCGCCAGCGCAGCGGCGGGAAATTCTACGCGGACGGCTGGAGCACCACGCGTGAGGAGCCGCTGGTGTTCTACCTCTACACCAGCGTCATCCTGCTGGCGGTGGTGGTGTTCTTGTACCTGGCGCTCAGCACCTCCGCCGGGGTGCCGGTGGACGTGGTCAACGAGCCCGCGCCCGTGCAGCTCGTGCCCCCGAGCCGCTGAGCTACCGAAGGGTGCGGGCGCCGTGTTAGGCTGCGGCCCATGAAGCGCCTCGCCCTGCTCTCGCTCGCGGTCCTGCTGCTGTCCACCGGCGCTGGCTGCCGGAAGCTCACCCAACGGTTCACGGAGAAGGCCATCGAGAAGGCCACCGGCGGCGCCGTGGAGGTCAAGGACGACGGGGTCAGCATCCAGGCCACGGGCCAAGACGGCGAGCCGGCGGTGTTCTCGGCCGGGCGCGGCTCCAAGCTCCCGGAGGATTTCCCGAAGGAGGTCCCGCTCTACCCGGGCGCCAAGATCACGGCGGTCATGAGCATGGGCGCAGGGCACACCGTCACCCTGACCACCTCTGACGACCGTGACGCGGTCATCGGCTACTACAAGAAGCAGCTCAGCGGCTTCAAGCAGCTCATGGCGGCGGACACCGAAGAGGCGCAGCTCCTCTCGCTCCAGAAAGACAAGCTGACGGTCAACGTCTCGGCCAGCCGTAACGGCCCCCAGGGGCAGACGGTCATCGCCCTCGTCATCAGCCGCCAGGAGTCATGAGCGCGCCCGTGGGCCCGCGGGCGGGGCGCCCGCTGCTGCGCGTCACCCAGGCGCGCCGCTCACCATGACCGCGCAGCTCGACCTCAGCCAGCCCATGCGCCTCTCGCTGAGGGTGCGGCTCGAGGACGCCACCTCGGAGCGGGCGCTCGCCCGAGCCTTGGAGGCCCTGGTCCACGCCACGCGCGCGCTCCCCTCGCTGCTCCTCCAAGACGAGAGCGACGTGAAGAGCATGCTCAGCGCCAGCTTCGTCGGCGCGCGCGACGAGCTCGTGCTCAGCGAGCGCGCCTTCTTCGAGCGCACGGCGCGCTTCGCGGCGCTGGCGCCGCTCACGCTCCAGTACGTCGAGCAGCTCAACCCCGCGCTGTGGCAGGAGGACCCCTTCTTCGGCGCCGGGCTCTGGGCCACCCAGGAGGCGCCCGCGGGCTCGCACGCCATCGTGCCGCTCGCCTTGGCCAGCGCCGCGCATCTGCCCGCGCTCATCACGCACCTGCGCGGGGTGGATCTCGACCACGAGACCTTCCATCGCGCGCTCATCACCGAGCTGGTGCGCGTGCACGGGCTCACCGAGCCCACGCTGGAGCTGCTGGCCTTCCGCGCCGTGGACGGCGCCGGCCAAGACGGACCTCAAGATCTAGCCTGGCTGCGCGCTCACTCGCCCTTCGGGGCCTGGCTCGACGCGCCCGGCGGGCTGCTCGCCTTCGCGCAGCGCGTCCATGAGCGCTCCCAACGCTCGGTGGAGCACTACCGCGCGCTCTACGTGGCCAACGCGGGCTGCGCGCTGGTGGAGGACGCGGCGGCGCACCAGCGGTGGCTCGGCGCCTTCCGGGATCAGGGGCTCCGCTTCCACGCCGCCGACGAGCAGTACGCGCCGGTGGCGCTCGAGCCCCCCGCGAGCTTCGAGGAGGCCTGGCCCGCCGCGGCGGACGCCCTGGACTAGCGCCGCCCCCTCCGGCCGCGACGACGCAGCGCCGCGGCCAGGGCGAGCGCGCCCAGGCTGAGCACGGCGCGCTGCCCCGCCGACGTAGCGACGGCGCAGCCGCAGCCTCCGTCCCGGCGAGACGGTGACGGCCCGGGCGGAACGTCGCCCAGCCGCCAGCTCGGCGCGCCCGGGCCCACGCTGCAGCCGCAGCCCGCGTCTTGGTCCGCGCTCGACGCCGTCGCGCCGGCGCCAGCGGCGCCAGCGGCGCCAGCGGCGCCGCCCTCGGCTCCGACCGCGCCCGCGCCGCCACCCCCCGCGGTCCCGCTGGCGCCGCCTCCAGCGCCGCCCGCCTCCCCACCCGCGCCGCCCGGCCCTGGCCAGGTGGACTCGTCCACCCACTCATAGGCGCCGAGATCCACCGCGGTCCCTTGGGGCCGCGGCACCCGACGGAGATCCTCCGCCGGGGCCTGCTCCGAGGAGCCCACGTCCACGGCGGGCGCGTCGGCGAGCAGCCGCAGATCCCACTGCGCCGGGCTCACGAAGTAGCGACTGAAGTCCGAGGTCTCGATGATCTGGTTGTGATCCTCCACCACGTTCGTCCCCGACAGCCGCAGCGCCATCGTGAGGTTGTTGCGGACGACGACGTTCTGGCTGGCCCGGCCGTCTTTGTGCTCGGTCACCATGATCCACGGCGGCCCGGGGCGCCCCTCCGCGTTGTCGATCACGGTGTTGTTGACGATGCGGGAGTCGAGCGCGCCGTAGAGCGAGATGCCATGCCAGTGATCGGTGACGACCACGTTGTTCTCTACCACCCAGCCGCTGAACATCCCGTCGAAGCAGCCGAGGCCCTGCATCTGCCCCTTGAGCGGCCGCGCTGGGTCTTCCGAATTGATGAACACGTTGCCGCGCAGGGTGATGTTGCGCACCACCCCCGTCCCCACGCCGCCTGAGCCGACGGACCAGCTCTGAAAGCCGTCGTCGTGGTTGGAGTCCACGCTGTCGTCGAGGTAGCTGTCCTGGACGAGGTTGTACTCGAAGAGGCCATCGTCCCCGAGGCCGCGCAGCCCGTCCGCGGAGAAGCCGAGGACGCGGTTGCCCCGCACGACGGCGCGCTGCCCGCTCACGCTGATGCCAAAGCGGACGCTACGGACCTCGTTGTCGAGCAGGGTGACGTCGTCGCCGGCCACGGAGATGCCGTTGCTCGCCACGTCCAGCCACTCCGTCACGCCCCAGCCGGAGGCGTCCTCCACGCTGTGGAGCCTACACGAGGCCACCGTGACTCGGCTCGCGCCCGCGCCGATGTCGAGCAGCGTGCCCTTCGTGGGGGTCGGCATGTACGCGGGGCTGACGTCGACGCCGCTCAGCTGCCAGCCGCTGGTGGCGCCGAAGCGCACGCGCCCGAGGCGGACGCCCTGGGCGCCACTCTTGGGGAGCACCACGATGGGGGGCTCGAAGTGTCCGCTCGTGAAGCTCGGCGTGCCGTGGTAGCCGGCGCCGAGGTAGAGGCGATCTCCCGCCTTCACGGTGGTGCCGATGAGGCCCCCGGCCGCGACCTCTTCCAGGGTGCGCCAGGGCCGCGCCGGGCTGCCGTCCCCGGAGGTGGAGCCGCTGGCGGGCTCCACGTAGTAGTCCGCGGCGAGCGCGCTCCCCGACCAGCTCCCCAGCAAGACACACGCCCCGAGGCTCAGTGAGTGACGCCGCATGATGATGCTCCCGCCGGCGAGCGTATCACAGTGCGAGCTGGCCTCCGCGAAGGGCCCGCTCCGCGCCGATCCTAGCGCCGCTCCACGCTCGCTCCCTCGAGCGCGGAGCGTCTCGAGGGCGTGGGCGGGAGGGCGTGGGTTCGGGGGACTGGACGCCTGGAGATGCCTCGCGCTAGCGGCGCCTCCCGTGTCGCCTTCTGCGTCCCGGAGCGGCGGCGGCACCCTGGGAGGGTTGATTGCGCGGCTCGCCTGTCGAGGTCGACGAGGGTGGAGCACCGATGCTCACGCCTCCTGGCGCGCAGCGACGACCAACACGAACTCACACCGACGACGCTTCGCGCGCGGCGCCTCTCGTTAGGGACTCCTCGCGCAGCGGCCCGCGAGGTAGGCGTCACGAGTCGTCGGGATGTTGCTGTAGCGGGGCGCGGAGGTGAGGTCCGAGGCGTAGCCGTAGAACGAGCCACCCCGGACCACTCGATGGGAGGCTGAAGCGGTAGTAGCGCAGCTATTGCATGAGCCGGTTGGATAGGGGCTCGTGTACCAGTCCAGCGTCCACTCCCACACGCTCCCCGCCAAGTCCGACTGGCCCCAGCGGCCGTTGCCGGCGGGGACGGAGCCAACAGGGGCGATGTTGGTGAGGCCGGTGCAGCTCCCCGTGCCGTTCCAGTAACAGCCGTACACCGCTAGGGCCGTGTTGGCTCCTGGGTCGTCTGGGCCCCAGGCGTACTTCCGGTTCTGTGTACCGCCTGCCGACGCGTACTGCCACTCCGCCTCGCTCGGCAAAAAAGCCCCCGTCCCAGAGGCAGAAGGCGTAGAGGGCGAACCAACCGAGGCAGTTCTGCGGCAGCTTCTCGTTGCTACTGGCGCTCGGTGTCCACGTCGAATACGTGGAATCGACGCAACTGGAAGTGAGCGTGCTGTCCCACGTCGTCTTGTCCCCCGGCAACTGGCTGTTCCATGACGTGGCCCACCCCGGCTCGTAGCCGCCCCCCCGCCCCGCTGTTCACGAGCCCCGCGCCGCCGTTCAGGTGCGTGTGCTTGCCGGCTCCTGCCGCCGGACACCAGTTGCCTACCCACCCGTCCACGAACGCCCTGAAGCGCCCCACCGTCACCTCGTACTTGTCCAAGCGATAGCTGCTCACCGTCGCCGTGGTGCCAGAGGCCAGCGTCGTGGTCTCCCCACCCTGCACGAGCAGGCTGGTGCAGCGGCTCTCACTGTTCGGACCGCAGTCGCTCTTGCCAGGGCCGCTGGTGGCGCAACTCGGAGCGACGCAGGCCCCGGAGGTGCAGACCTCCCCTATGCGGCACGCCTTGCGGTTGCTGCAGTTGCTGCCGCAGGCGCTCGGGTCGTTCAGGTTCACCTCGCAGCCGTTGCTCGGCTCTCCGTCGCAGTCCCGCGTGCTGCCCGTGCAGGCCTGGCACAGCCCCGCCGAGCAATACGCTGTCCCTGCGGGGCACGGCGCGGCGTCCCGCCACGTGCCCGTGCCGTCGCACTGCTGCGGCGCCGCGCCGTTGCAGCGCAGCGTGCCCGGCTCACAGCTCCCCACGCACGCGCCATTCACGCACGCCTGCCCGGCGCAGCTCTCCACCTCCTCCGCCGTCACCAGATCCGGGCCACACTGCTCGACCCCTTGTCCCTCGCAGTAGCTAGCCCCCGGCACCTTGCCCGCGCAGGCGGGCAGGATGGGCGCGCAGAGCCCCTGGCAACCGGCGCTCGTGTCACACTTCTCCCCCACCCGGCAGGTGCCGTTCGCCTTCCACGTCCCGCCGTCGCAGATGAGCTGCGCCCCCTGCGCGTGTCCCGCGCACGCCAGCGCCCCGTTCGGCGCGCACCGCTCCCCCAGCGTCCCCGTCCCGCCACTCCCCGGCGTCCCGCCAACCCCTCCACTCCCGCTCACTCCCGCTCACTCCCGCTCACTCCCCCACTCCCGCTCGCTCCTCCGCCCGCGCTCCCAACGGCTCGGCCATCGGCCGCCGGCTCCGTCGGCTCCTCGCCGCACCCCGCCCCCAGCGCCACGCTCACCACCATCACCCCCACCAGGCTCCACGTGGACATCGCGGCGCCAAGCTACCAGACCCAGGCCCTAGAGGTCACCGCCGCGCCGCACGGACGCGCCGCTGGAGCGCCCGCTCAGCGGAGAGGACGACACCAGCCGACTTGCCACCCACCGCCCGCTCGCCCACTCCCTCTCACCCGCTCCCTCCACGACGAGCCGTGACGAGCGGCGACCCCGGCGTGGGCTCGGGGGATACGCCTCAGCCGGAGCCCGCGAGCGCGCGCGCGACCAGCGCCTGAAAGTGGGCGATGAGCCGCTCCGAGCGCGGCATCAGGCGCCCCGCGTCGAGCAGGCCGCTGGTGACCCCTCGCTGCACCCGCTCCACGAGCGCGCGGTCCTCCTCTCCCACCTGGTCGTCCAGCGCGAGCAGCTCGGCGAACCAGGCGTCGTCCGCGTCCTCACCGACGAAGTAGTCGAGGAAGCGCTCGGTCCTCGCGGGGGCGCGCGGGAGGAGCGGGCCGATGGAGAGGTTCTGGCGCCCTGGGTAGATGTTGAGGATGGTCCCAGGGAAGAGCAGGTGAAACTGCCCGCGCGAGACCGCACCTTCGAACGTGGCCTCAGCGCCGGCGCGTACCGGACACTCCTGGCTGAGCCGCGGGCCCTGCGCCTCGAGCTGGTACGCCTCCTCGCTGACGTCGATGGCGCGGATGAGGCCGGGGTGGACGACCGGGCAGTGGTAGCACTCCAGGAAATTCTCCGCGACGATCTTCCAGTTGGCCTCGAGCGTCGAGGTCGAGCGCTTGACGAAGCGCAAGGCGTCCACGTCCACGCCCCCCGCGGCCACGCGCGCTGGGAGGTCTCCGAGCAGCTCCGCGAGCGGCGGCGCCTGCGGCGAGGTGCACACGAACAGCAGCGCACCCCAGCGCTCGAGCCGCAGCGGCAGCAACCCGAGCTCGACGGTGTCGCCGTCATCCTCGGCGGACAGGCGCGGCGCCCGCAAGAGGCGCCCGTCGAGGCCGTAGGTCCAGGCGTGGTACGGGCACTGGAGATTCCTCTTCGTGCCGGCGCCGTCGCACACGAGCGCGCCGCGGTGCCGGCAGACGTTCAGGAGCGCGCGCAGGGTGTCTTGCTCGTCCCGCACCAGGACGATGGGCACCGTGCCGGCGTGCGTGGCCTTGAAGCTCCCGCGGCTGGGGAGCTCCCCGGCGTGACCCACGTAGTGCCAGGCGGGCGCGAAGATGCGCCGCTGCTCCTCCGCCAAGATGGCCGGCTCCGAATAGTAGGCGTACGGGAGCGTCCTCGTTCCTGCCGTCATGGCTCGATGGTACGCTGGCGGGGCCGTGAGACGTCAAGCCTAGCGCGGACCCTCGACTCCTTGCCGAAGGCGCCCGCGCTGCGCGCGCCCGCGCGTTCAGGGGACCCAGCGGGCGAGCACGCAGGTGACGTTGTCCGGGCCGCCGTTGGCGTTGGCCGCCTCGATGAGGCGGCTGGTGGCGGTGGGGAGATCCGGCGACGTGGCCACGATGTCCAAGATCTGCTCGTCCGTCACCGGACCGGAGAGGCCGTCCGAGCAGAGCAGCAGGGTGTCCCCGGCGCGCGGCGGCTCGAAGCGCGTGTCCACCTTGACGGTGTCCTTCATCCCGAGCGCGCGCACGATGACGTTCTTGTGGGGGAAGTTGGCGATCTCTTCCTCCGTGAGCTGCTTCATCTTCTTGTAGTCGTTGAGCAGCGAGTGGTCTTCCGTGAGCTGCTCGATCTGGCCCTCACGGATGCGATAGACGCGGCTGTCGCCCACGTGGGCCACGTAGACGCCGTCCTCCACCGCGAAGAGCGCCACCACGGTGGTGCCCATGCCGCGCTGCTTGGCGTTGCGCTGCGCCTGCTCGTAGATGCGGAGGTTGCACAGCTTGATGCCGGTGATGAGCCGGTTCTCCTCATAGCCCTTCGAGCGGTCCATCTTGTAGGGCCAGGTCCGCTCTGGATCGTCCGCGGTGGCGGCGAAGAACTCCTGCAGCGTGTCGACCGCCATCTTGGAGGCCACCTCGCCGGAGGCGTGCCCGCCCATCCCGTCGGCGACGACGTAGAGCCCATACTCCGCCAAGATGGCGAAGTTGTCTTCGTTGTGGTTGCGCTTGCGACCGACGTCGGTCTGGCCAGCGACTTCAATCCGAAGGGGTCGTGACAAGGGGACTCCGAGGACTCAGGCGGATCGAGGGCGAATCGTGCCGCCTTGGCGCGCGGGGCGTCAAGCAAGAACGCCCCCGGCCGCCACGGCGCGGCCCACGCTGCGGGATCCACCGGCAGGCGGCGGCGCGGGCGGCGCGGCCGCCCACCCCTGGGGTCGGCGGCGCGCCCTCGGCGCGGCCGCCGCCGCGGCGACGCCCAGCGCCTCCGCGACCGCCGCGCCAGGGCCCGGCGAGCTCGGGCCGGCGCGGGGCGCCGTGCTCGGGCGCGCCGCCGCCGAGGGAGCTCAGCCGCGCGCGGCGAGCTGTCCGCAGGCGGCGTCCACGTCTGCGCCGCCGCTGTAGCGGCGGTGGGCGTACACGCCGAGCTGCGCCAGCGCATCACGGAAGGCGCGCTCCTTGGCGTCCGCGGTCCGAGTGAAGGGATCGTCCGTGGTCGAGATCGAGTTGTACGGAATGAGGCTGAGGCGGGGGCGCACCCCGGCGCGCTGGGTGAACTCACGGTAGAGCGCCGCCAGCGCGACCGCCTCCTCGACGCCGTCGTTGACGCCGGCCAAGAGCGTCAAGGCCCACAGCGGCGCCCGACCCGTGAGCGTGGCGTGCTCCACGGCCGCGTCCAGCACGCGCGCGAGCGGGTGGGTCCGCGAGATGGGCATCAGCCGCTCGCGCACCTCCGGCCGCGCGCTGCCGAGCGAGAGGCCGAGCCGCACCTGCGGCAGCTCCTGGCTCAGGCGCCGGATCCCCGTGGGGAGCCCCGCCGTGCACACGGTGACGCAGCGCGCGTCGATGGCCATCCCCGATGGCTGCATGAAGACGCGCACCGCCTCGATGACCCGATCCAGGTTGGCGAGCGGCTCCCCCATGCCCTGAAACACCACCCCGTGGACGCGCTGCTCGAGCGCCGGGTCCAGCCCGCGCCGCACCAGCCGCACCTGCTCCACGATCTCCCAGGTCTCCAGGTTGCGCTGGAGCCCCAGGCGCCCCGTCGCGCAGAAGCTGCACGCCAGCGCGCAGCCCACCTGAGAGCTGACGCACACGCTGAAGCGCCCGGGCTTCTCCAGGGGGATCCTCACCGTCTCGAGCCGCTGCCCGTCGCTCGTCATGAGCAGCAGCTTGCGGAAGGGGTCGACGGCGCTCTGCCGCTCCGCCAGCCGGGTGAGCGTGGGCAGCGCGCCCGCGGCGCGCACCGCCTCGAGCGCCACGCGCCGCACGCGCTCGACCGGCGCCTGGAGGCTCTGCTCCCGGCTGACCGCGCTGACCACGCGCCGCGCCTCCCCGAGCGTCAGCACGGGGAGAGCCGCCTGGAGCTGCTCTGGAGTGAGGGCCTGGAGCGCCAGCATCGGGGTCGCACTCTGGCAGCTCGACCGCGCTCGGTCCACGCCTCGTGCTGGGCCGAGGCCAGCGGCAGCGCGGACGAGCGTGGGGCGCGCGAGCGTGGGGGCGAGGCGCGCCGGCGGGGGAAGGGACGGGCGGCCCCCGCGCGCTGCGCTGCCGCCGGCTCAGGGGACTTGGCCCCGGTCCACGGGGATCTGCCACCATTTCACCGCCAGCTCGGCAGAGCCCCGGAGGCGCCGCCGAGCCCCCCACCAGGAGCCCACCATGGAGCTACGCCTCGTCTCCCCCGCCCCCCCTGCTCGCCCCACCCCACAATGGCTGCTCAGCAACGGGGAGCTGACCGTTGGTCCAGTGTCCACCGAGCTGCTGGTGCGCGGCGTCACGCAGGGGCGCGTCCCGAGCGACGTCTGGGTGCGAGAGCTGCGCAGCCACCGCTGGCGAGCGCTCTACCAAATCCGTGAGGTCGCCGCGCTCGAGCGGCCACGCCCGCGGCGAGCGCCGCCGCTCGAGGCGCTGGGGCTCGGGGAGCTGCCGCTGTCCCAGGCGCTCCGCTTCGCGCGAGACGCGAGCGAGATGCTGCACTTTGGCCTGCACGCGGCGCTCGCCACCACCCGCTCCGTCATCGGCCTGGTGCACGGCTTCGAGCGCCCGTGGGGGCCTCCCGTCACCAGCGTCGCCTATGGCCCAGGCACCCAAGGCCTCCTCGGGCTCAGCGTCCCGCTGCGCGACGTGGCGCTCGGCGCGGCGCGCGCCCGCTGCCTCGTCCTCGGGCCCCCGGAGACGAGCTCCATCCACCACGCCGCGGCCCTGCGGCTCGGCGGCGGCGCCCGCTGCTTCGCCAGCGTGGCCGTGGTGCCGATTTGGCGCGACGGCGAGCTGCACGCCGTCTTCGAGCTGGGGCGCGTCGACCACCCCTTCCGCGACGCCGATGGCGACGCGCTGCGCCACCTCGCGCTCGAGCTCGGGCATCACCTGGCGCGCGGCACCAACTGACCCGCGGGGGCGCGGCGCGCCAGGCGCGCTATGCTCGCGCCCCCCCGCGCGCGCGGCCGGCGCGCCGCGCGGCCCCTCCCAGCATCATGCAGCTCTTCGCCCACCCCTACGCCGCCTTCCTCCACGAGGTGGAGAAGCCCAACCGCTACACCGGCGCCGAGCACGGCGCGCGCCCCGTCCCACCGGAGGCGCCGCCGGGGCAAAAGAGCTGGCGGAGCGTGCAGGCGCGCGTCTGCCTGGCCTTCCCGGAGATCTACGACATCGGGATGAGCCACCTCGGCTATCGCATCCTCTACAAGGTGCTCAACGACGACCCGCGCACCCTGGCCGAGCGCTGCTACGCGCCGTGGATCGACCTCCAGGCCAAGCTGCAGGAGCACGGCAAGCTGCTCGTCAGCCTGGAGTCCGCGCGCCCGCTCAGCGACTTCGACGTGGTAGGCTTCAGCCTGCAGTATGAGCTGACCTACTCCACGGTGCTGCGCATGCTCCGGCTCGGGGGCATCCCCTGGCGCGCGGCGGCCCGCGGCGACGACGATCCGCTGATCGTCGCCGGCGGCCCGGTGGCCACCCACGCCGAGCCCATGGCGCCCTTCCTCGACGCCATCCTCATCGGCGACGGCGAGGAGGCGCTGACGGAGCTGGCCCTGGTGTGGACGGCCGGCAAGCGCGCGGGTCAGCCTCGCGAGGCGCGGCTGCGCGCGCTGGCGCAGCTCCGCGGCGTGTACGTGCCCTCGCTCTACGACACGGCCGTGGACGAGCGCACCGGCCTGCTCGTCGTCACCGGCCCGAAGCCGGGCACGGGCGCGCCCTTCCCCGTGGAGCGGCGCCTGCTCGAGGATCTCTCGCGCTTCCCCTTCCCGGACGACTCCCCGGTGGGCGGACCGGAGGCCATCTTCGACCGGATGAGCATCGAGGTGGCGCGCGGATGCACAGAGGGCTGCCGCTTCTGCCAGGCGGGCATGATCTACCGCCCGGTGCGCGAGCGAGAGCCCAAAGAGGTGGTGGACACCGTGCTGCGCGCGCTCGCCAAGAGCGGGCACGACGAGGTGAGCCTCACCGCGCTGAGCACGGCGGACGTGTCGTGCATCTCTCCGCTGATCAAGGCGCTGGTGGACAAGACGGCGCCCGAGCGGATCAGCCTGTCGGTGGCGTCGCTGCGCGCCTACGGGCTCGCCGAAGAGCTGCTGGACGACCTGCGGCGCGTGCGCGCCACGGGCCTGACCTTCGCGCCGGAGGCCGGGACCCAGCGCCTGCGGGACGTGATCAACAAGAACGTCACCGAGGAGCAGCTCATGGAGACGGCCGAGCGCGTCTTCTCCCGCGGCTACGACAAGATGAAGCTCTACTTCATCTGCGGCCTGCCCACCGAGGAGGACGCCGACGTGCGCGGCATCGTCGAGGTGGCGCGCGCCACCCTCGCCGTCGGGCGCCGGCTGGGCAAGCGGCCGACGGTCACCGTCAGCGTCAGCGTGCACATCCCCAAGCCGCACACGCCCTTCCAGTGGTGCGCCATGGACACCCCGGAGCAAATTGCCCACAAGCAGCAGCTCTTGCGCGACGCGGCGCGCGGCGTCAAAGGGCTCGGCCTACGGCTGCACAACGACCGCTCGAGCGTGCTCGAGGCGGTGCTGGCGCGGGGAGACCGTCGCCTGGCGGACGTCATCGAGCGCGCCACGGAGCACGGCGCGCTCTTCGATAGCTGGACGGAGCACCTGCGGCTGGAGGTGTGGGAGGAGGCGCTCCGGCACTGTCAGGTGGACACCTCGCTCTACCTCGGCACCCTGCCGGTGGACGCCCGCCTGCCCTGGGACCACGTGGACATCGGGCTGGAGGACGGCTTCTTGGCGCGAGAGTACCGCAAGGCGCTGCACAGCCGGCTCTCACCGCCGTGCAGCAAGGTGGCGGGGACCTTCGTGCACCCCACCAACGTTCAGGACGCGCTCGCCCAGAAGGCGCGCCTCGTGTGCTACGACTGCGGCATCGCCTGCGACATGAGGCAGATGCGGGAGCGCCGCGTCGGCTTCCTGCACGCGATGGGCGCCGAGCGGCCCGCGCGCGCGCCCGACCCACCCGGGGGCGCCGCCGACGCGCCCCCGGGCGCCAGCGCCCAGCGCGTGGACCGCACCGAGCACGTGCGCCGGCTCGAGGCCGCGCGCGGCGTGCGGAGCGGGACGGCGTCGCGCTGGCGCTTGGGCTTCGCCAAGGTGGGGCCCACCGCCTTGCTGGGCCACCTGGATCTCACGCGCGAGCTGTCGCGCGTCATCCGCCGCGCGGGGGTGCGGATCGGCTACAGCGCGGGCTTTCGTCCGAAGCCGGAGCTGTCCTTCGCGCCGGCGCTGTCGCTCGGCGTCGCCAGCTTGGATGAGTACTTGGACGCCAAGCTGCTCGACGCGCCCAGCGCCGAAGCGCTGCTCCTGCGGCTGAACGGCGCCGCCAAGGGCGGGCTGTCCTTCCACGCCGCGGTCGCGCTCGGCCCGCGGGATCCCGGGCTCTCGAGCGTCGTCACCGGCGCGCGCTACGTGCTGGCGGTCTCGGAGAGCGCGCTCGCGGCGCTCGGGGGCGCGGCCTGGCTCGAGCAGCGCGTCGCGGCCTTCCTCGCCACGAGCGAGCACCGGCTGCTCAGGAACGTCAACGGCCTCGGCAAGTGGCTGGACGCGCGCAGCTTCGTCAGCTCGCTCGCGGTGGACGAGCCCGCGGCGGAGGCTGCGGTGCGCCGCGCCGGGATCCTGGGGCGCGTCACCTGCTTGAGCGCGGAGCTGAAGATCTTGGGCACCGGGGCGCTCAAGCCGCGCGAGCTGCTCACCGCCGTGACGGGGCTGCCGGAGCTGCCGCACGTCACCGTGCGCTGGGCGCTGCTCGCGGGCGCCGGCACGCCGCTCGATCTCGAGCTGCACCGCCAAGAGGCGCTGGGCAAGCCCAAGACCGAGCGAGACGGGGAGCTGCTCGTCGCGCCGTGAGCGGGCCGCCCTGCCCGCGCCTCAGTGCCGCGTCAGCTTGCGGTACTTGATGCGCGTGGGCTGGCTGGCGTCCACGCCGAGGCGCCGGCGGCGGTCCTCCTCATAGGCCTGGTAGTTGCCCTCGAACCACACCACCTGACTGTCGCCCTCGAAGGCCAGCAGGTGCGTGGCGATGCGGTCGAGAAACCAGCGGTCGTGGCTGATGACGACCACGCAGCCCGGGAACCCGAGCAGCGCCTCCTCCAGCGCGCGCAGCGTGTCCACGTCCAGATCATTGGTCGGCTCGTCCAAGAGCAGCACGTTGCCGCCGCTCTTGAGCAGCTTGGCGAGGTGGACGCGGTTGCGCTCACCGCCGGAGAGGCTCTTGACGCGCTTCTGCTGGTCGCTGCCGCGAAACCCGAACCACGCGCAGTACGCGCGGGAGGCGACCTCACGCTTGCCGAGCAGGAGCTTGTCCTCACCGCCCGAGATCTCCTCCCACACGTTCTTCTCGCTCTGCAGGGCGTCGCGGCTCTGATCCACGTAGGAGATCTTCACGGTGTCACCGACCAGGAGCGCTCCAGCGTCCGGGCGCTCCTCACCGACCAGCAGCTTGAAGAGCGTGGTCTTGCCGGCGCCGTTCGGCCCGATCACGCCCACGATGCCGCTGCGCGGGAGCTTGAAGTCGAGCGCTTCGAACAGCACGCGCTCGCCGAAGGCCTTGGTCAGCGCGCGCGCCTCGATCACCTCGTCCCCCAGCCGCGGCCCGGGCGGGATGCTGATCTCCGTAGGATCTGCCGGGCCCTTGTTGGCGCTGGTGACCAGCTCGTCGTAGGCCGCCAGGCGCGCCTTGCTCTTGGCTTGGCGCGCGCGCGGCGAGGCCCGCACCCACTCCAGCTCCTGCTTGAGCTTGCGCTGGCGCTGGCTCTCTTGCTTCTCCTCCACGGCCAGGCGCGCCGACTTCTGCTCGAGCCAGCTCGAGTAGTTGCCCTTGAAGGGGTAGCCGTGACCGCGGTCCAGCTCCAAGATCCACTCCGCCACGTCGTCGAGGAAGTAGCGATCATGGGTGACGGCCACCACCGTGCCGGGGTAGTCGTGGAGGAAGCGCTCGAGCCAGGCGACGCTCTCGGCGTCCAGGTGGTTGGTGGGCTCGTCCAGCAGCAGCATGTCCGGGCGCTCGAGCAGCACGCGGCAGAGGGCGACGCGGCGACGCTCACCGCCGGACAGCTTGGCGACCTCGGCGTCTCCCGGGGGGAGCCGGAGCGCCTCCATCGCCTGCTCCACGTGCTGATCCAGGTTCCAGAGATCGGCCGCGTCGATCTCGTCTTGGAGCTGGCCTTGCTGCTCGAGCAGCTGGTTCATCGCCTCGTCGGAGAGCGGCTCGCCGAGCTGCAGGCTCAGCTCCTCGAAGCGCGTGAGCTTCTGCCGCTGGGCGGCGACCGCCTGCTCCACCGCCTCGCGCACGGTGGCGGCGTCGCCGAGCTCCGGCTCCTGCGCGAAGTAGCCCACCTTGGTGCCGGGGTGGGGCCGCGCCTCGCCGAGGTGCTCCTGGTCCACGCCCGCCATGATCCTGAGCAGGGAGCTCTTGCCGGAGCCGTTGCTGCCGATGACGCCGATCTTGGCGCCGGGCAGGAAGGCGAGCGTGATGTTGGACAGGACCTTCTTGTCCGGGGGGTGGACCTTCGAGACGTCCTGCATCGTGAAGATGAACTCGGGCATGGCCGGCTCGGCATAGCCCGAGTCCAGCCCCGGGGGCAGCACCGGAGCGGGGGCGCCCTTTCTCGGGAGCCGTCGAGCCCGCGCAGGACTAGGGAATAGTTGCGCCGAGGCCCGGGTTCGGTGCGCTGACCCGAGACCGCGGCGTGGTTCGGGTCCCCGGCGCTCACGGGCCCCCCCGAGGGACCGCTCGGCCTCCCTAACCCGCTGAATTATTGGAGCTCGTACCGACATCATGCCCTCGAAGCCGCTCCGCCATGGAGAGCCCTGCCCGCGATCGACCGCGCAACGTTGTGTCCTGGGCGCTCCTCGCCCTATGGGAGCGTCCTCATGCTCGCAATGACCAGCGTCGGGACCCCAGCCCTCTGGGTGGGATTCTTGGTGTTCGTAGCGCTCATGCTGGCGCTCGACCTCGGCGTGTTCCACAAGAACCCGCACGCCATCACGCTGAAGGAGGCGGGGCTCTGGAGCGTGGCGTGGGTCACGCTGTCGCTCGGCTTCAACGGCATCGTCTTCCACTACTTCGGCAAGGAGGTGGGGCTGCAGTTCACCGCCGCCTACCTCCTGGAGAAGGCGCTCAGCGTCGACAATATCTTCGTCTTCGTCGTCATCTTCACCTCACTCAAGGTGGCGCCGGCCTACCAGCACCGGGTGCTGTTCTGGGGCGTGCTCGGCGCGCTGGTGCTGCGCGCGCTGTTCATCGGCCTGGGCACGGCGCTGGTGCAGAGCTTTCACTGGGTGATGTACGTCTTCGGCGCCATCCTGGTGTTCACGGCCGGCAAGCTGCTGTTCGGCCACGACGACGACGGCGACCCCACGGACAACCGGATCTTCAAGGCCTTCCGGCGGCTGGTGCCCATGTCGAAGGACTACCACCAAGATCACTTCTTCGTGCGGGAGGGCGGCAAGCGCCTGGCCACGCCGCTGCTCGCCGTCCTGGTGCTGGTGGAGTTCACGGACGTGCTGTTCGCGGTGGACTCCATCCCAGCCGTCTTCGCCGTCTCTCAAGATCCCTTCATCGTCTTCACGTCCAACATCTTCGCCATCCTGGGCCTGCGCTCCATGTACTTCCTGCTCGCGGGCGTGGTGCACAAGTTCCACTTGCTCAAGGTGGGGCTCGCGGGGGTCTTGGCCTTCGTCGGGGTCAAGATGCTGATCGTGGACTACTACAAGGTGCCCATCGCCTGGTCGCTGGGCGCCATCGCCGCCATGCTGACGCTCAGCGTCGTGGCCTCCCTCGTCTGGCCCAAGCCGCCAGAGACCGCCGTCGAGGCGGGGCCCAGGGAGCCCTGAGGCGCGCCGCCGGGGCGGGGCGTCAGTCCTCCACGAAGTCCAGGTCGCGGCCGAAGGTCTCCTCGAGCCCGAGCAGCGAGACCGCGGCCAGCAGCACGGTGACGGCGCCGACCGTGGCCGCGCTCCCCAGCACCCCGAGCCCGGGCTTGAGCCACTGAAAGCTCGAGGTGGCGAGCACCACCGCGCCGCGCACGAAATTGGGCGCCGTCGTGGTGACCGTGGCGCGCAGGTTGGTGCCGAACTGCTCCGAGGCCACCGTGACGAACACCGCCCAGTACCCGGACGCTACCCCGAGCGCCAGGATGATGCCGTAGAAGATCGTGAGCGAGCGGCCTCCCAGCGTGAAGTACGCGACGATGCACGCCGCCGTCGCCGCCAAGAAGCCGGTGAGCACCCGCTTGCGGCTCCTGAGGCGCTGGCTCAGCAGCCCGCTGCCCAGGTCCCCGACGGCGAGCCCCAGGTACATCAACATGACCGCGGTGGAGGGCTTGGGGAGCTCCACCAAGCCCAGGGCACGCCCGAGCTCCGGGGAGAAGGCGACCAAGATGCTCACCGCATACCAGATGGGCACCCCGACCAAGATCACGGCCACGTAGCGCTTGAGGCGCCCGAGCTGGGTGAACAGCGCCATGAAGTCCCCGTGCCGCACCCCGCGCTGCTGCGAGCCGCGAAACATGGCGCTCTCCCGCAGACCCACCCGCACCACGAGCAGCACGAGCCCCATCCCGCCACCCACGAAGTACGCCGTGCGCCAGCTGAAGGCCTCCCCCACCAGCGCCGCCACCACCGCGCCCAGGATGCCGATGGTGGCCACCACGGTGGTGCCGTAGCCGCGCGAGCTGCGGTGCATCACCTCGCTGACCAGCGTGATGCCGGCCCCGAGCTCACCGGCGAGCCCCACCCCCGCGATGAAGCGCGTCACCTCGTACGCGAAGATGCTGGTGACCAGGCCGTTGGCGATGTTCGCCAGGGAGTACAGGGTGATGGAGCCGAACAGCACCGTCAGCCGCCCCCGCTTGTCCCCGAGGATGCCCCAGAGCACGCCGCCCAGCAGCATGCCGCCCATCTGCCAGTTGAGCAGCCGCACCCCCACGTCCGTCAGCTCCTCCCCCGTCAGCCCGAAGTCGCGGAGGCTCGGCAGCCTGACGATGGCGAACAAGATGAGGTCGTAGATGTCCACGAAGTAGCCGAGCGCGGCCACCAGCACCGTGAGGCCTACGTTGCGCCGCTCCTCGGTCGCGCCAGGCATGAGGCGGCTAGCCAACCAGGGTGAGCGGGGGCCGGTCAAGCGACGCCCGAGCTCCCCGCACGAGCGCACGAAATGACTGAACGTCCGTAGCGTGCCGGGTCGAAGCCCCCGGCTCGCGTTGGCTTCGGGCAGGCTATCTGCTACTCGGCGGCCCCGCCGCTCGGCGTCGAGGGGCCCCACCCGCGGGCGCCCTCACGCCCCGCGCGCACCGTGAACGCGGCCTCACCGGGCCTGCCCTCAAAGGATCGTCGCTTGGAGTCCCTACCCTTTTACGCCATCGGTGCCGGCGCGGTCGCGCTGGTCATCGCGCTCGCCCTCTACTTCCGCGTCAAGTCCATCCCCGAGGGGAACGAGGCCATGGCGCGCATCGCTCGCTACATCCGCGAGGGCGCCATGGCCTTCCTCTGGCGCGAGTACAAGGTGCTCGGGCTCTACGCGCTGGTGGTCTTCGCCGCGCTGTCGGCCGCGCTCGGGCTCACCGCGGGGGTCTGCTTCTTGGCGGGCGCGGGGCTGTCCCTGCTCGCCGGCTTCTTCGGGATGAAGAGCGCCACCTACGCCAACGTGCGCACCACGGAGGCCGCTCGCACCAAGGGCAAGCCCGAGGCGCTGCTCACCGCGCTGGACGGCGGCGCCGTGATGGGGCTGTGCGTGGCCGGGCTCGGCCTCATCGGCATGGGGGTGCTCTACTACCTCTACCGCAGCGCGGATCGGCATGAGCTCGGCACGGTGCTGCACTCCTTCGCCGTCGGCGCCAGCAGCATCGCGCTGTTTGCCCGGATCGGCGGCGGCATCTACACCAAGGCCGCGGACGTCGGCGCGGACATCGTCGGCAAGGTGGAGGCGAACATCCCCGAAGACGACCCGCGCAACCCCGGCGTCATCGCGGACAACGTGGGCGACAACGTGGGCGACACCGCCGGCATGGGCGCGGACATCTTCGAGAGCTACGTGGCGGCCATGGTGGCCGCCATGGCGCTGGCCCTGACCACCCCCGTGGAGCAGCTCCGGGTGCTGGCGCCCAGCGTCACGGACGAGACCACCCTGCGCGTCATCGGGGTGGCGCTGCCGCTCCTGCTCGCCACCATCGGCCTCGCCGTCAGCGTGGTGGGCATCTTCATCACCCGGATGCTCAAGAACCTGCCCCCGGCGCGGGTGCTGCGGCTCGCGCTCATCTTGCCGCCGTTCTTGGTCATCCTCGCGGCCTTCCCGGCGCTCAGCGCCTTCGGGATCTCCACCAGCGCCGTGTACGTGCTGGCCGCCGGCGCGCTGGCCGGCGCGGTGGTGGGGCTCGTCACGGACTACTACACCTCCTCCGGGCCCGTGGAGGCGGTCGCCAAGGCCGCGCTCACCGGCCCCGGCACGAACGTCATCCGTGGCCTCGCGGTGGGCATGGAGAGCACCGCCATCCCGCTCGTCACGCTGGTCGTCGCCGGGGCCGTCTCCAACCACTTCCTCGGACTCTACGGCATCGCGCTCGCGGCCGTCGGGATGCTGGCCGGCACCGCCATCGTGATGACGGTGGACACCTACGGGCCCATCGCGGACAACGCGGGCGGCATCAGCGAGATGAGCGGGCTCGGGGAGGAGGTCCGCGCCATCACGGACGAGCTGGACGCCGTCGGCAACACCACGGCCGCCGTGGGCAAGGGCTTCGCCATCGGCTCGGCGGTGCTCACGGTGGTGGCGCTGTTCGCCGCCTTCCACATGGAAGTGAACGCCGTGCGCGTCTCCAAGGGCGCGGCGGAGCTCAGCCTGCACCTGACGGACGCCAACGTCCTCATGGGGCTCTTACTCGGGGCCATCTTGCCGTGCCTCGTGGGCTCCACCACCATGACGGCGGTGGGTCGCGCCGCCGGCGCCATCGTAGAGGAGATCCGCCGGCAGTTCCGGGAGATCCCGGGGCTGCTCGAGGGCAAGCCCGGCGTCGAGCCGCAGCCCGCGGTCATCGTGGACATCGCCACGACGGCGGCCATCAAGGAGATGCTGCTGCCCGGCGCCATCGCGGTGCTGTCGCCCGTGGTGCTCGGCTTCGCCTTCGGCGCGGAGCTGCTGGCAGGCGCGCTCGCCGGTGCGCTCGCGGTGGGCTCCACGCTCTCCTTGCTCATGGCCAACGGCGGCGGCGCCTGGGACAACGCCAAGAAGTTCATCGAGAAGGGCGGGCTCACGGGCCACAAGAAGGGCTCGGACGCGCACAAGGCGGCCGTGGTGGGGGACACCGTGGGCGACCCCTTCAAGGACACCTCCGGCCCCGGCATCGCCATCCTCATCAAGGTGATGAGCGTGGTCAGCCTGCTCATCGCGCCGCTCGTCGCGATGCGCTGAGCCGCGCCGGGACAGACGCCGCTCGGACGCGCGCCGTGGCGCCTCCGAGCGGTGGGCTCAGCCGAACAGGTGCCAGACGGAGGGCAGCCAGAGCGCGGTGAGCAGGCCGTTGAAGCCCATCGCGAGCCCCGCGAAGGCGCCGGCCACCGCGCCCTCACCGAGCGCTGAGGCCGTGCCGATCCCGTGAGCGACGAGCCCGAGCGTGAAGCCGCGCGCCTCGGGCCGCCGCACGCGGACCCAGGTGAGCAGCAGCGGCCCCACCGTGGCGCCGAGCACCCCGGTGACGACCACCAGCCCCGCCGCCAGCGTGGGCGAGCCGCCCAGCCGCTCGGCCAAGGTCATGGCGATGGGCGTGGTGACGCTCTTGGGCGTGAGCGCCGCGAGCCCCTCGCGTCCAGCGCCCAGCAGCTCCGCCGCGCCGCAGGCGATGACGACCGCCGTCACCGAGCCCACCGCGAGCGCAGCGAGCAGCGGCACGAGGCGACGCCCCACGAGCCGTAGCTGCTGGGAGAGCGGGACCGCCAGCGCCACGATGGCCGGCCCCAGCAGCAGGTGCAGCGGTCGCGCCCCCGCGAAGTAGGTGGCGAAGTCGAGGCGCAGCCAGCGCAGCGTCAGCGCGATGAGCGCGCTGCCGAGGAGCACCGGGTTCATGAGCGGGTGCCCGCCGGCGCGCCGCTGCAGCAGGCTCGCCAGCTCGAAGCAGCCCAGCGTGAGCGCCAGCGCGAACAGCGGCGAGCGCAGCAGCTCGCTCACGAGCTGCCCCGCTGGGTGAACAGCCGCTCGGTGAGCACGCCGATGAGCACCAAGGTGAGCACCGTGCTCAGCGCGGCGCCGAGCACCAAGGCCACGCCGTCCCGCGCCAGCTCGTCGGACAGAAAGAAGACGCCGGCCGACGCCGGCAGGTAGAGGAGCGACAGCTTGCCGAGCATGGGTGCCGCCGCGGGCTCGACGTGGCGCGCGCCCTGCGGCCAAAGCACGAGGACCGTGAGGAGCAAGCCGAGGCCCATCACCGGCCCGGGGACGGGCAGAGCGAGGCTCACGCTGAGCGTCTCCCCGAGGAATTGAGCCGTCAGGAGGATCAGAAAGCCGCGGACCATGCCGGCGCTGGTAGTGGGGGGCGCGCCGGCGGGCAAGCGACGCCTGCCTTCGCGCGTGGAGGGGTGGCTTTCCTGCGCCCGCTCCAGCCGCTAGGCTGCCCCCATGCTCGACGTCACGGACTTGGTCGTTGGAAGCGGAGACGAAGCCAGCCCCGGCAAGCGGGTGAGCGTGCACTACACGGGGACGCTGACGAACGGAGAGAAGTTCGACAGCTCACTCGACCGCGGGCGCCCCTTCGATTTTGCGCTCGGCGGCGGCCAGGTCATCCAGGGCTGGGATCGAGGCGTGGCGGGCATGCGCGTGGGCGGCAAGCGCAAGCTCGTCATCCCGCCAGAGCTCGGCTACGGCTCGCGCGGCTTTCCGCCCGTCATTCCGCCGAACAGCACGCTCGTGTTCGAGATCGAGCTGCTGGCGGTGAAGTAGCGCCGCAGCGCGACCGCCCTGGCACCTAGGGTCAGGAGGGGCCAGGGCGTGCCGCCCTCCGCTCGGCTCGGTCAGTGGGCACGCGGCGCTGCGTCCGCGCGGGCGGATTGCTGACCGCCCCGGCGCTCACCGTGAGCGCGCTCGCCGCGAGGCCCCTTGCCGTGGTGGCCCTTGCCGCCGTGACCGCGACCCACCTGGAACAGGCCGAGCGCCCGCGCCTGCTCGCTCGGCTTGAGGAGGGCCGCCAGCTCGACGGTCCGCTGATCGCCCAGCGCACGGAGCTTGAGCTCAGCGTCGCGCAGGGCCGCCAGCACCTTGGCGAAGGCAGCGTCATCCTTGCTGTTTTTCTCGATCAGCGCCCGCAGGGCCTCGCGCTGGGTCCGGAGCGTGGCCACCACCGGCTCCCGCGCCTCGTCGTAGCGCTTCATCACGGCGAGGGCCTTCTCGGCGCGGGCCGCGTCCACGCCGGCGCGGGTGAGGGCCTCCTTGCGGCGCTCTTGCTGCTTGGCCTTCCACTCGGCCTTGTCCTTGGGCCGGTGCTCGGCCTGGGCGCCGGCGCCCCGGTCACGCCCTGGGGCAGCGCTGACGGCGACGGCGGTGGTTGCGATGGCGGCGGCGGCGAGGACGGCCGACAGGCGCTTGAGGTGCATCATCGGGGATTCTCCTTGGAAGCGGGGATAGGGGGGGGGGTTCGAGAGAGGACAACCTCTACATGCCGTGCCCGCCAATCGTGTTAAGACCTGGCGCATGCCTCCGGAGCACAAGCTGGAATTGCTCCAGCGCTTCAACCAGGCCTTCGCGGAGGCCGTCCCCTTCAACCGCGCCCTCGGGCTGCGCTTCGAGGACTACGAGCCCAACGTCGCCGTGCTGCGCCTGCCCTATTCCCCCAAGCTCGTGGGCAACCCGGAGTCCGGGGTGCTGCACGGCGGAACCATCACCTCGCTGATGGACGCCGCCTGCGGAGCGGCGGTGTTCCTGGCGCTGGGCTCCCCGACCCCCATCGCCACCTTGGACCTTCGCATCGACTACCTCAAGCCAGCCGTGGCTCAGCTCGACGTGCTCTGCCACGCGACCTGCACCAAGGTGACGGGCAACGTGGCCTTCGTCACCGCCCGCGCCCATCACCCGGACGAGGAGGCGGATCCCATCGCGCAGGGCGCCGGCACCTTCATCATCTTCCGAGAGGGCGGGAAGACCAGCTTCATGGAGCGCCAGCGATGAGCCTGCTCGAGGCGGTCCGCGCGGCGCGCGAGACCCGTGACTACGACGCCTTCACCCAGCTCATCCCCTTCGCGCAGTTCCTGGGGATCTCGGCGGAAGACCACCAGGGCGAGCTGCTCAGCAAGCTCAGCTTCGCGCCGCACCTCATCGGCAACCCCGCGCTTCCCGCGCTGCACGGCGGCACCATCGGCTCACTGCTGGAGTCCGCGGCCATCTTCCGGCTGCTGTGGGACGCCGAGAGCCTCCTGCTCCCGAAGACCATCACGCTCACCGTCTCGTACCTGCGCTCCGCGCGGCCCATCGACACCTGGGCCCACGCGAAGCTCACCAAGCAGGGCCGGCGCGTCGCCAGCGTGCACGTCGAGGCCTGGCAAGAGTCGCGCGAGCGCCCCATCGCCGTCGCCACCGTCCACCTGCTGATCAAGCCCGCGGAGTGAGCGGCGCTCCGCCGAGGCTCGAGCCCCCGATGCTGGACGTCACCGAGGAGCCCCATGGCATCACGTTCAGCGTGCGCGTGTCACCGCGCGCCTCGCGCTCGGCGGTGCTCGGGCAACTCGACGGGGCGCTCAAGCTGGCGCTCGCCGCACCCCCCGTGGACGGGCACGCCAACGCGGAGCTGTGCGCGCTGCTGAGCCGCCTGCTCTCAGTCCCCAAGAGCGCCATCAGCATCGTGCGGGGGGAGCGCGGCAAGTCGAAGAGGGTGCGCGTCGAGGGCGCCACGGCGGCGCAGCTTCGGCGGCTGCTCGACGCCCCGGGCGCCCGCTGAGGCCCGCGGCCGCCACCGCCGCGGCCGAGCGGCGCGAGCAGCTGCCGCACGGTGGCACGCTTCGTGTAAACACTGCCACGCCTTGTCGACGACCTCGACCCTCCCACCGCTGGCGCTCGCCGTGGCCCTCGCGCTCGCTAGCCTCGCCGCCTGCCAGCGTGCCGACGAGGGCTCGACGGCCGAGCGCGGCGCGGCCCTCTTCCAGCGCTGCACGCCCTGTCACGGGCCGAGCGCTGAGGGAAACCGCCAGCTCGGCGCCCCGCCCATCGCCGGGCTGGACGGGTGGTACGTTGCCGCGCAGCTCAGGAAGTTCAAGAGCGGCGTGCGCGGCGCTCACCCGGAGGATCAAGGCGGAGCGCAGATGCGCCCCATCGCCCGCGCGCTCGGGCGTGACCCCGCCATCGAGGCCGTCGCCCAGTACGTCGCCGGGCTGCCCCCGGAGCCGCGGACCCCCGAAGTGCAAGGAGATCTCGCCCGCGGTAAGCTGCTGTGGGACCGCTGCTCGCCCTGCCACGGCGCGGGTGGTGACGGCCTCCGCGCCAGCGGCGCGCCCCCCATCAACCTGGCGAGCGACTGGTACCTGCTCCAGCAGCTCCGCCACTTTCGCCAAGGGATCCGGGGCGGCACCCCCGGGGACGCCACGGGCGCCGCCATGCGCGCCGTCGCCGCCTCGCTGCCGGACGAGCAGGCGCTCAGCGACGTCGTGGCCTACCTCACCCGTTCCCTCTAGCGTTCACCCGCGTCCCGTTCTGGAACATCGGCTGGTCCGTAGCGGCTCTCCCCTCGACGCCGGCACGGTGATAAGGGGCGACGCCATGTCGCGCATCCACCGCACCCTCCCCCCCGCCGGCACTCGCCTCGGCATCGCCTTCTCCGGAGGCCTCGACACGCGCTGCGCGGTCGCGTGGCTCGCCCGGCAGGGGATGGACGTGTACGCCTACACCGCGGATCTCGCCCAGCCGGACGAGGCCGATCCACGGGACATCCCCCCCATCGCCCTCTCGCACGGCGCCAAGGCCGCGCGCCTCGTGGACTGCCGGGAGGCCATGGTCCGCGAGGGGCTCGTCGCGCTGCAGTGTGGCGCGTTCCACCTGCGCTCGGGCGGCAAGACCTACTTCAACACCACGCCGCTCGGCCGCGCCGTGACCACCACCGCCATCGTCAAGGCCATGCGGGAGGACGACGTGCACGTCTTCGGTGACGGCAGCACCCACAAGGGCAACGACATCCAGCGGTTTTATCGCTACGGCATCCTCACCAACCCCGCGCTGACCATCTACAAACCCTGGCTGGATCAGAAGTTCGTGGACGCCTTCGGCGGGCGCAAGGAGATGAGCCTGTACCTCGAGAGCGTGGGGCTCCCGTACAAAATGGGCACCGAGAAGGCCTACAGCACCGACGCCAACGTGCTCGGCGCGACGCACGAAGCCAAGGACCTCGAGCGGCTCGACGTCGGCCTGCGCATCATCGAGCCGCTGATGGGCGTGGCCCACTGGAAGCCCGAGGTCGCCGTGGAGCCCGAGGAGCTGACGCTGCGCTTCGAGCGGGGCGTGCCCGTGGCGCTCGACGGCCAGCGCTACGCGAGCCCGCTCGAGCTGTTCCTGGAGTGCAACCGCGTGGGCGGGCGCCACGGCCTCGGGATGAGCGACCAGATCGAGAACCGCGTCATCGAGGCCAAGAGCCGCGGCATCTACGAGGCGCCGGGCATGGCGCTGCTGCACATCGCCTACGAGCGGCTGCTGTCGGCCATCCACAACGAGAACACGCTGGATCTCTACTTTACGCTCGGGCGGCGGCTCGGGCGGCTGCTGTACGAGGGGCGCTGGTTCGATCCAGAGAGCTCGCTCTTGAAGGACGCGCTCACGCGCTGGATCGCGCCGGGCGTCACCGGCGAGGTCACGCTCGAGCTGCGCCGCGGCGACGACTACACCCTGCTCGACACGCGGGCGGAGTACATGGCCTACGACCCCCACAAGCTCAGCATGGAGAAGGTGGAGGGCGGCTTCTCACCCGAAGATCGGATCGGCGCGCTGGAGCTGCAGAACCTCAGCGTGGGCGACAACCGCGCGCTCTTGCTGCACCACCTGGCGTCGCTGCGGCAGCTCTCGGGCGCCGGCGGCATCCCGCTGAGCCTCCTGCTGAAGGACGGGGAGGGCTAGGCCTCCCCGCTCGCCGAGCGCGCGCGCAGCGGAGGCGGACGCGCGCGGGGCCCGGCGGCCGCCGCTTGCGGCGCTTCATCCACGGCGCTAGCTCCCGGGGCAAGGAGCACGTTGGATGGCACTCCCTGCACAAGAGAAGGTGGTCGTGGTGGGCTTGGGCTACGTGGGCCTGCCGGTGGCCCTGGCCTTCGCGCGCCATCACCCGGGGAGCGTCGGCTTCGACGTCGACGCGGGGCGCATCGCGGAGCTGACGCGGGGCTACGACCGCACCCACGAGATCGACGCCGCCACCCTGAGCGGCAGCACGCTCCGCTTCTCGTCCGACCCTGGCTGCCTCGCGGAGGCCAGCTTCATCGTCGTGACCGTCCCCACCCCCATCGACGCCAATCACCAGCCGGATCTCGAGCCGCTCCGCGCCGCCTCCACCACCATCGGGCGGCACCTGCGCCCCGGCACGGTGATCGTGTACGAGTCCACCGTCTACCCTGGCGTCACGGAGGACTACTGCGGGCCGCTGCTCGCGCAGGAGTCGGGCCTACGGCAAGGGGTGGACTTCAAGCTGGGCTACTCCCCGGAGCGCATCAACCCGGGCGACAAGGAGCACACGCTCGAGCGCACCATCAAGGTGGTGAGCGGGGAGGACCCCGCGACGCTCGAGCGCGTGGCCCGGGCCTACGGCGCCTTCGTGGCAGCGGGCATCCACCGGGCCCCCAGCATCCGCGCCGCCGAAGCCGCGAAGGTCATCGAGAACACCCAGCGCGATCTGAACATCGCGCTCATGAACGAGCTGGCGCTCATCTTCGACCGGCTGGGGCTGCGCACGCGAGACGTGCTCGCGGCTGCCAACACGAAGTGGAATTTTCTGGGCTTCTCGCCGGGCCTCGTCGGCGGCCACTGCATCGGGGTCGATCCCTACTACCTCACCGCGAAGGCAGAGTCCGTCGGCTACCACCCGGAGGTCATCCTGGCCGGTCGCCGTATCAACGACGGCATGGGCGCCTTCATCGGGCGGCGGCTCGTCAAGCTGCTGGCCACCCGCGGCCTCCCGCTCACGGGCGCCAAGGTGGCCATCCTGGGGCTCACCTTCAAGGAGAACGTCCCGGACATCCGCAACAGCCGCGTCCCGGACATCATCGCGGAGCTGAAGGAGTTCGGGCTGCAGCCCTTGGTGCACGATCCTCGCGCCCACGCGCAGGAGGTGCGGCACGAGTACGGCTTCGAGCTCACGCCGCTGGAGGAGCTCACGCAGCTCGACGCCATCATCCTGGCGGTGGCGCATGAAGAGTACCTGGCGCTCGGGGAGGCCGGGCTCGCGCGCATGCTCGAGCCGCAGGGCGTCCTGCTGGACGTCAAGTCCAGGCTCGACCCGGAGCGCCTCCCGAGCACGCTGCGCTACTGGTGTCTCTAGCGCGATCGACGCCACGCGCCGCTCAGGGCGCCGACTCCGCGCCCTCCCCCGGCCCCGCCAGCGGGATCGGCTCGAGGCCGTCGTGCGCGTCGGCCTCGGGGCGCCGCGGCCCTGGGCTCGGCAGCAGCTCCAATTCGAGCCGCCCCGGCTCGCTGCGCGCTCCGGGGCGCTGGCGCGGCGGGGCCGGGGTGCTCGGGACACCGCGCTCGAGCGCCGGGGTCTGCCAGACCGGCTCGACGAAGTCTCGAACGAGCGGCACCAGGTTGGCCAGGTGCGCGCAGTGCGCGGGCGCGTCGTCGCCCCGCTGCGACCAGACGAGCACCCCGGCCTGCCGTGCCTCCGTCAGCAGCGTGTCGTCGCCGGGCGAGGGCGCCACGGGGCGCGGCACCAGCCCCAAGCGCGCGAGCAAGAGCGCGGCCGTGGGCGCCGTCCCAGGGTAGCCCGGGGGCTCGATCTGCGAGTGCGTGAAGGCGAACCGAGCCTGCCCCGCCAAGGCGCGGCGCGCGAAGTCGAGGAAGGGCCCGAGCGTGCGATCGCTGAGGTCTTCCACGCGCGGTGAGGGCACCGGCCCACGCCTCCACGCCGCGTGCAGCCCATCGAGCAGCAGCACGGCGCTCACCTGCGGGGCCCCGTGGAGCAAGATCTCCCCGATGGCGCCATAGCCGGCGCTCCACGCGGAGAGCCCGAGGTGCCGCACGTGCGCCTGCGGGTGGCGCCGCCGGAGCGCGGCCTCGATCTCTGCCACGAAGCGCTCGAAGGCCCCCCGCGTCGGGAACGCCTTGGAGTAAGCGCCGCTGCCCACGCCCAGATCGACCCCGACGAACACGGCACCCCGTGACGCCTGCACGAAGTACTTTCGCGCCGCCTCGTGGCCATGAAAGTGGATGAGGACATCGTAGCCGTGGTCCGCGGTGTGCCCTCCCCGCTGGGGGATCGCCACCTCACCGAGCGACAGCGGCTCGTAGGCCGACCAGGGGCCGAGCCCCAGCGGGTCACGCGGCGAGCACGGCGAGGGCTCGCGCGGCGCGGGCGCCGACACGGCGCTGGCCGCGCCGGAGGACGCCAGCGCGGCGCTCGCGGTCGGGACCGGAGCGCTCGGGAGCGCCGCGCGCGCGCTCACCGACGGCGCCGCCGCCGCGGCGCCGCGGGTCGCGCGGGGACCGACCATGACGAGCCCGGCCACCGTGGCGGCGCCCACCGCCGCGACGAGCAGCGCGCGACGCAGCAGCTCTCGCTCGCTCGGTGCTGCGGGGTGCGAGTCCTCGGACTGCCCGCTCGCCTCGGTGCGCTGGCCCATCGGTCGGACACCAGCTTAGCCCCCGCCACCGCTGAGCACCCGTATTTTGCCGCCCCGCGCCCCCCTCCCGCCCCTTGGCGACGGAACGGGGCTAGGCTCCGCCCGCCGTGCTCCGCTCCCTCAAAGCGCTCGCGCTCTTCTGGACCGTCTTTGGCTCGTATGGGCTCGCGTGGCTCCTCGGACGTGTCCTGCCCGAGCGGCTCTACGACCAGCTCCTGCGCCGCGCCCACGTCAAGAACGCCCGCCGCCTGGCGGAGGGCTTCATGCGCCTGCGTGGGGTCTTCATCAAGATGGGGCAGGTGCTGAGCGTGCTCGGCACCTTCTTGCCGCGCGCCTACTCGCAAGCCCTGGAGAAGCTCCAGGACCAGGTGCCGCCGCGGCCCTTCCCGGAGCTCGAAGGGCGTCTGCAGGCCGCGCTCGGCGACGCCCCGCTCGAGCGCTTTCGCAGCTTCGACAGGGAGCCCCTGGCCGCCGCCTCCTTGGCGCAGGTGCACCGCGCCGTGACGCAGGACGGGCGCGCCGTCGCCGTCAAGGTGCTCTACCCCGGCATCGAGCGGCTCATCCAGCGCGACCTCGCCGTCTTGCGCTCGGTCACCCCGATGCTCAAGTGGTTTTTCCCCATCGCCCGCTTCGAGCGCGTGGTGGATCAGCTCGAGGCCATGCTGGCGCACGAGACCGACTACTCGCACGAGCAGGCCAACATGGAGCGCCTGCGCGCGCTGTTCGCCGACCGCAGCGACGTGGTGGTCCCGACGCTGCTCGAGGAGCTCTGCGGCCCCGGGGTGCTCTGCATGTCCTTCGAGGAGGGCATCAAGATCAGTGACGTGAAGGCCCTACGGGCGGCCGGCATCGAGCCCAAGCAGGTGGGCAAGCTGCTCGTGGAGTGCTTCGGGCGCATGCTCTTCGATCACCGCCTGTTTCACGCGGATCCTCACCCCGGCAACTTCCTGGTGCGACCCGGCCCTACCCTCATCATCCTGGACTACGGCGCGGTCGAGGAGGTCACCGCGCCGCTCGCGGAGGGCATGAAGCTGGTGGTGCTGGGCGCCATGACCCGAGACGACCTCCAGGTGCTGCGCGGGCTCGAGACCATGGGCTTCGTGGCGGAGGGTGGGGACAAGGAGCTGCTCATCCGCGTGGGCAAGGAGTACCTGAGCGTGCTGCAGGGCGTGCGGATCGAGGACTTCTCCAAGGTGGACCGCGACACCATCGAGCAGCTCTCCGGCTTCCAGCAGACCCGCGGCCAGCTCCGCGAGATCATGAAGAGCGTGGAGTACCCCCAAGGCTACTTCTACGTGGAGCGGACGCTGGCCCTGCTGTTCGGGCTCGTGGCGCGCCTCGCCCCCAAGCAGGGCCTGCCGGGGCTCATCCTGCCCTACGCCGCCAAGGCCTTCGCGCGCGACATGGCGGCGGCCAGCGCGCCCCCGAGCGCGGTCGAGCCCTCACCCCAAGGCCCCTGAGCCAGCGCCCGCCGCGGAGCGCCCCGGGGGGGGGCCTCAGCGCTCCAAGCCGAAGCGCTGGCGATGCTGCGCCACGTAGTCCACGTAAAACTCGGACTCTTGGTGCGGCGGCAGCTCCCCCGCTTCGACGGCGCCCTCGAGCGCGCGCTTGATGTCACCGATGAGCCGCGAGGGCGGGAGCCCAAACGTCTCCATCAGGGCGTTGCCGACGCCGGACGGCAAGGGAGGCACCACTCGGTCGAGCGCCGCGAGCTGGCCGATCCGCTCCCCCAAGGCGTGGATCATCGCGATGCCCTGCTTCTTCTTCTCAGGGCGCTTGGTGGTGATGTCGGCCCGCGACAAGCACAAGAGATCCTCCAGGTGCGGCCCCATCTCACGCGAGAAGCGCCGCACCGCGCTGTCGGTCCACTGGCCGTCATACTGGCTGGCCCGCAGGTGGTGCAGGACCAGAAAGTGAATGGTGTCCTTCAGCGCTGGCTCGTGATGAAACAGCCGCTGACGCTTGTCGAGCTTCTTGAACATGCGCGCGCCGACCTCGGCGTGGCCGAAGAAGTGCACCTCGCCCGTCTCCGAGATGCTCCGGGTGCGGATCTTGCCGATGTCATGGAACAGCGCGCCCCAGCGTACCTCCAGCCGAGGGACGCTCTGCGCCACCACCTGCTTGGTGTGCTTCCAGACGTCCTTGTGTCGCCACTCCCCGTCGCCAAAGCCCACCATGGCCTTCACCTCTGGCAGGAGCCCGTCGAGCACGCCCGAGACCAGCAGGGCGTCGAGCCCCTCACCAGGGTGATGCGAGAGGATGACCCGGTCGAGCCAGCGCCGGAGCTCCTGCGGGCTCAGGCCCTCGAGATCCGCGGGCTGCACGAGGACGACGGGGGCCTCGGTGCGCCCTGTCTCGGCGGCCTGGACGGCACGGTCGAGCGCCTGGACGGCGCGCTCACGGTCGGGGGGGCCAAGCAGGGCTCTATCGGACATCAGGCTCTCGTCGACGACGCTCGCGCGCCCACTAGCACAAGGCGGCGCCCCGGGGGACGCTCCGCGGCCAAACCCGCGCCCAGCAGACCGCGCGCGGCCGCGGCGCCACGCCGTCGGCCCGCCCCTCCCGCGGGCCGAGCGCGCCGACCTGCGATAGCTTCAGGGGATGCAGCACCCGCCGCAGCCAGCTCCCCTGGCGCCTCGCTGGCGCGGGAAGCTGCTCGCGAGGTGCTGCTGCGCGCTGCTCGGCGTGCTGGGGCTCGCGCCCCTCGTCCTCGTCGCCGCGCTGCAGTCGGCCTGGGTTCAGGGCCGCATCGCCGCCGAGCTGAGCCAGGCGCTGCGGCTGCGGCTCGGGCTCGAGGCGCGCTTCGAGACGACGGCGAGCCTGTGGCCGCTCTCCGCCACGATGACCCACCTGGTGGTCGCCTCGAACGACGGCGGACCGCCCGCCTTGACGGCCGAGCGCGCCGTGCTCCGACCCAGGCTGCTGGCGCTGCTGTCGGGCCAGCTCGACCTCGGCGACGTGGAGCTGAGCGGGGTCCGGGGGCGCGCGGTCGTGCTCCAGGGCGAGCTCGTGAACGTGGACCTGCGGCGCCCCACGCCGAGCGGCCCCAGCAGCCGGCCCACGCGCGCGCCCTTTCGCCGGCTCTCGGTTCAGGGAGGAGGCTTCGAGCTCGAGCTCGACGGCCTCGTGGCGCACTTGGGCGAGCTGCGGGCGGAGGCGACGGGCGACGCTGGCCCCAGCGTCTCTTTCGCGCTGCAGCTCGCGGAGTCCAGCACGTGGCGGGTGCGACCCGCGGTGGGCTACGTGGCCGACGAGCGGGTGCCGTACCAAGCCGTCGACGAAGACGCGCTCTGCCACCTCGAGCTCCGGGGACGCTGGGATCCTTCCGGGCTGACGCTCGAGCGCCTGGAGCTCTCGGGGCTCGCCGACGGCTCGGTGGCCAGCGGGACCGCGCCGCGCTGCGCGGGCAGCGCGCCCGCCGATCCTCGGCGCCTCAGCGTCCTCGCCGAGGGCGTGGAGGTCCGGCTACGAGATCAGGCGCCGCCCATGGTCTCCGGGCGGGTCGCGGCACGCGTACCGCTCGATCTCGCGGCCCGCGTCGGGTTCGAGCCGGTGGTGGGCGGCTGGGCCTCGCTCGACGCCACGCTGCGCTGGGACGGCACGACCCGGCTCCCCGCGCTCGAGGGCGAGCTGCGCGGAGACGAGCTCACGCTCGGCAGTCGTCACCTCGGGCGGCAGGTGCGCGGCCGCGTGCTCATCGCCGACGACGTCATCGAGCTCCCGGAGCTCGAGGTCGGCATCGCCGACGCCTCCACGCGCCTCACCGACGTCACCATCGAGCCCTTCGCTCCCGGCATCGCGCTGCGCGCGCGTCGCGTCGACGGCCGAGGCGCCACCTTCCCAGGGCTGATGCGGGACCTCGGCGTCACGCCGAGCACCATCGTGCAGTGGAACCTCGACACGGTGGCCGTGGAGGACTTCGGCGGGACCATCGAGCCGCTGCAGCTCGACGGTCGGATGCGCGTCGAGACGAGCGACTTCATGGTGCTCGACCGCGCCTGGCACTCGCCGGCGCGGCGGCGCATGGTGGGCGTGGCCCGCGCCACCGTCACGGGCAAGCTGGGCGTCCGCCCGAACGCCTTCATCATCTACGACACTCAAGCGCGCTTCGGGAACAGTCAGCTCTTCGCGGAGCTCGTGTCCATCGGCTTCGACACGCGCCTCCACATCATCGCGGGACGGAGCTCTACGCTCGATCTCGCCGACATCAGCCCGCTCGTCACGCTCGAGCTGGCGGGGCGGGCCAAGCTCGGAGCGGAGCTCGAGGGCCCAGGCGCCGATCCGCTCCTGCTCGGGGAGCTGTCGGTCCAAGGGCTGGTCTTGGGCGGCTTCCCGCTCGGCGACATCACCAAGAGCCAAGCCAAGTTCCGGCCGCTCGCGCTCGAGCTGACGGCGATCGAGGGGAAGAAGGGGGACAGCCTGTTTCACTTGCCCTGGCTCCGGCTGGCCTTCGACGAGGGCTCCACCGTGCTCCTGGACGCCACCGTGCAGAGCGAGCGGATGGGGCTGCGCGATCTCCTGACGATGCTCCGCTTCGATGAAGATCCGCGGTTCTCGGAGATCGAGGGGCAGAGCCAGCTCAGCGCCGTCGTCCACTTCGATCTCGGTGGCCACCTCGATCGCTGCGGCGGCGGGCTCTTGGAGGTGCAGGGCCGCTCACGGCTCCACTGGCTACAGGTGTTCGGGGAGCGCTTCGACGGCGGCGAGGGCAGCTTCCGCTTCCGCTGGGACGACAAGGCCGCGGGGCACCTCGGCATGACGCTCGCGCTGCCGAGCTTCAGCTTGGGCAAGGGTGGTGCCACGCTGCTCGGCAGCGGCTCCATCGCTCATGGCGGGGTGGTCCAGGGTCAGGTGGTGGGCACCGCCGTGGCGCTGCGTGAGCTTCAGGCGCTCGGCCCCTGGGCGCAGCACCTCGACGGCAGCGCCTCGGCCGTCGCCGAGCTCCACGGCACCCTGGACGCCTTGGCCCTGGACGCCTCCGCCCAGGTGCCGTCCGTCCGCGTCGGCAACCGCGCGCTCGGGAGCTCCAGCGTGTCCGTGCGCCTGACGCCGACGACCGAGGACGCGCAGAGCCTCGGCCAGACGCGCTGCGGGAACGCCATCCCGCCGCCCTTCGATCCGGCGCGCTACGCGCAAGACCGTCCGCTCGGGCAGTTCGAAGCCAAAGGGTCCATGTTCGGCGGCATGCTGAGCTTCGACTCGCTGCGCCTGACACGCCAGCGGCGCAAGGTGCTCAGCGGCGCGCTCGGGCTGCACCAGCTGCAGCTCGGCGCCGTCGCCGACTCCCTCGGCGGCGCGCTGCGCGACACCAGCACCACCACCGGCTCGCTCTCCGCGCTGGTGCAGATCGAGCGGCTGCCGCTCGATGACTGGCGCAGCGGCAGCGTCTTCGTGCGCCTCACGGAGCTGGCGCTGGCGCGCGGCACGAGCCGCGTGGAGCTGCTCCCCGGCACGCCCGCCCTCGGGCTCACGCAGGGCCGGCTCAGCGCACCTCGGCTGGATCTCCGGGTCACCACTGGCGCCGGGGCGGGTGCCCAGCTACGCCTGGGCGGCACGCTGACGGAGCTCGGCCGCGCGCCGCGCGTGGACGCCACGCTCGAGGTGCTCCCCACCGAGCTCGAGCAGCTCTTGAGTGGCGTCGCGGGCATCGAGGGCGCGAGCGGCACGCTGGGCGGGCGGCTCTCCGTCACCGGCCCTCTCGATCGGCTCAGCTACTCTGGCCGCCTGGCGCTCGAACGCGGCGAGGTGACGCTCCGGGGGCTCGGCACCCTCAGCCAGCTGGAGCTCGCGCTCGCGCTCGCGCGCGATGAGGTGCGCATCGAGCGCGGACGGGCGCGGCTCGGCGGGGGCAGCCTCGAGCTCGGCGGCGGCGTCGCCCTGCGCGGGTTCGAGCTCGGAGGCGCGCGCGTCACGCTCACCGCGCGGCAGCTCGGCTTCCCGACGGTCAGCCAGCTGTCCGGGACGCTCGACGCGGATCTGGTGGCGACCTGGCAGCCCAGCGCGGTGGCGCTCGAGAGCGGCCTCGAGGAGCGCCCCCTGCCGCACGTCGCCGGGACCATCACCCTGTCGCGCTTCGACTATCGGCGCCCCGTCGTGATGGCCGCCAGCCTCGCCAGCCTGACCCAGCGCGGACGCCGCTCGGAGGTCAGCGGCTACGACTCCACGCGCGACGCCTTCGGCTTCGACGTCCTCATCCAGGCGAGGCAGCCGCTCAACATCGAGAACAACCTCGTCGAAGCCAAGATCGACGTAGGTGACGCCGGGCTGCTTCTCGCCGGCACCAATCAGCGGTTCGGGCTGAGGGGCGGGCTCGTGGTGCGCCCCGGCGGTCGCCTCCGGCTCCGCCGCAGCGAATTCGAGATCACGAGCGGCAGCATCGAGTTCGATGACCTGACGCGGATCGAGCCGCGGGTCGACATCACGGCCTACACCGAGTACCGCCGCTACTCCGACGCCGCGGGCTCCGCCGCCTCGAGCACGGGCGCCGCCGTGAGCACCAGCACCACCAGCGCCACCGGCGGGCGCTGGCTCGTCAAGCTCCGCGCCCACGGCGACCCCGACAACCTCCGCGTCGACCTCACGAGCGAGCCGGCGCTGGCCCAAGACGACATCTTTCTCCTGCTCACGGTCGGGGTCACCCGCGCGGAGCTCGACCAAGCGCAGGGCAGCGGGGTGGGCAGCAGCGTCGCGCTCGAAGCGCTCGGCACGCTCACGGGCGCGGACCGCGCCGTCACCGACGCCATCCCCATCATCGATGAATTTCGCTTCGGCAGCGCGTACTCCAGCCGGACCGGGCGCACGGAGCCCACCATCACCATGGGCAAGCGCCTCGGCGAGCGGACGCGCGCCACGGTGACCACCGGGGTGGGCGACGCGCGCGAGCTCAGATCCAACTTGGAGATCCGCCTGAGCCCCCGCCTCAGCCTCGAGGGCTCGTACGACAACGTCAACGATCTCTCCAGCACCGTGGGGAACCTGGGCGCCAACCTCCGCTGGCGCCTGGAGTTCGAGTAGCCAGGCGCTCGCCCAGCTCCCCGGCGACCGGCAGACGGCGTATCATGGGCGTCATGCGCCTCCCTGCCGGCCCCCGCGCCCTGGCTTGCCTACTCGGGCCGCTGGCTGCCTTCGGCTGCTCGGCGCCGGAGACGACCGGCCCCTCACCGGCGCCCCCGAGCTGCGTCGCGCTCTACGACGAGCCCGCGCTCAGCGCGCTGACGCCCTACCCCTCCAACCGCTACACCGTCCCGGACGCCACGAGCGCCACCGGGCGCCGCGTGCGGCTCGACGCCACGGTGACGGCCGATCCGCTCATCGTCCAGTACCCAGACACCGCCGCCCAGCTCTCCACCCACGAGGGCTTCAGCACGACCGGCGGCGTCATCGTCAAGCTCAGCGCCCCGCTCGACGCCCGGGGCCTCGCGCTCTTGCCGGACCGCGAGCCCCCGGTCACCGAGCCCCTGCGCGACGCTCGTGACTTCACGGCGCCCGGCTCGCCGTTCTTCCTCGTCGACGTGACCGGCGAGGCCGTGAGCGATCCGCTGCCCGTCGTACCGACCTATTGGGAGCAGCTCGCCGCCGACGGCGCCACGGAGGACGACTTCACGCTGATCGTGACGCCGGCGGCGCCCCTGCGCCCCCTGCGGGACTACCTGCTGGTGGTCACGCGCGCGCTGCTCGCCCAAGACGGCAGCGCGGTGGGCGCCAGCCAGGAGATGCAGCGCGTCTTGCGGGGTCGAGCGCGGAGCGACGACGAGGCGGAGCTGCTCGAGGCGCTGGGCCGCGCCGAGCGAGCGCTCGGCCTGACGCGCGCGCAGATCGCGCTCGCGACGCGCTTTACCACCCAAGCCCCACAAGCCGGGATGGCCGCGCTCGCGCGAGCCCGCCGCCAGCGGCCCGCCCCCGCCTCGGGCGCGCCCTTCACCCTCGAGACCCCGCGCACGCTGCCGGATGACCGCGTCCGGCTGCGCGCAACCTTCACCGCGCCGGAGCTCCGCCACGCCGACGGCAAGTTCAAGCTCGACGCGCAGGGGGTGCCCGAGACGAGCCGCGAGGTCGAGCTCGAGCTCTTTCTCTCCTTCAGCCACGCTAGCCTGAGCGGGCCACGCCCCGTCGTCATCTATCAGCACGGCCTCGGCGGCGACAAGGACGGGAGCTGGGGCACCACCGAGCGGCTCGCGGAGCTGTCGGCGCGTGGGGTCGCCGTGGTCGCCATCGACTCACCCGAGCACGGCTCCCGCACCACGGGGGCGACCACGCTGGTCAAGAGCGTCTATGGGTTCTTCGGGATCGACGAGGAGACGGGCGTGTTCGACATCGAGCGAGCGCGCGACAACTTCCGCCAGATGGCCAGTGATCAGCTCGAGCTGGTGCGCTTCGTCTCGACGCTGGGGAGCTTGGACCTGCTCCCGCTCGGCGCCGACGGACAGCCTCAGCCGGACGGCGTCCCAGATCTCGACGTCAGCCGGCTACAGTACATCGGGCACTCCTTCGGCTCCGTCCAAGGCAGCACCATCATGGCGATGGCCCCGGAGATCCGGCAAGCCACCTGGAACGTCGGCGGCGCGGGGCTGATGACGCTCCTGCGCGACTCACCGCTGTTCAGCGTCGTGGTCCGAGGCCTCGCGCCGCCAGGGACGGGGCAGCCCGCCATCGCGCGCTTCATGGCGGCGACGCAGGCCATCGTGGATCCTGGAGATCCGCTCAACTTCACGCGCTTCGCCACGCTCGAGGCGCTCAGCGGGGTGGACGGCTGGACACCCCGCGACGTCCTGCTGCAGGAGGTGGTCGACGACGCCATCGTCCCCAACAGCAGCACCGACGCCCTGGCGCGCGCCGGCGGGCTCGAGCTCCTCGGCGGCGAGCGCGGCATCTCGGGCGTCAGTCGGGTCAGCGGCCCCGTCACGAGCAACCTGCCCGGCGGCGCCACGGCGGTGGTGTCGCAGTTTCTCCGGGTGGAGGGCGGCAGCAAGCGCGCCGAGCACGGCGCGCTCATCTTCACCCCGGAGGCGAGGGCCCAGTACCTCCGGTTCTTCCAGAGCGGGCTCGCGGCCGAGCACGCCACGGCCTCGGCGCCCTGAGCCTGGCTCAGAGCCGCTCTGGATCGAGCGCCGCCAGCGCCGCGAGGCTGACGGGGTGGTAGGGCGGTCGGGGCGTGATGCCCTGGCCAGGCTCGCCGCCGGCGACCGCGAGCAGACGCGCGGCGCTCCCGAGGCAGCCCTTGCCTTGGCACCAGCCCGTGGCGAGACCCGTGTAGCGCTTGAGGGACTCCATGTCGCGATGCCCGAGCGTGACGGCGCGCCGCAGCTCCTCGTCCGTGACGTCCTCACAGCGGCACACCAGCGACTTCACGCCCCCAGGGTAGCGCGAGCCGCCCCGGCTCCGGAAGCGCCGACGCGCGCTACGCTGCCGGATCCACCTCGAGCGGCGCGGGCTCCGCGGTGAGCGACGCGCCCGCCAGCCGACGCTGACCGCTGTGCTCCGCCCGGAGCTTCAGGATGCCCAGCCGCGCCATGAGCTTGATGACGAGCCAGGTAGGATCCAGCTCCCAGCGCTTCACGGCGAAGTTGGGGCGCATCCCGAAGGTGTGGTGGTTGTTCTGAAACAGCTCCCCCAAGGTGAGGAAGTCGAACGGCAGGGTGTTGCGCGACTCATCCTTGGTCTCGAAGTTGCGGTAGCCCGCCCAGTGCCCGAACCAGTTGACGATGGCGCCGTGGACCGGCCCCATGAAGAAGTGCACGGGCAGCAGCAGGTAGTGCCACCACTGCGTCGCAAATGCCCAATAATACGCGCTGTACGCGGCGCCCCACGCGAGGCTGGAGCTCCAGCGACCAGCCCAGCGGTCGAGCGCCGGCCAGACCGGATAGCCCCCTTCGAAGCGGGGCTCCGGGGTCAGCGTCCCGCGGAGCACCGCGCGGTAGACGTCCCGCGTGTGGTTCATCATGGAGAAGGGGTTGCTGAACTGCGTGGGCGTGTGCGGATCGTTCGGGGTGTCCGAGTACGCGTGGTGCATCCGGTGCAAGATGGCGTAGCCGCGCGGGTTGAGGTAGCTCGAGCCCTGGGTCACGTAGGTGCACAGATGAAAGAAGCGCTCCCACCCGGGGCTCAAGCTGAACATCTTGTGCGCGCCGTAGCGGTGCAAGAAAAACGTCTGAAAGAACACCGAGGAGCCCCAATGCAGGACGAAAAACAGCAGGATGGGCAGCGGCAGGGCCATGGCCCGCACGCTAGTCGCGCCCTGTCAGCGCTCCCGTCGGCTTAAGGTCACGATTGGGTCACGGCGCCGCGGTGCCCCCTCGCTCGCGGCGCAGGGCGGTGCTCAGGCGCCGCTGAGCTCTTCACAGAGCGGCGCGAGCGGCCCCTGGGGGCGCCCCCCGCTGAACTCCACCGCGCAGCCGAGCGGATCGGACAGCCCCTCCAAGAAATTGACGACGAGCGAATCGCTCCAGCGCCGAGCCCCATCCACCCGCGCCCGGATGACCCCTCGCGCGTCGATGAACCAGGTCTCCGGGTAGAGCTTGGTGCCATACCGCCCCCCCACGACCTCCCCCCCAGGGTCCACCACCGTGAGGAACGGCGCCTCCGCGCCGAGTACCGTACGCAGCGTGCCGCGCGCGTCTTCGATGGACTCGTCCGTGCTCACGGTCAAGACCACCACGTCCGCTCGACCCGCCAGCTTCTGTGCCAGCTCTGCCAAGCTGGGCATCTCCTCCAGGCATGGCCCGCAGGTCTTCGTCCAGAAGTTCATGACCACCTGCTTGCCGCGCAGGCTGGACAGGCGCAGCGTGCCACCGGACAGCGTGGGCAGCTCGAAGTCCGGCGCCAAGCGGTTGCGCTGGGCGTAATTGGGGGCCATTTGGCAGAGCGCCGAGCAGCTCCGCCGCGCCTCGGCGTCCTCCGCCGTACGGACGAAGAAGAAGACCGCGGCGGCGGCGAGGCCTACCACGGCCCACTGGGCGAGCTGCTGCACTTTCACGCCGCCTTCGTAGCACCAACCGAGCGCCTGAGAAGCTCACGGAGTGCTAGCCTGGTAGCGCGTGGCGCTCGACTCCCCCCACCTGACGGAAGACGCCTTGGCGGAGGTGCTGCTCGACGCCCTGGATCAAATCGGGGTGGGCGTGATGGTGACCTCGGGCGCCGAGGGCGCGATGGATTTGCGCTTCATCAATGACGCGGCGCTCGAGATGGGGGCCGCCACGCTGCTGACCGCGCCGCGCGCGCTGACGACGGACCGCGGGAGCGTCACGTCGCACCGGGTACAGCTCGTCAACTCCAACGCGAGCGCGGTCCACGCCGAGCTGTCCACGGTGAGCCTCGTCTTGGACGCGGAGCCGTCGTCGGTGAGCCTGCTCGTCGACGTGAGCGACCGGCTCCGCGCCGCCAGAGAGCTCGAGCAGCTCCAGACCCAGTTCCAGCGGGTCCTCGAGCTGTCGCCGGTTGCGGTGGGGGTGCGCCAAGACCAGCGCCTCGTCTTCGCCAACGCCGCCTTGAGGTCGCTGCTGCGGCTGGAGCTGAAGGACACCGCGCCGGGTGAGCCGCAGCTCGAGCCCTCGCCCGCCGTCGCGGCGCTCGCGGTGCTCGATGAGGCGCTCGACGACGCCGGGCTCCACGAGAGGAGCGTGACGCTCACCCTCGAGGGGACCCGCGGCCTCGACGTCGAGCTGACGGCGATCCAGAGCGAGTGGCACCAGGAACCCGCCGTGATGTTCATCGCGCGCGATCCGGGCCAGCGCCAGCGCCTGCACGCACGCCTCGCGGAGGCCGAGCGGCTCGCCGCGGTCAGCACCCTCGGCGCTGGCGTCGCCCACGAGGTCAACAACCCCTTGGCCTATGTCCTGCTCAACCTGCAGTACCTGCTGCGCGAGCTGCCGCGCTTCAACGGCGATCCGGCGCGACTTCAGACGCTGCGCGATCGACTGAGCGAGGCGCGGCACGGCGCCGAGCGCATCCGCAGCATCGTGCGAGACTTGCTGGACTTCTCGAGCGTGGGCCGACCGCAGCTGAGCCCCGTGGACTTGACCGAGGTCGTGGAGCGCGCGCTCCGCCTGGTGGAGCCGCAGCTCAAGGAGCGGGCGGAGGTCGTCACCCTGCTGGACGAGGTGCCGCTGATCTTGGGCAACGCCTCACAGCTCGAGCAGGTCCTCACCAACCTGCTGGTCAACGCGGCCCAAGCCATCTCCCCCGAGACCGCCCGCGGCCCCACCATCGAGGTGCGCTGTCACGGGGGCGGCTTCGGCCGGGTCTTGGTGGAGGTGAGCGACACCGGCACGGGGATCTCGCTGGAGCACGCCTCCAAGGTCTTCGATCCCTTCTTCACCACCAAGCCGGTCGGCGTGGGCACGGGGCTCGGCCTGCCCATCTGCCACAGCATCGTGCGCGCCCATGGCGGGGACATCTCCGTCGACAGCACGCCCGGCGTAGGGACCACCTTCAGGCTCGTGCTCCCCGCCCTCCCCTCGGCGTCCTCCTACCCTCCCCCCATGCCATCCTCGGAGAGCTCTCCTCCAAGGTCCAGCGGAGACGATGAACCCTCGCGGTAGCGACGAGGTCCGCCGCATCCACCTAGGGTGGTTGATACGCCTCCGCTGGGGAGCGCTCATCGGCCAGGTGCTGCTCATCGCCGCGGTCCGCCGGCTCCTCCACCTCCCCATCCCCCTGCTACCCCTGGGCCTCGTCATGGCGGCCGAGGCCGCCACCAACCTGCTGGCGCGGCGACGCCTGCGGAGCGAGCGAGACCTCGGCCAGAGGTGGCTGGTCGGGCTGCTCACCCTGGATCTGCTGCTGCTCTCGACGCTGCTCTACTTCACGGGTGGCCCGCAGAATCCCTTCAGCTTCCTCTACCTGGTGCACATCTCCCTGGCTGCGATCGTCCTGCCGCCACGGAGGAGCTGGGCGCTGGTGGCCCTGGCCTTGGCCTGCTCCGGGGTGCTGTTCCTCTTCAACGTCCCGCTCCCGCCTCCAGACAACCTGGACCATTCCCAGCACGGCTCGCGCGCCGAGCACGAGGCCCACCTGGCCCATCGAGAGCACACGCTCCACCTGCAGGGCATGTGGGTCGCCTTCGGGGTGGCGGCGGGCTTCATCGTGTACATCCTGCACCGGCTGGTGGGCGAGCTCCGCACCCGAGAAGAGCAGCTCCGCAGCGCCCAGGAGGCGAGCCTGCGGCAAGAGCGGCTGGCCTCGCTCGTCACGCTCGCCGCTGGCGCCGCGCACGAGCTGGCGACGCCGCTGTCGTCCATCGCCGTGGTGGCGCGCGAGCTCCAGCGAGAGCTGGAGCTTCGCTCCACCGAGCCCCGGTGGCTAGACGACGTGAGCGCCATCCGTCAGGAGGTCGGCCGCTGTCGCACCATCCTCGGTCGGCTCTCGAGCGACGCCGGGCAGCCCGGCGGAGAGGCCCCCACCGAGGCGCCGCTGGCCGCGCTCGCGCAGGGCGCGCTCGAGGGGCTCCCAGGGCGGCACCGGGTGCAAGTGACGCTGGAGCCAGCCGACGCCACGCTCTACGTGCCGCTCAACACCCTGGCCCAGGCCTTGCGGAACCTGCTCGACAACGCACTGGCCGCCTCTGCGCCGGCGCAGCACGTGCGGCTCGGCGTGACCGCCACCCCCACGGAGCTCACGCTGACCGTGGAGGACGACGGCGCCGGGATGGAGCAGGAGGTGCTCGCGCGCGCCACCGAGCCATTTTTCTCTACCAAGCCCACTGGGCAAGGCATGGGGCTCGGCCTCTTCCTCGTCCGGCGCGTCGCCGAGCAGCTCGGCGGCGAGCTCAGCTTGGGGCCCAAGCCCCCCCACGGTACGCTCGCGCGGCTCCGGCTGCCGCTGAGCGGCCCTCACGCCCTCTGTCGTCTCGTCACCCCCGCTCCCGAGGCTCCTCACCATGACTGACTCCGCGCAGAGCCTGCTCATCGTGGACGATGATCGCGTCCTTCGGCAGCAGCTCGTCCATGCCTTCACGCGCCGCGGCTTCGACGCGCGCGGCGCAGCGACGGTGGAGGAGGCGCTGAGGCTCGCCCGTGAGGAGCCGCCGGAGCTCGCCGTGGTGGATCTGCGCATCGGGGAGGGCAGCGGCTTGTCGCTGCTACGCGCCCTGCTGGAGCTGGACCCCACGACGCGCGTCGTGATGCACACCGGCTACGGCAGCATCGCCACGGCGCTCGACGCGGTGCGACTGGGCGCGGTCCACTACGTGCAGAAGCCAGCGGACGTGGACGATCTGCTCGCGGCCTTCGCTCGTGACGCCAGCCCCCCGTCCAGCCTCTCCATCGACGCGAGCGAGGCCCCGTCGCTCGCGCGGGCGGAGTGGGAGCACATCCAGCGCGTGCTCGCGGACTGCGGCGGCAACGTCTCGGAGGCGGCGCGGCGGCTGCGCATCCACCGCCGCTCCTTGCAGCGCAAGCTGAACAAATACGCGCCGAGCTGAGGAGCCCCGCGCGCCGCTCAGGGCTGCTGCGAACGCTCCTCGCTGCGCTCCTTCCAGCCACCGCCCAGGGCACGGTAGAGGTTGGCCACGTTCACCAAGCGCGCGAAGCGCGCCTCCACCAGCGCCTGCTGCGAGCTGAACAGATCTCGCTGCGCCGTCAAGAGGCTCAGGTAGCTCTCAACGCCGACGCGGTAGCGCTCCTCCGCCAAGGCGTAGCGGCGCTCGTTCGCCTTCACGCGCGCCTCTTGCGCCTGCACCTGCAAGCCCAGGGACCGCTGGGCGGCGAGCGCGTCGGTGACCTCCCGGAAGGCGACCTGGATGGCGCGCTGATAGCGCTCGATCTCGATGGCCTTGCCGAGCTTGGCCGCCTCGAGGTTGGCGCGCAGCGCGCCGCCCTGGAAGATGGGGACGTTGAGGCGCGGGGCGAACAGCCAGGTGAAGCCGTCGGCGGAGAAGAGCTGGCTGAGCTCCGTGCTCCCGAAGCCGGCGGAGCCCGTCAGGCTGATGGATGGGAAGAACGCGGCGCGGGCCGCGCCGATGGACGCGTTCGCGCCGCGCAGGACGTGCTCCGCGGCGAGCAAGTCCGGGCGGCGCTGGAGCAGCTCCGAGGGGAGCCCCACCGGCAGCTCCGCCCGCACCCGCACCTGCTCGAGCGGCGTGAGCGGAGGCAGCTCCGGCGGTAGCGCCGCGCCGACCACGAAGGCCAGGGCGCTCTGCGCCTCGAGGCGCTTCTGCTCGTAGAGCGTCACGCTGACGCTGGCGAGCTGCACCTGGCTCTCGGAGGTCCGAAAGTCCACCTCTGGGACCAGCCCGAGCTCGAAGGAGCGGCTGGTGATGGCGTGGGCCTGCTCCACCAGCTTGGCGTTGCGCGTGGCGAGCTCGTGCTGCTCGGTCACCGCGCGCAGGAGCAGATCCGCGGTGACGACCTGCGACACGAGGGAGAGCTGCGCGCTGCGCTGGGCCTCCACCGAGGCCAGGTACTGCTCGAGCGCCGCGTCCGCCAGCGAGCGGATGCGCCCGAAGAAATCCAGCTCCCAGGCCGTGACGCCCACGGTGGCGGAGTACTGCTGCGTGGGGCCCATGGCGCCCTTGGGCAAGCCCTGGAACGTGGCGCCGGCGCCGGCGTTGACCGAGGGCAGCAGCGGCGCCTTCTGGATGCGGTAGAGGGCACGCAGCCGCTCCGAGCTCAGGTGCGCGATCCGCAAGTCTCGGTTGTGCGTCAGGCTCAGGCCGATCAAGCCTTGCAGGCGCGGGTCAGGGAAGACGTCCCGCCAGCCGAGCTCCGCCGCCACGCCCTCCCCGGCCTCCGCTCCCGCGAACTGGCGCTCGGCCGGCGTCTCCGGGCGCTGATACCTCGGCGCCAGGCTACAGCCTGCGCTCGCTGCCAGCGCCAGCCCGAGCGCCCACGGCCAGCGCCGCGTCGACGCTCCAGAGCCCCAGGTGGCGGCAGCGTCAGGCCTCATTGGGGGAGCGCCGACGTGGGAGGGGGCTGCGGCACCTGGCGCGCGGATCGGCGAGCGAGCGAGGCCACCACCAAGAACAGCACCGGCACGAACACCACGGCGAGGACCGTGCCCGACACCATGCCGCCGATGACGCCGATCCCGATGGCGTTCTGGGCGCCGGCGCCCGCGCTGTTGGCGAGCGCCAGCGGCGTGACGCCCAGGATGAAGGCCAGGGAGGTCATGAGGATGGGGCGCAGCCGGAGCCGCGCCGCGTGGAGCGTGGCGGGGAGCAGCTCCTGCCCCTGGGCGTGGAGATCCCTGGCAAACTCCACGATCAAGATCGCGTTCTTCGCCGACAGGCCGATGGTCGTCAGCAGGCCGACCTGGAAGTAGACGTCGTTGCGCAGCCCCGCCCAGTACGCCGCGAGGAGCGCGCCGAGGACCCCGAGCGGCACCACCAGCATGACGGAGAAGGGCACGCTCCAGCTCTCGTAGAGCGCCGCCAGGCACAAGAAGATGACGAGCAGGGAGATGGTGTACAGCATGGGCGCTTGGGCGCCCGAGAGCTGCTCTTCATAAGAGAGCCCCGACCACTGCAGCCCGAAGCCCGCGGGGAGCTGCGCCGCCAGCTCCGCCATGGCGGTCATGGACTCCCCCGTGCTGCGCCCCGGGGGCGTCTCGCCTTGGACTTGGACGGTGGGCAGGCCGTTGAAGCGCTCGAGCCGGGGAGAGCCCCACGCCCAGCGCCCCTTGGCGAAGGCGGAGAACGGCACCATCTGCCCGACGTCGTTGCGCACGTACCAGCGGCCGAGATCTTCTGGCTGCATCCGGTAGGGCGCGTCGGCCTGCAGGTAGACCTTCTTGACGCGCCCCTTGTCGATGAAATCGTTGACGTAGCTCCCGCCCCAGGCCGTCGCCAGCGTCTGGTTCACGGCGGCGAGCGAGAGCCCGAGGGCGGCGGCCTGCTCTTGATCGATGTCGATCTTGTACTGCGAAGAGTCCTCCTGCCCGGAGGGCCGCACGCGCGCCACGGCGGGGTGGCCGCGAGCGGCGTCGAGGAGCTGGTTCCGCGCAGCGAGCAAGGCGGCCCGCCCCTGGCCCGCGCGGTCGAGCAGCTGCAGCTCGAAGCCCGTCCCCGTCCCCAGCTCAGGCACCGCCGGCGGGCCGAAGGCGAAGGCCAGCGCCTCCCGGAACTGCGACAGGTGCGCCGCCGTCCGCGCGATGACCGCCTGCGCCTTCAGCCTCGGCTCTCTGCGCAAAGACCAGTCTTTCATGCGAATGAAGGCGATGCCGTTGTTCTGACCGCGGCCCCCGAAGTTGAAGCCGGCGATGACGAGCACCGACTCGATGGCGTCCTTCTCGTCCTCCAACAGGTAGCGGGAGACCTTCTCCAGCGTGGCCTGGGTCTGGCGCATGGTCGACCCCGGGGGCAGGGTGACCATGGCGTTGAAGGTGCCCTGATCTTCCTCCGGCAAGAACGCCGTGGGCAGCTTCACCAGCAGCCCCGCCATCACGCCGACGATGACCAGGTACGCCAGCATGGCGCGCCCCCGCATCCCCAGCACCTTGCCGACGACGCGCGCGTAGCCGCGCTCGCTCGCCTCGTAGCCGCGGTTGAACCAGCCGTAGAAGCCCCTGCGCGGCCCGTGCTGTCCCGGCTTGAGCAAGGTGGCGCACAGCGCCGGGGTGAAGGTCGTGGCCACGAGCAGCGACAGCGCCATGGCCGACACGATGGTGATGGAGAACTGCCGATAGATGGCGCCCACCGAGCCACCGAAGAAGGCCATGGGAACGAACACGGCCGCCAGCACCGTGGTGATCCCGAACAGCGCCGACGTGATCTGGCGCATGGATTTCTTCGTGGCCTCCTTGGGCGGCAGGTGCTCCTCCGCCATCACGCGCTCCACGTTCTCGACCACCACGATGGCGTCGTCCACCAAGAGCCCGATGGCGAGCACCATGCCGAACATGGTGAGCGTGTTGATGGTGAAGCCCGCCGCGAGCAGCACCCCGAAGACGCCGAGCAGCACCACCGGCGCCGCCAGCGTGGGCACCAGCGTGGCGCGCAGGTTCTGCAAGAACAGCAGCATCACCAGGAAGACGAGCACGAGCGCCTCCACCAGCGTGTGCACCACGCTCTCGATGGAGAGGCGCACGAAGGGGGTGGTGTCCACCGTGATGTCGTGACCGAGCCCCGCGGGATAGTACGCGGACAGCTCCTCGAGCCTCGCCCGGACCGCCTCGGCCGTGTCCAGCGCGTTGGCGCCCGCGGCCAGCTTCACCCCTAGCGAGGCCGACGGCATCCCGTTGAACCAGGAGTCCGTGTCCGAGTTCTCCCCCGTGAGCTCCACGCGCGCCACGTCCCGGAGCCGCACCTGAGCGCCATCGCGCTGGACTCGGAGCAAGATGTTCTCGAACTCCGCGGGCGTGGTGAGGCGGCTCTGCGCGGTGATGGTGGCGTTGAAGGCCGCGTGGGGCGCCGCCGGCATACCGCCGAGCTGGCCCGCAGAGATCTGCGTGTTCTGCGCGCGCACGGCCGTGGTCACGTCATCCGGCGTCAAGCCGAAGGCGGTGAGCTTGTCCGGGTCGAGCCAGATCCGCATGGCGTAGGGGGCGCCGAACAGCTGCGTCTCCCCCACCCCGGGTACGCGCGCGATCTGGTCAACCACGTTCGAGGCCACGTAGTCGGAGATGTCGTTGCGCCGCATGCTGCCGTCGCGCGAGATGAAGGTGAAGATCTGCAAGAAGTTGCGCGAGGTCTTCACCACGCTGACGCCTTGGCGCTTCACCTCCTCGGGCAGCAGCGGCTCGGCCGTGGCCACCTTGTTCTGGACCTGCACCTGCGCGATGTCCGGGTTGACCCACGGCTCGAAGGTGACGCTGATGGACACCACGCCGGAGCTGAGGCTCTCTGCCTTGAAGTAGCGCAGCCCGTCGATGCCGTTGAGCTTCTGCTCGATGACCTGGGTGACGCTGTTCTCCAGGGTCTGCGCGTCCGCGCCCGGGTAGACCGCCCGGATGCTGACCTCCGGCGGCGCGACGGCCGGATACTGAGCCACTGAGAGCTTGGAGATGGACAGCGCCCCGGCCAGCATCACCAAGATGGCGATCACCCAAGCGAAGATGGGGCGATCGATGAAGAAGGCGGGCATGCTGGCGGCGCCTCAGGGTTGACGGGACGCCGCGGGCGCCGCGGACCTCCCTGGGGGAGCAGCGGACGGCGGCGCGCCGGCGGGCGCCCCCGACGTCACCGGGACGGCGACCACCTGGCTGCCTGGCCGCACCTTCTGCAGGCCGTCCACGACCACCCGCGCGCCCGGCTCGAGGCCGCGCGTGATCTGCCAGCGCTCGCCGATGGCGCGCGGCGCCTCCACCACCCGCGGCTCCACCTTTCCCTCGCCGTTCACCACGAGCACGGTGGCGTTGCCTTGGGCGTCACGCCGCACGGCGGCCTGCGGGACGAGCAGCGCCTCCGGGGCCGTGCCCTCCTCGAGCCGCGCGCGCACGAACATGCCCGGCAGCAGCTCCCCCTTGGGGTTGGGGAAGAGCGCGCGCAGCGTGATGGAGCCGGTGCCCGGATTGACCGTGACCCCGCTGAACTGCAGGGTGCCCTGCTCCGCGTAGAGCGACCCGTCTTCCAAGACCAGGCGCACCTTGGCGCCACCGCCAGCGCGGACCAGCTCTCCCCGGTCGAGCTGCCGCTGGAGCTGCTGCACCTCCGTGATGGCCTGAGTGACGTCCACGTAGATGGGATCGAGCTGTTGGATGGTGGCCATCAGCGTGGCCTGCGCCTGCTGCACGTAGGCTCCCTCCGTGACCTCCGAGCGCCCGATCCGCCCACCGATGGGCGCGGTGACGCGGCTGTAGCCCAGGTTGATGCGCGCGACCTCCACGGCGGCCTTGCCCGCCGCCACGTCCGCGGCGGCGGCCCGGTAGGCGGCGGTCGCGTCGTCATACTCCTGCTGGCTGACGCCCTTGGTGTCGAGGAGCTGCGCGTAGCGGTCCGCCAGCAGCTTGCGGGTGCTCTCCGTAGCGCGCGCCCGCGCGAGCCCTGCCTCCGCGCTGCTCACCGCGGCGCGGTACGGCCGAGAGTCGATTTGAAAGAGCGCCTGGCCCTCGCGGACCTCCGCGCCCTCCTCGAAGAGCCTCCGCTGGACGATGCCGTTGACGCGCGCGCGCACCTCCGCCACGCGAAACGCCGCGGTGCGGCCTGGCAGCTCCCGCGTACGCGTGATCGTCTCCGCCGTCACGGTGATGACCCCCACCTCCGCTGGCCCCGCCGGTGGTGCGCTGGGCGGAGCCTTCTTGCAGCCGGTGACCCCCACCCCAGCGATGAGCAGGCCGCCGAGCAGCAGGCGCCGCGAGAGCCGTTGGTGTGTCACTTCAACCTCGAGACGGATGAACGCCATCCGATGAAGGCTGATGCCTACCGGAGCCACCGCACTCGGTCAAGCCGAGCGCGGCGCCGCGCGGGCCGCCAAGCTGCGCCGCGGAGGAGCTCGCCGCTGCACGCGCGGCAGCCCCTCCGCGCGGCGCTCGCGCCGTCAGCCCACGCTGATCGGGATCTGGCGCGTCGTCTGCGCGCTCTGCTTGGGCAGCGTCAGCCGCAGCACCCCGCCCTTGTGCTCCGCGGTGATGGCGTCCAGCGCCACGCCGAGCGGCAGCCGGAAGCTGCGCCGGTACTCGATGGGCGACTCCCCAGCGCGGCGCCCCTCGAGCGTCAGCTCACGCCCGGCGACGTCGATCTTGATGGCGTCCTTCGGCACGCCTGGCAGATCCGCCACCACGAGCAGGGCCGTGTCGCTCTCGAGGATGTCGACGGCCGGGGTGAGCACCTGCGCGGCGCTCGTGGCCTCGGGCTCGGGTCGATTCGGTGCTTTGACGGTGTGCGACATGGTGACTCCTCTCTCAGCTCGCCTGTACGGTGATGGTCCTGGGCTTCTCTTCGGGGCTCTTGGGGACGGTGACGGTCAAGACTCCATCCGTGAGCCTGGCCGTGGTCGCGGCCGCGTCCACCTTCACGGGGAGCACCCAGCTCCGCGTTGAGCTCACCACCTGACGCTCACGCCGGTGGACGGACCAGCCCTCGAGCTTCGGCGGCGCCGCCTTCACCGCGATGGTGAGCACGTCCCCCGCGAGCTTCACCTCCACGTCCTCCAGGCTCACCCCGGGCAGGTCCGCGCTGTAGACGAAGCGCTCGCCGTCGTCCGTGAGCTCCGGACCCGCCGCGCCCCGCGGCTCGAGCTCTTGAAACGCTCTGTCGAAGCCACGCCATAGCTGGTTGACGAGCTGAAACCTACGGTCGAAATCCAAATCTCTACTGAACATGTCTCCACGCCTCTTTCTCTCGTCCACGGGCGGACGAGCCTCTAGCCCTGGGTGCCACGGCCAGCGTCCTCGTGAGGGGTCTCGCCGGGGGCAGGGAGCAAGCTGCGTCGCCTGGGCACGGTGTCAAGCCGGCCCGGGGTAGGCCAGCGTGGCGGCGAGCCGTCTCGCGGCGCTCAGCCTTTCGGGAGCTTCTTGGCGAGCTCGGCGCCCACGCGCTTGCCGATCTCCACGCCGCGACGCACCGTGGCGCGATCCCGCGTGAGGCGGGACAGGGGCATGTCGCTCGGAGGATCCACCAGCAGGACCTCCCCGCGCTCCACGGCGCCGCGGAGCCGCTGCATCACGCTGTTGTGGAGCTCATGCTGCACCAGGCTCAGCTCACTGGCGCCCGGCGGGACGATGGTGCGCACCGCGAGCCGCTCCCACGCGCGAGGTGGTGGCTTGGCGGTCTCCATCTTGCGCGTCAAGACGACGACGGTGGGCCCCTCGTACTCTTCGTCGAGCGGGACATCGAACGCGACCGGACAGCTCACCCCGCCGTCCACGAAGCGCCGGCCGTCCACGGTGACGATCTTGTTGTAGCCCACGGGCAGCGCCAAGGAGGCCCGCAGCCACTCATAGAGCTGCGGCCGGCTTGGGCGCTTGACGACGCACGCTCGGCTGTCGATGTCCGTCGCCGTGACGTAGAAGTGCGTGGGGCCGCTGGTGGCCAGCTCCTCGTCGAGCAGGCCGTCCTTGCGGATGACGTTGTCGAGCATCTCGTCGATGTCGAGCCCGGGGCGTCCCCAGGGCGTGAATTGGCGGCGGTAGGAGATGAAGCGAGAGGACGGCACGAACTCACTCCAGAGCTCACAGAGCGTCCGCGTCTGCCGGCTGGCGCCAAAGGCCGCGTTGATGGACCCCGAGGAGGAGCCGACCGTCGCCGAGATCTTCACGCCGGCCTCGACGAGGGCGTGGAGGAGCCCGGCGGAGTAGGCGGCCCGGACACCGCCACCTTCGAGGATGAGCTTCATGGCTGGCGGAGCCGATGGTGCTCTCGACGAGTCCCTCGCCGCAAGGGTGGTGGCTCCGCTATGATGAGTCCATGACGGTCCGCTGGCTCCTCTTCGCCCTTCCCTGCTGTCTCCTCGGCGCTGGCGCCTGCTCCGCTGGCGCCGCGGACCCCAAGCTCCCGGGCGCCGACGGCGGCGCGGGCCAGGGGGGACAGACCACGACCGATGGCGGGGACGACCTCTACGCGCCGCTCGGCGGCGACCGACCCGTGGTGCCCGTCGTGCCCGAGAGCTATCGCCCGGGGACTCCGGTGCCGCTGGTCATCATGCTGCACGGCTACTCCGCCTCCTCCAGCGTGCAAGAGATGCTCTTTCAGTTCCGGCCGCTGGCGGAAGAAAAGGGCTTCATCTACCTGATGCCGGACGGCACCCAGGAGGACTCTCCGGCGAAGAAGCGCTTCTGGAACGCCACCGACGCCTGCTGCAACTTCTACGGCTCCACGGTGGACGACGTGGCTTACCTCAGCGGCCTCATCGACGAGGCGAGCGCGCGCTACACCATCGATCCGAAGCGCGTCTACTTCGTCGGCCACTCGAACGGCGGCTTCATGAGCCTGCGCATGGCCTGCGACCGCGCCAGCAAGATCGCCGCGGTGGTGAGCCTGGCGGGCGCCATGAGCCCGGACGCCGCGCGCTGCCAGCCCTCCGAGCCGGTGAGCGTGCTCGCGCTGCACGGCACGGCGGACCCCACCATCAAGTACGAGGGCGACGCCGCCTACACCGGCGCGGAGGCCACCGTCCAGCAGTGGCTCACGCACGACGGCTGCGCCGCCACCGCGCCCGCCACCAGCCTCGCGGACTACGTGATGCCGAGCGGGCAGGAGACCACTCGAAGCGTGTACACGGAGGGCTGCCGCGACGGCTCCACGGTGGAGCTGTGGACGATGCAAGACATCAACCACATCCCGCCCCTCAACGACGACGGGCGGCGCGCCATGATCGACTTTCTCTTGTCGCACCCGAAGCCGTGAGGCTGCTGGGCGCGCTCGCGTGGGCGCTCTGCGTCGGGGGCTGCGCGCGACCGGAGGCGGGGCTGCCGCCGAGCGCGCGCGGCGCCGCCTCCACGAGCGCGCTCGCCGCCTCCACGGCGCGGCCGCCCATCCGCGCGGGGCTCGACGCACCCCCCGCTCCGACACCGGCGCCGCACCAGCCCCGCTGGCACGACCTCACCCGCGTCCACTCACCGCTCGCGCGAGCCCAGGTCGCGCAGCTAGAGGCCTTGGCCCAGCGCAGCCCGGAGCGCGACGCGCGCCGCTTCGCCCGCGTCGGGGACTCCATCAGCGCCAGCGGTGACAGCCTCTCCTGCCTCGCCCGTCGGCCGCCCTCCGTGGCGCTGCACCCCGAGGCGCACCGCGCGCTCGAGGCGCTGCTCTCCGGCGCCGCGCCCCCGCAGGATCCCTTCACGCGCGTGAGCCAGTGCGCGGTCGTCGGCTGGAGCGCCTGGCAAGCGCTGGACGGCGCGCGGCCGCCGCTGCTGCGCGAGCTCGACGCCACGCGCGCGCGCTTCGCGCTCGTCCAGTACGGGACCAATGACATGGAGATCCGCGCGCTCCACCAGTTCGCCGGGCACCTCTGGAACATCGTAGAGGCAGCGCAGGCGCGCGGCGTCCACCCCATCCTCTACACCATCCCGGATCGCGCCGACCGCCTCGACCGCGCCCGCGAGGTGCCCAGCTACAACGCCGCCATCGCGAGCGTCGCCCTCGCGAGCGGCGCGCAGCTCATCGACTATCACTTGGCGCTGCAGGCGCTCCCGCGGCGGGGGCTCGCGCGGGACGGCATCCACCCGAACACCTACCGAGGCCCGCGCGGCAACGACGGCTGCGAGCTCGGCCCCGAGGGTCTCCGACACGGCTACAACCTGCGTAACTTGCTCAGCCTGGAGGCGCTGGGGCGAGCTCGGCGCGCGCTCGCGGGTGAGCCCCTGGACGACGCGCCGACGCCCCTCGTCGAGGCCAGCGCCCCCGGCGGGCCCTGGACGGCGCCAGGCCTGCCCTTCCTCGTGGCCCTGCCCGTCACCGCGCCAGCCACGGCGCCGGCTCCTCGCACGAGCTGCGCGGAGGACCGGGGCAGCCCGGCCGGCAGCCTCAGCCTCCGCTGGACGCTCGAGACCGCACGAGACGTTCAGCTCTTGAGCTTCGGTCGGCGCGTGAGCGCCAGCCTCACCCTGCTGCGCGACGGCGTGTGCCTCGCGGTGGCGCAGCGGGCCCTGACGCGGCGCTTGGCCCCCGGGCAGTACACCCTGCTCCTCGACGCCCGGCGCAGCGGCGACCAAGACGGCTGGCTCACGCTGGCGGCGCTGTGACCGAGCGCCGCGCTCGGCCCGAGCGTCAGGCGCCCGTGAGACGGCGTGAGCCTCGTCCGTGGGCTTCAGCCGGTGCTCTCGGCTCCCTGTGCCATGGCTAGGCAATTTCCCTGGCGGACCACGCGCAGGACGGGCGGACGCGTCGGGGGCGTTCGGGGGTGAGTCGCGGCAGGGTGCCGTTCACCCGAGGGACGCGACGGCGCGGTGGTCACCGCGCGTCGCCGTCGGTGGGGCGCGCGGGGCGTGACGGCGCGCTCGCGCCACGTCTGACGTGCTCGCGTGGGTCTGGTAGGGTCCGGCGCATGCCTGGCTCCGGGCCGCTGCTCCCTCTGCTCCGCGTCGCGACGCACCACCTCCTTCGGCGCTCCTTCGGCGCCTCGCGGAGCCTCGGCTCATGAGCGGGCTGGTGCCGGGCAGGGTCGTGGAGCGCCGAGAGTGGGCGCCCGGCCTCATCAGCTTGAAGCTCGAGGCGGAGGTGGAGCCGCACGTCGCGGGGCAGTTTCGCAACTTGGGGCTGGAGCTGGACGGTGAGCCGTGCCTCCGCTCGTACTCCGTGGCGTCGGCGCCCAGCGACGCCACGCAGGAGTTTCTCATCGCGCGGGTCGAGGGGGGCCTCCTCACGCCCCGCTTGACGCAGCTCGGGGTGGGCGACACCGCGCTCGTCTCGGCGAAGCCTCAGGGCTTCTTCACGTTGAAGTACGTGCCGGAGGCCAAGGATCTCTGGTGCATCGCCACGGGCGCGGGCCTCGGTCCGTTCATGGCGCTGGTGCGCGAGGGGCGGCTCCATGAGCGCTTCGAGCGCGTGGTGCTCGTCCACGGCGTCCGCACGAGCCAAGAGCTCGCCTACGAGCAAGAGCTCCAAGCCCTGAGCTCCGAGCGCCTACGCTACCTGCCCGCGCTCAGCCGCGCGCAGCGTGAGGGCGCCTTGTCGGGGCGGGTGACGCACGCGCTCGAGCAGGGCGCGCTCGAGCGCGCCGCGGGCTTCGAGCTGAGCCCCGAGCGCTCGCACGTCTTGCTGTGCGGCAACCCCGACATGATCACGGAGTTCTCCGCGGGCCTCGCGCGCCGCGGCCTCAAGAAGCACCGCGTCCGTGAGCCCGGCCACGTGAGCTTCGAGAAGTACTGGTGAGCCTGTCGGAGCGCTCGCGGGTAGAGCTCGGGGTCAACCCGTGGGCGGCGCGCGTCGCCGAAGCCCAACGGCGGGGCGACTTGCTGGACCTGACCTGCACGAACCCGACCCAGGTGGGGCTGCCCTACTCCCCCGCGCTCGCCGCGGCCCTGGGCAGAGCCGCCGAGGCGCCCTACTCGCCCGAGCCGCTGGGGCTCGAGCTGGCGCGCGCCGCCATCGCGGAGCGCTGGCCGGGCCGGCCGCGCGGGCTCGACGCCTCGCGCGTCGTGCTCTGCTCGAGCAGCAGCGAGGCCTACCTGCACCTCTTTCACCTCTTGGCGGACAGCGGGGACGAGCTGCTCTGCCCTAGCCCCAGCTACCCGCTGTTCGAGCACCTGGCGCGGCTGGCCGGCGTCCGCCTCCGCCCCTACCGGCTCGAGTACGACGGCGCTTGGCACCTGGATCTCGACTCCGTCCGCGCCGCGTGCGGCCCCCGCACGCGCGCGGCGCTGCTCGTGAGCCCCAACAACCCGACGGGCTCCTTCACCACGCGCGCGGAGCTGGCCGCCATGGCACGGCTCGGCGTGCCCATCCTCAGCGACGAGGTCTTCGCCAGCTACCCGCTGCGCGCGTCCCGACTCCGCGCCGAGAGCGCCCTGGCCGAGCTGGCGAGCGCGGACGTGCTCGTGTTCGCGCTCGGCGGGCTGTCCAAGCAAGCGGCGCTCCCTCACTACAAGCTCGGCTGGGTGGGGCTGAGCGGGCCCGCCCGGCTCGTCGAGCCCGCGCTCGCGCGCCTGGAGCTCAGCCTGGACACGCTGCTGGCCGCCGCCCCACCCGTGCAGCACGCGCTGCCTGAGCTGCTGCGCCTGTCGGAGCCCACCACGGCCGCGCTCCGAGCGCGCCTGCACGACAACCTGCAGACGATCGCGGCCGCCTGCGCTGGGTCCCCCGTCACCCTGCTGGACGTGGAGGGAGGCTGGAGCTGCCTGCTCAGGCTCCCGTACTTACCCCCGCGAGACTGGAGCCTCTCCCTGCTGGAGCAGGGCGTGCTGACGCAGCCCGGGTGGCTCTACGAGCTGCCCCCAGCGCACCTGGTGCTCAGCCTGCTGACGCCACCGCCGCGGCTCCGCGAGGGCCTCGAGCGCCTCGTCCGCGCGGTCCTGCGCGAGGTCTGAGGCGCCGCGGCCGAGCCGCTCCGCGCAGGAGCGGCCGCGCCCCCCGAGCAGCAGGCTCGGCTCGAGGCGCAGCGCCGCGGCCGACGCGGCGCCGAGTGACGAGCCGGCCGCCGCGCTCCCGGGCGGGTCCGGAGGGGCGCTACTGACAGCCGGCGTTGAAGCGCTCGGTGCCATCCCACGAGCACGAGCCCGCGATGCAGTCGGCGAGGTTGTTCGCGAACGCGCCGCTGCCATGGTCGAAGACCTTGAACCACCCGCCGTCGTCCCACACGGCCGTGGGCTGCCCGCGCGGCGCGGCGCCGTCCCTGTCGAAGGTCGCGTACCACTCACGGATGTTGTTGCAGGTCATCGTGGTGTAACGGCTGCCCCAGCCCACGCCCCACTCTCCAATGTAGACGGGCATCCCCTTGCCGACCTCCCTCGCCCACCGAGCCATCCGATCCATCGAGGCGTGCTGCTGCTCCGACGTCCAGGGGTCGTCGTAGGAGCCCTGATGGTCCCCGCAGAAGCTCCATGGGACATAGTGATGGAAGGTCGCCATCACGTAAGGATCATCGCCGCCGCCGACCTCATCGAGGCTCGTCCACACGGCCGGCACCTCCGACGCCATGAACCACTGATTGCCGCCGATGAGCACGATCCGCTTCGGGCTCCGCGCGCGCACCTCGGCGTAGGCCAGGCCCGTCATGCGTCGCAGATCTTGCCCGCGCATCGCGGAGCCATCCGTGAGGTGCGGCTCATTGAGGAACTCGAACATCAGCCGATGACTGCGGCCGCCGAAGATGTCCGCGATGTCGTGCCAGAGCCGCTGGAGCACCGCGGCGCGCGCGTTGTCCTTGAGGTCGCGCTCGTGGTGAGCATTGATCACCACGTAGAGATCCGGCAGCGACAGCGCGTAGTCCACGACCTGCGCTATCAGCGCGAGGCGCGGGTGAGCGCGGTCTACGCCGCCGCTCGTGGGGTCTTCGACCAAGCGGCTGCCACCGACGCTCTCGGTCCAGGTGATGGGGACACGGACGTTGCGAAAGCCCTTGGCGTAGTACCCGTCGATCTTCTTCTTCAAGGCCTCGAAGGAGCGCGAGGCCTGCGCGCTCTCGAAGGCCTGGCCGAGGTTGAACCCACGCCCCATCGCGGCGGCCGCGCGCGCGGCCGTGAGCGGCTCCTCCGCTGACCCGTCCGGCGCGGCGTCCCCGCTCGCGCCAGCGTCGTCGCCCCCAGCGCCCGCGCCCCCGTCATGCCCGCCCGCCCCAGCGTCGCCACCAGCGCCTGACGTGCCGCCCACGCCACCGGCGTCGCCCCCGCGGCCCGCGTCGCCCCCGCGGCCGGCGTCGCCCCCGCGGCCGGCGTCGCCCCCGCGGCCCGCGTCGCCCCCGCGGCCGGCGTCGCCCCCGCGGCCGGCGTGGCCGCCGTTACCCGAGCTCCCTCCCGTCGCCGCGTCAGCGGCTGCGTCGGGCTGCCCAGACGGCGCGCTGGACCCCTCCGAGCAGGCCGTGATGCAGAGGCCGCTCAGGAGCGCCACGAAGGACGACACCGCTCGAGCCCGCATCACGGCATTGTCGGAGCCCGCGTCCGAGGGTGTCAAGGCCGCGCGACCGAGCGCAACACGCCGAGAACACGGCCGGCCCAGACCCGAACGCCCAGCGACTCAGCGCGCGCGGCGCCGGAGCGCCAGCGCGGCGAGGCCGAGCGAGGCCACGAGCCCCACGGAGGCGGGCGCCTGCCGCCCCGGCACTGTGCAGCCGCAGGCGCCAGGCTTCTCATGGAGGGTGCCCGCGGGCTGCTGGGCCGCAGCCGGCGGCGCGCCCTCCGGCTCCGACTCGGCCTGCGTCGCGTGCTCCGCCCCCGCGGCTTCGGCGGGCTCCGACGCGCTCTCCGCCGGCTTGGCGGGCGCGCCGTCCTCCACCACGCTGCCCTCGCGGTCCACGGTCTTCATCTGCTTCTTCTTCGGCGCGTCCCCGGCGCCGAACACCATGGTCCGGCGATCCACGATCTCGTTCTGGCCGTTGAAGACCAGCTTGGTGGGGGTCCCCACCACGCGGCCGTCACGCGTGTCGCGGATGGTGACGCGGTACTCGCCGGCCTCGTAGCCGTGGCCGCGCGTCAGCTTGAACGAGAACTTCGTGCGTGACTGCGCCTGCCCCGTCGACGGATCCAAGAAGCCGACGTCCACGCCCTCGATGAGCGGCTGCTTGTCCACCACCGGCACGCGGCGCTCCTGCACCTTGCCCTCGGGCGTGTCCCCGTCCACGCGATCCCGCGCGAAGTACGTCACCTGCTGGAACTCGAACTTCATGGGCACGTACGGCACGTCCGGGGCCTTCGGGAGGAAGATGGCGACCTCCACCTTCCACGCTTGGTCTTCGCGCTCTTGGATCGTGGTCTGGGTCCACTGCAAGCGGCCGGCGGCCACGGCCACCCCGGTCAAGAGCAGGACACTCAACGCGGCGAGCAGCGCCCTGAGGCACGACTGGATCTGAGGCTTCATCATCTTCGTCTCCGATGTCGGCAGCAGGCTATCACGGGTGCGGTGCCGATCCTCAGCGGTGAACTCAGTAGAAATTCACCGTCCGAGCGCCACGCTCTCTCGACGGGCGCCGGCGGCGCTTGCTCGGCGAGCGAAGTCGGCGCACCCTGCGAGGTCATGGGCCCTCGGTCGCCGGCGCTTTGGACATGGGCGGTGCTCGCTAGCCTCACGGGCTGGCTCGTCGGTTGCTCCGGCGCCAGTGAGGAGGGCCTCTACCGCGGCGGCGGGGGGCAGGGCGCCGCGGCGGGTGGCGGCGCGGCCGGCGCCCTCCACGCCGGGGCCGGGGGAGCGAGCGGCGCCGGGGCGGGCGGAGGTACCGAGGACGCCGGCGGGAGCGGGGGCGTGCCGGATGCCACCGCCCCTGACACGGGCGCCGAAGAGGCCGGGGTGCCGGACGCCGAAGCACCGGACGCCAGCGCGGAAGCGGGGATCGGCTGCGGCGCCGCGAGCTGCAGCGCGCAGGGGCAGCAGTGTTGCCGCGGGGACAACCGGCCCGCCACCTGCACGGCCGTCGGCGCGGACTGCCCCTGCGAGGGCCTCTTGTGCGGCTCACGCACCCTGCGCTGCGACGACCACGAGGACTGCGCCGGGCAGCGCTGCTGCGCGGAGCGCGACCTGACGAGCATGGCCGTCAACCGCACGGTGTGTCTACCGGCCTGCGTCAGCGACACGCCGGTCGGCGTCAACCGGCGCCCGGTCTGTCGCCTGAGCGGGCCCCCGTGCGCGCGCGGGCGCTGCGTCGCCGAGCCGGGGCTGGGACCGGGGCTCGGGACCTGCAACTGAGCCGCGCGCGCGCTCAGCCGAGAGCAGCGCGCGCGCGCGCGATGGCCTGGTAGACGCGCTGCGCGTCGCTCGGTGGCGCCAGCTCCAGCGCCGCGAGCGCGCTGTCCACGTAGGCGGGCTGGCGCATCCCGACGAGGACGACGTCCACCCCGGGCGTCGCTAGCAGCGTGCCGAGCGCCACCTGCTCGAGCGGGAGCGCGCGCCACGCCTCCGGCAGCGTCGGCGCGGCGCCGAGCAGCAGCGCCGCGGCACGCTCACCGCTGCGCGTCGCCGCGCGCGCGCGCAGCGCTCGCACGAGCGCCTCGAAGCTCGTCAGGTAGCGCGCGCGCAGCGCGCGCCAGCGCTCGGCGAGCGCGCCCTGGTCGAAGGCGCGGTCCAGGGTACCGAAGGCGTGCCCGAGGCGCGGGCCGATGAAGCGCTGCTCGAGCTCCCGCCACTGCTCGAGGCTCGTGACCCTGGGCGCGATCTGCCCGAGCTGGGTGGCCCAGATCAGCAGCTTGTCCGCGGCGGGCGCGCCGGGGGCGAGCTCGACCGCCGGCGCGAGCTCTCGGCGGTACTCGTCCTCCAGGGCCGCCAAGGCCAAGAGCGCCGAGTCCACCTCGTCCGCGCCGCTCGGCAGCGGCGGCGTGACCAGGCGCAGGAGGCCCCCGGGCTCCACCACGTTCAGCGGGCGGTTGACGATGACCCCGAGCCCGCGCGCCTGCGCCGCCTCGAGCACGCTCTGCCCCTCGGGCGTCAGCACCTGCGTGGCTCCCGGCTCCAGCAGGTTGAGCGGGAGCTGCACCACGCGCAGGTGGTGCCCAGGCCCGCCCGCGCGCTCCGCGGCGCTCAGCAGCTCCGATGCGTCAATCGCGCGCTCCGCGCCCCGTGGGTGGGCGAGCGTGTTGCTGGACACGCCGTAGGCGGCGATCCGTCCTCGTGCGACCTCGGCCTCCAGGGCCGTGAAGGCCGCCGTGAGGCGGCGCACGAGCTCTGCGCGCTGCTGCTCGAGCGGCTGCTCGGACGGCTGGGCGAAGAAGTGTTCCGGGTTGTGCAGGAGGCAGAGATCCACCGTCTCGAGACCCAGCCGCTCGAGGCTCCGGCCGAGCTCGTCGTGGAGCCACTCCGGGTGTAGGCAGTGCCAAGCGTCCTCCTCCAGCTCCACCATCTCGGGGAAGGGGCGCCCGCTCGCTGCCCGCTCCCGCGCGAGCTTCAAGGCGTCTCCCTGCACGGTGCCGAGCTTGGTGATGACCACCACGCCCTCGCGCGCCACCTCATCGCTGGTGCAGAGCTCCGCGAGCACCTCTCCGATGAGCCGCTCGCTGTCGCCCTCGGCGTAGTTGCTGGAGGTGTCGAGCAGGTTGACCCCGGCGCGCAGCGCATGACGGAGCGCCTCACGGTGCGCCGCGCTCCGCGTGTCCACGCGATAGCCGCCGAAGCCGACGCGGCTCACCAGCCAGCCCGTGCGCCCGAGCTGCGTGTAGGCGCGCGGTCGCCCCTGGAGCTGGCGCGCTGCGAGCGCAGCCGTCCCCTGCGCGGAGGCGTGGCCCCGCAGCCGCGCGTCCCCCAACCCTCCGCCCGAGCGCGGGGCCGCCGGCAGGGCCGCCAAGGCCGCGTCGAGCGCGCCGGGCTCCGTGATGGGCGCCGCGCAGGTGTAGTCGCGGCACACGTAGAGCGCCTCCGCGCCCTGGACGCGGCGCTTGCCGGCGGTCAGCGGGCGGGAGTCCTCCGGGCCGTCCACGATGGCCAGCACGCGGTTGGGCAGGTACTTGCGTCCGAGCGCTCGCGCCAGCGCCCCCTCTCGCGAGCCGACCACCACGAGCTCCACGGGACCGCTGAGCAGAAAGTCCACCGTGGACAGCAGCGTGCAGAAGGCGCGCGGCGCGCGCTCGAACGAGCGCCCCCAGGCGCGCACCAGCTCGATGGCGCGCTGGCGCAGCGCCGGGCGCCCGAGCTGCACGGCCAGGCGCGCCAGGGCCCGCGCCGCGACGGCGTTGCCGCTCGGCACCGCGCCGTCGTGACCTTCACGGAGCCGCGCGAGCAGCTGCTCATGCCGGTGCGCCGTGTGAAACAGCGCCCCGGAGGCTGGGTCACCGAAGTCTTCGAGCAGGCGCTCGGCGAGCTTGGTCGCGGCGTCCAGGTGCGAGGCGTCCCCCGCGGCCTCCCAGAGGTCCACCAGCGCGTCGGTGAGAAAGGCGTAGTCCTCGAGGTAGGCCTCCAGGTGCGCCCGCCCTCCGCGGGCCGTGCGCCAGAGCCCGCCGTCGGGTCGGCGCAGGCGGGTGAGCAGGTGGCTGGCGCACGACGCCGCGGCGTCCACGTAGCGCCGCTCGCCGAAGGCGCGCCCTGCCTCCGCCAGCGCGCCGAGCATCAGGGCGTTCCACGCCGTGATGAGCTTGTCGTCGCGCAGCGGCGCCGGCCGCGCGGCGCGCGCCTCGAGCAGCTTGCCGCGGAGCGCCTGCAGGCGCTCCGTCAGCAGCTCCACCGCCAGCCCCTCTTGCTGCGCCAGCGCCTCGATCGGCTGCGCGCGAAACAGCGGGTTGGTCCCCTCCCAGGTGCCCTGCTCGGTGGCCCCGAAGTACGCCGCCGCGAGCCTGGCGTCCTCGGGGCCGAGCGCCGCGCGGAGCTCGGCCAGCGTCCACACGTAGGCCCTGCCCTCGACCCCCTCGCTGTCCGCGTCCTCCGCCGACGCGAAGCCGCCGTCCGGGAGGCTCAGCTCGCGCAGCACGTAGTCACAGGTCTCCCGCGCCACCCGCTCGTACTCCGGCTCGCCGGTGAGCTGCCACGCCTCCACGTACACCCGCACGAGCTGCGCGTTGTCGTAGAGCATCTTCTCGAAATGCGGCACGCGCCAGCGCTCGTCGGTGGCATAGCGCGCGAAGCCGCCGGCGAGCTGATCGTAGAGGGCGCCGTCCTTCATGGCGTCCAGGGTTCGCCGTACCATGGTGAGCGCCCGCTCATGGCCGGTGCGCGCGTGCACGCGCAGGAGCAACGACAGGGCGGCGCACGGCGGGAACTTCGGCGCGGCGCCGAAGCCGCCCCAGCGCTCATCGAAGCTCGCCGTGAGCTGCGCCACGGCGGCCTCGATGGCGGCGTCACCGAGGCCCGTGGGCGTGCCCACCAGCGCCTGCGCGCGGATGTGCTCGGTCAGCTCACGCGCCTGCTCCCCCACGGCGTCACGGTCGTGCTCCCAGGCTCGAGCGATGGCCTTCAGCAGCGTGGTGAAGCCCGGGCGCCCCTGCGAGTCCCGCGGAGGGAAGTACGTGCCCGCGAAGAACGGTTGCTGATCGGGGGTGAGGAACACCGTCATGGGCCAGCCCCCGCCGCCGCTCATCGCGATGGTGGCGGACATGTAAATCTCGTCGAGATCCGGCCGCTCTTCGCGATCGACCTTGATGCACACGAAGTGGGCGTTCATCAGCGCCGCCACCTGTGCGTCCTCGAAGCTCTCGCGCTCCATCACGTGACACCAGTGGCACGCGGCGTAGCCAATGCTGAGCAAGATGGGGCGCTGCTCGCGCCGAGCGCGCTCGAGCGCCTCGGGGCCCCAGGGGTACCAGTCCACGGGGTTGCTCGCGTGCTGCAGGAGGTAGGGGCTCGTCTCACCGGCGAGGCGAGAGCGTTGGGGCGAGGTGGGCGGCGCGCTCATGGCGGCGCTGGCTTACCACCACTCTCGCCCCGCGCGGGGCGAGACTGCCTCGGCGGCCGTCCGGCGCGACGGCGGGGCAGGTGGGCGCGGCGCCGTGCCGCGCGGCCGCGCGGCGCGTGTCACTTGGCGCCCCGTCGCTGAGCAGCCGCCTTCCGACCCGCGCGACCGCGCGTCGAGTTCGACGGCGGCGCCGACCCTCCGGCGTCGCTCGGCTCGGCCATCGCGAGGCGACGCGCCGCCTCCGCTGCCGCGCGCACGAGCGGCGCGAGGACCTCGGCCGGACTCGCGTCCTCCTCCCACACCGTCGGCGCTCCGAGCTGCCGCAGCACGGCGCCATGGGCGGCGGGCTCGTCGAAGCCGAAGCACAAGGCCGGCAACGGCGCGCGGGGCCTGTCGTACTCACCGGCCTTCAGCTTGCCGAGCTTCACTGTCGGGACGTCGAGCGCCACGTCCTCGGGCGTGGCCTTGGATTTTCCCGCCTTCTTCGCCGCCGTCTCGCCGGCGCCACCGCGCGCCGCGCGCAGCGCGTCGAGCAGTTGGTCCTTGGTCTTTCCACGCAGCTCGAAGAGCAGGAAGGGGTCGCGATCGAGCGCCTCGCCGAGCACGTAGTGCGTGGCCGCGACGTGCTTGCACGGGTCGCCCCAGTCCGGGCACGAGCAGCTCGTCTTGAGGTCAGCGCGCTGCTGGGGAAACAGGCTCACGCCGGCCTCCACGAAGGCCTCGTCGATGGTCTGCGGCATCTGCCCGGCGAGGAGCTCCGCCGAGAACTGCGCCTTCTTCGCCAGCCCGTCGATCGCCTGCGTCCAAGCGGGTGCGCTGAGCTCGGTGAGCTCGATCACGATCTTGTACGGCGTGGCCCGCGAGCCGGTGACCCTGGCCGTGACCTTGCCGCCTTTGACGACGAGGTCATGCGCGCGCCCGGCGCGCGCGTAGGTGCGGCCGCGTGCGAGCCGCGCGGAGTCGCCGCGTAGCACGTTCTCGAGCGCCTCGATCCAGCGCTGGCCCCACCAGGTGGTGCCAGCCTTCTTCATGCGGATGCCGCGCTCGGGCGGCGGCTTCTTCGGCGCGGGCTTGTACCAGCCGTAGTGGCTCCGGCGACTCATGGGCGCACCTCGCTGCGGGCACGGGCCGAGCGTGCCTTGGTGCGCGTTTTCACCGGTACTGACGAATCACCGTCATCATCGTCACCGTCCGCCACGGCTCCCTCGGACAGCGCGAAGAGATCGCGCAGCTCACGGCCATCGAGCTCGGTGATCCACTGCTCGCCCGCGCCGACGACCTTCGAGGCAAGATCGCGCTTCTGCTCGAGCAAGCGGTCGATCTTCTCCTCGACGGTGCCGGCGCAGATCAGCTTGTGGACCTGCACCGCGCGCTGCTGGCCGATGCGATAGGCGCGGTCGGTCGCCTGATCTTCGACCGCAGGGTTCCACCAGCGGTCGAAGTGGAAGACGTGGCTCGCCGCGGTGAGGTTGAGTCCGGTGCCGCCCGCCTTCACGGAGAGCACGAAGATGCGCGGGCCGTGCGGCTCCTCCTGGAAGCGCCGGACCATCTCGTCGCGCGCCTTCTTTGGCGTAGCGCCGTGGAGGGACACGACCTCGCAGCCGAGGGTCGCGCCGAAGTGCAGGGCGAGCTTGTCGCCCATCTCGCGGAACTGCGTGAAGACCAGCGCCTTGTCGCCCGCGGCCACCGCTTCTTCGAGCATCTCGGTCGTGCGCGCGAGCTTTCCCGAGCGCTTGGGGAGCGGGCCGCTCTCGCCGAGATACTGGGCTGGGTGGTTGCAGATCTGCTTGGTGAACGTCAGCAGCGCGAGCACCCGCCCGCGCCGCTCGATGCCGCCCGAGGACTCGATGCGCCGCAGCTCCTCGTCGACCACCGCCTTGTAGAGCGTGGCCTGCTCACGCGTGAGCGTGCAGATGACCTTCATCTCGTGCTTCGGAGGCAGGTCCTGGATGATGGTCGGGTCGCTCTTGAGGCGGCGCAGGATGAACGGACCCACGATGCGGCGTAGGCGCGCGGCCGCGTCGTCGTTGCCGTAGCGCTCGATGGGCAGCGCGAAGTCCCTGCGAAACGCCTCGAGCGGGCCGAGCAAGCCCGGATTCGCGAACTCGAGGATCGACCACAGCTCGGCGAGGCGGTTCTCGACGGGCGTGCCGGTGAGGGCGAAGCGGTGGCTCGCCCGCAGGGCCCGTGCAGCGCGCGCGGTCGCCGAGGAGGCGTTCTTGATGTTCTGCGCCTCGTCGAGCGCGGCGACGGACCAGTCGATGCTCGACAAGAGCTCGGCGTCCCGGCGCAACAGGCCGTACGTGGTCACGACGAGCGTGCCCGGCTTCTTCGGGATCTCGCTCGCCGACTTCGCGCGCGCGGCGCCGTAGTGACGGACCACGCGGAGTGACGGCGCGAAGCGCTCGAGCTCTCGCTCCCAGTTGCCGATCACCGAGGTCGGAGCGACGAGCAGCGCCGGTCGCGCGTCGCGGCGGGCTTCGTCCTTGCGCCGCAGGAGGAAGGCGAGGAGCTGCATCGTCTTGCCGAGGCCCATGTCGTCGGCGAGGCAGGCGCCGAGACCGAGCGAGCCCATGGTGACGAGCCAGTCGAGCCCGCGCGCTTGATACGGACGAAGCGTCGCCTGGAGCGCCTTGGGTGCGCCAAGCTCCTTGGCTCCACCGCTTCGCAGGCGCTCCACCAGCTCAGCCACGACGCCCGACGCCTTGACCGCGACCGACATCCCATCCTGTCGCGCCTCGCCGGCGAGCACGGCCTGGATCGCCTCGCGCGCGGGCAGCGTCGATGCACCCCTAACCAGGCGCCTCTGGATATCGCCGAGCTCGCGCGGATCGATCGCGACCCAGGCGCCGCGGAACTGAACGAGCGGCGCCTTCTGCTTGGCGAGCGCGGCGAGCTCTCGCCTGGTCAGAGGCTCGTCGCCGATGACCGCCTCCCAATCCACGGCCAGCAGCCCGTCCAGCGCGAGCCCGGCCGCTCCGGTGACGACGCCAGCAACCTGCTGCTGGTGACCACCCACGCGCAGCCGCAGCCGGAGGCGCCGCTGACCGGCGGCCGTGAGCTCGCCGGGCACGATGACGCCGAAGCCCGCTTCAGCGAGCAGGGCCGCGCCGTCCCCAAGGAACGTCCACGCCGTGGCCGGATCGAGCTCCACGGCCTCGGGGCGCGCTCCCTCCAGCGAGCCCGCGAGCGCGGGGAAGAGCCGCGAGGCACGCCCGAGCGCTTCGAGCAGAGACTCCTGTGGATCGCGGAAGGCGCGCCCGAGCTTCTCGAGGCTGCGCCCCTTCGTCCTCCAGACCTCCGAGGCAGGGACGAGCAGGCTCGGATCGTCCGGTGACTGGAGCAGGAAGCGCAGCACGAACGGCTCGCCGTCGTCCACCGGCAGCTCCAGGCGAAAGCAGGCGCGGAGGCGGTCACGCGCGCCGAGGGCCGGCTCGCTCCAGCGCGCCAGCTCATCCACCACGGAGCGCTCCGCGAACCCATCGGCCTCGAAGCCACGCTGCTCGCCGCCGAGCGCGGTGCGCCAGCGATCCGCCCAGGTCGCCGGCGGCGCCGCGCGCGCCGTTCTCGAGCGCGCGGCGGGCGTCGGAGCGCGCGCTGCGGCGCGCGAGCCGCCAATCGACGGGGCGCCGCGTGCGGTCCGCACCAGCGTGTCGACGATGGCATCGAGGTACGCGCGCACTAGCGCGTCCGGCGCCCACACGGCGCCCGAACGATCGCCGACGGCCGCGACCGCGTGCGCCGCAGGGGGCATGCTCGCGGCGATCGCCGTGACCTTCGCCGCGTCCTCGCTCCCCGCGAGGGCGGCGGCCCAGCGCGCCTCGATGCGCCCCCCACGCCGAGAGATCGTCGGCACCACTCGCTCGCGGGCGACGAGCTCCACCGCGAGCTTGCTGGCCAAGACCCACGTCACCACCGAACCGGGCAGGCCCTCGAGCTCGGCGGCAGGGACGACCACGAGCCTGGCCACGGTGTCGAGCAGGGGGAGCTTGAAGCCCGCGGTGTCACGGAGGCCTTCGGGGGTGAGGAGCGTGGCAGACCAGGGCTCGCCACCGTGGCCCAGCGTCGGCACCACGCGCGGCGAGGGCTCGGTGCCCCAGAGGAACAGGGACTCGACGTCTGGGAGGTATACGAGCGGCATCGGCCGCCCCCTTCATGCCACAGAGTGCCCGATCTAGGGGGAGCGACGGCGCGTGAAGCCCGAGACTCAGGCAGCGCAGCTCCCCGCGACGCGGCAGCTCGGGCACCCCTTGGCGGTCTGGTGGGAGCGCGCGGGCCTCGAGCATCCAGTGAGCCTGCCCACGCTGCGGCACTCGGCGATCTCGCGCACCTAGTCCAGCGCCAAGGGAGTTCGCCCGGCCCGGCGCCGCGCGCGGCATCGGAGCGTCATGACGACGAGGGTGGACACGCACCCCAGTGACGGCGCCCGCGCGCTCCGCGAGACCCGCGACCATCACGCTCCTCTTCCAGGCGCCGGCTGACGCCAGCCACCGGGGCCGAGCGCAGGCCCTCACGCCTCGGGCTCGAAGTAGTCGCTGTCGACCTTCGGCACGCGCAGCGTCCGGTGGCTGACGCCGACGCCGTGCTCGGTCATCAGCTCCGCGAGGCGCCGGCCATCGACGAGCACGAGCGAGCCCATCCGTACCTTCTCGGCGGTCGCGTGCGCGTCGGCGGTGAACTTCGAGGTCGTGAGCAGCACGCCCTTGTCCGCGCCGCGCGTCGTGAGCGCGCCGATGAAGTCTCGCACGACGGCGCCGCCCACGGGCTGCTGCCAGCGCTTGGCCTGAACGTAGACCTTCTGCAGACCAAGGCGGTCGAGCGAGATGATGCCGTCGATGCCGTCGATGCCGCCGTCGCCAGAGCCGCCGACGGCCTGCAGCTCCTGGCGGCTCAGGCCGTAGCCCATGGCGTGCAGCAGATCGAGCACGAGCCGCTCGAAGAAGCCTGGCGTCTCACGGCCGATGAGCTCGAGCAGCTCCGAAGCCACGCTGTCGCGGATCTCACGGAGCGCGAGATCGATGCGGTCCTCGGGCGTCGCGACGTCGCTCGCCTCGCGCGCGACCTCGTGGACGGGCCTCCCGCTGACGTCCTCCTCGTCATAGGCGCGGGCCAGCTTCACCACGAGCTCGTCCGGGAGGCCCTGAGGATGTTCCTTCGCCAGGGCCAGCCCCTGCGGCGTGATCTGCCAGACGCCGCGCTGCACCGACTGCGAGAGCCCTGCGCGCTTGAGCCGGTCGTGCGCCCAGCCGTTGCGGTTGGCGTAGACGACCTGAACGCCGCTCGGCACGCGCTCGGCGCGATCCTCTCCGGTCAGCTCGAGCGCATCGGCGACCGCTTCGCGGGCTTCACGCGCGCGCACGGGCGTGCCTCGCTCGGCGAGCACTCGGAGCAGCGGCGCGATGAAGCGGTCGAAAGACGGAACGGACATGGCGCTGCGACGAATCTCATGAAGTTCACACGTGCGTCAATGACGCCAACGCCGCGACGACCGCGCCCAGGGCGCGCGCGGACCGGTCCCGCAGCGCCGGTCCGCTGCTGGGCCAGGGCCGCCCCGAGGCGACCAGCAGCTCAGCGCGCCGGGAGAGCTGCGTCAGCGGGGAGCCCACGCCACGCCGGGGTCTGCCTTGCGCCCCTCGTCCTCGGGCGGCTACGCTGCGCGCCCCGGAGAGCCACACCCCATGACCGTCGAGACAATCCAGGTCAGCGTCGTCCTTCCCACCACTCCTCAGCGGCTCTACGAGGCCTGGCTGGACTCTGAGCAGCACCAGGCGATGACGGGGCAGCCCGCCAAGATCGACGCGCGCGTGGGCGGGAGCTTTCACGCCGCGGCGGGCGCCATCGAGGGGCGCCTGCTGGAGCTGGTACCAGCGCAGCGGATCGCGCTGTCCTGGCGGAGCCCCAAGCTCTTTGGGCAAGCGCGCGCCACCCGCGTGGAGCTGAGCTTCGAGGCCGTCGGCAAGAGCACGCGGCTCACCGTCACGCACTCGGATCTCCCACTGAGCCATGGTGAGAGCGCCGCGGATCGCTGGGTGAGGCTCTACTGCATTCCCATGCTCACCTACTTCGAGCCGGCCGCAGCGCCGCGCACGCGCCGCACTCCCGCCAAGAAGGCCGTCGCCAAGAAGGCCGTCGCCAAGAAGACCGTCGCCAAGAAGACCGTCGCCAAGAAGACCGTCGCCAAGAAGACCGCCGCCAAGAAGACCGTCGCCAAGAAGGCCATCGCCAAGAAGGCCATCGCCAAGAAAGCCTCGCCCAAGGCGCAGCGAAGCGCGGCGCCTCGGGCGCGCCGTCGCTGAGCGCGCTCCCATGTCGGCGGACGACGTCACGATCCTCACGCTGATGCGCGCTCGGCTCGCCCAGGCGCGCTGGCCGAGCGCCCTGTTGACCTCGTTGACCCTCAGCGCGTGCCAGCGCTCACCCGCCCCGGCGCCGCAGCCCTCCGCCAGCGCCGCCGCTCACGCCGCGGGCGAGGCGCCTCACGCCGCCGCTGGCACCTGGTGTGGCACCATCGCGCAGGCCGAGCCGCTCGGCTACAGCGGCTCGCCCGTCCTGGAGGGCTGCGTGCGCTTCATCGACGGAGAGAAGCAGCCCTGGGCGGACGCCGGCGCCTACGCAGGCCTACCCCGCGACGTGCGCGGGTTCCTCGACCAGCAGGGCACGCTGGCAGCACGCAGCGCTCGGCACGACGCCTGCTGCTACCACTGGCGAGAGAAGGTGGCCGGGGGCCGACCGCTCACCGAGGGCGAGACCGCTTGGCTCGCTGGCCTGGAGGTGAGCGACGCCTGGCGAGGGGTGGGGAGCAGCCGCGAGCCCCCGCTCGAGCCCAACCCAGCGCTCGCCAGCGCCTGGCTCGACGACACGCTCACCGAGCACGCCTCCATCGCCGCGTTTCACCGCGTCGCGCTGGAGCTGCTGCAGCTCGGCGCGCCGCCGGAGCTGCTCCTCTTGGTCCAGCAGGCGGCCACCGACGAGGTCGTCCACGCCCAGCTCTGCCTGGAGCTGGCCCGCGCCTACGGCGCGCCGCCGCTGAGCCCTGGGCCGCTGCGGATCCCCCCGCTGCGTCCGCCGAGCCTCGTCGGCTTCGCGCTGGACACGCTGCTGGAGGGCGTCATCGCCGAGACGAGCGCCGCCCTGGGCGCCCTCCGCGCGGCGGCTGCCTGCACCGTCCCGCGGGTGCGCGCCGTGCTCACGCGCATCGCCGACGACGAGGTGGGGCACGCGGCGCTCGCGTTTCAGCTCCTCGACTGGTGCCTCGCGCGCGCCCCCCGCGAGGTCACGGGCGCCCTCCGCGCGGCGCGGCTCCGCCTACCGGCCCAGCTCCAGGCGCAAGAGATCCTCGGCTCCCCCGAGCCCGCTCCAGGGCGACTCACCAGCGCAGAGCTGCGCCAAGCGCGCCTGGACGCTTGGGAGCTGCTCATCGCACCCGAGCTCGACCAACGGCTCGCATCTCTTGGCCAGTGGGCTAGCGTCGGGACGACGTGATCGATCGAACGGAGACCCAAGGGGTCAGCGACCAGAAGCAGCGCGCGCAGCTCGAGACCATCCTGAAGCGCGCCGAGCGGATCCGCGAGCATGCCGCCGCGCTCCAAGCCCGTGAGGGGCACCGCGTCTATTTTCGACCCACGACGACGGGCGTGGACATGCTGTCGCTCGCGGACGAGCGTCCGCTCCAGGGCCGCGTCAACATCAAGAACCTGGCCGCGGTGGTGGCGGACTTCGAGGCCGAGTACCAGCGCTGGTGCGTGGCGGCCCCCGCCGAGCGCGTGAGCGCGGAGAAGCGCCTCCAAGCCTGGCTCATCCGGCACGCCCTGCCCCAGGGGCGCAGCCTCACGCAGCTCGGCGCGCTGCTCGGCGCGCCCCTGCGCTTCGTCACCGACGACCTGCCGGTGCCGTACATGGGCAAGCGCTTGGCCAGCGATCTCTTGGCCTTGCAGGGGGCGCAGCCGGTGGTGCTGGAGGTGTGCCGCGCGCGCGGGGCTGGCCTCGAGCGCGTCCACGCCTACGCCAGCGTGATGGAGCGGCACCCCGAGCACTACTCCAAGATCTACAGCGCCCTGCTGGGCGAGCCCGTCACGCTCGAGCCGCGCGCGCAGCGCTGGCTGCTCTGGCCGGAGGGCGCCGCCCCCGAGGCGCCCGGCGCCGCGGAGGGCGTGCGCGTCATCGCCTACCGCCGCCACCTCGACGACTATGTATTCTCCTTGGAGCGCTGAGCCATGACCGCCCCGCACCGGCCGCGCCCCGCGGACGCGCTGCCCAGGCACGACCCGCTGAGCGACGCGGAGGCGCTCGCCCTGGCGGACGCCGACGCGCCCCTCATCGAGGAGCTCTGTCGCCGCGCCGCCGCGCGCCGGGACGCGCTGTTCGGGCGCACCCTCACCTACTCCCCGAAGGTGTTTCTGCCCGTCACCAACCTGTGCCGCAACCACTGCGACTACTGCTCCTTCCGGCGCTCCTCCGGGGACGCGGGGGAGTGGACGATGTCGCCGGCGGAGGTGCGCGCGACGCTCGAGGCGGGGCGTCGGAGCGGCGCAGGAGAGGCGCTGCTCTGCCTGGGAGACCGCCCGGAGACGGCCTTCCCCGCGTACCGGCGGACGCTCGCCGAGTATGGGCACGCGAGCACGGTGGACTACCTGGTGCAGGTGAGCCAGCTCGCGCTCGACGCGGGGCTCCTGCCGCACACCAACGCGGGGGTGCTCTCGCGTGAAGAGCTGCGGAGGCTGCGCCCGTACAACGTCAGCTTGGGGTTGATGTTGGAGAACGTCAGCCTCCGACTCTGCGCTCCCGGGATGCCGCACCACAAGGCGCCGGACAAACGGCCCGCCAAGCGCCTGCAAATGCTGGAGCAGGCAGGGGAGCTGCGCATCCCGTTCACCAGCGGGATCCTGCTCGGCATCGGGGAGACGCGCCGCGAGCGCGTGGAGAGCTTGCTCGCGCTGCGCGCCTCCCACCGCCGCCACGGGCACCTGCAAGAGGTCATCGTGCAGAACTTCGTGCCGCACTCGGGCACACGGCCGCTCACCAGCCAGGCGGTGGAGGCGCTGGAGCTGCGCCACGCCATCGCGCTGGCGCGCCTCATCCTCGACGACGAGGTGAGCGTCCAGACTCCTCCCAACTTGAACGCGGAGCGCCTCGAGCCGCTGATCGAGGCGGGTCTCAACGACTTCGGCGGGGTGTCCCCGGTCACGCCGGACTACGTCAACTCGCAGAGCCCCTGGCCGCACCTGCGCACACTCCAAGCGCGCTGCGCTGGCATGGGGTTTCAGCTCCGGGCTCGCCCCCCCCTCCACCCGCGCTGGGCCGCCGCGCCGGAGTGGCTGGACGAGCGGCTCCGCGAGCCCACCGCGCAGGTGACCGCCCGCCTGCAGCAGCGTCCACCGGAGGGCCGGCCGCTACAATGAACATGACAAGCACGCCTCCGTCATGGCAGATCCAGCGGCGATGCGGGCTCGCCTGGCTTGCTGCCTGTTGCCGCTCACCCTGCTGAGCTGCGCGGAGGACCGAGTGCTCCCCGTGGCCTCGGTCTGCGGGGACGGCGTCGTCAACGGCAGCGAGGAGTGCGATCAAGTCGGGCCGGGCTGCGTGGAGTGCCGCGCCGCCGAGGGCTACCTGTGCGGCGAGCAGGGCTGCCGCCCCGTGTGCGGCGACGGCGTCGTCGTCGCCCCAGAGACGTGTGACCCACCCGACGGGCGCCAGTGCGACTCCTCCTGCGGCGCCACCTTCAAGAGCGAGGCCTGCGACGCCAACGGCTACTGGCTGTTGCGCCAGCTCGATTTCAGCCGCGACAACGCGCTGCAGCAGCTCCAGGTAGCGACCACCTGGTACGTGCTGAAGCTCGAGCAGACGGGCGAAACGCTGCGCGTCGCCCAGAGCGTCACTTGCGGCATCGAGGCCACCGGCACCGTGCGCGTGAGCCTCGACGACCGTGGGCGCCGCGCGCTGCTCTGGCGCAACCCACAAGACGGCCGCCCGGACGGCCGAGGCGTCACACGGCCCCCACGCCACGGACGCTTCGTCGCCAAGGGCGGCGGCTGTGAGCTGACGCTCTCGCGACACTACTTCCTACGCGGTGGAGACGACGCGCTGCTGCCCGCAAACTTCGACGACCACCCGGAGCTCAGCAGCCTGCCCCCACTACCCTACGAGCCCAACCCCACGCGCGATGCCAGCAAGCCCTTCGGAGAGCACCTGGAGGGCGCGGAGGACATCGACGGCGACGGCTACCCCGGGCTCGCCTGGTACCTCACCGGCACCATCAACGCCGTCCGCAACTCCGTCCAGCGCGACTGGAACGAGTACGGTCCGCTCGCGGAGTACCCCATCCCTCCCTACGCCATCGAGTTCACCACCGGCGCCTTCTTCGACACTAGTGAGCAGGTGCTGTCCGTGCATGGCTGCCAGAAGGGCGCCTGCACCCTCGCCACCATCGGCTCACGGCCCGCGACCGACCGGGCGCACCGGGTCAGCCTGCGCTGGCTGGGGCTGGAGCTGACGGACCCGCGCGTCGCCGCCGTCATCGCGCGCCCGCTGCTGGTCAGCCAAGACGACGATCTCGAGACCTGCGCCCGCGTCCGCGCGGCGCTCCCCGTGGAGGCCGTGACCGAATGAAGCACCACGCGCTCACCCTGCTCGCCGCCGCCCTGCTCGGCGCCAGCCCCGCGTCGGCCTCTCCGCTCTTCGAGCTGGCGGGCGGCGTCACCGGGGAGACGGGCTTCAACGCCCGCAGCACGGGGCCGAGCGCCGCCTCCACGTACTTCAACCCCGCGCTGCTGGCCTACGCCGAGCAGAGCGTGGAGCTGGGCGTGCTGGTGCTCAGCGAGCAGATCTCCCTCACCTTGGACGGGCGCGTCGACGGCAACGTCCCGGAGGCGGTACGGGATCCTGATCTGCTCGGACCGGACGGCAACCCCATCTCCAACGGCACCCTGCCCACGCGCTGGCTCGAGCAAGGCTGTCCCTCCTGCGGACACACCGGCTTCCGGGCGCACCCGCGACAGTCGAGCGGCAGCAGCGGCAAGACGCGCGCCTACCAGGTCATTGGGCTGGTGGGGCCCATCTTCAACCGGCGCCTGGTGCTCGGCATCCACGCCTTGGTGCCGCTCGGCACCTTCACCACCGCGTACTCCACGTACCCGGACGAGCGCGAGCAGTTCTTCTCCAACAGCCTGCACCCGGAGCTCTACGGGGACCGTATGACGGCCACCTCCCTGGCCTTCGGGCTCGGCAGCGAGATCCTCAACGGCCTGAGCGTCGGCGTCAGCTTCACGCTCAACCTCACCAACGTGGTCGCCGCCAACGCGTACATCCGTGATCCGGACGACTTCGGGAGGATGCAGCTCAGCAACGACATCGGCGTCACCGCGAACGTGGCGCCGCACTTCGGCGTGAGCTGGGCGCTGACGGAGCACGCGCGACTCTCGGCCACGTTCCACTCCGTCCAGGCCTTCCGCATCGACGCTGGCTTCGCCTCCACGCTCCCGCTCGGCAGTCAGTCGGGCACGCGGCGGGAGTTCGTCCACGACTACATGCCCTGGACGCTGGGCGTCGGAGGCGACTGGACGCTCAACCCGCGGCGCCGCCACGTCTTCGCCGTGGCCAGCACCCTGCTCTACTCGCGCTGGTCGGACTACGTCGACCGGCAAGGGCAGTCCCCTTCAGACTACGGCAGCCAAGGTGGCTGGAGCAACACCGTCAGCCCCAGCCTGGGCGTGCGCTACCGCTGGCGCCGGCTGCACAGCCGCCTGGACGTCAATTACGTGCCCTCGCCGGTGCCGCTGCAGGTGGGCCGCTCCAACTACGTGGACAACGACCGCCTTGGCGCGACGCTCGGCGTGGACTATGGCTTCGCGTTCTGGGGCTACACGCTGCGCCCCGGCCTCGCGCTGCAGCTGCACCGGCTCCTGCCCCGCCACCAGAAGAAGGACCCAGCGCTGCTCGTGGACGAGTTCGTGGACGGCGCCTACGACCGCAACACGGGCGCGGAGGTGCAGGCGGCGCGCGGGCTGCAGACCAACAACCCCGGCTACCCTGGCTTCGCCAGCGCAGGCTACGTGTACGGCGGCAGCGTGAGCCTCAACCTAGAGTACTGAGCTCGGGCGGGGGTTCAGCGCTCCGGGGTGGAGGCCTGCTCCCGCCGCGCCGCCAGCCAACCCTTGAGCACCTCCACCACCGCCGGCAACACGCTCAAGACGATGATGGCGATGATGACGTAGTGAAACTGCTTCTTGATGATGGGCAGGTTGCCGAAGAAATAGCCCGCCGGCACGAACAGCAGCACCCAGGCCACCGCCCCCACCACGTTGTAGATGAAAAAGCGGCGGTACTGCATCTTGCCCACGCCCGCCACGAAGGGCGCGAAGGTGCGTACGATGGGCACGAAGCGCGCGATGATGATCGTCTTGCCGCCGTACTTCTCGTAGAACCTCTGGGTGCGCTCCAGGTGCTTCTTGTTGAGCAATACGGATTGTTCACTTCGGAACACCGCCGGCCCCATCCGTAGCCCCACCGTGTAGTTGACCGCGTCGCCCAGCACGGCGGCGATGATGAGCAGCGGGATGACCACCGCCACGTGCAGCGGTGAGTCCAGCGCGCAGAGCGCCCCGATGGCGAACAGCAGCGAGTCTCCGGGCAAGAACGGGGTCACCACCAGGCCCGTCTCCGCGAAGATGATGAGGAAGAGCACCACGTAGAGCCAGCCGCCCATGAGCTGCGACCACTCCGCCAGGTGGACGTCCAGGTGGGTCATGACGTCCCAGAACTTCTTGATGGCTTCCAAGCGCTGTCCTCCGAGGTGGCGCGGCCGAGGCCGGCGCGCGGACCATGCCCGACGCCCGCCGCCCGGGCAAGCGCTCGGCGCCCTCCCTCAGCGGGGAGCGAGCACGCCGGCGCCAACCTGCTAGTGTCCGCGCCCCCATGGCCGATCTCGAGCTGCCCCCGTCCCTCGCCCCCCTGCGCCAGGCGCTCGTCGATCGCGGCTTCGAGGCGCTGACGCCCGTCCAAGCGGCGGTGCTCGCTCCTGAGCTCGCCGGGAAGGATCTCAGGATCTCCTCGCGGACGGGCTCCGGCAAGACGGTGGCGCTCGGGCTCGTGGTGGCGCCGCTGCTGCTCGGCGCCGCGCCGAGCGGGTCGGGCTGCCGGCCGCGCGCCCTGGTCGTCGCGCCGACGCGCGAGCTAGCGGCGCAGGTGGCCGGTGAGCTCGGCTGGCTCTTCGCGCCGCTCGGGGTGGGCGTGGCGGCCGTCACGGGCGGCACCAGCGTGCTCGGGGAGCGCCGCGCGCTCGCCAAGCGCCCCGGCGTCGTGGTGGCCACGCCGGGGCGGCTCTTGGATCACCTGGAGCACGGCGCCATCACGCCGACGGAGGTGGGCGCCATCGTGCTGGACGAGGCCGATCAGCTCCTGGACCTCGGCTTTCGGGAGGCGCTCGAGCAGATCCTCGAGCGGATGCCCGCCGAGCGGCGCACCCACCTCGTGAGCGCCACCTTCGCGCCCAACGTGCTGGGCTTGGCGCAGCGCTACCAGCAGAGCGTGGGGGTGGTGCAGGCCACGCCCACGGGCAGCGCGCACGCGGACATCGAGCACGTCATCCACCCGGTGGCGCGCGGGGAGCGCTTCGACGCGCTCGTCAACGTGCTCTTGCTGGCGCCCGAGGAGCTGACGCTCATCTTCGTGCGCACGCGCGCGGGCTGCGCGGAGCTGGCGCAAGAGTTGGTGGGCGCGGGCTTCACGGCCGCGTCGCTCTCGGGGGACATGGAGCAGCGCGAGCGCACGCGCACGCTGGACGCCTTCCGCGCCGGCACGCTGAAGCTGCTGGTGGCCACGGACGTCGCGGCGCGCGGCATCGACGTGCTCGAGATCGCGCGCGTCATCCACTTCGATCCGGCGGACGATCCCGACACGTACACACACCGCAGCGGGCGCACCGGGCGCGCGGGCCGCAAGGGGCGGAGCCTCTCGCTCTGCGAGGCCAGCCAGCGCCGGCGGGTGACGCTGCTGCTCGAGCGCGCGCGCACGGCCTTCACCGTCGAGCCGGTGCCCACGCGCGCGGAGCTGGTGCGCGCCGCGGAGGAGCGCCTCGTCACGGAGCTGAGCACGAGCGAGCCCTCGCCGAAGCACGCCGCGCTGGTCGAGCGGCTGCTCGCGAGCGCGGAGCCGGCCGCGCTGCTCGGCGCGCTGCTCGAGCGCGTCCGGCTCGGCGGCCCCGCGCGACCGCGCAACGTCACGCCCGTGATCGTGACGCCCGCGCGCACGGACACCAGGCTCCGCGACCAGCCGCGGCGCAGCGCCGCCCCGGAGCGCTTCAAGGAGCGTCCGCCCCGCGCCCCCTTTCACGAGGGCGCCAAGCCCCGCCCGCCGCGCCCCGCGCCGGACCAGGCCAACGAGGCGCCCCCCCGACGCCCGCCGCGCCCGGCGCCAGAGCCCTTCGAGCGCCGCCCGAGCGCGCCCCAGGCCGAGGACTACGCGAGCTTCAGCATCAACTGGGGCACCCAGCAGGGCGCGGACGCGCGGCGGCGGGTGGCGCTGCTCTGCCGGCGCGGTGACATCCGGGGCGCGGACATCGGGGCCATCCGTGTGGGCCCACGCCAAGCCACGTTCCAGATCGCGCGCGGCGCGGCGCGGCGCTTCGCCGAGCGCGCGCAAGAGCCGGACGCGCGCGATCCACGGCTCGTCATCCGGCCGTTCCAGGAGCGCGCCGGGGCGCCACCGCACCTGCCGTCGAGCCCCTTCGCCAGCGCCGGACCCTTCACGGCCCCCGCCGCGCCCCGGCGCGGCCCCGCGCCTCCCCCGGAGGACGCCCCCCCGCGCCGCGCGCCGCGCCCGCGCGACCCTGGCGCGCGCACGCGTCACGTGGCGCTGCTCCCCGAGGGGCCACGCCTCGTCTCACCCGACGCCCCCGGCAGCGCCCCGCGCAAGCCGAAGCGCCCGAAGCGCCCCTGACGGCGCAGCCGGGCGCGGCGGGGGTCCGGGCTCAGCCCGCGTAGCCGTCCTCTCCGTGCTGAGTCAGGTCGAGTCCCTCGCGCTCGTCCGCGGTGCTCACCCGGAGCCCTATCAGGCGGTCGATGACCTTCAGGATCCCCACCGTGAGCACGACGGCGTACGCGGCGCTGACCACGCACGCGAGGAGCTGCAAGCCGAGCAGCCGAGGGTGACCGGCGAGCAGACCGTCGGCCCCCACGGCACCCGCCGCGCCCGGGAAGACCCGCTGGCGAGCAAACACCCCCGTGAGCAGCGCGCCGGTGAGGCCACCGACCCCGTGGACACCGAAGGCGTCGAGCGAGTCATCGTAGCCGAACCTGTACTTGGCCAGCACCGCCACGTAGCAGACCATGGCCGAGAGCAGGCCGATGAGCGCCGCCGCGACCAGCGTGACGTAGCCGGCCGCTGGTGTGATCGCGACGAGGCCCGCCACCACGCCCGAGGCGAGGCCGAGCGCGGTGGGCTTGCCTCGGTGCCACCACTCGACCGCCAGCCAGCCGAGCGCTCCCCCCGCGGCGCCCAGGTGCGTCGCCATGAAGGCCGTGGCCGCGAGCCACCCGCTGCTGAGCGCGCTGCCGGCGTTGAACCCAAACCACCCGAACCAGAGCAGGCCAGCGCCGGTGAGGGTCATCGTCAGGTTGTGGGGGAGCGGGCGCTCCTGGGGGTACTTGAGACGCTTTCCGACCATCAAGGCGCAGACGAGCGCCGACGCTCCAGCCGTGAGGTGCACCACCGTCCCACCTGCGAAGTCGAGCGCGCCCAGCTCGAGGAGCCAGCCGCCCTCGGCCCAGACCCAATGCGCGACGGGGAAGTAGACGAGCGTGCACCAGGCGACCACGAACGCGAGGTACGCCGAGAACTTCATGCGCTCCGCGAAGGCCCCGGAGATGAGCGCCGGAGTGATGACGGCGAACATCATCTGGAAGGCGCAGAACGCGAGGCTGGGCACCGTACCGTGGGCCTCCGTCGCGAGGCTCCCGAGCCCCACGAGCGACAGATCCCCGATGAGCCCGCCGTGGCTTGGGCCGAACGAGAGCGAGTAGCCGTACAGCAGCCAGAGGACGCTCACGACCGGGATGGCCGCGAGCGAGTACATCAGCGTGGACAGCACGTTCTTCCGGCGGACCATGCCGCCGTAGAAGAGCGCTAGCGCCGGGGTCATCAGCAAGACGAGCGCGGTGCTCACCAGCAGCCACGCGGTATCACCTGGGTCGATCATCACTGGGTGATTGAACCCGGCGCGAGTTTCGTCGGCGTTTCGGGACGGTGTTCGGCGACGACACGCCGAGCGAAGCTCACCACGGCGGGCACGCCGCCGGCTTCGCCGTGTCCGCGCTGCCACCCACCACGACGCGCAGGTCCTCCGGCAGCGAGGCGCACCCGCGCTCCGTCCCCGGCCCCGCCGGGATGCCATGCTCCCGCGCGGTGATGGCCGCGTGCGACCGCGGGCCCACCACGTCCGCGGCGACGGCCGCGGCAAGCCCGAGCTCCGAGGGCCACGTTGGCTCCGTGGTGGGACACGCCGGCGCCTCCCCCGCCTGGAGCTCGGCGAGGTCCTCCACGCCCAGCACCGCCGCACCGGCCCCTCCGCAACGCCAGGGTTGCCAGGGAAGGCCCCCGGCGGCCCCGCGACGCTGGCGTTCTGCAGACCCTCCGCGGCGCCCGAGGAGCGCGCCGCGACAACGTTGGACGCGCCCACGCGCGAGCCCTTGTCGAAGGCGGCGGGGTTCGTTATGCGGGCAGGCTTCTCTCCCTGGAGGTGCCCGTGACCTATTCCGTCCTGCTCGCCACTGAAAAGCCCTTCTCCGCCGCCGCCCGTCAGCAGGTCGTCGGCATCCTCGAGCAGGCGGGGTACGCGGTCACCGTCCTCGAGCGCTACGCCTCGAAGGCGGAGCTGTCGAGCGCCATTGCCGGGGCGCACGCCGTCATCGTCCGGAGCGACATCATCGACGCGGAGGTGCTGGCCGCGGCCAAGGAGCTGAAGCTCGTGGTGCGGGCCGGCGCCGGCTACGACACCGTGGACACCGCGAGGGCCAAGGCGCTGGGCGTGGCCGTGATGAACACCCCGGGCCAGAACGCCAACGCGGTGGCGGAGCTGGTGTTCGGCATGCTGCTCTACGTGCTGCGCGGGCGCTTCGACGGCAAGACGGGCCGTGAGCTGCGCGGCGGCTCGCTCGGCCTGCACGCCTTCGGCGCCGTGGGGCGCGCGGTGGCCACCATCGCGCAGGGGTTCGGGATGAAGGTCCACGCCTTCGATCCCTTCGTGGAGCCCAGCGCGCTCGAGGCCCTCGGCGTCACGCCCGTGACCCAGGTGGAGCAGCTCTACGAGCGCTCGCAGTACGTCTCGCTGCACATCCCAGCCACGCCGGAGACACGCGGCTCCATCGGCAAGGCGCTGCTCGAGCGCATGCCGGCTGGTGCCACGCTGATCAACACCGCGCGCAAGGAGGTCATCGACGAGGCGGGCCTGCTCGAGACCTTCGCGGCCCGTGCAGATTTCCGTTACCTGTCGGACGTCGCGCCCAGCGCGGCCACGCTCGCGGAGCTCGAGGCCAAGTACGCCCAGCGCTTCTACTGCACGCCCGCCAAGATGGGCGCACAGACGGAGGAGGCCAACGTGAACGCGGGGTTGGCGGCCGCGCGGCAGATCGTCGGCTTCTTCGAGCGTGGGGAGCGGCGCTTCATCGTCAACGCCTGACGGCGCCCGCCACGAGGTGGTCCGCTAGGAGTCGCGCCGCGGCTCGCCACCCTTGGCGACCGCAGCGACCTCGCCTGGCGCGCCATGCCAAGCCTCACGCCGTGGCTCGCTGCTCTCGCTGAGCTGGCGCTGCGGCGGCGGCGGCGGCTCCTCGTCCGCCAAGCCCTTCTTGAAGCTCTTGATGCCCTCGCCGAGGCCCTTGCCCACCTGGCCCAGCCGCGCTGGCCCGAACACGAGCAGCACGATGACGAGCACGATGATCCAGTGACCGAGGCTGAGGCTTCCCATGTGACGGCTCCGACGCGGCCTGTGAGCGCCGCGCCTTCAGTGTGGCGCACTCGAGTACGCTCGTCCACGCCCGGCGCGCGTGTTCAGCGCTGAGCCGCCTTCACGGGCCCTTCCGCCAAGATATTGACGTCATAGTCGCCGCGGCCGGCGGCGAGTAGCTGGTCCATCCGTGCCGCCAGGCCGGGCAGGACGGCCAGCGGCAGCTCCCCCGCGGTCTCCAGCATCAGGCGCACGTCCTTGCGCGCCATGCTGAGCGCGAAGTCCGGCTCGAACTTCCCGCGCGCCATCCGTGAGCCTCGCCCCGGCAGCCCGGCGCCCGGGTTGAACTGCTGGAACAGCTCCATGACCTGCTCCGGCGCGACGCCCACCGCCTGACCCAGCGTCAGCACGTCCGCGATGGCGCCCGAGAGGCTCAAGATCATGGCGTTGCCGAAGAGCTTGTAGGCGGCGGCCAGCTCCGGCCGCTCGCCGAGCCACCACACCTTGCCCGTCATGCCGGCGAGCCAAGGCTCCGCGCGCTCGAAGCGCGCCCGCGGCCCGCTGCTGAGTATGAGGCCTTGACGCTCCTTGCACATGCGGGGCGACATGAAGACGGGCGCGTGCAGGTACTGCACCCCCTGCTGCTCCAGCCTCTGGGAGCGCGCCGCGGTGGGCCCGGGCGCCGTGGTCGTGTGGTCCACCACCAACGCGCCCGGCGCGAGCGCCGAGACGACGCCGCCAAGCACCTCGTCCACCGCCGCGTCGTCCGAGAGCACCACGTGCACCCGCTGAGCGCCGCGCACCGCCTCCGCCGCGGAGGCCGCGATCTCCACGCCCTGCTCCGCGAGCGGCTGCGCCTTGCTCGCGCTGCGGTTCCACGCGCGCACCGCGTGGCCGGTGGCGACCAGCCCCTCCACCATCCCCGCCCCAATGAACCCGGTGCCCAAGAACGCTAGCTTTTCCATGCCGAGCGCCGTGCTAGCACCCGCGACGCAGCGCTCCAAACCTCCGCCAGGCGCCGCGCCCACCCTCGACGCGGCCGCTCCCGAAGCCACCCACGCACGAGCGCGGGGCGGCGCCCGACCGGGCGGCCACGGTGCCGCGGAGCACGCAGGCGCGGTGGCCGCCTTCGGTGCTGCCGGCGAAGAGCCTCTCGAGGCGCGGCTTGGCGACGTGCTGGAGCGCGCCCCCCTGGCTTCGACACCGCGCCACGCCACCCTCGCGCGGGGCGGGAGGCTTGGGGATGACGACCTTCGACCCGGCGCCGTCGGTGGTCCCCAGGAGCCAGCGAGCAACGGCTCTTAGCGCGAGCCCTCGAGCACCGTCCCGCCAACGACGCGGGACCTGAGCCCGCACGATCGAACCCCCAGAGCCTTCGCCGCGGCGCCACGGACACCCAAGCCAACACACCCCGCGGCGAGCGTCACGACCGCTCGCCCGCGAGCATGCCGGCGCCGCCTTCACAATGCCCGACGGGTACGTCGTTGGTGAGCAGGTGACGGATGGGTCGTGAGCAGGTAGCGCAGCAAGTCGGGAACGACCCGCTCGGTGAGGGCAGTCGTCTTCAGCGCCACGCGTTCACCCCCTCGGCGAGCTGGTTCTCCTCGATCGCGCGCTTCGACCAGTGCTCGTCGATGGCTTGGACGAACTCGGCGCGGACCAACTTCGCTCGCGCCGTCAGCACGCCGTTCGCCTCGCGGCGCACGTACAGCCCCTCTGCGGGGCCCTCGGTGAGCCTCGACTGCCCGAGCAGGCGCGTGAGCGCCTCGACGGTCTGCTGGCCTCGCCCGAGCTCTGGTACCGTCAGGACCCCTAGCCGCTCGGCCAGCGCGTTGCGCCGCTCGACGTCCCAGAACTCGTCGCGCTCTCGGTCATACACGTCGAAGGCGAGGAACCAGTCGGGAAGCCGTGTGTAGCGCACGCTGTGCACCGCGTAGCACCACTCTCCAAAGAGCATGAGGTTCGTACCCAGCGCCGCGGCGAGCGCGTGGGCTCTCGACGACAACCACCGCCGCAAGGGTCGCCACTGACCGTCGAGGCCCGCGCCCTCGAGGTACCGCCCGCGATTCTGAGCACGCAGCGCACCATCCTCGCCCACGGAGAAGCCCAGGTTTGCCCCGTCCACCTTCTCCTCGACCACGACCTCGCCGGACAGCAGCTCCCTCACCTCGTGGGGTGCGAGCAGCTTGTCGCCCCGCGGGCTCCCCTTGCCCAGCCACGCGACGTGCGGCGTGTGCGGGAAACGGAAGAAGTCCGTCATGGGAGCAGCTCCACGACGACGATGTCGTGCGCCCTGAGCGCCGCTTCGTGCTGCTTCCAGTCACTGTCAGCGGCGTTGACGATCTGGACGTTCGCCGGGTCGTTCAGCGCCGCGGCGACGAACTTCTTGTCCGAATTGTCGACGGCAGCGAGGCCAGGAGGCACGACGCCGTAGCCGTTCCCATCGTACTGCACCGGCTCCGTACGCAGGCAGGCTTGGAGCTTGTGGTGCACCACCTGAAGGCCAAAATGCTGGCCATTCAGCTTGCGGTTGTACTCCTCGTAGATCTTCCAAGCCGTGTCGAGGACGAGCTTCCGCTCCGCGTCGTCACGGAACGCGGCCAGCCAGTCGAAGACCACCTCGATGCCGTCGGCGTCGACGCTGACATCGCCGTACCTCGGCTCGACCGCAGCGCTACCGACGATGAGCACGTTCGTGTCAACGAGGTGGTCAGCCACGCGAACCGCCCTCGGCGAGACGCTTCCTCTCGATGATCTTCTTCATGTGCCGCGCCGTTTCACCCATCGCATCGCCGAAGAACTGATCCGGCCAGTTTGAGATCTGGCCGAGCTCGTTGGCCATCAGCGTCGTGATCCGTGCCGAAGGTTCGTCGCGATCCACGTAGTAGAGCGCGCACTGGTCCGGCTTCACGGTGTCTGCCGCGATGAGGTACTGCAGGCGCCTGAAGAGGTGCTCGGAGTGGGTCTCCACGATGAACTGCACGTTCCGAGTGTTGGCTACCGTCACCATGAGCTCCGCCAGCGCAGTCTGAGCGCGCGGGTGCAGATGAATCTCCGGCTGCTCGGCGATGATGGTCGTTCCACGCGGGACGAAATGGGCGAGGACGAGCATCGGCAGGACTTGCGAGATCCCGAACCCGACGTCCACGAGGTTGGATTTTCGCTGACCACGTCGGACCAGAATCTCATAGTGGCGAGAGCGACCTTGGCGCTCGAGCAGGAGCTCGTCCGCTACGCCAAGCACGCTCAGCCAGTGGGACACCTGCCCCACCAGCCACTCCGCGCCCCCCTCCTCCCCCGCCCGCGGCTTCTTTCGCGAACTGGCGCTCGCGAGGAGGGCGTGGACCGCCTGCTCTCCGTTCTTCCCCAAATCCCCAGGCTCGACGCCGTTCCACAGGTAGGTCCGCTCTGGATAGCCTCTGAGCGGCCCAAGGTAGGCGACGGTCGTGATCGCTTGACGAAGGCGCAGCGACAAATCTTGCGCTTTCGTGCCCGCTGGTCCCAGCGCTGCGACAGCTTCGGCGGCGAAGCCGATGGCGCGCTCCGGCTGATAGGTGCGTTTCGCGTCGTCGCGACCCGCCACTTTGACGGGCGTGTAGCCCGGAGCTGCGAGTCGATAGCCCCCTTTGGATTGCCGCGTTGCCTCAAAGACGGCTGCACCTTCCGTCAGGCTGAGCCGGGCCAGCGTGAGCGACGACGTCGTTCGGTGGAAGGTGGCCTCGTACGAGCACTCGTCGTTGACGCTGAAGCCAAGTCCGAGCGCCTCGTGGGCGCCCATCCCGTCATGCAGCAGGGTCTCGGCGGTCCCGACGTCGACGAGATCCGCGGGCTGTCCTCCGGTGTTGAGCTCGAGCGTGCGGTCTGGGCTCTCGAAGGTCTGCTTCAGGAGCAGCGGGGCCTGAAGCAACGACGTCTTGCCAGCCGAGTTGGGGCCCAGAAGAAGCGTCACGGGCGCGAGCCGGAGGCCGGGCTCCCAGAGCTGGGTCCCCCAGGCCTTGAAGTTCTTGATGCGCAGTCGGGTGAGCATGGAGGGGGTCCCTAGTCGAAGAGCTTGCCCTGGCGACCAGGGCGCGCAGGCGACACGGAGGCCGATGACGAACGGACGGCAGGAGGCTTGGCCCCCTTGCCGAAGCGCGCCTCGATGGCGGCGTCGCCGAGGATGGCGCGGGAGTGCCTCTCGCGCTCGGCCCAGCGCTCCTCGCCCGCGCCCTTGCGCGTGCCGCCCCGGCGCACGACGTAGAGCCCGCCGGGGAGCATCACGCGCGCGAGGAGCTGTCGCTTGGCCTGCTCCACCTCGGCCTGGTGCCTCGGGTGGCCACGCTTCTTTGACGTGCGCACGAGCCTCGCGGCGAGGTCGGCGCGCTCGACCCAGGCGAGCGCCCGGCGCCTGACCTCGCCGCGCGTGTCGTCGCGCAGGGCGGGCTCCTCGTGCGCCGTCTCGGCGGGCTCCCCCTCGGCCTCCTCCGCCTCAGCCTCTTCACCCGCGCCATCGTCCTCTTCCGAGGCCGCTTCTTCGGAGCGGCCACCCTTGACCTTGGCCTTCTCCACCAGCACCTGGCGCGGCTCTTCGGGCGTCGCCTCCAGGCGCTCGAGCAGCGCGCGCTCCTGCGCGCCGAAGCGAAGCACCGGCAGCGCGTCGACGATGCGATCCGAGAAGCGAGACGGGGAGCTCATGGGTGAGGCTCCTCGCCAGCCTTCACGACGTCTTCGGCCGACACCCAGCGCTCGGTGGCCACCCTCAGCGTGACGCACGCTCGGCATGCGTGGTTCCTGCGCACACGCTCAGGGTGCCCCAAGCTGGTTGGGCCTACAAGAGCCGAGGGACGTCCCGGTGCCGCGGCGTGGGCGGCCAGACCGCGGAGCCTGGCGTCAGGAGCGCCGGAGCGGCGAGCCCTGCGCCTCCACTGCGAACGGTACGCCGAGCCCGCCCACACCCTGGCGCGAAGGGTCGGGAGCCAGGTCGGCCTTGCCCGCGAGGTCTCCCTCGAGCGGCGGCGCCCGCGGCTTGGCTAGGGCGCGTCCGGGCCGTCGAAGGGGTGCCCCTCCGACCAGGCGCAGCCTTGGCGCTGCTCGGTGCCGTGCTGCACCGTGACGGTGAGCGGGTAGCGGCGATCGGACATCCCGTCACTGCACGGCTGGCGCGTCACCGTGACGCGTAGCGGCTGGCCCCCGACCGTCGCGCTGAGCTCGAGCGCGCCCGCGCGGGCGACGCGCGTGGCCGGCGCCCGCTCTCCGGGTAGGTGGTCGGGGGTGACCCAGCTCAGCGTGCCGGCGTGGACGCTCCCGCTCCAGAAGGGCTCCGTGCCGAGGAAGCTCAGCTCCTCCTCGGCGCCCAGCGAGGCCCAAGGCTCTCGCGGGGGCGGCGCTGGCGCCGGCGCGGGCTCTGCCCGCGCCGCGTCCGCCGGTGGGCTGGTGCGGCAGCCTTGCAGCAGGGCGAGGCACGAGCACGCGAGGAGCAGCGCACGTTGGGGATCCATGCCGCAGGCGCTTAGCCCAACCGCTCCTCGTGGGCCAAGCCTTGCGCCGCGCGCGGAGCGAGCCACCGTGGCTGCGCGAGGCCTGAGGCTGGGCTACACTGCGACGCGCGGCGCCCCTCGCGCCACCTCGGGCTTCGTCTCATGAGCGCTCTCCCTCGCCTCCGCTCCCCGCGTGCCGGCTTGCTGGTGATGGCGCTCGGGCTGCTCGCGCTGAGCCCCAGCGACGTCTGGGCAGGCAAGGAGCGCGTTACGCAGGACTGCAGCTTCCGCGGGCAGAAGCTCTACGGGAAGGTCAAGGTGGTGGACAGCTTCCCGGACTTCAAGGTGCAGAAGGTGGACTCCTTCCCGGATCTCAAGGTCCAGCGCGTCGAGTCGTTCCCAGACCGCTGCGGCAAGTGGCAGCTCGTGGACAGCTTCCCGGACTTCAAGGTGAAGTTCGTCGACAGCTTCCCCGGCTTGCCCTGAGCGGTGGCTGGGCGCGGCCGCGCGGCTGGCGCAGCGCCAGCCGCCGAGGGCCTGTTGCAGCGCGCGGCGCGCTAGCGCTCGGCGCCGCGCCAGCGGGCGTAGTCCTCCGGGCCGTCCACGTCGAAGGCGACGCCCGGCAGCTCCAAGCGCACGGCGCCCAGGCCTGCCGCTCGCGCGTCTTCGAGGTGGCGCGCGGCGCTATCCGGCTCACCGAAGCGCGTGGGCGACGCGGCCGGCAGGGGGAGCCACAGCGCGCTCGTGTAGCGGCCCTGCTCATCCACGGCCACCGCCACGCCAGCGCCCGCCGCGCGCCGCACCTCGCGCAGCTCCGCGGCGGTGACGTGAGGCAGATCGGCCATCACCACGAGCGCGTGCGTCGCGCCCCGCCGCGTCGCCTCCGCCAGGCCGGCGTCCACCACCGCCGCCAGCGCGCGCGGCGACGCCGGCGGATCCAGCACGACGGGCAGCCCGCGCCGCACGGCCAGCTCGCGCGTGTCGGCGCCGTCCGTCAGCACCAAGCACCCGCCCCAGCCGAGCTCGAGCGCCACGTCCAGCACGTGCTCGAGCAGCCGCCGCGCGAGCTCGGCGCGCCGCCCGGGCGGCAGCGCCGCCGCGAGCCGTGATTTCCCCCGCGCGAAGGACTTGGCCGGGACGACGAGCCAGGGCCGCTGCGCGCTCACGAGGCACGCTCGGCGAAGCGGAGCAGCTCACGCGCCAGCCGCTCGCTGTCAGCGGCGTTGCGCATCAAGGTGTCCGTGGGCAGGAGCGCGAGCGGCGCCTCGCAGCGCTCCCCCGCGGGCAGGGCGAGCCCGGTGAGCAGCCCACCGTAGTGAGCCACCAGCGCCTCCTGCGAGGCTGGCGCCCCGGTGAGCGCGAGCATCATCTCCGCCAGCGGGCCCTTCACCGCCGCGCCGCCGACCAGCGGGCTGAGCGCCAGCACGGGCTTGCCGGCGAGCTGCTGCCGCACGCCGGGGCGGCTCAAGATGGGGTCGATGGACACGTAGGGGTTCGAGGGCCCCACGAGGACGAGCTCCGCATCCGCGAGCGCCTCGAGCAGCCCCGGCGCGGGGGGCGGCGGCGCGGGGATGAGGATCTCGCGCACGGCGGGCGCGCGGTGGCGCACGAGCCACTGCTGAAACGACAACACGCCGTGCGCCTCGGTCACCACGCGCGTGGGGCAGGGCTCGTCGCTCATGGGCAGCAGGCGCGGCCCCACGCCGAGCTGCGCCGCCAGCGCGGCCGTGATGGCGTGCAGCGGCTCCCCCCGGCGCCAGGCCTGGGTGCGCGCCAGGTGCGTCGCCAGATCGGCGTCGCCGAGCGCAAACCAGTCCTCTTGTCCGAGCCTCCGCATCGCCGCGAGGGCGTGGAAGCTCTCGCCCGCGAGGCCCCAGCCCTGCTCTTCGTGGGACAGGCCGGCCAGGGTGTACGTCACGGTGTCCAAGTCCGGGCAGATGAGCAGCCCCCAATGCTCGAAGTCGTCCCCGGTGTTGACCACCACCGTGAGCCGCTCCGGCGGGAGCACGCGCGCCAAGCCGCGCACCAGCCTCGCGCCGCCCACACCGCCCGAGAGCGCCACCACGCGCGTCATGCGTACAGATCCTCCTCCGCGGGTCGCAGCAGCGCCTCGGCGCCCTGCTCGCTCGGCGTGAAGCGCAGGCCTCGGACGATGACGACCGGGCGCGCCTCGGCGGCCTGCCCCGCGACGAGGTCCGCCGCGGCGGCGAGCTGATCGCCGAGCGCCGTGAAGGTGTGCTCGAGCGCACGGCCGTGGAGATCCAAGCGGCCCCGCTGGTCCCACAGCGCGGGCAGCCCCGCCACGCCGAGCGCCGTGCCCACCGTCCCCAAGCGGAACGGGCGCCCAAAGGAGTCGCTGAGCACCACGCCGAGCGGCGCGCCGACGCGCGCCTCGAGCGCGTGGCGGAGCCGCGCAGCGCTGGCGTCCGGCGCCTCCGGGAGCAGCAGCACCCACGGCCCCTCGCCGAGCTCCCGCGCGGGCTGGGCGTTGCTGGCGTCGATGCCGGCGTTGGCCACCACGAAGCCCAGCCGGTGGCGCACGATGAGCGCGCCAGGCGTCACCCGCGAGACGCTCTGGCTCTCGGCCAAGATGAGCTCCACGAGCCGCGGGTCCTTCCCACACTGCCGCGCGAGCGCCTGGGCGCGCTCCGACGGGGTCACCCGCGCCAGCGAGCGAAAGCGCCCCTCCGCGCGCGAGCAGAGCTTGGAGGTGACGACCACCACGTCCTGCGGCAGGAGCGCCTCCCCCGCGCGCTCGAGCGCGCTCAGCAGCAGCTCCGGCAGCGCGTCCCCGGGCTGCACCAGCGGCAGCCCGGGCACCGCCCAGAGCCGCAGCTCCGGCCCGACCTGCACGGAGCTCACGGCGCCCGCTCCAGCGCTGGCTGTCCGCCAGCACGCGGCCGCCGCGGGTCTGCTAGCCTCCGCCGCCGAGCGCAGGGAGCTGCGCCAACCCAAGGAGCGGCAGCATGCGGATCGGTGTCATCGGTGGGACGGGACGTGAAGGGCATGGGCTCGGGCTGCGCTGGCGTCTCGCCGGCCACGAGGTGCTGGTCGGCTCGCGCGACGCGGAGAAGGCCCGCGCGAAGGCCGCGGAGCTGACGCAGCTCAGCGGACGGCCCGTGACGGGAGGCACCAACGAGTGGGCCGCGCGCGAGGCCGAGCTGGTGGTGCTGTGCGTCCCCTACTCCGCCCACGCCGCCACGCTCGAGGGGCTGCGCGGCGCGCTGGCGGGCAAGGTGGTCATCGACATCACGGTGCCGCTGCGGCCGCCGCAGGTGCGCGTGGTCCACCTGCCGCCCGGCAGCTCCGCGGCGCAGGAGGCGCAGGCGCTGCTCGGCCCCGAGGCCAGGGTGGTGGGGGCGCTGCATCACGTCAGCTCCTCGCACCTGGCGGAGCCCGGCGAGCCCGTGGAGTGCGACGTGCTGGTGTGCTCCGACGACCAGGCTGCGCTCGATCTTGCGCTCACTCTCATCAAAGACCTCGGCTTGACCGCCTACGACGCCGGACCGCTGGCGAACGCGGTGGCGCTGGAGTCGCTGACGCCCGTCTTGCTGCACCTCAACAAGAAGTACAAGAGCCCCGGCGCTGGCATCCGCTTCACGGGCCTGGGCTGAGCGCTAGGCCTGCACCAGCTCCGCCATCAGCTCCAGCGCCTCGCGCTGCGCGGTGGCCACCAGCAGCGTCCCGACGGGCAGGCCCTTCCACACGGAGAAGCGCTCACGGATGCGCTCCTTCGGGCCCACCAGGTTCAGCTCGTCGATGAGCCGATCCGGGATGGCCGCGATGGCCTCGTTCTTTCGGCCCGCGAGGTAGAGCTCTTGCACCCGCTCCGCCGTCTCCTCGTAGCCGATGCGGCGCAGGTAGGCGTTGTAGAAGTTCTTGTTCTTGGCGCCCATTCCGCCCACGTAGAGCGCGAGCACCATCTTGAGCGGGAGCCGGCAGGCGTCCAGATCGTCCCCGATGACGACCGAGACGGCCGGCGTCACGTCGAAGCGGTCGTAGCCCTTGCCGCCTCCGGCCTTGGCGAAGCCGCGCTGCACGTTCTCGTCGATGACGCCGAAGTGCTCGGGGTGCATGGAGGTGAGCAGCATGCCGTCGGCGAGCTCCGCGGCCTGCTCTTGGCTCTTCGGCGCCATGGAGCCCGTGTAGATGGGGATGTCCTTGCGGCCGTGCAAGATGCTCTTCAGCGGCTTGCCCAGCCCGGAGGCGTCCGGCCCGTCGTAGGGGATGCGGTAGCGCCGCCCGTGGTGGGTGAGCGGCGCCTCGCGCGCGAAGATCTTACGGACGATCTCGATGTACTCCCGCAGCCAGCCGAGCGGCTGATCGCCGAAGGGCACGCCGTGCCAGCCCTCCACCACCTGCGGCCCGGAGGTGCCGAGCCCGAGCACGAAGCGCCCGCCGGAGAGGTGGTCGAGCGTCATGGCGGTCATCGCGGTGTTGGCGGGGGTGCGCCCCGGGAGCTGCATGATGCCGGTGGCCAGCTTGATCGTGCTGGTGTGCGCGCCGACCCACGCCAGCGGCACCACCGCGTCCGAGCCGTAGGCCTCGGCGCTCCAGACGGAGTGGAAGCCCAGGCGCTCCGCGTGCTGCACGAAGCCGAGGTCGATGCTGAAGTGAGAGCCGGAGTAGCCGAGGGCGAGACCGAGGCGCATGCCCGCCATGGTGGCCCCGATCGCCCATGGGCGCGAGCCGGGCGCGGTCACGGCAGCGGCGACCGCGATTTCGAGCGCCGCGTCAGGCCGCCGGAGGCTCCGGAGCGCGCAGCGCCGGCAGCAGCGGGCGGCCGAGGAGCACCGCCCACACCACCAGGACGAACGGCGCGGTCAGCGCGCCGACGCCCACCGGAGCGAGCGCCGCGCCGAGCGCCGCGTACACCAGCGCGGCGGCGACGGCCGCGAGCAGCGCCGTGACCACGCTGGACAGCTCCAGCCGCAGAAAGGTGACCGTCGCGACGGCGGCGAGCGCCGAGTTGAAGCCGTAGAGCCCAAGCGTGAGCGCGGCCGGTGCGGCCCCGAAGCCGAAGCCCACGAGCAGCCCGAGCAGCGCGCCGAGCGCCCCCGCGAGCCCCGCGACGCGCGAGCCGACGAGGAGCCCGAGCGCGATGAGCCCGCCGGCGACGACATCGTCCTGGAAGAAGATCTCCCCCAGACCGCGCAGCCCGCCCTCCAGCAAGAGCTTCCCGGTGAGGGCCAGCGCCTCCGGGGCGACCTCGCTCGGCACCTCGACGAGCGGCGGCGTGAGCCGCGCGAGCTGCTGCGCTGCCAGCAGTCCCGCCCAGGTGGTCAGCACGAAGGGCGCGGTGAGCGCGGGCACCCCCGCGCGCCCACACACCCGCATCAGCGAGGCCGTCACGAAGGTCGACAGCGCTGCGAGGCCGAGCGCGAGCGCCCACACCCAGCCGGAGGCGCCGAGGAAGTGGACGAGCCCCAGCGCGACCAGCGTGCCGTTGAAGCCGTAGAGGCCGGCGTCCAAGGGCTGGCGCTCGGCGCCGAGCAGCCACGCGCCGAGCGTGCCGACGAGGGCGCCGGCCAGCGCCGCGACGCCGTCGGTGATGGAACCCCAGGTGACACCGGCGAGGAAGAGCGCGCCCGCGAGCGCGTTGCCTTGGAAGACGACCTGTCCGACGCCGCGCAGCACGGTGCGTGGCAGGAGCCACGCCGGCTCCTCGCTCGGTGGGGAGGGGCTCGGCGCAGGGGGCGCGGAGAGCAGGCCTTCGGAGCTGGCGCGACGCGGCATGGCCGCATCTAGCGCCGCGCCGGCGCCGCGGGTCAAGGGCGCTATTGTGCGGCGCGCGCGCCTGGGGGATCCTCTCGGGATGCTTGCGCCGCGCTGGGCGGCGCCCGAACGAGGAGAGCGACGATGAACGGCGCGCGGATGGCGATGGCTTGCTGGCTCGGCGTGGCGGGGGCCCTGGCGATGGGGTGCGGGGGCGACGAGGGTGGAGGTGACGAGGGAGCGAGCGGCAGCGCAGGCGCGAGCGGCAGCGGCGGCGTGAGCGGCAGCGGCGGCGCGAGCGGCAGCGGCGGCGTGAGCGGCGCGAGCGGCAGCGGCGGCACGAGCGGCAGCGGCGGCGCGAGCGGCAGCGGCGGCGTGAGCGGCAGCGGCGG
>CAUJEM010000020.1 GCA_963169915.1 Myxococcota bacterium
GGCGCGGCGGGGAGCGGCGGCGCGGCGGGGAGCGGCGGCGCGGCGGGGAGCGGCGGCGCCAGCGGCAGCGGTGGCGCGGCGGGGAGCGGCGGCGCCAGCGGCAGCAACCCTTGACCCTCGCGCTCCTGGTTCGCCACGGTCAGGCCTCGTTCGGCGCGGCCAACTACGATGTCCTCTCGGAGCGCGGAGCCCTGCAGGCTCGGCTCCTCGGCGAGCGGTGGTGCCAGCTCGGGCTGCGCCCTGGGGTGGTCGTCACGGGACCCTTGCAGCGCCAGCGCGACACCGCTGAGCAGGTGGGGGAGGTGTTTCGACGCGCGGGCGTCGCTTGGCCAGCGCCTGTCGTGTGCGCTGAGCTCACGGAGTACCCCGCGGAGGAGCTGGTGCGAGCGCTGCTGCCGGGGCTCCTGTCGGCGACGCCCGCGCTGCGCGCCGAGGTGGAGCGCTCGCAGAGCGCCGACGCGCGCGAGCGCTTGCGCGCCTTCGACCGGCTGCTCCGGGCGACGCTGGAGCGCTGGAGCGCGGGAGCAGAGGGGCCGGGTGAGAGCTTCGCGGCGTTTCGCGCGCGGTGCCGCGCCGCCCTCGAGCGCTTGGTCGAGCTGGCGCCACGCGGAGGGACGCTCGCGGCGTTCAGCTCGGGAGGCCTCATCGGAGCGCTCGTGGGGGAGCTGCTCGGGGCCTCCGGCGCCAGCCAGCTGGAGCTCGGCTTCGCGCTCTACAACACCGGCGTGGTGGAGCTGAAGCTGAGCGGTCAGCGCCGGAGCCTCAGCCGATTCAACGTCACCAGCCACCTGCTGACCCCGGAGCTCATGACGCACCGCTGAGCCGGTGGAGCGTGTATCCTAGTCGCTATGGATTTCAGCATCGCGCCGGAGCTCCAGCAGCTCCTCGACCGGTACCGGGCCTTCGTCCGTGAGCGTATCCTCCCGCTCGAGCCCGTCATCGCGGCCAAGCCCTTCGTCGACGGGCACGCCGAGCTCGAAGCGCTCCGCGACGAGGCTCGAGCCGCCGGGCTCTTCGGCCCGCAGATCCCGAAGAGCCTCGGCGGGCTCGGGCTCGGCTTCCGGGAGCACGCGCTGGTGAGCGAGGTGCTCGGCCATAGTCCGCTCGGGCACTACACGTTCAACTGCCAGGCGCCGGACGCCGGCAACATGGAGATCTTGCACCTCTTCGGGACCGAGGAGCAAAAGCAGCGCTGGCTCGTCCCGCTCGCCGCCGGAGCACTGCGGAGCTGCTTCGCCATGACCGAGCCGGACCGCGCGGGGAGCAACCCCACGTGGCTCGAGACCCGCGCCGAGCGCGACGGTGATCACTACGTCATCCACGGGAGAAAGTGGTTCACCACCTCCGCCGATGGCGCCGCCTTCGCGGTGGTGATGGCGGTGACGAACCCGAGCGCTCCCCCCTACGCGCGCGCCAGCCAGATCATCGTCCCGACCGACACGCCCGGCTACCGGCAGGTGCGGCGGATCCCGGTGGTGGGTGGTGAGGGCTCCGGCTGGGCCAGCCACTCCGAGCTCGCCTTCGAGGGCGCCCGCGTCCCCGTCAGCCATCGCCTGGGGGAAGAGGGCGCGGGCTTCCTCATCGCTCAAGAGCGGCTCGGCCCGGGCCGGATCCACCACTGCATGCGCTGGATCGGCATCTGTGAGCGCGCGCTGGAGCTGATGTGTCAGCGCGCGGCCAGCCGGGAGATCGCGCCGGGCAGGATGCTGGGGACGCGGCAGACCATCCAGAATTTCATCGCAGAGAGCCGCGCGGAGATCGACGCGGCGCGGCTGATGGTGCAGCACGCCGCTTGGAAGATCGACGTGGAGGGGACGTACGCGGCGCGTGAGCAGATCTCGACGGTGAAGTTCTTCGCGGCGGGGGTGCTGGGCCGCGTCCTCGACCGCAGCATCCAGACCCACGGCGCGCTCGGGCTCACCGAGGACACGCCGCTCAGCGGGTTTTGGCGGCACGAGCGCGCGGCGCGCATCTACGACGGCGCGGACGAGGTGCACAAGAGCGTCGTCGCGCGGCGCATCCTCCGAGGGTACGGCTTGGACGTCGGCCAGCAAGCGGGGACGACCCACGGATGAGCGAGCTGCTCGACCGCGCCGGGCAGGTCCGCGCCGGCGAGGAGCTCGAGGCCGAGCGCCTCCGTCGCTACCTGGAGGGGCGACTGCCGGGGGCGGGGGTAGGGCCCGCGCGGCTAGGCCAGTACCGCAGCGGCCACTCGAACCTCACCTACGAGCTCACGCTGGGCGAGCAGCGCTACATCTTGAGGCGCCCGCCCTTCGGGAGCAAGGTGAAGAGCGCGCACGACATGGGGCGTGAGTACCGGGTGCTGGCGGCGCTGCACGGCGCCTACCCGCGGGCGCCAGAGCCGCTGCTCTACTGTGAAGATCCAGAGGTCATCGGCGCGCCCTTCTACGTGATGCGGCGCATCGAGGGCATCATCCTGCGCAAAGAGCTGCCGGCGTCGCTCCAGCTCTCCCCCGCGCAGGTCCGGGCGCTGCACCTCGAGCTCGTGGCGGCCCTGGCGGAGCTGCACGCCGTCGACTGGAGGGCGGCGGGCCTCGAGGCGCTGGGGCGCCCGGAGGGCTACGTCGAACGGCAGGTCACCGGCTGGACCCAGCGCTACGTGGCGGCGCGGACGGACGACATCCCCGCCATGGAGGAGGTGGCGGCCTGGCTCGCGGGGCATCGCCCACCGGAGCGGGGAGCGTGCCTCATCCACAACGACTACAAGCTCGACAACGTGGTGCTCAGCCTCGAAGAGCCGACCCGCATCATCGGGGTGCTCGACTGGGAGATGAGCACCCTCGGCTGCCCGCTGATGGATCTCGGGACGGCGCTCTCTTACTGGGTCCAGGCGGATGATCCCGCAGAGCGGCAGCTCCTGCGCTGGGGCCCCACCACCGTGCCGGGCTCGCTCTCTCGCGCGGAGCTCATCCAGGCCTACGCGCGCGCGAGCAGCCGTCCGGTCCCAGACGCGGCGTTCTACGCGGCCTTCGGGCTGTTCAAGACGGCGGTGGTGCTGCAGCAGATCTACTACCGCTACCAGCAGGGGCTCACCACCGACGAGCGCTTCGCGCCGCTCATCCTCGGCGTCGGGGTCCTGGCCAACGCCGCGCGCGCCACGCTGGAGCGGGGAGCTCCCTGAGGTCAGCATGGAGCTTGTCATGGTGCGCCACGGCGAGAGCGAGGGCAACCGCGAGGGGCGGCTCCAGGGACATCGGGACTACCCGCTGAGCGACGAGGGGATCGCGCAAGCGCAGCGCTTGGGGGCGTGGCTGGCGGCGTGCGGCGTCCAGTGGGAGGCGGCCTACAGCTCCCCGTTGGCGCGCGCCGCGCAGACGGCGGAGCTGCTGCGGGAGCGGTGCGCTGGGCCGCCCGTCCTGCTGGAGGACGATCTCCGCGAGGTGAGCGCGGGCAGCCTCGAGGGGCTGACGCGCGAGGAGATCGTCGGGCGTCACGCGGCGTATCTCGAGCGTGGGCTCACGGAGCTGGGAGACTTCGGAGAGTACGGCGGCGAGAGCTACGACCAGCTCCAGCAGCGCGTGGGGCGCCTGCTCGCGCGCCTGGAGGAGCGCCACGGGCGGGCGACCGCGCCGGTCCTCTTGGTAGGGCACGGCGGCATCCACTTTCAGCTCTTGAAGGCGCTCATCTGTCGTCCGATCCCCAAGGTGTGCGCCGTGCGTATGGGCAACTGTACCGCGACGAAGGTGCGTGTGCGTGAGCGGCGCGGGGTGCGCCTCGGAGAGATCGTGTGGCACGTGCCCCTCGAGCTGATGGGAGGCCGCGCGAGCGAGGGCGTCGGCGCGCTCTTTCGCTGAGCGTCACGCGCTTCGCGCCGCGCGTAGGAGGGTTCGCGGCTCGTGGTGGGGTCGCAACAAACTGTTGCGATCGTGCGTGGCTGGCTAAGCTAGCCGCGTGGTCGCGCAGCGGATCAGTCGCCCTGGATGGAAGCTGTCGCTCGTCACCTCGGAGGCCGCGGCCTTCGCGCGGCAAGCCCAGCTCTTGCCCTTCGATCTCGGGCGCATCACGCCGCAGAGGGTGGAGGAGGGGGCGGACGTGGTCGTGTTCCTCCACGGGCTCTTCGCCAGCGCAGGCGCCTTGCGCCCCTTGAAGGAGAAGGTCGGCGCCCACACCAACATCGCCTGCGCCTCGTTCAGCTACCCGCCAGGCCCTGGGGTCGCCGCGCTGGCGGCTCGGCTCGGGGTGCTGATGCGAGAGCTCCCGGGGGCGGCGCGCATCCACCTCGTGGGGCACTCCTTGGGGGGGCTCATCGCCCGCTGGTACGTCCACGCGGCGGTGGCCGATCCGCGCATCGTCCAGACCATCTCGCTCGCGAGCCCCTTCGCGGGTACGCGCCACGCGCGCTTGCTCCCGGGCGCCGCGGGGCGCGACATCTCGCCGGGGAGCCGGCTCTTGTCGCAGCTCCGGGAGCGGCGGGCGGAGCGCCAGCTCCCGCACCTGTCCTTCGTGGCGGGCCACGACGCCGTCGTCACGGAGTACGCGGCGCTGCCCGGGGACGAAGTGGTGGAGGTCCCGCACCTGGGACACAACGCGCTCCTGTTCGATGAGGGGGTCGCCACCAGGGTGGCGCAGGCCATCGCCACGCGCTCACGCGAGCGGCGGAGCGTCGCCGCCGCCTGAGGTGCGCGAGCGGCTGTTACTCGCCCACCATCCGTGTTACCCGGGCCGTGTGGCGCGCGCGTGGTCTGTCCTTGGGTCTACCCTCGCCGGGGCGCTCTGCCTGGGAAGCACCGCCTCCGCGCGAGCCGACGTCTCGTCTTGGCTGACGCTGGCCGGTGGGCTGGGCCAAGAGCTCGAGCAGGGGAGGTCTCCCCGCGCGCTGCTCCACCTGGCGACGGGCATGGGCTCCTCCCCGGCGGACGCGTGGAGCTTCGGGGGGCTCTTCCGGGTGCAGACGCACCTCCAGGAAGGCACGACCCTAGCGCTCCTCGGGCGTGGCGCGAGCCACGGCTTCGTCAACGGAGGCTGGGGCGTCGCGCTCGATCTCGGGCCGGCGCGGAGGACGTACTGGCAGGGGGGCTGGGGCCTCGCCGCCGCGGCCAGCGTGGGCGCCCCCTGGGGCGTCGTGGCGGAGCTTGGCTACGGGCGCTATCACGCGCAAGAGCAGGCGCTCAGCGTCGTCCTCGGGGTCGATCTGGCGCGGCTCACCATCTACCGCACGACGGGGGGCTCTTGGTGGCCCAACCCATTCCCCGCCGTGCGTGAGGCGTCGAGCCCGCGGGAGCCTTGAGCGCGCCTGCGGGTGGGGCTCAGCAGCGCGCCAAGGCGTCCACCAGCCGCTCCAGGTCCGCCGCCGTGTGCCGCTCCGTGACCGCGAGGAGCAGGGAGTCTGCCAGCGCCGGCGAGACCTGCCCGAGGTCATAGCCACCCAGGATGCCCTCGGCCTCCAGGTGGTGGAGCGTGGCTCGGGCGCTGCCACCGCGGACGCGCACGGCGAACTCATTGAAGAAGGGCGCCGCTTCGAAGGTGGCCTCGTAGCCCGGGAGCCGCAGGAGCTCCGAGCGCAGGTGGTGGGCCTTCGCTAGGCACTGCTGGGCGACCTCCTGAAAGCCTGCCTTGCCGAGCAGGCTGCAGCGGATGGCGAAGGCCAGCGCCAAGAGCCCCTGGTTGGTGCAGATGTTGCTGGTGGCGCGCTCGCGACGGATGTGCTGCTCGCGCGTGGAGAGCGTGAGCACGTAGCCGCGCTCTCCCTTCGAGTCCACCGTCTCACCCGCGAGGCGGCCGGGGAGCTGCTGCAGGTAGCGGCGGTCGTCACGACACGCGAAGAGCCCCACCCCAGGCCCGCCGAACTGCGGCGGACAGGCGAGCGCTTGGCCCTCGCCGACCGCGATGTCGATGTCACAGGCGCCGGGCGGCTTGGCGAGCGCGAGCGCGTAGGGCTCGCTGTTGCAGGCGATGGCGAGCGCCCCCGCGGCGTGCGCTCGGGCGGCGACGGCCTCGAGATCGCTCAGCGGGCCGAAGAAGCTCGGGTACCCGACCAACACCGCCGCGACGCTCTCGTCGAGCGCCTCCTCGAGCGCCTTCAGATCCGCGCGGCCGTCCTTTCCCGTGGGGACGACGACGATGCTGGCGCTGTCCAGGCAGCAGAGGTAGGTGCGGATGGTCTCGCGGTACTGTGGGTGAACGCACTCACTGACGACCACTTTGTCGCGCTTCGTCAGGCGCCGCGCCATCTGCGTGGCCTCGGCCGCGGCGCTGGCGCCGTCGTACATGCTGGCGTTGGCGAGCGGCAGCGCGTAGAGCTCACTGACGAGGGTCTGAAACTCCCAGATGGCCTGCAAGGTGCCCTGGGACACCTCCGGTTGGTACGGCGTGTACGCGGTATAAAACTCGCTCCTGAGCAGGAGCTGATCGACCGCCGGGGGGATGTGGTGCGCGTACATGCCTGCCCCAAGAAAGGACAGCCAGCCCGAGCCCGTGTTGCGCTGGGCGAGCGCCTCCAGGTGCGCCATGAGCGCGGGCTCCGCCAGCGGCGCTGGGATCGCGAGCTCGCCGCGGAAGCGGGCGCGCTCCGGGATGACGGAGAAGAGCTCCTCGACCGACTGGCGGCCGATGGTGGCGAGCATCTCTTCGAGCTCTTGCTCGGTGTGGGGCAGGTACCGCATGGCTAGGCGCTCGCCGCGACGTGCGCGGCGTAGTCCTCGGGGCTCATCAGGCTGGCGTAGGCTTGGGGCTCGGCGGGCTGGATGGCGATCATCCAGCCGGCGCCCCAGCAGTCCTCGTTGATGAGCTGGGGGTTGTCGTCCAGCTGGTCATTGACGCGGACGACGGTGCCGGCGAGCGGCGCGAAGAGGTCGCTGAGCGTCTTGACGCTCTCGATGGTGCCGAAGGCCTGGTGGGCGGTCAGCTCATCGCCCACCTTGACGTCCAGCCCCACGAGCGTGATGTCCCCGAGCTGGTCGACGGCGAAGGCCGTCACGCCGATGAGGATGACGCCGCCCTCCTCCTTCGCCCACTCATGCTCTTTGGTGTACCGGATGTTGGGCTTGACCTCACTTGCTCCGCTCATCTTGGCTCTCGTCTCCTTCGGGGCGGCGGCGCCGCTCGGCGCCGGCCGGTCTGTGGTGCAGGCTCTTAGCACTACTCGCGCGCGTCGATGAGCCTCCTCGGGCAAATCTGGGGCGACGCGGGCGCCCGGGCTCAGGCCTTGGCGCGCCGATAGAAGGGGGTCGGGACGACCACGGCCTCCACCACCTTCCCGCGGCAATCCACGCGCAGCGTGGTCCCCACCGTCGCCAGGGGTGTGGGGACGTAGCCGAGCCCGATGTTCTTTCCGACGGTCGGGCCGGGGGCCCCGGAGGTGCACACGCCGATGGTCGAGCCCTGCTCGTCGACGATGGGGTAACCGTGGCGCGCGATCCCTCGGCCGACCATCTCGAAGCCTACGAGCTTGCGGGTCGGTCCCGTGGCTTGGACCGCGAGCAGCGCCTCTTTGCCGATGAAATCCCCGGCCTGAAGCTTGACGGTCCAGCCGAGGCCCGCCTCCAGGGGGTTGGTGGTCTCGTCGATGTCGTTGCCGTAGAGCGAGAGCCGCGCCTCGAGGCGCAGCGTGTCGCGTGCGCCGAGGCCCGCGGGCGCGAGCCCGAGCGGCTCGCCCGCGGCGAGCAGCGCGCTCCAGAGCGCGGGCGCGTCGGCTGCAGCGCAGAAGAGCTCCACGCCGTCCTCGCCGGTGTAGCCCGTGCGCGCGACCGTGACGGGCAAGCCTGCCACGCGGGTGTCGGCGAAGTGGAAGCTGGGGAGCGCGGTGGCCACGTCCTCGAGCGCGCAGCCGGCCCGCGCCAAGACCTCGAGGGCGCGCGGGCCCTGCAGCGCCAGCAGCCCCGTCTGCGGGCTCAGATCCTCGAAACTGCAGCGCCCCTCGGCCGCGCGAGAAAAGTGGGAGGCGATCTTGGCGAGGTTGGCGGCGTTGCACACCACCAGGAAGCGCTCCGCCGAGCGTCGGTAGATGATGAGATCGTCCAAGATGCCGCCCTGCGCGTCGCAGCAGCAGGTGTAGAGCGCCTGGCCGTCCCGAGCGCGACCCAGGTCGTTGGTGATGAGGCCGTCCACCACCGCCGCCGCCTCCGGCCCACGGAGCTCCAGCTCTCCCATGTGGCACACGTCGAAGAGCCCGGCGCGCTCTCGGACGGCCTGGTGCTCGGCCGCGACGCCTTGGTACTGCACGGGCATCTCCCAGCCGGCGTAGGGCACCATCCGGGCGCCGAGCTGGCGGTGAAGGGCATGAAGCGGGGTCTTGGCGAGGCTCTCGGTCACGCGCTAGCCGTACCAAGGCGCCGTGGGGGTGACAACGCCCTCGCTCACTGATTCCGATCCGGCGCGACGCTCTTGCCGTCTTCGGTCAGCCCCGCACGGCGCCACAGCTCCGCCGCGCTGGCGCCGGGGGGGCGCGCTGGGGGTGACACGTCTCGGACGCTGAGCTGGCTCCGGCCGCCGGGACCATGCACGACCTCGATGGCGAGGATCTTTCCGTCGCCGCCCTTCACCGTGGCGCGAGGGAACACCGTCTTGGCGGCGCCGATCTCCACGCCGGCGACGGCGACCCGCTCCCGGATGAAATTGGCGAGCACCTCCGCGGCGACGGGCCCGCTGGCGTGGACCGCGTCATCGAAGCGGCGCTCCACCTTCAGCAGCTTGGGGAGCGGCAGCCCGAAGGCCGTCTCTCGCCCGAGCTCGAGCTCGCCGGGCGCCAAGCGATCCAGCGGAACCGAGGAGGCGGACGGCGCCGTGGTGGACAGCTCTCGAGCCGCCGGTGGCTGCTGGCACCCGGCGATCAAGAGCGGCAGCGCGCCCCGTGCCCAGCGCCCGAAGCTCACTCTAGGATGGCGGCCCACGAGCTGAGCCTCGAGGTGCTGGGCGGCGGCGGCAAGCTGATCTTCACCAGGTTGGTGGAGCCTCCGGTGACCTTGCTCCCGCCCGTAGCGCCTGCCTGCATCACGAGCTGGAAGTTGCCGGAGTTGACGTTGGAGTAGGCGGTGCTGGTGCCGTAGCCCATGTACGGATCGTCGTAGGTGGTCTCTTCCGCGCAGCTGGGCATCTGCGTGACCCCCACGCCGAAGATGGTGGCCCCGGCGATGAGGGAATTCGTCGAGTCGATGTACTGCGTGTACACGATGGACGGGGTGGTCTGCGCCGGGAAGCGCTCCTTGCCGCCATCGGCGGGCACCCCGCTGGTCTTGGGGAGCAGGTAGTCCACGCCCCACACCCGCGAGGAGCCCGAGGAGCAGGCGGCCGCGCCGGAGCTGCTGGGAGGCGTGAAGCTGGAGAAGTAGAGGGTGCCGTTGAACAGCGTCATGGGGCCCGCCACGCGCTCGCCGCCGGTGAAGCGGGTGAACCAGTTGAGCTTGGCCTCTTTCTTGTTGGTGCTGGTGTTGGTCACCTCCGTGAGGGAGGTGGCGAAGGCCACCATGGTGGGGGCCGCGGAGAGCTCGTCTTGCTCACCGGACGAGGCGGCGAGCGTCAGCTCACCCCGCTCGGTGACCGAGAGCACCGGCGCGTAGGTGATGGGCTGCCCGGCGTAGGGCCCCTCGCCGGAGTAGAGGTCGAAGAAGAGCGACATGTTCCAGTTGTCGGGATCCGTGCTGGTCAGGTCCACCTTCCAGAGCGTGCCGTCCGCGTCACCGACGAACACGCGGTCCGCGATGGCGCCGGTGCCCGCCGGGTAGGCAACCGGCTGCCCCGTGATGGGCGAGTCCAGCGGGGTGACCTTGATGCGCCCTCGCGCCGCGAGATCCGGGAGCTGCGTGGTGTTGCGTCGGAAGCTGCGGATGACCTCCCCCGTGTCCAGCCGCACGATGGTGAGCGAGAGCGCGCGCTCATTGGTGGCGCCGTTGTAGCAGGGCACCTTCTGCCGGGGCTGGGGGCTCATGCCACTGTAGCTGCTCCAGCCGCTGCGGGTGCAGCCGGTGGAGGTGCCGAGGCTCGGGCCCGCAACCTGGCCGCCGGGCAGCACCGCCACCGCGACCTGCCGCGCCGCCGAGGCGCTGGTCGGCTTGAAGTAGAGCGTGGTGATGAGGGGCGTCCCGCCTTTGTAGCCGAACAGCGGCGTGCCCGCGGCGTCCGTCGTGAGCTGCCACAGGAAGCGCGGTCCCTTGCTGTCGTTGAGCCCGCTGGCGGGGAGCTCCGGCTCGGTGACGTCGAGCGCGAAGTACCCGGCGCTGTCGAGCGTGCCGAAGCTCTGCACGAGCACCGAGCGCCAGGACCCCGTCGCCTCGCGCGACTGGGTGAGCTGCCGCTCGTAGGAGTACCGGGCGCGCCCGATGGGGTCCACCCCGGTGAGCTTCGTGGCGACGACGTCCTTCACGACGGGCGCACCGTCGAGGAGCTGCCCCTTGGTGGGGGGGTAGAGCTTCTGGAGCTTGGGCAGGATGGCTGGGGGGACGAAGGCCCAGAGCTCGTTGTTGGCCTTGGCCGGGGTCTCGGAGACGCCGGGGGCTGGCGCTACCTTGAAGGCATGCAAAAAGCCATCGTTGGTGGAGGTGTAGAGCACCGTGGGGCGGCGCGTCCGCGCCGAGAACGCGTTGTAGCTCTCGTCGCGCAGCGCCTCGCTCGGCTGCCCGCTCACCACGCGCGGCGTGGAGTGATAGATGTCGCCGAGGAGGCTGCAGGAGGCGCTGCCCGGCGTGGGGCAGCGGTGGTAGCCCGTGCCGTTGGAGTTGCCCACCAGCCAGTTGAGGATCCTGGTCTTGCAGCCCGCGGGGCTGCCGGCGTCGCTACAGCCGGACGAGGCCGTGCTCACGTTCATGGCCGCGGCGGTGGTCGTGCCGACGAAGTCCACCGCGCTGCCGCCGTAGACGACCGCCGTGCTGTCACCGACGCCGTCCGGGTTGCTCGTGAGCTCCGGGCGCACGCTGAAGCTCGGCGTCTCGGCGGTGCCGCTGGCGTTGCGCCCGAGCACGGAGAAGATCTTCCTGGCGGGCGCCATCGTGGCGAGGTTGGCGGCAAAATCATCGCCCTCCGAGGGCGTGATGTCCTTGGCCACCGGCTCATACTCGTGCGTGACGGGGTTGAGCTCACACACGAAGCGCTGGCGCTCCAGCGTGCCCTCCCACAGCCCGACGCGCGGCCGGAAGGCGCTATAGAACTGGAAGCCCTTGGCGCCTGCGCCGCCCCCGAGCGCGCCGGTCGCGAACACCGGGAGCGTACGGCTCGTGGTGCTGGTGGCGATGCTGGCGATGATGTTCGACAGGGTTGCGCGCAGGGCGCCCACGTCATTCGCGAAATGCGCGCGGCTGGTGCCGCCCTCGTAGGCGAGCTTGTGCATGGTGCAGCAGGCGCGCACCTCCGGGCTGGGCGGCGCCGCACAGGTGCTCCCCGCGGGATCGAGCGTGGTGCAGTCGTAGGTGGTGCTGCCGACGACGGGCGTGGTCAGCGCGAAGCCCACGACGAACAGATCGACGCCATGTGCCTTGAGGCTCGCCGCAATTTGCTCTGGGCGGTCGTAGGGGCAGCCCGTCTCCGAGCCGGTGCTGGAGACGCAGTAGGGGCGCAGATCCAAGTTGGGCTCGCCGTCCGTGAGGAGGATGGCGTAGTTCTTCCGGCAGCCGCCCGTCACGAAGCCGTCCCCCTTGGGCCCGAAGTAAGCCGCGGGGACGGCGGGGTCCTGAGGGTGCCGCGTCATGTCCCCCGTCAAGTAGTAGAGGGCGTCGGCGAGCATCCCGGCGATGGGCGTGGCGCCGTAGGGGCGCGTGCCGAGCAGCACCTCTTGGATGCGGCGGTTGTTCTGGCCGGCGAGCAGTCCCTCGTAGGGGAAGCCGACCATCCGGCCCTCCCAAGGCGGCGCTGCCGCGTTGCGGGCGCCGACCTCCAGGGGCGACGCGCTGGCGCCGCAGTCGGCGGGGAGGCCCATCGCGTAGGAGCTGCTGGACCAGTAGCTCCAGGTGGAGTCGATGCCATCCTTCAAGAGCGTGGTGCCCACGCTGGGTGAGCCGGAGCTGTAGCCGCGCCCCTCGCGCGGCTCCGTGTCGAAGGTCATGAGCCCGAAGCGCACCAAGTTCTCGAAGGTGTCGAGCAGCCCGTCGTCGTACTGCGCATCCCCGGGGGGCCAGCTGCAGGTCTTGGTGCTCACGTAGGCGGCCCCGGGGCGCCGATACTTGAGCGGCATGTAGTCGAAGACGTTGCTGGTGGTGTACGTGCCCGCGGTAGGGCCACACACCACTGAAGTGGCGACGCCGTCCGTGCTCTTCCCGCTCAGCGGCCGGTGGTACGGGTTGCTGTAGCGGTAGTCCGGGGGTGACTGGCCGGCGACGCTGTACTCCGTGTTGAAATCTGAGAGCGTGCGGTCCACCTTCTCACAGCGGTAGTCCACGATGGTGCCCGTGAGCACCTCCAGGAGATCGACCCAGCGGCTCTTGCCGTTGCCCGCGCTGGACGTGGGGTTGCACGCCGGGAAGGTGTTGGTGCCCGTCTGGTATTCCATGGACCCGGACGTGTCCACGAGCAGCAGCACGTTGGGCAGCGGTGGGTTGGCGTCGATGGGGCCCGCCTGGGCCTGGGTGGTGGCGAAGAGCGCCGCGGCCGAAGCGCTGGCGGTGAGCAGGCGGAGGGAGAGGGGACGGAGGTTCATGGGGCTGTCACCAACCGGGGTAAATGATGCTGGCGCGGACGGTCTGGCGGACGGAGGCGCTGAGCGCTGCGGGGTCGCAGGCGCCCGAGGTGATGGTGGTGGCGGGCTGGATCTGCCCGTAGCTCGTCAGGACGGCGGTCAGGTAAAAGAAGCTGCTCCCCACCCCCTCGCCGATGTCGCTCCCGGGCAGCGCCGGCGCGCGCCCGCGGTCCGTGAGCTCCACCCGGAAATTGCCGTCGAGCGCCCCGAGCGGATCCGTGCCGGTCCCCGTGGGGAGCAGCGCCGAGCTCAGGCTACCCTCGCCGTAGTTCGCGCTCGAGCCGCGCGCGAGGGTCGGGACGTGGAAGGGGAGGTTCTGATCCAGGCTGTTCTTGTAAAATTTGGTGCAAAACGGCACGGCGTCGGTGCCGTTGGCTTGCTTGTAGCGGTACACCGCCGCGGTCGCCCGGCACTCCTCCGCGGTGGTGTTGGGGGGGCGCACCGCGGCGAGGTAGCTGAGCGTGCTCTGCGCGCCGAGGTCCGCCACGGCCAGCGCCTGCATGGCCTGGCGATTGAAGCCGGAGATCTGCGTCTGCAGCGTGGCGGCCCGCGCCGCGAACACCCCGATGGCGGTGAGCAGCGTGATGACGAGCACCACGATGAACACCGCCGCGCCGCGCTCTGCCGGGCGTCTCACCATGGCACCCTCGCTTGGTTGCGCAGCGCGATGTCCGTCTGCAGCGTGCGGACGCGCGCGTAGGTGCCGTCCGGCATGGCGACGCGAAAGCCAGGGTCGCCGTTGCCCTCGCGGTCCCCGGTGCTGCCGCGCACGCGGGTTCCCAAGAGCACCCGCAGCCCGCGCAGCCGCTGGGTCCCCAAGGTGGGGTCGGTGAGCGAGACGTACTTGGCGGAGTTGGCGTCCGTTGGCTCGAAGGTGACGAGCCCGGCGTTCTCTCCCACGGTGGAGGTGGCGGTGACGCCCAGCTTGAAGGCGACGGCGTACTCCGCGATGAGCTCGAGGGAGCCGGGGATGGCGTTGCCGGCGGCGTCGAACTCCTCACGGACGAGCTCGGTGCGGTCGTTCACCGGGACGAGCGTGGAGAAGCCGGTCACGCCGTAGAGGGACGCCACGCGGTACTCGACCACGTTCACCACGTTGACGAGCGTCTCTGGGGAGTCCGGCCGGAGCGCACACCCCGTAGGGTCGCCGCCGCTGCTGCTGAGCACGAGCGCCGGCGTGGACGCCAGGGTGATGTAGGGGGGGTTGGTGACGTTGCCATCGCTGTCTCGAGCGCCCCCGGCCGTGACGCTGGCGATGATGCTCCACTGCGTCCGGCCGCTGGGGTCCTGGAGCCGTAGGAAGCGGCCGGTCCCAAAGACGCGATCCAGCGACGCCTGATCGCTCCCGGAGCGTGCCAGCGCACCGCTGTTGGCTTGGAGATAGATGCGCGTCTCCGAGCCGCTCACCTCGATGGTGCGGATGGGATACTGCTCCGTCGAGGTGAAGCTCCCCGAGATGCGCACGGT
>CAUJEM010000021.1 GCA_963169915.1 Myxococcota bacterium
CGCCCCCGGTCCCGCTCCCGCCGCCGCGCTGGCTCTCGCCCCCGCTCCCCCTCGCTCCCCCGCTCCCGCTCGCCCCCCCGCCCGCGCTCTCCCCCCCCCTCCCGCTCACGCCCCCGCTCCCGCTCACTCCCCCGCCCGCGCTCCCGTCTACTCCGCCATCGGCTGCCGGCTCCGTCGGCTCATCGCCGCACCCCGCCGCCAGCGCCACGCTCACCACCATCGCCCCCACCAGGCTCCGCTTGGACATCGGGGCGCCAGCCTAACAGACCCTCTCTCTGGAGATCACGAGAGCGAGGTGGCGGCCCCGCGCCGCGGCTCAGAAGATGGTCGCCGGGACCGCGGTCGCCCGAGTGCCGTAGCTCGCGTTCTCGATCACCTCCTGACCGAAGGTCGTCAGATCCGCACGGCTGGCGTAGCCCCGGCACGGGTGGGTGAGCAGGCTGAAGCTACGGTCGTTGGCTGCGCAGCCGGGCAAGTTGTTGTCGTCCCAGGCCCACGCCAGCCAGCCAAAACCACGGGCGTTCGCCTCCTGGAGGATGTACCCAGGCGTGAGCAGGGTGGGCGACGGCCCAACGTCCCGGCCCGGGCCGAACTCTCCCACGAGCATCGGCAGCGCTCCGTAGCGGGCGGACCTCGAGGCCACGAGCTGGTCGAGCGTGGCCGCCAGCGGCGTCTGCCATGACTGACACGGCACGCCCTGGCTGCTCTCGCAGAAGTTCCCGTACACGTGCAGGTCGAACACGATGTTGTGCTGCGGATCGTGGTCGTACAGCGCCTGCGCGTGGTGCAGGAGCGACGCGGCGTCTTGGCCACAGCCGCCCGCGTCGATGACGAGCGTCGCCAGGAAGCCCGCTTCGCGCAGCGTCTCGATGGCGCTCTGGTAGGCGTCGAGCCAGGCGGTGTCCCCGCTGCTCCACGGGCTGCCCCACTCGTTGGCGATGTTGAGCAGCACGTACCGCTCGTACCCCTTGGACTGGTACGTGGCGTACCAAGCGACCCATTGACGGACCGCTGTCTGGAACACCGTGAGCCCTGCGCCCGTGGAGGACTTGCAGGTCACGTTGCCCGCGTCCGCGTAGTCCGACGTGGTGAACCAGACCCCCAAGATCGGGACGATACGATCCGTGATCATCCGGTCGATGTCGGCCACCACGGCGGGCCCCGGCCCCTCCCAGAGCGGGGTCCCCAGCCGAAAGGCGTTGATCTTGGCGAGCGTGCCGCCGGTGGGAGCGATGTCGTAGTGGGCGCGGTTGGCGCCACGGATGCGGAACTCGACGCCGTTGGCGTCGTACAGCTTGCCGTTCAGCGTGAAGAACCCGACGCCGGTGTTGTAGCTGGGGCGAGCGACGCCGCCGGCACCGCCCGCGCCGCTCGCACCGCCCGCGCCGCTCACACCACCATCACCGCTCGCACCGCTCGCGCCGCTCGCACCGCCCGCACCGCTCACACCGCCATCACCGGCCGCGCCGCTCGACCCACCCGCGCCGCGAGCGTCGCTGCACGCTCCAAGGACGGCACCGAGCCCCGCCACGAGCACCCACGCCACCGCACTCCTCCACTCCCTCGACTCCATGACGCACCTCACCCGTCCCAAGCTCCCAGCAGCGCCCCATGCTAACACCACGGCCGCTGCTCTTCACTCTACCTCGACTGAACCCGTCAGCCATCGAGGGCGGGCGACCGAGGCGCGGCGGACCTGAGCGGCCCCCGCGCTGCGCATCACTGGTTGAACGAGAAGCGGATGGGGGCGAGCCTCTCTTCAGGGGCAGCGGCGATGGAGGGGCCTTGGCTGATGGTGATGGAGTAGGCGCCGGGCGGCATGTCCTTCACGCAGACGCTCGCGCTCGCGCCGGGGTCCACACGCTCCGAGCGCATCGTCCCCTGAGGGCCGTCCGCCACTACGAACAGCGCGCGGCGACTGGTGGCCGGCGTGCTCCAGGCGACGCCGATGCAGAACACGCTGGCGCCAGAGAGTGAGGCGGTGAGCAGCTGCGTCCCCGAGCCGGCGTTCTTGACGGCCTCCGCCTCCGCCTTCTCCGCGCTGCTGCCGAACCCGACGCCCGCGATCTTCACCGTGCCGGGCGCCTGCTCCACCGCCGGCGCGGCGCTGCTCACCCCGGAGCTGCCGCCCTTGCACGCGAGCAGCGTCACCCCGAGGACACACAGCGCGCCCACTACCCAACGTCCCTGGGCGTTACCCCGAACCCCTATCACTTCAGCCACCCTTCGCTGCTACCACGCTGCGCCCCACCGACTCAAGCAGCCCGTCGCCGGATCGAGGGCGCGCGCCACGCACCCACACCCCGGTCAGCCGCGGCGCTCGTCGAGCCACCGGCGCCCCCTGGCGCGGCCTGCTCGGCGTGCGTAGCTTCCTCGGGCCATGATCCTCCGCTGTCACGCCTGCGGGCAGAGCAACCGCGTCCCCGCTGCCAAGCTGGCGGCAGGCCCCCGCTGCGGGAGCTGCAAGGGCGCGCTCGACGCGCACCCCATCGCCGTGGGCTCCGAGGCTGAATTTCAAGAGCTGGTGCAGGGCAGCCCCCTGCCCGTGGTGGTGGACTACTGGGCCGCGTGGTGTGGGCCGTGCCGCAGCGTGGCGCCGGAGCTCGAGCGGCTCGCCCGAGAGCGCCAGGGGCAGCTCGTCGTCGCCAAGGTGGACACCGAGGCCCTGCCCGGCGTCGCGCAGCGCTTCGGTATCCGCGGCATCCCCACCATGATCCTGTTCCGCCAGGGGCAAGAGGTGCGGCGCACCTCGGGCGCCATGCCCGCCGCCCAGATCGCCGCGCAGCTCGGGCTCTGAGGCTACGCGCTACCCCAGCCGGGCTACCGCTGGTGCGCGGCGCGCGAAAAGTGCCCCAGCGTGACCTGCGCTCGGTCTACCCTCGGCGCCTCACCCCCTGGGAGATCACGATGCACCGAGATGACTTGTACACGGCCCTCACCCGCACCCTCGAAGGTCGCCGCCTGCTCAGCCACCCGTTTTACCAGCGCTGGTCGGACGGAGGGCTGAGCCACGCGGAGCTCTGCGCCTACGCGTCGCAGTACCGCCACTTCGAGCGCATGCTCCCCAGCCTGCTGCGCTCCATCGCCGCCAGCTCACCGTCCGTAGAGGGGCGTGAGCAGGCGCTCGTCAACCTCCAGGACGAGGCCGGCACGTCGCCCACGCACGCGGAGCTGTTCGACGGCTTCGCGGCGGCGCTCCACGCCGAGCACGCCGCGCCCACACCCGGCATGCAGCGGCTGCTCGACACCTACGCCGCGGCGCTCCACGCCGGGGCGGGGCCGGCCTTCGCGGCCCTCTGGGCCTATGAAGAGCAGGCCCCGGAGGTCACCGCCAGCAAGTCCCACGGGCTGCGCACGCACTACGGGATGAGCGCTGCGCAGACCACGTTCTGGGACGTCCACGCCCAGGTGGACGTGCAGCACGCCCGGTGGGCCGTGGACGCCCTCACCACCATGGCCAGCGAGCCCAATCAGCTCGCGCCGTGGGCGCGCGCCGCCGCCGACGCGTGGTGGGACTTCCTCTCCGAGCGTGAGGCCCTCGCGCTGGCCGCCTGAGGCCGCGCGACGCCCCCCACCTACAAAGACGACTGCGCCCCTCGACCCGAGCGTCGAGGGGCGCAGGCTCGGCGGCAGGTCCGCCCACGCTCAGTTGGCGAAGAAGATGGCCTCGATCTCGTCCTTGATCTCGTCTTCCGTCTTCGCGCGCGCGATGGCGATCTCTTTCACGATGAGCGAGCGCGCGGTGTCCAGCATGCGGCGCTCACCGAAGGAGAGCTGCTTGTTCGCCTTGAGGCGGTAGAGGTCACGCAGCACCTCCGCGACGTCGTAGATGCTGCCCGTCTTGATCTTGTCCATGAAGCCGCGATACCGCCGGTTCCACGTCTGCGTGTCGAAGCCGATGGTGCGCTCCTTCAAGATGTCGAAGATCTCTCGGATCTCTTGCTCGCTGATGACCTGACGCAGCCCCACGGCGTTCGCGTTGGCCACCGGCACCATGATCTTGCGGTCCGTGTCCAAGATCCTGAGGACGTAGAAGCGCTGCCGGGCTCCCGCGATGTCCTTCTCGTCGATGCTGATCACCTCAGCGACGCCTTGTGCCGGGTACACCGCCTTGTCGCCGACCTTGAACTCAACATCCTGACTTACTTGCATGACATCTCCTTTGAGTCCGCGTCCCTACGCCCGACACGGGCCTAGGGACCCTCACGCTCACACCCTTTCAGAATTGAAAGAGGCGGAGAGTGAGCTGAGCCAACCATCCAAGCGAAAGCGTTATTCCCGACGGCGACTGCCCTGAGCGCCTTGGGTCCGAGGACCATGAAGCGCCAATGATGGAGGGTGCACGACCGCCAGGTGCGGCACTTTAGCCTCGCCAACCTCTTCAGTCAACCCGAAACGACAGCCGGCTGCCGTCTGACCCCCGGACCACCCACCCGCTCGGCATCACGGCCATGGCCCGGCCTGCCCGCGCTGCACCGGCGGCCCAGCCCTCACCCCGCCGCGCGCGCCGCCCGTCGCTGCGGCTCTCCTCAGGCGTGGACGGCGCCCTGCACGCCCGAGCCGAGGTGCCGGGTGACGCCCTCGAGCAGGCGGCGCGCGTCCCGGGCCAGGCGCGTGATGGGCCAGGCGTTGGCGATGGGCTCGCCCTGGAGCGCCTCGTACTGCTCCGCCAGCTCACCGAGGAGCTGGGTGAGCTCCGCCAAGGAGAACTCACGCCGGCCGCCGCTGGGCGCCGCGCGCCGCCGCGGATCTGCCCACGCCTCCACGCCCGCCGCGCGCCGGCGACGCTCCTCACAGGTGACGAGCTGCGCGGAGTGCACCTCCTCGATGGGGGACTCCGCCTTGACGAAGGGTGAAAACGGGCTGTCGCTGTTGACGTCCGCCACGCGCGTGAAGCGCTCCGACCAACAGTGATCTTCGCCGTAGCCGGTGTCGGTGAAGCCGATGGTCTCGGTGGCGCCGTCGAGGGCGTCCGGGAAGCGTTGCCCCAAGCGGATGAGCTTCTCCCGGCCGGTGTTGATCTGCCCTGGCTCGGAGCCCTCCGCGTAGTCCGCGCCGAGCCGCTCACGCGCGACCTCCACCACCAGGCTGGGCGACGCGCTGGTGATGACGATGCGCAGCCCGGGCACCAGCGCGCGGAGCTCCTCCAGATCTTCCCGCCGGATGACCTGATCCGGCTCGTGGCGATCCCACACCGCCTCCGCGAGCTGACGCAGCGTGGACTGCGCGACTCCGTGCATCAAGCCGAGCAGCGTGTCTTGCGGGACGCGCTGCACGATGCGCACGGGCTCCGCCCCGAAGCGCCGAAACGTGAGGCCGCGCAGGCGGTCGCTGTACGCCGGCAGCTTGCCCCAGAAGAAGTAGTAGAGGCCCGGCACCGCCCAAGTGCGCGCGCCGTGCCACAGGTAGCGCAGCGACCCGGCGAGCTGGTC
>CAUJEM010000022.1 GCA_963169915.1 Myxococcota bacterium
CTCGAGCTCTTCCTCTCCGGCGTGGAGCCGTGCGCCGCGCCAGAGCACCGTCAGGGGCTCGAGGGGCGTGGGCTCCGCGCCCCAGCGCGCCAGGTAGTCTCGCCCCTCGTAGAACGCCCAGAGCGTCTCAGGCGGCGCGGAGTGCAGCCAGAGCAGCTTGCGCAGGAGCTGCTCCTCGAGCCCGCGCTGGAGCGCCTCCGGGGTGAGCCAGCGCTGCTCGACCAAGAGGGCGCCGTGCAGGCGCCGCTCGCTGGCCAGCAGCGCGAGCGACTGGTCATAGATCTCGTCCGAGAGCGCTCCTTGCTCGAGCAGCACGCGCCCGAGCGGCTCGATGGGCTCGGCGGTCTTGGCCTTGGCCGGCGCCCCTCGCTCGAACAGCACCGCGCTGCGGCGGCCGTCGGAGCGCTGGAGCACCAGGGTGCCGCTGAGCCGGCGCTCGAGCAGCGAGGCCAGGAGCTGGCCGAAGCTGGTGGTGGTCAAGGTGCCACCGGCGGTGGGCGCGGGATCGGTCATGGACTGAGGGGCGCGCGCGAGGCGACGAACGGCACTTTTACCGGGCGGTCGGGCGTGGTCAAACTGCCTCATGCCGCGCGCGGAGATCTTGGTCGTCGACGATGAGGTCGCCATCCTGGGGACGCTGAAGAAGGCGCTCGGCTTGGAGGGCTACGCGGTGGACGTCGTGGGGGGGCTGCGCGCGGCCGAGGAGCGCCTGGCGCGGCGCAGCTACGACGTCCTGCTCCTCGACGTCGCGCTGCCCGACGGCGACGGCGTCGCGCTGCTCGAGCGTCAGCGCGCGCTCGGCAGCGAGGCGGTCGTGGTGATGATGAGCGGACACGCCACGGTGGACGTGGCGGTGCGCGCCACGCGCCTCGGCGCGCTGGACTTCTTGGAGAAGCCGCTGTCCACCGACCGGCTGCTGCTGGTGCTGGACAACGCGCTGCGGCTGCGGCGCGCGGAGGAGGAGGCCCGCGAGCTCAAGCGCGCCGCGGGCTACTTCGACGAGCTGCTCGGGGCCAGCCGCGCCATGGACGAGCTGCGTGCGCGCATCGCGCGCGCGGCCCCTGCCAGCGCCAGCGTGCTCATCACGGGCGAGCGCGGCACGGGCAAGGAGCTGGTGGCGCGCGCGCTGCATCGCGCCTCGCCCCGCGCCGGGGCGGCCCTCGAGAAGCTCAACTGCGCGGCCGTCCCGGCGGAGCTCATCGAGAGCGAGCTGTTCGGCCACGAGGCGGGCGCCTTCACCGGCGCGACCAAGCAGCGCCGCGGCAAGTTCGAGCGCGCGCACGGCGGGACGCTCTTCTTGGACGAGGTGGGGGACATGCCGCTGCCCATGCAGGCCAAGCTGCTGCGCGTGCTCCAAGAGCGCGAGATCGAGCGCGTCGGCGGGCACGACGTCATCAAGGTGGACGTGCGCGTCGTGGCGGCCACCAACCGAGATCTGCGCGCCGCCTGCGAGGCGGGCGCCTTCCGGGCGGATCTCTACGACAGGCTCGACGTGCTGCCGCTGGAGCTGCCGCCGCTGCGGGCCCGCCGCGAGGACATCCCGCAGCTGGCGGCGCGCTTCCTCGAGCAGTCCGCCCGAGAGAACGCGCGCCACGGGGTGCGGCTGGATCCTGGCGCGCTGGCGGCGCTCGGCCAGCACGCCTTCCCGGGCAACGTCCGAGAGCTGAAGAACCTGGTGGAGCGGCTGGTCATCTTGAGCCCGGACGACGTCATCACGGCCAGCGACGTGGCCCAGAGCCTCGGCGCCGCGCTCGCCGCGCCCAGCGGCGGCGCGTTTCGTCCAGGCGTCCCGTTCCGGGTGTTGGTGGAGGAGGCCGAGCGCGGCATCCTCGAGGGCGCGCTCGCGCACCACGGCGGGCAGATGGCCGCCACGGCGCGCGCGCTCGGGCTCGAGCGCAGCCACCTCTACAAGAAGGCGCGCGCGCTCGGGCTGCGCGGCGCCAGCGGCGACGACGAGGGCTGAAGGGCGGAGGGCTCAAGGCGCGCCGAGCGCCGTCGCCTCGCGCTCCGCCCGGCGCGCGCCGTCGAGGTCGCCCGCCTGACGGCGCACCATTGCCAGGCGGCGCCAGAGGTCCGCCAGCTCCCCGGGGCGACCACCGCAGGCCACCGCGCTCTCCAGCTCGAAGGCGGCACGCGCGCGCTCTCCCTGACCGAGCAGCGCCTCCGCGTAGAGCGCGTGCGTCTGGCCATCGAGCACGCCCACCTCGATGGCGCGCGCGCCGAGCTCCACCGCCTCGTCCCAGCGTCGCGCGCCGACGAGCAGCGCGAGCGCGCGCCGGTGCGCCTCGAGATCGTGCTCTTCCAGCCGCGTCAGCGCGAGCAGCGCGCCCAGCTCCCCGGGCTCGTCGTGGGTCTGCCGCGCGAGCTGGGCCAGGCGCCGGAGCGGCTCGGCGCTGGTCGGATCGAGCTGGCGCGCGCGCTCGTAGTGCTCGCGTCGCCGCGCGGGAGAGTCCGCGAGCTCCGCGAGCAGCAGGCGCGTCGCGACGCCGTCCCCGCCCGCCTCGAGCAGCCGCTGCGCCAGCGCTCCAGCGACCGCGCGCTCCCCCTCCGCCAGCCGCGCGCGCGCCAAGGCGTAGAGGGCGTCGCGCTGGCGGGGCTCGAGCGCGAGCGCGGTCTCGAGCGCGGCGAGGCCCGGCTCACGCTCACCGTCCTGGAGGTGCGCGAGCCCACGCCGAGCCCAGGCCTCCGCGCGCTTCGGCTGGAGGGTGACCGCCGCGGCCAGCGCGGCGCGGGGCCCGAGCCGCGCGAGCGGGACGAACTGCTGCGCGTAGCGCTCGAGGCGCCGCGCCAGCAGGCGCCGAAAGTCTTCGTCGAGCTGGCCGGGGCTCTGGCCCAGCGCGAGCGGCAGCGCGTCGGCGCCCCGCGCGCCGTCGCGCCAGCGCTGGAGCAGGCGCACCACGCCCGCGTCGCCGTAGCGCACGTAGAGCATGGCGACGAGCTGGCTCGAGGCGTAATAGGCCACGGCGAGATCTTCGAGCTGCTCGGCGCGGGTGAAGGCGTGGTTCATGCTGGCGAGCTGGGGGAGCCGCTGGGCGCGCAGCGCCTCGTAGAGCAGCCCGTCGAGCTGCCGCGTCCACTCCGGGCGAGCCAGCTCGGTCTCCAGCTCCGCCAGGCCCTCGGTGAACCAGCGCGGCACGCGGCTCTCCGTGGCGTGCAGGTGAAAGACGTGCGCCAGCTCGTGCCAGATCGTCAG
>CAUJEM010000023.1 GCA_963169915.1 Myxococcota bacterium
CCGCGGCCAACGCAGGGTTCGCGTTCCCGGAGAACACACTGACTCTTTGAACCGCCACGGTGAAGCCTCAGGCCGTCTGGGGGGCTCGAGACTGACCACACACTCTCGGCTGGACCCCGTAAGGGCGCGGAGAACTAGCAGCCATGCCCCAGGCTGTCAACGGTAGGGGTTGCTGAGATCGACGTCGCTGCCCCCCGCTTTTCCGACCGGCTCCGCGGGCCTCTTGGGCTCTCGAGGCTCCGCCGGCCGGCTCGGCGCCACGGCGCGTGGAGGGGCGGTGACCGGCACGGCAGCCGGCGCGGCGGTGGCGGGCTCGGTGAGCGCGGAGTTGGACGGGGCCACGGTCGCCGCCGGCGCGCTGGGGGGAGCAGCCTGGGGCTCCGCGGCCGCCGTCGTCTTGACGGGGACGGGAGCTCCCGAGCCCTCACCGGCAGCCGCGGGCTCTGGGGAGCGCCGCCCGAGGAAGAACGCAGCGCCCACCGCCAGCTGCGCCCGGCCCGCGCCACCCACATCCACCGCCCGCCGGCGGCCCGGCGCTGGCGCCGCCGGGAGCGGGCCCCCGTCGATGCTGGTAACGCCGGAATTTGCGCCGCCCGCGGGCAGCGAGAGCGTCGCCGCGGACACGCTGGAGGCGCTGCCCAGGGCGACCGCCTCGTGTCCCCTGCCCTCCAGGTACTCGCTCGGCGCCGCTTGACTGGGCTCACTGCGGGCGTGCCAAGCGCGGACGGCCTCGCGCGCTTGCGCGATCTCCTGGCCGAGCACCTCCGAGGTGTACTGCGCCAGCTCACGCGGGGTGGCTAGCAGGTTGACCGCCCGCGCGGCCTCCTCGAGGGCGTCCGCGAACTCCTGACAGGTGGCGTACCGGCTGCTGACGTCCCGCTCCAGCGCCTTGGCCACGACGTTGCTCAGCCTGAGCGGGACGTCCGGCGAGACCTGCGAGACCTTGGCGATGGGCTCGCTCACTACCCGCGAGAGCGTGGCCGCCTCGTTCTCCGCCTTGAACAGCCGCCGGGCAGCGAGCACCTCCCACAAGACGATGCCCGCGGAGAAGACGTCCGCGCGACGATCGACCGTGGGGCTCCCCTGCGCTTGCTCTGGCGCCATGTAGGCGAGCTTGCCCTTGAGCTGCCCCACGCGCGTGGCGCTCAGGCGCGCCTCCGCCCGTGCCACGCCGAAGTCCGTGATGCGCGCGGACCCATCGATGCCGACCAGCACGTTTTGTGGCGAGACGTCTCGATGCACCAGCTCATAGGAGGCGCCGGTCTCGTCTTTGAGCTCATGGGCGGCGTGCAGGCCGGTGAGCATGTCCACCACGATGCGGATGCCGACCGCCAAGGGGAGCTTCTTGCCCGAGGTGGCGGCGCGAGCCATGAGCCGCGCCAGCGTGTCACCCTCGATGTACTCCATGACCAGGTAGTACCCACGCTCGCTCGCCCCCACCTCCAAGATGGGCACCACGTTGGGATGGTGGATCTGCGCCGCGAGGCGCGCCTCGTCCAAGAACATCTCGACGAACTCGCGCTCGCCAGCCAGGTGCGGGTGCAGCCGCTTGATGGCCACGAAGCGCTGGAAGCCCCCCATGCCACCCAAGCGGCCGAGGAACACGGTGGCCATACCGCCAGACGCGATCTCCCCGACCAGCTCGTAGCGGTCCATCCGTTGGCGCCCTTCGACGCCGATGTCGATGAGCTTGGCTGCGACCACCGCCTCAGAACCTCCCCATGGCGCCCAGCGTAGCGCCGTTTCCCCACTTGAGCACGGGCGTCCACCGCGCCTGCTTCGGACCCTGGGCGGACTCCTCGGTCCCGCGCCAGTCGGTCGCCAGCACGCCGATCAAGATCGTCGCGAGACCGACGCCGGCCGTGACGCCCGCCAGCACGTTCGTCCGAAGCTCGGCGTCTTGCCCTTGGTCGTACAGGGAGTTGCAGCGCGCCGCGTTCCCGCTGTCACACGCCTCTTTGACGGCGTCCACGCCCGGGTTGGCCCGGGTGTCGAAGCCGCTCCAGGCGGTGACCCCTCCGAGGACTGCCGTGGCGCCGAGGCCAACCCAGAACACGACCGGCGACCACCCCTCGGTCGCTGCCGTACCGCCCTCGACCCTCCCAGGCGCGGCAGCATCCGGCCGGGGCGCCGCGGGGGTGGGCACCGCGGGCGCCTCCGCGGCGGGCTTGGGCTCCGGCAGAGGCGGCTCGTGGAACAGCAGCTCACTCGCTCCCCCTGCCGTGGCCGTGAACGCCTGACGCTGGCTGCGCCCCTCGCTCCAGCCCGCGGTGAGCGTCTGCTCTCCCGGCGTGACGAACAACAGCCGCTCCGTCCCCGCGCCGCCGAACACCAGCTTCGTACCGAGCACCCACTCACAGGCCGTGTCACAGCGCGCCGTCAGCGCGTGAAGCTCCCGCTTGGCGCGCGTGACGACGGGCTGCCCGGCCTTCTTGACCTGCGCCTGATCCGGGTACTTCGCGAGCGCGAAGGCCGCGAGCGTCGCGGCCCGATCGAGCTGCTCGGCCTTCTCTCGAGCTTGGATGGCGAGCACCAGCACCGCCGCCGCGGGCGCGAGCGCGAAGGCAGCCTCGAAATGCTCCGCCGCCTCGACGTACTCACGCTCTTTGAACGACCGCCGCCCCTGCTCGAACTCCTCTGACGCTGCCTTCACCTGCTCGGCCGTGGGAGCGGCGTCCTGCGCGAGGGCGGGCGCGGCAGTGCCCACGAGCAGGGCGGAGACGAGCAAGCTGGCGACCCAGCGAGGCTGCTTCCTGTAGATCGTCATGCTGAACTCGACGTGGAGTCTACACCCTGTCTCCAGCCGGAGCGAGCGAAGTGCAGAACCGCCCCAGGATGACGCATTGCACCATTCGGCGAGTTGCTCAGCCCTCGATGAAGAGCAGCTCCGGCTCCTGAAGGTACGCGACGATCTCTTGAGCGAAGGCCGCGCCGACGTGGCCGTCGATGATGCGGTGGTCGAAGCTGAGGCTGAGGAGCATCACCTCGCCGATGACGATCTCGTCGCCACGGACGACCGGCTTGCGCTTGATCT
>CAUJEM010000024.1 GCA_963169915.1 Myxococcota bacterium
TGCAGCAGCTCTCGTTCCCACCAGGCCCGCAGTCGCTCTTGCCAGGACCGCTGGTGGCGCAGCTCGGAGCTCCAGCGCTGGCGGTGCAGGCGCCCCCCGTGCAGACCTCCCCGGTGCTGCACGCCTTGCGGTTAGCGCAGGTAGTGCCGCAGGTGGTAGGGGCGCTCAGGTTCACCTCGCAGCCGTTGCTCGCGCTATTGTCACAGTCGCCGTAGCCGCTCGCGCACGTGATGCCGCACGTGCCGCCCGTGCACGTCGCCGTGCCGTTCACCGTGCTGCATGCCTTGCGGTTGCTGCACGTGGTGCCGCAGGTGGCCGGCGCATTCAGGTTCACCTCGCAGCCGTTGCTCGGGTCGCCGTCGCAGTCCCCCGTGCCGCCCGCGCAGCTCTCGCAGAGCCCCGCCGAGCAGTACTCCGTCCCGGCGCTGCACGCCGCCGCGTCCTGCCACGTGCCCGCGCCGTCGCACTGCTGCGGCCGAGCGCCGTTGCAGCGCCGCGCGCCCGGCGTGCACGTCCCCGAGCAGGCCCCGCCCACGCACGCCCGCCCCGTGCAGGTCTCCACCTCCTCCGTAGTCACCAGGTCCGGACCGCACTCCTTGACCACCTGCCCCTCACAGAACGTATCCCCCGGCGCCTTGCCGACGCAGGAAGGTACCACGGGCTCGCACAGCCCTGCGTTCCCGCTGCGCGTGTCGCAGTTCTGTCCGGAAGGACAGCTGCCGGTCGTGACCCACTTGCCACCATTGCAAGCGAGCTGCACCCGCTGAGCGTGCCCCACGCACGCCAGCGCGCCGTTCGGCGCGCAGGGCTCGTCCACCGTCCCCGTCCCTCCACTGCCTCCACCCCCAGCTCCGCTCGAACCCCCGCTCCCGCTCACACCTCCACTCCCGCTCACTCCCCCGCTCCCGCTCACTCCCCCGCTCCCGCTCGCACCCCCACTCCCGCTCACTCCCCCACTCCCGCTCACTCCCCCACTCCCGCTCACTCCCCCGCTCCCGCTCACGCCCCCCCTCCCGCTCGCACCCCCCCTCCCGCTCGCACCCCCACTCCCGCTCACACCCCCGCTCCCGCTCCCTCCCCCGTTCCCGCTCGCACCCCCGCTCCCGCTCCCGCCCCCGCTCCCGCTCACTCCGGCTCCGCCATCGGCCTCCCCCTTCGATCCGGCGTCATCCTCACCGCAGCCCGTGACCAGCGCCACGCTCACCGCCATCACACCTGCCAGATTCCGGGAAAACATGCGGCGCAGGCTACCAAGCCCTCCGCCCGGCCTCCATGCAGGGGTGGCAGGACAGCGCCTGCGGGGGAGCGCGCGCCGCCGTCCGAGGCCGCGCCCTTGCGACCCCGCGCTGTCTCGACCGCTCGACCTGATCGTGTGCTCGGGGGTGGACCAGAGGCGGAGGGCGGGTGCGAGGGCGTGCGGGTGGCGGGAGCCGACGTGATGCCGACTCCCGCCGCTTCGGCGCAGTGGCCGCCGACGAGGCGCACGCGTGTGACGAGCACGCGGTCGAAGCGGTCGCGAAGCTCCGGCGCGACCTCGGGCAGAGCGCCGAGCGCCGCGACGACCTCGAGACACGCGAGCGCTTCGCGCAGCGAGCCGAGCGCCGTGTGGCAGCGCGCCGCACGATGCTTGCCGCGCCCGCGCCCGCTCCCCCACCCGCGCTCGCGCCGCCCGCCCCCGCTCGCGCCGCCCGCACCTCCCCGCGCCTCCCCGCGCCTCCCGCGCCTCCCGCGCCTCCCCGCGCCTCCCGCACCTCCCCGCGCCTCCCGCACCTCCCCGCGCCCGCGCTCCCCCGCACGCTCACCTGCCGGGTGCGCCCGCCACCAGCGAGTCATGGGGCGCTGCCGCGCACTTGCCGCCGCGCTCGCTCTGCTGACGCCGGAGCAGGGGCGCCGCTGACGCCGTTGACCCCACCCGGCCGCCTCCTCTATGGTCCGCGCAGGATTTTCCGCGCCCGTGGCGCGTCGAGAGGAGCTTCGTCGTCCATGAGTACCGCCATCACCAACCTCGTCGATCTGTATGAGCGCAGCTGCACGGCCAACGCGACGCGGCCTCTCTTCGGGACCAAAGGGGCAGGCGGGTGGAACTGGATCACCTTCGGTGACTTCCAGAAGCAGGTCGACGCGCTGCGCGCCGCGCTCAAGGCGCTCGGCGTCGGCCCCGGCGACAAGGTGGGCGTGGTGTCCAACAACCGCGTGGAGTGGGCGGCCGCCGCCTACGCCACCTATGGCCTCCGCGCCGCCTACGTGCCCATGTACGAAGCGCAGAAGCCGGACGAGTGGGCCTTCATCTTGGCGGACTGCGGCGCCAAGGTCGTCTTCGGCGCCACCAACTCCATCTACGAGAAGCTCTGCGCGCTCAAGGGCGCGGAGGTCCCGTCCCTGGAGCGCGTGCTGGGCTTCGAGCTCCCGGAGACCCACGACGACTCCTACGCCGCCGCCTTGAAGCGCGGCGCGGCCACCCCGACGCCCGCCGAGCGTCCAGCCGCGGAGGAGGTCGCCGGCTTCATCTACACCTCGGGCACCACCGGTAACCCCAAGGGCGTCATCTTGAGCCACGGCAACATCGCGTCCAACGTGAGCGCCGTGCCCGCGCTGTTCCCGGTCTCCACCGAGGACCGCTCGCTCTCCTTTTTGCCGTGGGCGCACTCCTTCGGCCAGACCTGCGAGCTGCACGTGATGCTGAGCCAGGGGGCGCAGGTGGCCATCAACGACGACGTGGCCAACCTCGTGGCCAACCTCGCCGAGGTCAAGCCCACCATTTTGTTCGCCGTCCCGCGCATCTTCAACCGCATCTACGCGGGCGTGAACAAGCAGATGTCGGAGAAGCCCGGCATCATCCAGGCGCTCTTTAAGGGCGGCATCGCCGCCGCTACCAGGCGTGGCCGCGGCGAGGCCCTGGGCTTCTTCGAGGGCCTGACGCTCAGCCTGGCGGACAAGCTGGTCTTCTCGAAGATCCGTGAGAAATTCGGCGGGCGGCTGCAGTACGCCTTCAGCGGCAGCGCGGCGCTCAACAAAGAGGTCGCGGAGTTCATCGACGCCCTCGGCATCTTCGTCTACGAGGGCTATGGGCTCACGGAGACGAGCCCCATCGCGACCGCCAACTACCCCGGGCACCGGAAGATCGGCAGCGTGGGCCCCGCCATCCCGGGCGTCACCATCAGCATCGATCGCGCCGTCACCGGGGACCCCAAGCACGGGGAGATCCTCATCGCCGGGCCCAACATCATGCAGGGCTACCACAACCGCCCGGAGGAGACCTCCGCGGTGCTGCTGGAAGATCGCACCTTCCGCAGCGGGGACATGGGCTACCTGGACGAGGACGGCTACCTCTACATCACGGGGCGCATCAAGGAGCAGTACAAGCTCGAGAACGGCAAGTACGTCGTCCCCTCGCCCCTGGAGGAGGAGCTCAAGCTCTCGCCCTTCTTCGCCAACGTGATGATCTACGGCGACAACAAGCCGCACAACGTGGCGCTCGTCGTGCCAGATCTGCAGACGCTCGAGAAGTGGGCGCAAGACACCGGCGAGACCCTGGGGGACGTCGCGAAGAACCCCGCGGTGAAGAAGGTGCTCGCGGCCGAGCTGGAGCGCTGCTCGGCGAACTTCAAGGGCTACGAGAAGCCGAAGGATTTCGCCATCACCACGGAGGATTTCACCGTCGAAAATGGGCTGCTGACGCCGACCATGAAGCTCAAGCGCCGCGCGGTGATGGAAAAGTACGGGAAGGAGATCGCCGCGCTCTACTGAGCGGGCCCTCCTCGCCGTACGATGAGGCTCTGATGCCGCCGCGGGGTGAGGCTTGACCCCGTGGCGCGCGCGAGCGCTGGACGCGGCCGTGTACCTCGCGCCGCTCGTCGCGCTCGCGGTGGCGTACCGCGGCAACCTGGGGTTTCAGCTCGTCGGCGACGCCGAGTTCCTGATCCGAGACAACGCCACCCTGCGCGCGTGGCGCAGCCTGCCCGCGCAGCTCAGCCATGACTACTTCTGGGCCTCGTCCGGGGAGGCCATCGGATACTGGCGCCCCTTCACGAAGCTGAGCTGGCTCGTCGAGACCCTGCTCGGGTGCGGCGCGCCCTGGGTCTACCACGGGGTGCAGCTCGCCTGGTTCGCGAGCGCGGTGGTGGCGGTCGCGGCGCTGCTGCGCGGCGCTGGCGCCGGGAGGCTCCCGAGCCTCCTCGGAGCGAGCGTCGTCGCGCTCCACCCGGCGGCCGTCGAGCCCGTGTCGCTCGTGATGGCGCGCTCGGACGTCGTCGCGTTCAGCGCCTCGCTGTGGAGCCTGTATGGGCTGCAGCGCTACCTCCACGAGGGCCGAGCTCGCTGGCTGCTCGTGCAGGCGGCGTTGCTGAGCGTCGCGCTGCTCAGCAAGGAGGTCGCCGTCGCCAGCTTGGCGCCGCTCGCCGCGCTGCTCTGGAGCAGCACGCCTCGTGGCGAGCGCCTCCGGCGCGCGTGGGTGCTGGCGCCGTCCTTGGGCGTGCTCGCGCTCTACCTGGGCGCGCGCGCCCTGGTCCTCGCGGGCGTGCCTGCCCCGGCGCTGGAGACCGCTCCCGTCCGGCTGTTCGTCGGGGCGGCCGCCTACGCGCGCGCTCTCTTTCCCTTTCAGCTCGAGACGGGCTTGCGGCACCTCGCGAACGTCGAGGTGGTCGCGCCTGGCACCCTGGCGCTCGCGGCGCTCAGCCTGACGGCGGCGGCGGCTCTCCTGGTCCCCACGCTGCGGCGCCGCCAGCCGCTCGGGCTCGCGGCGCTGGTGTGGGCGGCGGGCGGCCTCGGCCTCACGCTGCTCATCGCCGATCCACGCGTGCCGGACGCCGCGGGCAAGCTCGTCCTGGCCGACCGCTGGGCCCTCCCCGGGGTCGGGGCGGTCGGCTTGCTCCTCGGCGCAGAGCTCGCGGCGCGCCCTGGTCGCCGCTGGAGCCTCGCCGCGGCGGCGGCGGTGACCTGCTGGGGCGCGGCGTCGCTGCTCGTCTCGAGCCTGCAGCGGAGCCCCTACGCCGACGGGATCGCCCTGCTCGCGCTGGAGGACCGCGCGCTCGAGGCCACACCGCCGCGCTTTCGGCTACCGACGGATCTGTGCCGCGCCCAAGAGCGCGCGGTCGTGCGCGCCGTGGCCGCGAGGGACGCCGACGCGGTGCTGGCCGCGGCCACCACCGCGAAGACCTTGGGCTGCCCCACGAGCGAGACGCTCGCGTTCAACGTCCTGTCGGCGCTGGTGACGACCCGCCGCTACGCCGAGGCAACGCCTTGGCTCGCGTGGCTGGAGGCGCACCCGCCCGCGGGGCGAGCCCGTGCGCAGTACCATCACCTCGCGGGGCTGACCTACCTGGAAGCCGGGGGCCAGCCTTCGCTCGCCCGGGCGCACTTCCAAGCGGCGCTCGACGGCGGGCTCCGCGACTGCTCGCTCTTTCAAGGGCTCGCCGCCTCCTCCCTGGACGAGCCCGCCCGGGCCTCGAGCGCCTTGGAGGAGGCCTGGCGCTGCGAGCAGGCGCGCGGCGCCGCGCGCCCGGAGCTGCTGGGTCTGGCGGCGGAGCTGGCCGAACGCGCCGGTGATGCGGCGCGGGCGCGGAGCCTTCGGGAGCGCCTCGCGCAGCTCCCCTCGCCCCCGTGAGCGAGGGAGCTCCCCGCCCGCGTAGGCGCAGCTTCAGTCGCCGCTGCTCGCCTTGGCGCTCCCCGCCCCGGTGGACTCCGTGGAGGAGGAGCTCGTGCTGGCGCCGCCCTCGCCCCCCTTGGAGCTCCCCGAGCTCGAGCTGTAGAGATCGGCGTACCAGCCCCCGCCCTTCAGGATGAAGCCTTGCCCGCCGGAGATCTGCCGTTTGGCGGCCTGAGCGTGGCATTTGGGGCATTGTTTGAGGGGGGCGGCGCTGATGGGTTGCTCCGCCTCCCAGCGATGGCCGCAGGCCTCACACGCGTACTCGTAGGTCATCTCGGTGCGCGCTAGATGCGTCCAGCCACCCAGGATGTCAACGTACCGAGGCCCGGCGGCGGCTCGCCGTGACCCGGTCCTGCGCCGGAATTGCGAGAAGAAATCAACGCCTGTTCAGCATTTGGGGTTGTACGCGTCCGTTCAGTGATGTACGAATGAGTAGACGCCACGCGTGACGTTACATGTCGTGCCACTGGCGGCGACCGGCACGGTCAGTGGTGCCGGTGAGGTCTGGGCGCCCTCGGTGGCGGCCAGGCGCCCTGCCCTTACGCTGGGGGAACTGCACGGAATGTACATCAAGAAGCTAGAGATCTCCGGGTTCAAGTCCTTCGTGGACCGCACGGTGGTCCACTTCGATCACGACGTCATCGGCATCGTGGGCCCCAACGGCTGCGGCAAGTCCAACATCGTGGACGCCATCCGCTGGTGCATGGGGGAGCAGAGCGCCAAGCACCTGCGCGGCGCCTCCATGAGCGACGTCATCTTCAACGGCTCGGAGAGCCGCGCCGCCAGCGGCATGGCGGAGGTGACCCTCACCTTCGACAACACGGACGCCGAGTACGCGCAGTCCCTCCCGCCGGAGTTCAAAGACTACCCGGAGCTCGCGGTGACGCGCCGCCTCTTCCGTGACGGCACGAGCGAGTACCTCATCAACAAGACGCAGGTGCGTCTGAAGGACATCACCGAGCTGTTCCTGGGGACGGGCGCCGGCACCAAGGCCTACTCCATCGTCGAGCAGGGGCGCATCGGTCAGATCGTCAGCGCCCGCCCGGAGGATCGCCGCCGCTTCATCGAGGAGGCCGCCGGCATCACCAAGTACAAGGCCCGCCGCAAGGAGTCGGAGCGCAAGATGGAGCAGACGCGCCAGAACCTGGTGCGCATCAACGACATCGTGACCGAGCTCGAGCGCGCTCGCGGCGGCCTCAAGCGCCAGGTCGCCAAGGCCGAGCGCTTCCTGGAGTACCGAGCGGAGCTCGAGCGGCTCGCGCTCCACCAAGCCTCCCACAAGCTCCTGGAGCTCACCGTCCTGCAGCGGGTCTCGAGCGGCACCCACGCGGAGGCCTCCGCGCAGGCCGAGCAAGCGCGCCAGAGCCTCGCGGAGGAGGAGGCCGCGCACGAGGCGCATCGCGACGTCGCCCTGGAGACCGAGGCCGCGGCCGATCAGGCCTCCCGGGAGGCCTTCGAGGCGGACAACCTCGTGAGCGGGCTCCAAGCGTCGCTCGAGCGCTCCCGAGAGCGCCTCACGCACCTCCAGGAGCGCCTCGCCAGCGGTGAGGCCGAGCTGGCCGCCGGGGATGAGCGCCAGGCGGTGCTGCAGGCGGAGCTCGCGGGGCTACGGCGCAGCCTGGAGGCGCTCACGGAGGAGGCGGCGCAGCGGGACGCGGACGTCGAGCAAGAGGGCGCGGCGCTGGCGGAGCTCCAGCGCGTCCTGGCGGGCGCCGAAGCCCAGCAGCGCGAAGAGCGCGCGCAGGTGTCCGACGGTCAACGCAAGATCGCTGGGACGAGCGCCCGCATCGACGCGCTGACGCAGCGGATCGGCGAGGTGGGCGCGCGCACCGAGCAGCTCCGGGAGCTGCTCGAGCGGCTGGACGCCACCTGGCTGGAGCTGACGGCGCGCCGCACCCAGCTCGAGCGGAGCGTCCAAGATCTCGCCGAGGGCAAGCGCCTGACTATGGCAGAGCGCGCCCAACTCGAACAAGAGCTCGAGCTGCTACGCGCCCAGCACCTCGAGAGTGAGCGGGCGGTCGACGCCGCCAAGAACGAGCTGGGGCTCAAGCGCAGCCGGCTCCGCGCGCTCGAGGAGCTGCACCGCCGGCTCGAGGGCGTGGGCGTCGGGACCAAGGCGCTGCTCCAGCACTCGCCGGAGCGGGTGCTCGGGATGGTCGCGGATCGGCTGGAGGCGCCGGAGCACTTGACGCAGGCCTTCGCCGGGCTGCTCGGGCACCAGCTCCAGACCGTCGTCGTGGAGAGCCCGGAGCAGGGGCTCGAGCTGCTCGAGGAGCTCCGGCGCACCGAGCGCGGGCGCGCGACGCTCCTGCCGCGCGCAGCGCGCTTCGTCGCTGGGCCGCGCCGACGTGGCGGGCCCCTGCCGGAGGGGATCACGCGCCTCGCGGACGCGCTGAGCTACGCGCCGGAGGACGCGGGGCTGGTGGCGGTGCTCATCGGGGAGGCGGTCGTCGTGCAGGACGCGCGCGGCGCCCTCGAGTGGGTCCAGGCTCACCCTGAGCAGACGGCCGTGAGCCTGGACGGCACGGTGTTCCACGCGGACGGCCGCGTGAGCGGCGGCAAGGGCGATGAGCTTGCCGCCAGCATGCTCGAGCACAAGCGGGAGATCCGGGTGCTCTCGGAGGAGGTGGAGCGCTTGACCGCGAAGACCGCCCAGTTCGTCGCGGAGCACGGCGCCCGCGGCGCCCGCATGAGCGAGCTGTCCACGGCGCTGGAGCAGGCCCGCCAGCACGCCCACCAGGGGGAGCTCGCGCACAAGACGGCCGAGCTCGAGCTCGCCAGGACGATCGCCGAGCAGGGGCACGTGCTC